>NZ_JBGFFX010000001.1:0-766989 GCF_041224955.1 Erwinia aeris | reverse complement strand
CGGACCTTTTACGTAAAATGAAAGCACCTTGGGTCACCCGATCAAATCAACCGGTATATGACTTAAGATCAGGTGATTTTAAGCTTAAACAGCCGATATATTGCAACCCGGCCTGAATCGGTTACGTTCACTTCACGGTATCCCTGTACACGCGTTACCCATTCTTTTTGCAGGAAAAGTGTAAACAGGGCTGAGCCAGCGTCACCACCGAGATGGAAACGTCTTTCACTCCAGTCCAAACAGCCGCAACAGGGCTTGCGTCGTGTGCGAGAGTTAAGCAAAACGCCCATTTTCTCAAAATGCATTTTTCCGGCTGATGTCAGTTCCGAGCCATCTGCTTCAAGCCATTTTTCCTGCAGCATAAATTCATAAATATTGACAGCAAGCTCGCCTGCCAGATGGTCATAGCAGGTGCGCGCGTAACGCAGATAGACCGGCGTACTGGAAACGGGGGCTTTAGAAGTGCCCATGGAAAATCCCATCAGGTTTTCCAGCAGTCCGGCGATATGATTGCCCGAAAGGCTGTAATAGCGATGACGCCCCTGCGTCAGGCAAATGATTAGACCGTTGCCGAGAAGTCGGTTCAGATGCCCGCTGGTTGTCGAGGCTGCTATGCCAGCCACTACGCTAAGTTCGGTAGCTGTCCATGCGCGCCCGTCCATCAGGGCGCACAGAATACTTACCCTTGACGGGTCAGACAGCGCAGAAGCCACCATTACCATTGATGTTTCAAGGACATCATCTGGCTCACTGCCGCGCTTTGTTTTAACAAGGTTCATTCAGAAGGTATTGCCCATTTTCGGGTTACTACGGCTGCCCGGGCATCATCATCCGTGATGAGAATGAGCCGGTTACTGTGATCGCTGTACTGTACCAGAATATTGATGCCGTTCCGGGCAATTGTGTCAGCTATTTCTCCCAGCTCTCCGGGCCGTTCCTGAGGTAATTTCCTCACCAGGGGCCGACACACGTTGCAGACGTCAAAACCAGCCTCAGTCAACACATTGCGTGCTTTAAAGCCGTCTTCAACCAGGAAATGTGCATGCGCGCCTTCAGATCCTGTAAATACGCCACCGCCTTCAAGTCCCACTCCGTTTTCACCCAGTACACTACCCAGTGAACCAAGTGAGCCCGGGCTGTTTTTGAGAATAACGTGAATGTCATACATGCTGATTTGTTCCCTTATCAGAAGAGTAATCACGGAATACGCTGGCTACCCGTATTCTGTAGAATGAAAAAATCGACTGCTTGCCTTCTTTCTGAGCGGCCTGATGCATCACATTTCGCTTCCATCCGGCAACAGACTCCTCATCTTCCCACCACGACAAAGAAAGAATCTTTCCGGGCGTAGTCAGGCTCTGGAAACGCTCAATTGAAATAAAACCGGGCGTGTCGGATAAGAGAGGCTTCAGCTCCGAAGCGAGCTGAAGATATCTTTCCTGAGCCTCTGGCAGGGCATCTGCCTCAAAAAGTACTGCAATCATGGTCCGCTCCGTTGTTAATTTACGGGCAGTTTAATGATGACGAAGGCATGTTGCTTCGGTTAGCACCGAAGTATGCTTGTGCGTTAGCCAAGCCACCGGCATGGATAAGCGATGAACAGCAAACTCATAAGTTAAAAGGCGGGACAACATAGAAATGTGGATTCACACGCAACGTCCGCTTCTGGCACAAAGCGGACATCGTCTTATGCAGCAGTCAGCTCTGTGCCGGTAGCGCATTTACCAGCGATAAGTATGCGAACAGAATCGGCAATAATGAAAGACAGGTCTCAATAAGTGGGGACAAATCTTCCCAGCGCCGGACAGCATGCCCTTACCCGGAAAACCATTTTAACTCATGTCATGAATGCGGTTACGGTCGTTGCTTTTCGCCTTATAAAGCACCCTGTCAGCCTGCTGCTTAAGACGGTCAGCCTGGTCTGCCTGGCCGTCAGAAAGTTCAAGCTGGTTTCTGACGTTAGCCTTTACCTGCCGGAGCACAAACATACCCATGCCGGTAATCATTACAAGCAACACGAGGTTCAGCACAACGTCGGCAGCGTTGGCAGAGAACCACGCCGTCCTGATTGCATCACGGTCATATCCCGCCGTGACTATCAGGGGATACTGCTCAAGACGGGCGTAGCCATATACCCGCTCGACGCCGTCCAGTGCTGAACGCCACGTAGCGCTGCCACTGGCTGACGTTTTCAGGACCGTTGTGAACAGCGGGCTGGAGGAAAGGCTGCGGTTAATGGCCGTGTCCGGAAAAGGGCGTATATACAACACGGAGGTGTCAACCAGTATCAGCGCCAGGACGTCGCGTTCATGCAGCGTATAGTAACTGTAGAACTGCCGGAAGTAGTCAACCCTTACCATAGCCAGCGCGATGCCGGCGAAACGACCTGCCTCATCATTCAGGCGCACCGCATCAGATAACCTCATTTAATATATGAGGCGCTACCAGTCAACAGTTCCATCTTCATTTGTTATAAAAATGTCACATAAAAGTGTAAAGTTAACAAATCACTTTTTTAGCAGATTCCTATCTGTCATGTGGTTAAAAACCGATCACGATTTTATCATCTATCGTTATTGCTGGGTTTGCGGTGAATGATTCTTAATTCTTTCCTTTCAGTAGCGCTATCTGTGTAATTATTATTTTACAAATAGATTTCTAACCGGAATTAAATTGTTTTTTTCGTGAACAGAATACCTTAAAGAGTTGATCATTAATCGTACAGTTAATTAATATGTTATTGATTTTAATGTTATTTTTATTTAAAGGAGGTTTTTTTTAGCTGAACGCTGTATAGCACTATGATTACATAAGATAAATTGATATTTATAAGCTGTTTTGATAGCTTGGTTGCTCTTTAGAGCTTAAGCTAATTTTGATTATGAACCGAGTGTATTTATATCTTGTAATGGCTGCATCTGTGTCAGCTCTGGCTACCGACATGATTGTTCCGGCTCTGCCAGATCTGCAAAAAGTTTTTCAGGTTGATTATTCGCTTATTCAGCTTTCGGTCAGCGGATTTCTTATCATTTATGCTATCAGCCAGTTATGTGTAGGCTTTGTAAGTGAAAGGTTAGGAAAAATAAAAACGATAACGGCAGGTTTTATCGTTTTTTCAGCAGGTAGCCTGCTGTGCTATATGGCTGAAAATATCTATTTACTTATGGCAGGAAGATTTATACAGGCCGTGGGTGCTGGCGCAGGACCGGTATTATCCAGAGCTATCGCAAAAGATAGTTTTCCAGCTGAAAGCTTAAAAAAAGCCCTATCTGACATTTCCTCTGCCAGTGCTATAGTTCCTCTGCTCGCACCGCTCGCGGGCGGAGCAATGCTGGGTTATGTAAGCTGGAACTACATATTTTTAACGATGTTCATTTTTGGAATAATCACGGTCATTCTTGCTCCGAAAAGTTTACCTGGTTCAGGAGAGAAGCCTGAAGAATATAACGGCAGCTTTATGACAACCGAATTTTTTTCGGGGACAGCTTTGGTTTCCTTGATTCTGAGTTCGCTTTTTTGTTTTATTACGTTGACGCCTGTAATTTTTATTGAAAATTTAAAGTTTACGCCTTTTCAATACTCACTGGTCTTCTCACTTTCTGTTCTTTTTTTCATAGCAGGAAATCAGGCTTCAAAGCTTAACGCATTCACAAATCCATTTTTACTTTTTGGAATCAATGCACTGTCATTAGTTCCTTTGATTATCGGAAATCCTGATCCAGTTTTATATTTACTCTCTGCCATTGTGTTCAATTTTACATTAGGTGCATATTACCCAGTCGCTCATTTCACCGCATTGCAGATTAAAGGTAATAAAACGGGAGTAGCTTCATCATTGACCGGATTTACGCAAACTGTCTGTGCAGGTGTTATTAGTTATTGTGTAACAAAATCTACTTCTTTAGGGATTGGATTTGAAAAAGTGATGGGGTTAAGTGGATTATCCCTGGCGATTTTGTCATTACTGGTAGTTAGCTATTTAAGGAGAGCGAAGTGCAGAACTGGCAAAGAAACAAAATTGAGAAATCTGTAAAATATCAAACACGTGTTTTTTCGGAAAACATCAATGAGTTGATTGTCACTGAAAGAGAGGGAAAAAAAATCAGACTCGATGATGGAAGGGAAATGATCGAGTTTGTGTCCTGCTCTTATCTTGGTATCGAAACGCACAAAAAACTTAAAGTGGCTGTATATGAAGCAATGGAGCGTTTTGGCGTACAACTTTCGGTGGCAAGAACGCGAATTAAGCCAGACATTTTTAGGGATATTGAAAGTAAACTAAGCGCCATCATGAAAGGTGCATGCACCCTTACTTTCAATGCGGTGACGCCATGTCATATCGCGGTTTTGCCATTACTGGCATCAGGGGCATTGCCAAAATACACTTTTAGCAATAAACCTTATTTCATACTTGAAAAAACAGCGCACGCTACCTTGCAAATTAATCGGGGGCTGTTGCAGCAATTTGGCGATGTGGCGCGTATAGATTTCCAGGATCACAAAAAAATTGAAGAGGCATTTAAGTTTGCCTATGATAATGGCCTTACGCCGATATCTATCTCTGACAGTGTAGGCTCTATGGGCGGCGTGGCGCCGGTTAAGTTTCTGACGAAGTTAATTAGTCAGTATAATGGTTATGCTTATATTGATGACGCTCATGGAACCTCTATCTTCGGTGAAAACGGCTCCGGTTATGTAATGGAATGCCTCGACAATAAGCTGGACGACAGGATTATTATTGCGGGATCGCTGTCTAAAGCTTTTGGTTCGCATGGAGGATTTATTGCATGCAACTTCGAGGAAACGATTAAATTCATTAAAACCTACGGGACCACGTACGCATTTGGCGGTCCTCCTAGCTTGCCGGGAATGGCGGCATGCCTGGCCGCTGCTGACCTACACCTTGATGGCACCGTTGCCAGGAGACAGGTGCAGTTGCAGGACGTTATCGCATATTTTGATGAAAAATTTGCTGATACTGACGTCATCAACAGAGGGACAAGAATGCCGATACGAGGTATTCTCATCGGTAATGAAGATACCGCAATCACGATGTGTAAGAAGATGCACCAACATGGATTCGCTACTACTGTGGCGATGTTCCCTACGGTCGCAGAGGGGAATGCCATACTGAGGTGTGCTATTTCAGCATTACATGAAAAAGAACATATCGATCGTTTTCACAACTGTTTTAAACTAGCCTATAACGAAGTAATGTAGTCTGTCTTTTGCCCGGCCTTTGCCGGGCATTATGAGAAATGGAATATGATGAAAAATATTGCCGGGCTCAGCCATGGAACAACCTTAGTGGTTGCAACGATAGTGGGTGGAGGCATGTTTGCGCTTCCTCTGGCTCTTGAAAATGTATGGTTTACAAAAGGGGTAATCACGTTATCGATCTCAGCATTTTTCATGCTTCTAACCGGATTAATGCTGGTTGATGTAAATTTGCGATTTCCTTCCGGGACAAGCTTTCATACTTTTACAAAGGATCTTCTGGGCCACAGGATCAGCGTGATCGTTAATGCAAGCTTTCTGTTTGTTCTCTATGTAATCACTTATGCTTATATCTCTGGCGCATCGTCTGCCTTTTCCGGGGTGCTTAATAAATTATTTGGCATTAATGGAGCGACATGGTCTGTTTTGTTAATCACTTTTCTGGTTTCATCTCTGATTTACATGGGTGGGTCGACAGCAAATTACGTTATTTCATTTTTCGTTGCAGCAAAATTTATAACTTTTTTCCTAGCCACCGGTAGTTTGCTTGAAAGTGTCAAACTTCAATATTTAACTGACAACCCCGAATTAAATGGCGTCTCTTCGTTTATTTTAATCATTCCAGTCTGCATTATATCCTTTGGGTTTCATGGAAGTATTCCCTCGCTCATCAAAATTTATGGTCGGACTAATTATAAAAAGGTTGTTGGAAGCTTATGTGCAGGCGTATTTATTTCAGCATTCATCTACTATTACTGGTTAACCCTATCTATGGGTGTGGTTGATAAGGCCACCTTTGCAGAAATCAAGCGTTCCGGCGGTAATATAGGTCCTTTCATCAGAATGATTGAAGGCGCGAAAGCGGTAGCATCAATGGAAGTGATACTGGTTTTTTTCGCAATGTTTGCCATATTATCTTCTTTGCTCTCAGCTTCGTTAGGTTTGTGTGATTACTTTCGTGACTTATTGAAAAACCGGATGGTAAAGAAAAATGAAATGTTACCTGTTCTTTTGACGTATTTACCTCCGGCTCTGTTTTGTATTATCAAGCCTGATGGTTTTCTGCTTGCCATTTCCTATGCTGGCATAGCACTTGTTATATGGGCAGTGTTACTCCCGCCGGTTTTACTTCTTGTCGCCCGAAAAAAAGGCGTGGCTGCGACCTATCATTTTCCTTTGAGCGATAATACATTAAAGTTATTTTTGATGGTGGGTACTTTGATGTGGATTTTCATGGTGGCAGAAGTTTTTATCAACTGACAGCATACGCTGCCATTAACACTGGTTAGCTGTCCCCGGAATTAAACACAACATCTATCACACCATCTCGATTCACAAACGTCCGCTTTTGGCACAAAGCGGACGGTAGGCGCTAAAGGTCTGCTATGAGCGAGGAGCGGACATCATTGGATTAATTTTAACTGCTTTCCTGAATCCTTTTGACTATCAGTTATGAACCAGCCCGCCATCTACAGCATACTGGCTGCCGGTAACATAAGATGCGTCATCGGAAAGGAGGAAGAGTGCAACTGCAGCCGCCTCTTCAGCTGTTCCTGCACGGCCCAAAGGAACCTGGCTTACAACAAAATCTTCAAACTGCTGACGCGACGCCTCTGGCATAAAGTGCCTGAAGTTGGTTTCAATCGGGCCCGGCACCAATGTATTAGCGCGGATACCGCGTACGGCCAGCGCAGATGCCCAACTTTTGACCATAGCGATAACGGCACCTTTAGTCGCTGCATACAGGCTTGTCATCGCCGCACCTTCATATACAGAGGAAGAAGAAGTAACCAGAACGGACGCGCCTGAAGTAAGTGATTCCGAGAGGGCTGCCAGCTGCAGCATCGGGCCGCGCACATTAGCGTTCATCATACGATTGAAAGACTCCGCCGTTACAGATTCCGGAGAGCCTACTTCAGCAAAGCCGGCATTTAGCCATAATCCATCAAGTGAACCCCAGCCGTTAATAGCCTCTCCCAGTTCATGTATGTCAGTCTCGCTTGCAGCATCGCTTTTCAGAATAAGCGAAGCTGCAGGAAGCAGGCTGCGTGCACGCTCCAGCCTTTCTTCATTAAGCCCGGTAATGGCTACATGGCCACCTTCATTGACAATACGCTTAGCGCCTGCGAGCCCCATGCCACTGGTGCCGCCCGTAATTAGTATCCGTTTCCCCTGAAATCTGCCCACGCTTACTCCCTTTATTTGGCTGTGAAATCAGCATTTACCTTACGAAAAAAACACACGATTCGTCATCTGTTTCATTACGCAACGATGGGCACAGCTGGATTGCTGCGTGAATGTCCGCTTTTGGCACAAAGCGGACATGTGCAGGCTAAAGTCTACTGTGAGCGAACAGCGGACCACAATACCAGAGGGAAAGCCTCACTGTTAATGTCCGGACAGTTCATGCTAAAACCCTGTATGACGTTTTTCATCGACGATTAAAAAGGGCTGTAAATAGCTACAGTTGAGGTATTAAAAGCGAAGTATCCAGGCGCAGATGCCTGGCAAATGGGCGACAGTCCGGAACTGGCCAGCCAGCTTGCTGACCTGATTAAAAAAGGGATCAAAACGGCCTCCTGCGGATCTCTTACCTCTTGTCAGCAGGAAGAGCCTGCCCCTAAGATTGGGAGCTATAACATCATCCTTGATGGTCAGAACGTCCCGGTCTGCGTGACCAGACTGGTTTCAATGCGGCTGGGGCGTTTTTGTGATGTTACGGAGACGTTTGCCCGCAAAGAAGGTGAAGGCGATTTAAGCCTTGAATACTGGCAAAAAGAGCATCAGCGATTTTTCACCCGCGAAGGGCATTTTTCTGACGATATGGAGCTGATAGCAGAAGAATTTGAGGTGATTGAGGTGCTGTAAGATAAACGTTCTGGCGTTTAATTCCTTGCCCTTCGCATAGGCCCGCTTCTGTCAAAAGCGGGCCTGCCTCCTTAATTGTTTATTCATATTGCACAGGCAGAAAGCGGTCAGTGCAGATTAATGACCGGCCCAGACGGCGGGTTTGCGATCGCGCCAGGGACAGGCGCGCTCCAGCTGGCCCGCCAGCTGCAACAATACCGGCTCCTGATTAAATCCTGCTAAAAACTGCATACCGATCGGCAGATGGTTCGCCGGGCTGAACCCCAGCGGCACCGACATGGCCGGGGTGCCGCAAACGTTAGCCAGGGCGGTAAAAGGAGACTGGTTAAAACGTGATGCATCCAGCCGCGCCCGTCCAGATTGCCCTGATGAAGATTGTAGCGGCCCAGTTCTACGGGCAAAGCGGGCAGGGCAGGCGTCAGCAACATATCGTACTGCTGATAAAACAGACCCATTTTTTGGGTCACGGCGTTGCGCATATGCATTGCGCCAATCATATCCACGGCGGTCAGCTCGTGGCCAAGCCGCCACAGCGCCAGGTTTGCAGGCTCAAGCGTGTCGGCGTTAATCGGCCTGTTCATCATGGCGGCCAGCGCGTCGATCCAGGCCGCGGTATTCGATGCCCAGAACCGCGTATTCATTTCTACAAAAGCGTCCCAGCTGCCGATATCGGGCGCGGCTTCCTCTACCTGATGTCCCAGCGCAATAAGCTGTCCAATAGTCTGTTCCAGCGCGGCAACCACTTCCGGTTCGCTGCGCTGGCCATTTAAAGGATGCGTCATCACGCCGATTTTGAGCTTGCCCGGCTCCTGCGCGGCGCACTCCCTCAGCGTCTGTTGCGCAGCGGCAATGATAAAAGGATCGCCGGGCGTATTGCCCTGCACGGCATCCAGCAGAGCCGCGCTGTCGCGCACCGTACGGCTGACGAAGCCATGCACCGCAAGGCCCGACCAGACTTCATCCACTTCCGGGCCCATACTGATGCGGCCACGGCTGGGCTTCAGGCCGAACAGCCCGTTGACTGCAGCCGGTACGCGGATCGAGCCGCCGCCATCGGTGGCATGGGCGGCGGGCACCATTCCTGACGCCACCGCCGCCGCAGAGCCGCCGCTCGATCCCCCGGCGCTGTAGCGCTTATTCCAGGGATTGCGGGTGCCGCCGTTAAAGCTGGGTTCCGTGGTGGTGCTGGTGGCCAGCTCCGGCGTGGTGGTTCGGCCCAGCATTACCAGCCCGGCCTGGCGCATTTTTTGCGTAAGGACAGAATCCTGCGCGGACACGTACCCCGCCGCCAGCCGACTCCCCAGCTCATTACGGCGGCCGCTAACGGACACGCCGAGATCCTTCACCAGCATCGGCACGCCGTATAACGGGCCTTGCAGATTGCTGTGCTCATCCTGCCAGAGTTCAATCACGGCGCTGACCTCGCCGTTCACTTTTTCTATGGCTTTAATCGCCGCCTCTTTGACTTCTTCAGGCCTGACTTCGCCCTGGGTAATCAGCGCTGCGAGGCCCACAGCGTCGCAAGATGTATAGTCTGAAAGATTCATAAAAATCCGATTCGTGGCTGAGAAGACGACAACACCCTGAAGGTGTATACTGGTTAGTATCTTATGATACCTATTGGTATCGTATAATACTATCCAGTATCGTTGCAACGAGGAATTATGCCCAGACTCTCACAGCCACGCCTTCCCCCGCGCGATCGCCTGCTCCAGGCGGCGGAAACGCTTTTTTATCAGGACGGCATCACTCGCGTGACCGTGGACGCTATTGCCGAAAAAGCGCAGTCCACCAAGATGACGCTTTATCGACATTTTGCTTCCAAAGAAGCGCTGGTGCTGGAATGGATACAGTTACTGGTTGAGGATTACAGTCAGGTATTCGATCGGCTTGCCGAACGGTTTCCGGACGACTCCGCCGCCCAGATTATGGGGTTCGGGCGGTTCCTGGCAGATAATCTTACCGGCACGCTGCAGCGGGGCTGCCCGTTTACCAATACTCTGGCGGAAACCACCGGGCAATTCGCGGAGGTCAGAGCGCTTATTTTTGCCCACAAGCAGCGACAGTTTCAGCGGCTGGCGGCCTTGTGTCGCCAGGCAGGTGCGGGCGAGCCAGAGGCGCTGGCAAAAGAGATTACGCTGCTGCTGGAAGGTTTGCAGGTGGTCGCCCAGAACGGCGGATTTGAGGATCCGGCGGGCTTTGTGCTTGAACAATTAGCTATAAAGCTGGATGGCCTGACGGCCAAAAATCCGCGCTGACAGCTCGTCCCCGGTAAAGCCGGGGCTCGGGCGACCAGCTCCGTTGGCATGTTTACCGACGCTGGTTCGCCAGCACAGGCCGCCCGACTGCGTTTGGCAGGCGTTAAGCCGGTACACCAGCCTGCCAGACCGCGCTTAAATCCTGGCCAGACCGTTGCATAAGGTCATCAGAAAGGCTTCTTTACAACGCATTTGCGCCCGTTGTTGCTCGCTCATTTATTAACACGCCATCCGCAAATAAATAGCATAAATACAGAAGGTTAACCTGATTCCACGCGTTGCTGTTTCGTTAACTTTTTTCACGCCTCCACGCCTGTCATTTTTTTCTTGATTGAACGTTCAATATAAAAAGTCTATAATCTCTCTTATTCAATAGCTGAAACCGATTAAGCGATGCCAAAAGTTGGAATGAAAGCCATCCGCCAGGCGCAGTTAATTCATGCGACGCTGACGGTGATAGACCGGGTCGGCCTGGCCGATGCCAGCCTGGCGCTGATAGCCAGAGAGGCGGGCGTCTCCACGGGGATCGTCAGCCACTACTTCGGCGATAAAAACGGCCTGCTGGATGCCTGTATGCGTCAGATCCTGCTGGATCTCTACAGGGCGGTCGAGCATCACCGCAGCGTCGCGGCCGACGATCCGCAGGCGCAGATCCGCGCGATTATCGATGGCAACTTCGACGATTCGCAGATTGCCGGGCCGGTGCTGAAAACCTGGCTGGCGTTCTGGAGCAGCAGCCTGCATCAGCCCGATTTGCAGCGTTTGCAGCGAATCAACGATCGGCGACTGCATTCCAACCTGACGGCGCAGTTCGCCAGAGCGCTGCCGATAGATGCGGCACGCGCGGCGGGCGCCAGCATGGCGGCGCTGATCGACGGCCTGTGGCTGCGCATGACGCTGGCGCCCCAGCCGATGGCGCAGGGCCTGCTCGATGCGCGTCAGCTTTGCTATCAAAATCTTGCGCTGTGGCTTTCCGGCCCGGCAACCTAACCCTTAAAGGAGGAGACATGGCCGATATGCAACGCCGTGGACTTTACATCAATGGCCGCGAAGAAGCGGGTCAAGGCGAAACATTCACCACCATCAACCCCGCTAATGGCGAAGTGCTGGCGGAAATCACCTCGGCCAGCCAGCAGGATATCGATCGTGCGGTCGCCTCCGCCGAAGCCGGTCAGCGTATCTGGCGTAGCTATACGCCGGTTGAACGTAGCCGCGTACTGTTAAAAGCCGTGGCGCTCTTGCGCGAGCGCAACGATGAGCTGGCCGCGCTGGAAACGGCCGACACCGGTAAACCCCTGAGCGAAACGGAAGCGGTGGACATCGTAACCGGCGCGGACGTGCTGGAATACTACGCGGGCCTGGCCGTAGCGGTTGAAGGCGAATCCATCCCGCTGCGCGACAGCGCGCTGGTCTACACCCGCCGCGAGCCGCTGGGCGTTTGCGCCGGTATTGGCGCCTGGAACTATCCGATTCAGATCGCCATGTGGAAAAGCGCGCCCGCGCTGGCTACCGGCAACGCCATGATTTTCAAACCCAGCGAAGTCACGCCGCTTACCGCGCTGGAGCTGGCAAAAATCTTCACCGAGGCTGGTCTGCCGGACGGCGTCTTTAACGTGGTGCAGGGCGCCGGAAGCGTCGGCCAGGGCCTGAGCCAGCATCCGAAAATTGCCAAAGTCTCCTTTACCGGCGAAGTCAACACCGGCAAACGCGTAATGGCGGATGCGGCGCTGGCTAACCTCAAGTCGGTCACGATGGAGCTGGGCGGTAAATCGCCGCTGATTATCTTTGAAGACGCCGAGCTGGAACGTGCCGTAGACGGCGCCATGATGGCCAACTTCTACAGCACCGGCCAGGTCTGCACCAACGGCACGCGCGTGTTTATTCATCGCTCTTTAAAGGCGGAGTTTGAAAAGCGTCTGCTGGAAAAAATGCGCGGCATCAAGTGCGGCGATCCGACTAAGCCGGAAACCAACTTCGGCCCGCTGGTCAGCGAAGAGCACTGCCAGAAAGTGGTTAGCTATATGGAAATCGGCAAGCAGGAAGGCGCGCGGGTGCTCGCAGGCGGTTCCCGTATCACCGAAGGCGACATGGCGAAAGGCTGTTACGTGGAGCCTACCGTCTTCACCGATTGCACCGACGAAATGCGTATCGTGCAGGAAGAGATCTTCGGGCCGGTTATGAGCGTGCTGGTCTTTGATGACGAGCAGGAAGTTATCGATCGCGCCAACAACACCGAATACGGCCTGGCCGCAGGCGTGTTCACCACCTCGTTGAATCGCGCGCACCGCGTTATTCATCAGCTGGAAGCGGGCATCTGCTGGGTGAACAGCTGGGGCGAATCGCCTGCGCCAATGCCGGTCGGCGGCTATAAGCAGTCCGGCGTGGGGCGTGAGAACGGTCTGGAAACGCTGCATCACTATACCCGCACCAAATCCGTACTGATTGAAATGGGCGACTATCCGTCCGCGTTTTGATGGCGGTTTTGCGCTTATAACACTTTTTTGCTGCGGCGCAGGCCGCAGCGTTTTGGAGGTTTAATGCAGAAATTTGACTATATCATTATCGGCGCCGGCTCGGCTGGCAACGTCCTGGCCACGCGACTGACTGAGGATGCTGACGTATCGGTACTTTTACTGGAAGCAGGCGGCAAGGATCACCGCTGGGATTTCCGTACCCAAATGCCAGCCGCTTTGGCTTATCCGCTGCAGGGAAAACGCTATAACTGGGCTTATGAAACCGATCCTGAGCCGAAAATGAATAACCGCCGCATGGAGTGTGGACGCGGGAAAGGGCTTGGCGGCTCCTCACTGATCAACGGCATGTGCTATGTGCGCGGCAACGCGATGGATTATGACAACTGGGCCAGCAAAAAGGGCCTGGAGAACTGGTCATATCTGAACTGCCTGCCTTATTTCCGCAAGGCGGAGAAGCGCGATATCGGTGAAAACGATTACCACGGCGGCGATGGCTACCTGAGCGTCACCACGCCGAAAAAAGGCAATAATCCGCTGTTCCGCGCCTTTATCGATGCGGCGGTGCAGGCCGGCCATCATGAAACCGACGATATGAACGGCTACCGTCAGGACGGCTTCGGCCCGATGGATCGCACCGTTACGCCGCAGGGCCGTCGCTCCAGCACCGCGCGCGGCTATCTGGACGTGGCGAAGCAGCGTTCAAACCTGACGATTGTTACCCATGCGCAGACCGACCGTATTCTGTTTGAGGGCAAAACCGCCGTCGGCGTTTGCTGGCTGCGCAACGGCAAACAAGAGCAGGCTACCGCCACGCGTGAAGTGCTGCTGTGCGCGGGCGCTATCGCCTCGCCGCAGATCCTGCAGCGTTCCGGCGTCGGCCCGGAAGAGTGGCTGCGCGAGCTGGATATCCCGGTTGTTCACGCGCTGCCGGGCGTAGGCCGCAACCTGCAGGATCATCTGGAAGTTTATATGCAGTTCCGCTGCAAAAAGCCGGTCAGCCTCTATCCGTCGCTGCACTGGTGGAACCAGCCGGCAATTGGCGCGGAATGGCTGTTCAGCGGCACGGGTATCGGCGCCAGCAACCAGTTTGAAGCGGGCGGCTTTATCCGCAGCGACGACAAGCCGGACTGGCCGGATCTGCAGTATCACTTCCTGCCGGTCGCCATTAACTACAACGGCAGCAGCCCGGTGAAAGAGCACGGCTTCCAGGCGCACGTTGGCCCGATGCGCTCGATGAGCCGTGGTCGCGTCAGGCTGACCTCAAAACACCCTTACGCCGCGCCGTCGATCTTCTTTAACTACATGTCGGAAGATCGCGACTGGGAAGAGTTCCGCAGCGCGGTGCGCCACACGCGTGAAATCATGCGTCAGCCCGCGCTGGCTGAATACTGCGGCGAAGAGATCCAGCCGGGCGCGTCGGTGCAGACCGACGAGCAGATTGACGCCTTTATCCGCGATCATGCCGAAACGGCCTATCACCCTTGCGGCAGCTGCGCAATGGGCAATGACGAGATGGCGGTAGTGGATGCGGAAGGCCGCGTGCACGGGATGCAGAAGCTGCGCGTGGTGGATGCTTCGATTATGCCGCAGATCACCACCGGCAACCTGAATGCGCCCACCGTGATGATCGCCGAGAAAATGGCCGATCTGATCCGGGGCCGTACCCCGCTGGCCGCTTCCAAAGCGGATTACTATCGCCTGGCACGCGAAAAAGCCGAGGCGGAGCAGGCGCAGGAAGAAGGCGTGGCCTGATAGCTGCCGCGTCCCGAAAGCTGGCAAACCAGCCTGCGGGGCGCTGTCTGCCGTACCTTAATAAAAAATGCACGTAACGGCTATGCAGCCCGTTGCGTGCATTTTTGTATCAGCCAGGCTTCCGCAAAATTGCCTGATTGCCTGATTGCCTGACTGCCTGATTGCCTGATTGCCTGACTGCCTGACTGCCTGACTGCCTGACTGCCTGACTGCCTGACTGCCTGAGTACCTGAGTACCTGAGTACCTGAGTACCTGAGTATCTGAGTATCTGAGTATCTGAGTACCTGACTGCCTGCCTGAACGCCAGACGGCCCTGAACACGTAGCTGTTTGCACGGCCTTACTCTCCGCTTTTCATCATAGAACCAGACGACCGCCGCGCCGCGTGCTTTCTGGTCGTGGTTGGTTATCCTGTCTATAGTGTGCTCCATGCAGGCCTTTTCTTCTTATATCGGCAACGTTCTCCTGTACTGGCGGACAGAGCCGTAACGTTAGCGAAGGCAGCCCCTGAAACTTCTTTGACCGGGACAGCGCATGGCTGAGCGACATATTGTAATTATTGGCGGCGGCTTTACCGGCACAACGCTGGCTATCCATCTTGCCCGCCTGGGCGAGGCAGGCTTAGCGGTAACGGTGATTGAACCGCGCGCGCAGCCGGGACAGGGCGTCGCTTACAGCACCCCGGATCCGGCGCACCGTATCAATGTCCCCGCCGCCCGAATGCAGCTCTCCGCAGCGGAAGAAGGGGATTTTGCGCGCTGGTATCAGCAGTCCGGCGCTGACCGACAGGATCCTGCCGCTCACTGGCATGACGGCAAAGTCTATCCGCAGCGTGGCTGGTTCGGCGCTTACGTGGCGGACCAGTTTCGCCTGGCGGCCCAATCCTGCGTCAGGCTGACGCACTGTCAGGACCGGGCCGTGGCGCTGCGTGACGGGCTGGTTACTACGGCTTCCGGCAAAACATTTCGGGCGGATGAGGTGGTGCTGGCCATCAGCCATCCGCCGCCCGCCGTGCCGCAAAGCGTACAGCAGGCGCTGGGCGGGCATCCGGGGCTGATCGCCAATCCCTGGCATCCGCAGGCGCTGGCAGCGGTCGGCGTAAACGAGCGGGTGGTCATTATGGGCACGGGCCTGACCATGGCCGATATGGTCGCTTCGCTTGCCGCGCGAGGGCACCGTGGCCCGGTCACGGCCTTTTCAAGGCGGGGCCAGCTGCCGCGCGACAACGTCAGCGGCGACTATGCGCCCCGATTGCTTGATTATCGGCAGGCGCCCGCCACCGCGCGCGGCTGGCTGCGGCGGGTGCGTCAGGAAGTGGCTCAGGCTGCGGCAGAAGGCCAGCCCTGGCAGCTGGTGCTGGACGACATTCGCGCGCACGCGCAGCAGATCTGGCAGCAATTGCCGCTAAGGGAGCAGCGCCGCTTTCTGCGTCATTTACGATCCTGGTGGGATGTGCATCGCTACCGCATTGCGCCGCAGGTCAGCCAGGCCTTGCAAACCTGGCAACGCAGCGGCCAGCTGCGCGTGTTGGCAGCAAGGCTGGCCGGGGTTGGGGCGCAGGGAGAACAAATCGCGCTGAGGCTGGGGCCGCGCAAAGGCGCGGAAGTCTGTCTTATCGCAGACAAACTGATCGTCACCACCGGCCCGGCACATAATGCGCTGCTGACCAGCGACAGGCTGCTTAGCCAGCTGGCGGAAGAGGGCATAATCCAGGCCGATCCGCTGGCGCTGGGCATCCTGGTCGACGCGCAGTCGCGCACCCTGAATCGTCAGGGCACGGCCAATGCGCACCTGCACGTGGTCGGGCCAGCGGCGCGCGGACGCTTTGGCGAACTGATGGGCCTGCCGCAGGTGGCGGAACATGCCGAAGCGGTGGCCCGTCAGCTGGTTGGTGCCGCGCCGTTAACGCCGTGACGGGGCTGCGTTTCGCCGTCGCGGGCTGAACGGAAGGCACCGTTAACGCTGTTCCACTCGCGGCTGCGCTTTACCGTCGCGGGCTTAGCGAGAGGCACCGACAGCATAGCTGCTACATGCGCACGCGGCGGGAAAGCGCCACCACCAGCAGCATCAGCACCGTAACCATGATAAAGGCTACCGGCAGCGAGCTAAGGTGAGCGACAAAGCCAATGGTGGCAGGCCCGGCCAGCACGCCGATATAGCCCAGCGTGGTGACGGCCGGGACGGCGGCGGCCTGCGGCATGCTTTTTTGCCTGCCGATAGCGGTGAACATCACCGGCACGATATTGGCGCAGCCGATGCCGATCAGCATATAGCCCACCAGCGCAACGTGCCAGGAGGGGACGATCACCGGCAGCGCCAGCCCGACGGCGGCGGTCAGCGCGCCCAGGATCACCACTTTTTCGCGGCCGAAACGCGCCACGATGCGGTCGCCGGTCAGCCTGCCCACGGTCATCGCGGTAGCAAAGCAGGCAAAGCCTAAGCCGCCCAGCGTATCCGGCATATCGCGGTGTTCGGTCAGGAATACCGCACTCCAGTCCAGCACCGTGCCTTCTGCCAGGAACACGGCAAAACAGATCGCGCCAATGGTCAGCACGGCGCCGTGCGGCAGGGCGAAGGCCGGGCCTTCCGGCGGGTTAGCGTAGGTCAGCAGGCCGCGAAAGCTGTAACCCAGCAGCAGCAGCGAAACCACGGCGGCCGCCAGGCTGGCGGCAAAGGGCGACAGTCCACTCGCCATCAGGCCGCTGACCGCACCCGCGCCCGCAATGCCGCCCAGGCTGTAAAAGCCGTGAAAGCCGGACATCATCGGCTTAGGCGCCGCTTTTTCCACCAGGATCGCCTGCACGTTCATCGCGCAGTCGGTGGTGCCCACGCCCATGCCGAACACCAGCAGCGCCAGCGCCAGCAGTACAGGGCTGGGGATCACCGAGAGCAAGGGCAGCATCAGGCAGAAGGCCAGCGTGGCAACGGTCATCACCGCCCGGCAGCCAAAACGCGTAGTGAGATGGCCTGTCAGCGGCATCGCCACCAGCGCCCCCACGCCCAGGCAGAGTAGCAGCATTCCCAGCGTGCCGTCGTTGACGCCGGTATTCATTTTGGCGAAGGGCACCAGCGCGGACCAGCCAGCGGTGGCGAAACCCGCCACAAAAAACATGGCTCGCGTGGCGTTCTGCTCGCGTCTTGCGGGCGTTTCTGCGGCGGACTGGCGCAGCGTGTCGACATGGTCAGGCATGAGCGGTGATACTCCGGGTTAAATTAAGCGTCAGTTTAAGATAGACAAAATTTGCGAGTGCAGGCGAGGGCAGCCGCTGGCGATAACCTGGCCGCCCTGTTCAGGCCGTCCGCCATCCGGGGTAGTCACTACGCCGCCTGCCAGCTCAATCAGCGGGATCAGCGCCACAATGTCATAAGGCTGAAGGGCGAACTCAACGCAAACATCGATTTTACCGGCGGCCAGCATCGCCATGGCATAACATTCGCCGCCGTAACGGGTCATCAGCACGGCCTTATCCAGCGCGTCAAACTTCAGCGACGTCTGCCCCAGCGATTCCGGTGAGGTGGTATGTAAAATAGCCTGATCCAGCGGGACATCCCGGCGGGTTTGCAGGCGAACTTTGCCATAAGGGCCTTCAACCCATGACTGCGAGCCGTCGGCATAAAAGCGTTCGCCGGTAAAGGGCTGGCTCATCATTCCCATCACCGCGCGGTCGTGATGCAGCAGGCCGATTAACGTGCCCCATACCGGCAGACCACAAAGAAAAGGCCGCGTGCCGTCTATGGGATCCAGCACCCAACAAGGCGCGCGCTCGTCGCCCGCTTTGAGGCCAAATTCTTCACCCATCACGGCATGCGTGGGATAGCGCTGCGCGATAAGATCCCGCATGGCTTTTTCCGCCTCGCGATCGGCAAGGGTAACCGGGTCGAAACGAAAACCCTCTTTAGGTTTAGTGCTGATGGCAAGGTTTTCACTGCTGCGAAAGCGCGGCAGCGTTTGCTGGTCGGCTGCGTCGGCCAGTTCATGCAGAAAAGCGATATCAGGAAGCTTCATGCGGCGACTCCTTCGGGACGAGGGAAAGTTGACAACCTCTGAACGGATGATAGTGTATGCCGTATTGTGCGTTTTTTAAAGCTAGTTTAAGAGGTTTTATGCTCGATTGTGCAGCTTTCCCGCAACAGCGGCAGTCCCTGATCCGCCAGGAGTTGCAAGAGAAGGGACGGGTAGTCTGCGCGACGCTGGCCGAACAGCTGGGCGTTTCCGAACATACCGTACGCCGGGATCTGCAAGAGCTGGCGCGCGAAGGGATTTGCAAAAAGGTGTATGGCGGCGCGGTCAGCGTGCTTGCCTCGCAGGGCGATCTGCTGGCGAGGACGGAAAAAAACGGTGCGGAAAAAGCGCGTCTGGGGCTGGCGTGTAGCCGTCTGGTTAAGCCGCAAAGCGTGATATTTATCGACGCAGGCTCTACCAACCTGGCTTTTGCCCGCGCGCTGCCGCCGGAAATGGCGCTGACGGTGGTCACCCATTCGCCCATTATCGCGGTGGAGCTGATGAAGCTGCCGCGCTGCGAGACGATCGTTATCGGCGGTCGGCTGCACACGGCAACGGGCGGCAGCCTGGGCATCACCGCCTTCTCCCAGATCCGCGACATTCGTTTCGACCAACTTTTTTTGGGCGGCTGTGCGCTGGACAGCGAAGAGGGCTTAACGGGATTTGATTACGAAGACGTGGAGTTTAAAAAAGCGCTAACGGGCCGCAGCGATGAGATTATCGTCGCCATGACCAGGGAAAAAATTCCCGGCGTAGCGCGTTATACCGTGGTGGCCTGCGAGGCGCTTACGCAGCTGGTGGTCGAGGCGGATCTGCCGGCGGATACGCTGGCGGCCTTCAGGGAAAAAAATATCGCACTGGTGCATCCGTAGCTTGCCTGAGCATCCGAAGCAGCCCCTATGGCGTTCGCCTTCTTACCCGCGCGGGCAGATAAATGTGCGGCGTTTCCGTCAGCTTGCCGTCAATCAGGCCGGTCAGCGTTTCAAAACAGCGCCAGGCCAGCTGGCGGTTATCCTGCATCACGGTATCGATTTTTACCGACAGCGCGTCGTAAAGGTAGTGATCGTCAAAGCTGCACAGCCTGACGGGCGCCGACAGTAAATGATGCTGGCTCAGGTAGCGCAGCACCCCTTCCTGCAGCCCGCAGGCGGCGCAGAACAGCGCCTGCGGCACGCGGCCCAGCCGCATAACCAGCTCGGCAAACATCTCGTAGCCCGAGCTGGCGTTGTAATGGCCGTGCAGGATCCATTCCGGCTGCACCGCCAGACCGGCCTGTTCCAGCCCCTGACGAAAACCTGCCAGGCGATCGCGCGTCGGCGAAATGCGCGGCTGGCCGCCAAAAAAGTAAAATTCCTCAACTTCCCTGGCGATCGGCTCGACCAGCGTCGCCGTAGAGATAATCGACTCAGAGATCACCAGCGGCAGCGTGGAGTCGCCCAGATGACGGTCAAACAGCAGCACCGGCAGCTGGCGGCTGAGCTGCTGATACTCGCTGTCGTTCAGCTGGCTGGAGGCGACGATCAGCCCGTCGACCTGACGCTGGATCAGATTGTTGACCGCCAGCGTTTCCTGGCTGCTGTTTTCGTCGGTGCAGGCGATTAAGAGCTGTAAACCGGCGTCGCGGCACAGCGTTTCCAGCGCGTGAGAAAAGGTGGCGAAGCCGTGGTTGGTCATTTCCGGCACCACCAGCCCGATGGTATGGCTGCGCGAGTTGTTCAGCGCCCGCGCGTGAATACTGGGCTGATAGTGCGTCATCTGCGCGATCTCCATCACCCGCTGTCGGGTCGCTTCGGCCACGCGCAGCTCTTTGCCACGGCCGTTCAGCACCAGGCTGGCGGTGGATTTGGACACGCCAGCCAGGCTGGCGATATCGTTGATGGTCACGCGTTTCGGCTTATTCACAGGCATTCGTATCAGGGGAGTCAGCGCATTATACTACCATGCCTGAACGGAGTTGCCAGTAATCGACGGTCAGGCTGGCTTCGCCTTGCCACACCACTTCCGGCACGGCATTCGGGAAATAGCGCGCCGACATCACACCTTCGCCGTCGTTGATAAAAATCTCAATGCTGGAGCGATCGCAGAGAATTTGCAGGTGAGAAACCGCACCCGTCCAGTAGCGATGTTCTGTCTCGCCGCTGCGCAGATTGCGGCGGCTCAGCGTCAGGCCGTCCTCGTTGCAGACCAGCGTCAGCGCCTCGCCGAAGCAGGCCGACCAGCTACCCCTCGAACCAATAACCAGCTCGGCGCGTTCAACCGGCAGCGTCGGCAAAGAGGCGGCCCGCTGCTGATAGCACGACCGCTGCTGGCGCAGCTGCTGTAGCTCGCGCGCCGGACGCTGCATCAGCCGATCCTGCTCCAGCGTCAGCTCGCGCGGGCAGGTCATAATATGTATCCAGCCGCGGCCTACGGTCGGCTGCAACAGTTCTTCGGCGTCCGGCACGCCCATCCAGCCGATAAGCACTCTGCGCCCGTCATCGCTGAGCGTGGTTTGCGGCGCATAAAATTCAAAGCCGTGGTCCAGCTCGCAGAACTCGCCGTGCGGGAAGCGGGCCGCCGCGTAATCCAGCCTGCCGATAAAATAGCCGCTCTGGTGGGCGTTGAGCCATTTTCTCTGCTGCGCGGGCAGGCCCTGCGGGCAAACCAGCAGCACATCGCGATCGCCCAGCGCGAACAGGTCAGGGCATTCCCACATATAGCCAAAGTCGCCCAGGTCATTAAGCTGCGATCCGGCAATTTCACCCAGCAGCGTCCATTCATGCAGCGATTCGCTGCGATAAAGCAGCACTTTCCCTTGTTCTTTCAAATCCTGCGCGCCGAGCACCATATACCAGCTATCCTGATGGTGCCAGACTTTCGGGTCGCGCACGTGGCCGGTGTAGCCCGGCGGCAGCCCGATAACCGGGCCGGTTTTGGTCACGTCGCCCGCATCGTTCACCGTTGCCATGCACTGCCAGGCGGTGCGGCCCCCGGAAAATTTCACGTTGCCGGTATAAAACAGGGTCAGCGTGCCGTCGTGATCGACAGCCGAACCGGAATAGCAGCCGTGGCTTTCATACGTTTCGGCCGGGGCCAGCGCCAGCGGCTCATGCTGCCAGTCCAGCAGGTTAGCCGAGCGCCAGTGGCCCCAATATTTGGCGCCGTGCGCGCAGGCCAGCGGATTCCACTGATAAAAAAGATGCCATTCACCCTGAAACTGAATAAAGCCGTTGGGATCGTTCATCAGGCCGGTCTGCGGCGAAAGGTGCCAGGCGGGACGATGCGGATCTTCGCTGGCGTTCCTGTTCATCACCGCCTTAAGCGCGCGATTGATCAGCTGTGCTTCGCTCATGCTTTGTCCTCAACGTTGTATTTCAGCAGCAGGGAAAGAATAAAAGCGGTGCCGAAGGCCAGCGCCATGCCGATGATATAAGAAACCAGCGAGCTGGCCTGCACGATAGCCATGCCAGGCAGCGCGGTCAGGCCGACGGCGGTCATGCCCACGTGCATCAGCACCACAAAAGCGCCGCCGACCGCGCCGCCGACGATCCCGGCGATAAAGGGCTTCATAAAGCGCAGGTTCACGCCAAAAATAGCCGCTTCCGTAATGCCTAACAGCCCGGAGAGCGCGGAGGGAAGCACGATGCTGCGGATCTTCACGTCGCGGGTTTTAAACCAAACGGCCAGACAGGCACCCGCCTGCGCGATGTTAGCCATCGACCAGATCGGCAGCAAAAAGTTGACGCCGATGGCGGGATTGCCCAACAGGCCCGCTTCGATAGCGTGGAAGCTGTGATGCACGCCGGAAATAACAATCACTGAGTAAAGCCCGCCGAACAGCAGCCCGGCCAGCCAGCCCGCGTGGGCGATCAGCGTGCTCAGCACCAGCGAAATGCCGTCGCCCAGCGCGCGGCCTGCCGGGCCAATCACCAGCATGGCGACGAAACCGGCGATAATCACCGTTAAAAACGGTGTCAGGATAATATCCAGCGCGTTGGGAATGATTTTCCGCAGCCGCTTCTCAACCAGGCTCATAAACCATACCGCCAGCAGCACCGGGAACACCGTGCCCTGATAACCGACCATCGCGATATCCAGGCCAAAGAAGTTCATGGTCTGTACGCCGCCCGCCACGCCCCAGGCGTTGGTCAGCGCCGGATGGGTGAGGATGCCGCCGAGCGTCGCGCCCAGGTAAGGGTTGCCGCCGAATTCGCGGGCGGCGGTAAAGCCAATCAGGATCGGCAAAATAATAAACGCGGCGGAGCTGAACATATCCAGCATAATGAACAGCGCGCTGCCTGCATCGACCCAGCCGTAGGTTTTCATCATGCCGAGCAGGCCCATCAGCACGCCGGAGGCGACGATGGCCGGGATAATCGGCACAAAAATATTGGAAAGCAGCCGCGCGATGCGCTGGGCGGGATTGAGCTTGCGGGCCGCGACGGAAGCCGCCTCGCTTTTGCTTGATTCGCCAATCCCGGCGGTCTGGATAAAGGCGGCGTGCACCTTATTCACAATGCCGCTGCCGAAAATCACCTGCATCTGTCCGGCGTTCTGGAAGCAGCCTTTTACGCCTTCCAGCTCGCCGATCGCTTTTTTATCCGCCAGGCTGTCGTCTACCAGCACCAGCCTTAAGCGGGTGGCGCAGTGGGCGGCAGAAGCGATGTTTTCCCGGCCGCCGAGCAGCGGCAGCAGCTGGCGGGCAATCTGTTCAAAATTCATGTGTTTCCCCTGAAAGTGGTCGATCAGAACCAGGTTTCCATCTGGACGCCGAAGTTCCATTCACCGCCGGCGGTAAAGCCGCTGGTACCAAAAGCGTCGTCGCTGGCGTAGCGATCTAACGCGTTATCCCAGTCCATCCAGCTGGCAAAGAAGCGAATTTCCGGACGGCTGAGGAAGTTGCCGATATCGCCAGGCTTAAAGGTGGGCGCAAAAGTCAGCTTGTAGAAGCCGCCGCTGACGTTCTGACGGCTTTTGAATCCCTGAGGATCGAGATCCATGTACTGATAGCTGCCCTCGTAAGCCAGCATAAAGTTTTCGTTGATGCTCTGAAGCAGGCGGGCGTTAGCGGTCACCCAGCGGTAGCTGTCGCCGGCAACGTAGCGATCTTTGCTCTGCTGCGCGAGCAGGGCCGGGGCCAGGCTCCAGGTTTGGTTTAGCGGGGTCATGCCGTAAGAGGCCAGACGCCAGGTGCTGGCGCTGTCGGTCAGGTTGCCGTCGGAGCCGATGCCTTTTACCTCGGCGCCTAAGCCGTGCCCGTAAAGCAGCGCCGTTTTCGACTGGCCGTCGCGCAGGCCGTAAAAGCTGTCGCCGTGCCAGGCGAGCATGGCGTGAACGCCGCTGTCGCCTGCGTTATCGCTACGCACGGCGGTGTTGACGCGCTCATCGTTATCTTTGGCGCGCAGGCCGCTGAGCATAAACTGCAGCGGCCCGCTGAAAGTGTTGGCGGTCACAATGTAGTTCTGAATGGTGTTATCGATAGTTTCGATATCGCCAAAGTTGCGGCCGTAGACGGAAAGGTTGCTTTTCACGCCGTCCGCCCAGCGCACGTCATAAATCCCGCCGCCCGTTCCGGCCAGAAACACCACGTCAGAATCCAGCCAGTGAATATCGAAATTGTCGCGATCGAAGCGTTTCCCGGCCCACAGCGTGCTGTCAGCAAACATGCCTTTAAAGGTCGGCAGGCTGCCCAGTTCAACAAAGGCCTGGCGGATATTGAGATCGCTGCTGTCCGCCGTCCAGTCGTTATAGTCGCTCTGGCCGTCCGCCAGCATGACCTTAAAGCGGGTGGTCGCGCCGTTAGCCAGCTGCGTTTTGTGCTCCATGTTAATTTCAACATAGGTATTGTTTTCGTTGCCCAGACGGCCGACCGCGCCGCCGGTTTCGCCTGCTGGCGTCAGGTAAGGGCCGCTTTTGGTCGAAGAAGCTGAATCGTTCATAATCAGGCCTGAGCGGGCATAGGCATGAAACTCGAAACCGTCCGCCAGCGTTTTCTCCGCCGGTCTGACCGCCTGCGGCTGGTCGGCAGGCGACGGCGCAACCGGCGGCTGCGGGCCAGCTACGACGGCAGGCGCCTGCGCCGAGCCTTGACGAATAGCGGGTGGGGTCTGAGGCGTGTGCGCATCGGATGCCGTCGCGGGAATGGCGGCTGCCGGAGCGGTCTGCGCCAGACGCTGTTCGGCCAGGCGGGCGCGGCGTTCAGCCTCATCGGCACGCCGCTCCGCTTTTTGCAGCCTCGCCTCCAGCTGGTTAAGGCGTCGTTCAACGGCGCTGAGATCGCTGTCGGCCTGGCTTGTTTGAGGAAGAAACAGCGCTGCCGTGACCGCCAGCGCAACAGGGTTTATTTTTAACATCCGCCATTCTCCAGAGAATTTACCGTTTAGCTAAACCGGTTCGATAAGGAGAGTAGAGAACAGCGACGAGCGTGACAAAGGATTTTGTTGTTACGATTTCGTTATTGTGACGGGCCTGGCATTTTGCAGCTGGCTCGTATAGGGCAGCGCGGTCATTGCCCCTTTAGCGGTGGTGGCCAACGCGCCGCACTGCTGAGCCAGCCCGACGGCCGCCTCAAGATCGCGAGGGCGTAAAGGATCCGCTTCGCGCATCAGTCCTGCCAGCAAACCTGCAACAAAAGCGTCGCCTGCGCCCGTGGTATCAACAGGCTGTACCTTCGAGGCGCTAAACCGACGCTGTTCGCCTTCATGCCAGACGATAACGCCTTCTTCACCCAGGGTAATCAGCAGCAGGGCGGGACGGAAGCGGGCGGTGAACAAGGCCAGCGCGGCCTCGGTTTCCTGCTCGCCGGTCAGCAGCTGTAGCTCATCCAGCGACAGTTTAACCACATCCGCCAGCGCGAAAGCCCGATCGACCACCTGACACATTTCCTGATGGTCGTGCCAGAAATCTTCCCGCAGATTGGGATCGAAGCTGACCCAGCCTCCGGCGGCGTGAATACGCTCAACGGCGGCGAACACCGCGCTGCGTGACGGTTCGGCGCTGAGGGCTATTGAGCAGAAGTGTAGCGCCTGGCCTGCCGCAAAATCGGGCAGGTCGTCCGGCGTTAAGAAAAGATCGGCCGCCGGGCGCACCATAAAAGTGAAGGTTCGTTCGCCCTGATTATCCAGACCCACCACCACGGTAGAGGTACGCTGTTGCGGCAGCTGGCGCATAAAATCCGTGTTAACCTTTTCCTGACGCAGGACGTCCTGCAAAAATGCGCCAAAGGGATCGTCGCCTACGCGGCCGATAAAGCCGCTGTCGCCGCCCAGACGAGCCACGCCTACCGCCACGTTGGCGGGCGCGCCGCCAGGGCACTGTTGCAAATGATTATTTTCCTCCGGCAGCAGATCGACTACCGCATCGCCTAAAACCCAGACTCTGTTCATTACGCCTCCTGTGAATGTAAGCTTAAAGCTAAACCGCTTTAGCGATAATAACAACTGCCCAACCGTCAGAGAGCGGAAATTGGGCAAACGAGGAGAAGCGCTAAAGCAGGCGGCAAGAAGATGGCCGGAGACGAAATCACGTCGTTGGCGGTCGTCTTATTCGTCTGGCAGCAGAATGCTGATGCCTGGTTATGTAGGACGTTTGCGGTCGTGCTGGCTGACAGGCGCCAGGGGATTATGAGCGGGGCGTTGGCGGTCGTCTTCCCTGACGACGCGGGATGATTAGCTGTCGTCATCCCGAATGGAGGACGGATGGCGGCACAGCGGCTCAATAGCCAGGGTCATATAAGGGTAGAGCGGCAGGCCGGTAAGCAGCTCGTGCAGCTCGTCATGGCTTTCCACATCGAAAATGCTGACGTTTTTGAACTGGCCGGCCACACGCCAGACGTGACGCCATTTACCGGAGCGCTGCAGCTGTTGCGCATAGGCTTTTTCCTGCGCTTTGATTTCCGTAACGCGCTCGGCCGGCAGCGAGTCGGGGATAGCAATGGTCATTTCCACTTTAAACAGCATACCTTTTTCTCCTTAATCTCAGTAAATTGCCGGGTATTTTATCCGGCAAAAGGATCAGATATCGGTTTTCTCGCCGTACTCGCAAAGATCCTCAATCAGGCAGGAGCCGCAGCGCGGTTTGCGGGCAATGCAGGTGTAGCGGCCGTGCAGGATCAGCCAGTGGTGACAGTCTACTTTGAACTCTTTTGGCACCACTTTTAGCAGCTTTTCTTCTACCTGCTCAACGTTCTTCCCCGGCGCGAATTTCGTGCGGTTGCAGACGCGAAAGATATGGGTATCCACGGCAATGGTCGGCCAGCCGAAAGCGGTATTCAGCACCACGTTCGCCGTTTTGCGGCCCACGCCCGGCAGCGCTTCCAGCGCCTCGCGGCTTTCCGGCACTTCGCCGCCGTGCTGCTCCAGCAAAATACGGCAGGTTTTAATGACGTTCTCCGCCTTGCTGTTAAACAGGCCGATGGTCTTGATATAGGCTTTGACGCCGTCGACGCCCAGCTCCAGCATGGCGGCGGGCGTATTGGCAACCGGATAGAGCTTTGCGGTCGCCTTGTTAACGCTGACGTCGGTGGCCTGCGCCGAGAGCAGCACGGCGATCAGCAGTTCAAAAGGCGTAGTGAAAACCAGTTCCGTAGTGGGATGCGGATTGTTATCACGCAGCCGCACTAAAATTTGCTGACGTTTATCCTTGTTCACAGCGTGCTCGGTGCTCCTTTCGGCAGGCTGGCTTCTGCCGCCCTGCGGGCCGCACGGGCCTTCATCTTGTTATCAATCAGGTATTTCGCGGCCAGCAGCATCCCCAGGCCGATAAACGCGCCCGGCGGCAGCATCGCCAGCAGCATTGGCGAATCAAAATGCACAACCTGCACGCGCAGCACTTTCGCCCACGGGCCAAGCAGCTGATCGGCGCCGTTGAAAATGGTGCCGTTACCGATGATTTCACGCAGCGAGCCCAGCACGAACATCACGCTGGTGGCGCCCAGGCCAATGGCCATGCCGTCCAGCGCGGCCAGCGGCACGCTGCTGCGCGAGGCGACCGCTTCGGCGCGGCCCACCACGATACAGTTGGTGACGATCAGCGGAATAAAGATGCCTAACGACTGATAAAGCCCGTAGGCATAGGCGTTGATCAGCATCTGCACGCAGCTCACCACGGCAGCGATAATCATCACGTAAATCGGAATGCGGATATCGGCCGGCACCCAGCGGCGCGAGGCGGAAATCGCGCTGTTGGTGCAGGTCAGCACCAGCGTGGTGGCCAGGCCGAGGCCCAGCGCATTGGTGGCGGTAGAGGTGACCGCCAGCAGCGGACACAGGCCCAGCAGCTGAACCAGCGCCGAGTTATTTTTCCACAGCCCGCCGATCAGCAGGGTTTTGGCTTCACTCATTGGAGTCTCCACAGGTTGGCAGCGAGGCAAGCTGCCCCGGCAACGTTTCAACAAATAGCGTAGTGCGTTTTGTCGCATTCACTACCGCGCGCGGTGTGATGGTGGCGCCGGTAAACTGATCGAAATCGCCGCCGTCTTTTTTCACCGCAAAATGCTTATCATCTTTACCACTCAGCCTGACGCCGCTGAAGCTTTCAATCCAGTTAGAGATGCGCAGCTCTATTTTATCCCCCAGGCCCGGCGTTTCATGGTGTTCCACCACGCGCACGCCCAGTACTTTTCCGTTGAAGTCCGCGCCGACCAGCATCTGAATGGCACCAGAATAACCGTCGGGCGCGGTAGTCTCAACCGCTGCCGCCACCGGCCGGTCATCTTTGCGCGCCAGGTACAGGCGGTGTACACCGCTGCCCAGCGCCGGATTAGTGACGCTGTAACACTCCTGCTGAATCGGATTATTATACAGCTCCGGCGGCACCACCTGATCCAGCAGGCTTTTTTGCTGTAGCGTGGTCTGGTGGTCAATAGTCGGTTTGGTCACGCTGTTGATCACTGCGGTCAGACCGGTAGTGACAGCGGCGAACAGCGCCAGCGTCACGCCATTTTTACGAATCGCATCCAGCATTACTTTTCCTTACGATGGCCGTAAACGCGCGGCTGCGTGTAATAGTCGATCAGCGGCACGGTGATATTCGCCAGCAGCACGGCAAACGCCACGCCGTCAGGATAGCCGCCAAAGCTGCGGATAAGCCACACCAGCAGGCCAATCAGCACGCCGTAAAGCAGGCGGCCTTTATTGGTGGTCGAGGCCGTGACCGGGTCGGTGGCGATAAAAAAGGCGCCGAGCATGGTTGCACCGGAGAAAAGGTGGATCGCAGGCGACACCAGGCTTTCAGGCGAAAAGAACCAGCCGAGCGTGGAGAAGAGCGCCAGCGACAGCAGCATACTGGCCGGGATATGCCAGCGAATGCTGTTGGTGAGCAGCAGAAACAGACCGCCGACCAGATAGCCGATATTTACCCACTGCCAGCCCAGGCCGGCAATAACGCCGCTGTAAATGGGCAGGGCATGCAGCTGCTCCGCGCTGTGTCCGGCGCGCAGGCCGGTTTTAAAGGTATCCAGCGGCGTCGCCTGGCTGACGCCGTCTACGCCGATTTGCAGCTGCTGCATAGTGTGGCCATCAAGCGTCGACCCGTGAAAAATCATCTGCAGCGTGTCCCAGAAGGTGGGCGTGACCGACTGCAAAGCGTCCGGCGGCAGCCAGCTGGTCATCTGCACCGGAAAGGAGATCAGCAGCACCACATAGCCCACCATGGCGGGGTTGAAAGGATTCTGTCCCAGGCCGCCATACAGCTGTTTAGAGATCACCACGGCGAAGAGGGTGCCGATAATTATCACCCACCACGGCGCCAGCGGCGGAATACTGATCGCCAGCAGCAGCGCGGTCAGCAGTGCGGAATTATCGCCCAGCGTTTTGCCTAACGGCTGCTTGCGCAGCTTAAGGATGGCGGCTTCGGCACCGATGCCCGCCGCAGCGGCAATCGCGATTTGAATGAGGGTGCCCCAGCCGAAAAACCAGCACTGAGCCGCGATGCCGGGCAGGGTAGCCACCAGCACCAGCAGCATAATGGTGCTGGTGCTGCGGCGATTATGGGTGTAAGGCGAACTAGCGATGCGAAAAGCCATTTAATCCTCTTGCGTAGAATGCTGCGCCTTACGCGCTTTAACGCGAGCGATGGCCGCCGCCACTGCCGCTTTGCGGGGATCGTCATGTTCTGACGAAGGGATAGTCGTCGCCTGCGCGACCTGTTCCGCCGTTGTGGCCGCCTGGTGCTCTTCGACTCTCTGCTCGATATCGTCCGCAGCGGCTGCTTTCGCGGCCGCCGCTTTCTTCGCTTTGGCGCGGGCAATTGCGGCCTCAACGGCTGCCTTGCGCGGATCGACCTGTGCGGCTTCCGGCTGTTCGCTTACCTGTACGGATTGCTGTTCAGCTGCCTGCACGGGCTGGCTTTCGGTCGTCTGCACGGCGTCGTCAGCAGACGCTTTCGCGGCCGCCGCTTTCTTCGCTTTGGCGCGGGCGATAGCGGCCTCAACGGCTGCCTTACGCGGATCGACCGGTGCGGCTTCCGGCTGTTCGCTTACCTGTACGGATTGCTGTTCAGCTGCCTGCACGGGCTGGCTTTCGGTCGTCTGCACGGCGTCCACAGCAGACGCTTTCGCGGCCGCTGCTTTCTTCGCTTTGGCGCGGGCAATTGCGGCCTCAACGGCTGCCTTGCGCGGATCGACCGACGCGGCTTCCGGCTGTTCGTTTACCTGCACGGATTGCTGTTCAGCTGCCTGCACGGGCTGGCTTTCGGTTATCTGCACGGCGTCGTCAGCAGAGGCTTTCGCGGCCGCCGCTTTTTTCGCTTTGGCGCGGGCAACTGCCGCCTCAACCGCTGCCTTGCGCGGATCGACCGGTGCGGCGGCTGCCTGCACGGGTTGCGCCTGGGCTGCCGCTTCGCCTTCCGTCGTCGCTTTTTTCGCTTTGGCACGCGCGATAGCCGCTTCGACCGCTGCCTTACGCGGATCGCCTGCCTGACGCGTTGCCGGCTCGGTCTCGGACTGCTTTTCAGCCTGCTGCGCGCGCGCCTGCGCTTTCCGCGCTTCACGCTGCGCTACGGCCGCCGCAGTTTCCGCAGCCAATGCGTCTTCGCTGGTTGTCGTCTGCTTCGCTTTCACCCGCTCCAGCGCCGCTTCGACCTCGCCGCGATCCCGCTGGCTGACGGTGCGTTTTGCCTGCTGATGACGGTTTTCACGCGCCAGCTTTTCACGTTCCAGACGGGCCTGGCGTGCTTCAAAGCGCGCTTTTGCCTGCGCGGTGCGCTCCGCTTCCAGATCGATAGCGCGGATCTCCGCTTTTTCCTGGCGGTAATACTGCACCAGCGGAATATTGCTGGGGCAGACATAGGCGCAGGCGCCGCACTCAATGCAGTCGTCAATATTGTGCTCGCGCGCCTTATCGTGGTCGCCGCCCCGGCTGTACCAGTAAAGCTGCTGCGGCAGCAGGGCCGCCGGGCAGGCGTCCGCACAGGCGCTACAGCGAATGCAGGATTTTTCCTCTTCGCTATCGCCCATCTCGCTGGCGGAAGGGGCCAGGATGCAGTTGGTGATTTTCACCACCGGCACGTCCAGCGTTGGCAGCGTAAAGCCCATCAGCGGGCCGCCCATCACCACCATCTGGCCGGGGCCTGGCGTAAAGTCGGCCTGCTGTAACAGATGACTGATGGGCGTGCCGATGCGTCCCCAGACGTTGCCTGGGCGCTTAACGGCTTCGCCGGTCAGGGTCACCACGCGCTCGGTTAGCGGTTCGCCGTTGATAATGGCGCGTTTAACCGCCCAGGCGGTGCCGACGTTCTGCATCAGCACGCCGATATCGGTGGAGCGGCCGCCGTGCGGCACCTCCAGCCCGGTCAGAATTTTAGTGAGCTGCTTAGCGCCACCGGAAGGATATTTGGTCGGGATAACCCGGATCTGCATATCCGTCGCGCCGCCCAGCGCTTTTTTCAGCGCGGCGATCGCTTCCGGCTTGTTGTCTTCGATGCCGATCAGCACGCGCTCGGCCTGCAAGACCCAGCCCAGGATGCGGCTGCCTTCGATGACCTCGTCCGCGCAGTCCTGCATCAGACGGTCATCGGCGGTGATATAGGGTTCGCACTCGGCCGCATTGATAATCAACGTTTTTACGCCGCGCAGCCCGCCTCTCAGCTTGGTAGCGGTAGGAAAGCCCGCGCCGCCAAGCCCGGCCACGCCGGCCTGATGAATACGCTCGACTATCGCCGCGCGCTCATGCTGGCGATAGTCGGCCAGCGGATTTTTTTCAATCCAGCGATCTTCGCCGTCCGGCGTGATAAAAATGCACATTTCCGCCAGCGCGGAAGGGTGCGCCGTCATATGAGGCGCAATATCGTCCACGGTGCCCGAAGTCGGCGCGTGTACCGGCAGCATCCGACCACGGCCAAACGTCAACGGCTGACCGCGCAGCACTTTATCACCCGGCTTCACCAGCATTTCGCCCTCGTGGCCGATATGCTGCTTAAGAGGAATAATAAAGTGGGAAGGCAGCGGCAGCTGGCGCAGCGGCGTGCGGCTGGACTGGGTTTTCATTTCCGGCGGATGAATACCGCCCTGAAAATCCCACAGCTTCTCTTTTTTAAACAGCTTGAACAGGTTACGCATGGCTTTCCACAGAAATGACTTTGACCGGGATAGTTTGCAGATCCCACTTCCAGTTTGCCGTTGTGGTGGCGACCGGACGCATCTCGATGCAGTCAGTCGGGCAGGGCGCGACGCAGAGATCGCAGCCCGTGCAGACATCGCTCAGCACGGTATGCATGGCGCGCGTGGCGCCGACGATGGCATCGACAGGGCAGGCCTGGATGCATTTGGTGCAGCCGATACAGTTTGCTTCGTCAATCCACGCGACTTTGCGCTCGGGTTCCCGCGCCGCTTCGTCGCCCAGCGGCTGTGGCTCGACGTTCAGCAGCGCGGCCAGCTTGAGCATGGTCTGTTCGCCGCCGGGCGCGCACTTGTTGATCTGCTCGCCGTTGTTGCCCACCGCATCCGCATAGGGGCGACAGCCGGGATAGCCGCACTGTCCGCACTGGCTTTGCGGCAAAATAGCGTCGATCTGCTCGACGATAGGATCTTCTTCAACTTTAAATCGGCGCGAGGCATAGCCCAGCAGGCCGCCGAAAATCAGGCCCAGCACGCTTAATACCGCCACCGCAATCCATACTGCACTCATCAGAATTTCACCAGACCGCTAAAGCCCATAAATGCCAGCGCCATCAGACCTGCGGTCACCAGCGCGATAGAGGAGCCTTTAAAAGGCGCAGGCACGTCGGCCAGCACCAGCCGCTCGCGGATACCGGCAAACAGCACCATCACCAGCGAAAAGCCGATCGAGGCGCTGAAGCCGTACAGCGCGGCCTGTAAAAAGGTATGGTTCAGGTTGACGCTCAGCAGCGGCACGCCAAGCACCGCGCAGTTAGTGGTAATCAGCGGCAGAAAAATGCCCAGCAGCCTGTAGAGATCCGGGCTGGTTTTACGCACCACCATTTCGGTGAACTGCACCACTACCGCGATCACCAGGATATAGGCCATGGTGCGCAGATAAACCAGATCCAGCGGCAGCAGGATCAGATGATTCACCAGCCATGCGCAGATCGAGGCCAGGGTGATCACAAAAGTCGTGGCGAGTCCCATGCCAATCGCCGTTTCCAGTTTTTTGGAAACGCCCATAAAGGGACAGAGGCCGAGAAACTTCACCAGGACGAAGTTATTCACCAGCACTGTGCCAATAAAAAGAAGCAGGTAGTCGGTCATTTTTACGCCTGAGAAAAAATAAAAGCGGCTTATTATCGGTCATTCGCGGCCGGACAACAACATCAGCGCGCCGTAGAGCAGCAACGACCGCACGGAGGATTAAATTATCGCCTGTTTTTTCGACACCGAATGCGCCAGAAAGCGTGATTAAAGCGTGCAGTATAGCGGAAGGTGGCAGGCCGACCGTCAACGTAGCCTGTCAGAGATAAAAAAAACCGGGCGTTGCTCAGGCGAGCGGCAACGGCAGCCCGCCTTGATACAGGTTCAGGTTATAAAAACGCTGAGGATGGTACAGCGCGCCCGCGGGGGGAAGAGCTGCAGACTGGAGCAGGTAACAGGATCAGAACGGAAAACCTAAACGACATAATGCCAGACGGATTTGGGTACGCAGCCGAGATCGAACAGACGTCCACCCGAAGCCAGTTCAGCACGACGATGATCGGCGGCGCGATACATATCCATAATCTCTTTATTATCGGTCAGAGAATAGTTGAGATGATCAAACAGCTTCTCCAGGGTATCCGGAGAGCTTACTTTACGAAATTTTAACAGATAGTCTTGAACTGTCATGGTTGCCGTTATGATAAGAAATGAGGAGTTTTAAGTATATGACCAGGCAAGGGGCTGTCTATAGTAGAAAATGCACATTCACGGTAAATTCAGAATAAAGAGTAAGGCATTTCCGCATCCTGCCGCCGTGATTGTCGACTTTAATTAGCATTTGCCCGACTCTTGTTAATAAATGTTATCAGTGTTAATAACTGGATCCAACGGGATGTGGTATTGCTCACAAAATAACGTTTTGCTCTTGCTACAGGCTATTTACGTAAGTCGGCAGATACGGTGCTTCTCTTTGTAATCGCTTTCATGAAGCAGACGGATAAGCGCTTATCTTTATTACACTTATTTAACAATGACTTTTCCGCCTTGACGTATATTTTATCCATATTCCTTTCTTCACTGAAAATCCCTGCCGTTTTGCCCCGCCTTAATTGCTGAATTTTGTGAGCATTGTCGTAAATGTTTTTTTCTGGCTGAGCCACCCTTAAGCGGCAATCACACCCGGATAATGACCCCCGTCAGAGGAACAGACCTATGTGGAAACGTTTACTTTTAACCACGCTGATTGGCGCGGCGCTGAGCGGTAACGCGCTGGCAGAAAACCTAACGGTTGGCTTTTCTCAGGTTGGCTCCGAATCGGGCTGGCGAGCGGCGGAAACCAGCATGGCCAAAAGCGAAGCGCAAAAACGCGGCATCACGCTGAAAATTGCCGACGGACAGCAAAAGCAGGAAAACCAAATCAAAGCGGTGCGCTCGTTTATCGCGCAGGGCGTGGACGCCATCTTTATCGCGCCCGTGGTACAAACAGGGTGGGAACCGGTGCTTGAGGAAGCTAAAGACGCCAAAATCCCCGTGTTCCTGCTGGATCGCGCCATCGTGGTAAAAGATAAATCGCTCTATATGTCCGTCGTCACGGCGGATAACGTGCTGGAAGGCAAGCTGATTGGCGACTGGCTGGTCAAAGAGCTGGCCGGTAAACCCTGTAATGTTGTGGAGCTACAGGGCACCGTCGGCGCCAGCGTGGCGATAGATCGCAAAAAAGGCTTTGCCGAAGCCATTGCTAACGCGCCCGGCATTAAAATTGTGCGCTCGCAGTCCGGAGACTTTACCCGCAGCAAAGGTAAAGAAGTCATGGAGAGCTTTATTAAAGCGGAAAACAACGGCAAGAACATCTGCATGGTTTACGCCCACAATGACGATATGGCGATTGGTGCCATTCAGGCCATTAAAGAAGCCGGCCTTAAGCCGGGCAAAGATATTCTGACCGGCTCGATTGATGGCGTGCCGGATATTTACAAGGCGATGCTGGCAGGCGAGGCTAACGCTAACGTCGAGCTGACGCCTGATATGGCCGGCCCGGCATTCGACGCGCTGGAGAAATTCCGCAAGAACGGCGCCCAGCCGCCAAAAATTATCAAAACCGAATCGAGGCTCTTTTTGCCAGCCGACGCCCAGGCCCAGCTGGATAAGAAAAAAGGAATGGGTTACTGACACCTTTGCCGTCCGCTTGTCGGACGGCGCTGCTTTCGAGGCCAGCCATGACCAGCTCATCGCAAACATTGCCGCTGCTCAGCATCAGCGGACTGAGTAAAAGTTTTCCCGGCGTCAAAGCGCTGGCAGGCGTTTCTTTCGATCTACAGGGCGGTGAAATCATGGCGCTGCTGGGCGAGAACGGCGCGGGTAAATCCACCCTGATTAAAGTGTTGACCGGCGTTTACCGGCGCGATGCGGGCACCGTTACGCTGGCGGGCCAGGCTATCGATCCGCGCAGCACGGCGGAGGCCCAGCAGGCGGGGATAGGTACCGTCTATCAGGAGGTCAATCTGTTGCCCAACATGTCGGTCGCGGACAACCTGTTTATCGGGCGCGAACCGCGTCGGCTGGGGATGATCGATCGCCGCCGCATGAATAAAGAGGCGCGAACGCTGCTGCACAATTACGGCTTTGAGCTGGACGTGACGCGCCCGCTTGGCCACTATTCGGTTGCGATGCAGCAGATTATCGCTATCTGCCGCGCGGTCGATCTCTCCGCACAGGTGCTGATCCTGGATGAGCCAACGGCCAGCCTGGACGCCAGCGAAGTGACGATGCTGTTTACGCTGATGAACCAGCTGCGCGCGCGCGGCATGGGGCTGATTTTCGTTACCCATTTTCTGGACCAGGTATACAAAATTTGCGATCGCATCACCGTGCTGCGCAACGGCCAGTTTGTTGCTACGCGAGAAACGCACGCGCTGCCGCAAATCGAGCTGATTAAGCTGATGCTGGGGCGCGAACTGCTGGAAACCGCCCTTCAACGCGCGGGCAGCACCTTAAAAAGCCATCAGCCGGTGGTGGAGTTCAAAGATTACGGCAGGAAAGGGACGATAGAGCCCTTCAGCCTTAGCGTTCGTCCCGGCGAGGCCGTTGGCCTTGCCGGTCTGCTGGGCTCCGGACGCACGGAAACCGCAGAACTGCTGTTCGGCATTAAAAGCGCCGACAGCGGCAGCGCCTTCATCAGGGGAAAACCCCGCACTATCCGCACGCCCGCGCAAGCCTCGCGCACGGGAATCGGCTTCTGTCCCGAAGATCGCAAAACCGACGGCATTATCGGCGCGGCCTCCGTGCGGGAAAATATCATTCTGGCGCTACAGGCCCAGCGCGGCTGGCTCAGACCTATCGCCAGGCGCGAGCAGCAGCAGATAGCCGAACGCTATATCAAAAGCTTAGGCATTCGGACGCCGCATGCCGAACAGCCGGTGGAGCTGCTGTCCGGCGGCAATCAGCAAAAGGTGCTGCTCTCCCGCTGGCTGGTGACCAAACCGCAGTTTCTGATCCTGGACGAGCCGACGCGCGGCATCGACGTTGGCGCGCACGCGGAGATTATCCGGCTAATCGAAACGCTTTGCGCGGATGGCCTGGCGCTGCTGGTTATCTCTTCTGAACTGGAGGAACTGGTCGGCTATGCGGACAGGGTGATTATCCTGCGGGATCGCCGACAGGTTGCGGAGATCCCGCTGGAGGATCTCTCCGTCACCGCTGTGGTTAAGGCGATAGCCGCCGGAGGAACCCATGCTTGAGACAAGGCTGATGAAAAAAACCGCTTCGGGACGGAAACTTCCGCCGGGCATGCCGCAGCTCGCCGCGCTGATCCTGGTGCTGCTGGCGGACAGCCTGGTGGCAAACAACTTCTTTGCCGTGCATCTTCAGGACGGGCGGCTGTTCGGCAGCCCGATTGATATTCTTAATCGGGCCGCGCCGGTAGCGCTGCTTTCAATCGGCATGACGCTGGTGATTGCCACCGGCGGCATCGACCTGTCGGTAGGCGCGGTGATGGCGATTGCCGGTGCCACGGCGGCCACGCTGACCGTTTCCGGACACAGCCTGCCGGTCATCGTGCTCGCCTCGCTGGGCAGCGGGCTGCTGTGCGGCTTGTGGAACGGCGTGCTGGTGGCGCTGTTAAAAATCCAGCCTTTTGTGGCGACGCTGATTTTAATGGTGGCCGGGCGCGGCGTTGCCCAGCTGATTACCCAGGGGCAAATCGTCACCTTTAACAGCGACTCGCTGGCGCAGCTGGGCAGCGGCACGCTGTTGCTGCTGCCGGTGCCGGTATGGATAACCCTGGTCGTGGCCCTGCTGGTCTGGCTGCTGGCAAGAAAAACCGCGCTGGGCATGTTTATCGAAGCGGTGGGGATTAACCTGCGCGCCGCGCGCAACGCCGGGGTCAACGGCTGGGCGGTGGTGATGACAACCTATATCATCAGCGGACTGTGTGCCGCCGTGGCGGGGCTGATTGTCGCGGCGGATATTCGCGGCGCGGACGCCAACAATGCCGGGCTGTGGCTGGAGCTGGACGCTATCCTCGCCGTGGTTATCGGCGGCGCTTCGCTGCTGGGCGGCCGGTTTAACCTGCTGCTGTCGCTGCTGGGCGCGCTGACTATTCAGGCCATGAATACCGGTATTCTGCTTTCCGGCTTTCCGCCGGAGCTGAACCAGGTGGTCAAGGCCGTGGTGGTGATGGCAGTGCTGCTGCTGCAATCGCCCGCCTTTCTGCAACTGTTTAAGCGAGGTCGCCGTGATTAAACGCTATTTGCCGTTAATGATTACGCTGCTGGTGTTTGTGGCGGGCTACCTGTTCTGCCTGGCGCAGTATCCCGGCTTCGCCTCCACCCGCGTGATCGCCAATATCCTGACCGATAACGCCTTTTTAGGGATTATTGCCGTTGGCATGACCTTTGTGATCCTCTCCGGCGGTATCGATCTGTCGCCGGGCGCGGTGATCGCTTTTACCGGCGTTTTTCTGGCGCGGGCCATTGGCGATTTTCATCTCGATCCCTGGCTGGCGTTTGCGCTGGTGATGGTGCTTGGCTCGGCATTCGGCGCGCTGATGGGCTGGCTGATCGACGCGCTGAAAATGCCTGCTTTTATTATCACGCTGGCTGGCATGTTTTTTCTGCGCGGCAGCAGCTATCTGGTGTCGGAAAGCTCTATCCCCATCGATCATCCGCTGTACGGCACGCTCTCTTCGCTGGCCTGGAAAATTCCCGGCGGCGGGCGGCTCAGCCTGCTGGCGCTGATTATGCTGGTGGTGGTCGCGGCGGGGATCCTGCTGGCGCACCGTACGCGCTTTGGTAACGAAGTCTATGCTATTGGCGGGAATATCACCTCCGCGCGCCTGATGGGCATCGGCACGCGCAGCGCTACCGTACGTATCTATATGCTCTCTTCTGCGCTGGCGACGCTGGCGGGCATCGTGTTTTCGATCTATACCTCGGCCGGTTACGCGCTGGCGGGCATGGGCGTAGAACTGGACGCCATCGCGTCGGTGGTGATCGGCGGCACGCTGCTCTCCGGCGGCGTCGGCACGGTGCTCGGCACGCTCTTTGGCGTGCTGATCCAGGGGTTAATCCAGACCTGGATTAACTTTGACGGTACGCTCAGCTCATGGTGGACCAAAATCGCCATTGGCATCCTGCTGTTTGCTTTTATCGCGCTGCAAAGGCTGCTGACGGCAGTCTGGGATCGCCAGCAGAATGCGCCGGTGAAGCGTCTGAGCTGACTCGACTATTTTTTGCCGAAGAGGTAAACCGCACTGATTTATCGTGATTGTAATCACAGTATGCCCCGTCGGCAGTTGTGGGAACGGCCGTCGCGGGCTTAGTGTCATCCACGGCAGGGCGTAACCGCAGGGCGGGCGAAACCTGAAAAAAGAGCGTGAAATATTCCGCTTTTTTTTCAGGTTTTTTTTCGCCTGTTAGTCAGGGAAGGCATCGCAGCAGCACGCGTGATAACGCACCAGGAGGGGGTATGCAGAACGGCATCAATTTTCAGCTCATGGCCAAGCCTCCCGGCGCGGCCTGCAATCTTCGCTGTGATTACTGCTTTTATCTGGAAAAAATCCAGCTTTATCCGCAGCATACCGCGCACAGAAAAATGGATGACGCGACGCTGGAAAACTATATTCGTCAGACCATTGCAGCCCAGCACGCGCCCGTCGTCGACTTTATCTGGCAGGGCGGCGAACCAACGCTGGCGGGCATCGATTTCTACCGTCGAGCGCTCGAACTTCAGCAGCGTTACGCTCAGGGCCGGCAAATCAATAATTTTTTCCAGACCAACGGCGTCAATCTTAACGACGACTGGGCGCGCTTTTTCAAACGGCACCGCTTTCTGGTGGGGCTTTCGCTGGATGGCGACAGCATCACGCACGACCGTTACCGGCGTTCGCGTGCGGGCAAAGGCACCTTTAACGAGGTGATGGCCGGGCTGGCCTGCCTGAAACGTCACCATGTCGACTTTAACACGCTAACGGTAGTCAACGCCGATAACGTCGCCAGACCAAAGGAGATTTACCATTTTTTGCGCCGCGCAGGCAGCCGCTATATGCAGTTTATTCCGCTGGTGGAGCGACGAGCGTCCGAGCCAGACGCCAGCGGCCTGACGCTGGTCACGCCGGATTTCAAAGGTGACTGCCGGGTCGCGCCCTGGTCCGTACCCGCGCTGGCTTACGGCCGCTTTCTTAACGCGATTTTCGACCACTGGGCGCAGCACGATATCGGCGCAATTTTTGTGATGAACTTTGAACAGACGCTGGCGAAGCTGGTCGGCCAGCCCGGCATCTGCGTACAGAGCGAAACCTGCGGCGGTAATCTGGTGGTAGAGGCGCAGGGCGATATCTATTCCTGCGACCATTTTGTTTATCCGCAGCACCGGCTGGGCAATATCAACCATGATGATTTACGCACGCTGGTGAACGGCGAGAAGCAGCGCGCGTTCGGCCAGCGCAAGCTGACCCAGCTGAATCAGGCCTGCCTGCGCTGCGACGCCAGATCGCTTTGCCATGGCGGCTGCCCCAAACATCGTTTTCTGTATGCCGAAGGAGACTGGCCGCAAAACTATTTCTGCGCGGGGCTGGCGTTGCACTACCGGCACGTGCTGCCGGTGATGCAGCAGATACTCTCGCTGGCGCAGCAGGGAAAAAGCGCGCCGCAGCTGCAAAAAAGCATCCGGCGATATTACCAGGGGCTGCGCCCCTGAACCAAACGGACGAGCGCGCAGGTCGTCGCCGTCCGGTTACCGTCACGGAGGATAAAGTTATGAAGAAAACAACCTTAACCGCGCTGGCGCTCTGCTGCCCGGTATTATATCAACCCGCTACGGCGGCCCCGCCGCCTGCGGCAGGCGCGTCGGCAAAACCCAATATCGTTTATATCCTGCTGGACGATCAGCGCTACGACGCCTTCGGTTTTATTAACCCGCTGATCAAGACGCCGCATATGGATGAGATCGCCCACAACGGCACCTGGTTTAAAAACGCTTTTGTTACCACATCGCTCTCTTCGCCCAGCCGGGCTTCTATTCTTACCGGGATGTACGCGCATAACCATGGCGTAGCGGACAATAATCCGACCGATCTTTCGCGGCTACGCTATTTTCCGGAGCTGCTGCAAAAGAGCGGCTATCAGACCGCCTTTTTTGGCAAATGGCACTTCGGCGGCGCGGACAGCACGGCGAAAGCGGGTTTTGCCGGATTTGACCGTTGGGTAGGGCTGCTGGGCCAGGGCGACTATTATCCCATCAATATGTTCGGCGAACCGGCGATGCTGAATATCGACGGTAAGCTCACGCCGCAACAAGGCTACATTACCGACGAGCTGACCGACTATACGCTGGACTGGCTTGACCATACCGACAAGTCCAGACCCTTTATGGTTTATCTGTCGCACAAGGGCGTTCATGCCGATTTTTATCCCGCCGTGCGCGATAAGGGCAAACTTTCCAGTGTGACTTTCCCGCTGCCGGAGACGTGGGCCGATACGCAAGAAAACTACGTCGGCAAGCCAATGTGGGTAAAAAACCAGCGTAACAGCTGGCACGGCGTGGACTATCCCTATGACAGGAAAATGGATCTCCAGCAGTTCCAGCGCGACTACTATGAAACGCTGATGGCGGTGGACGACAGCGTGGGGCGCGTGCAGGCGTGGCTGAAGAAAAACGGCCTGGCCGATAACACCATCGTGATGGTGATGGGCGATAACGGCTTTATGTTCGGCGAGCATGGTCTGATCGATAAACGCGCCGCCTACGAGGAGTCGATGCGCGTGCCGCTGATAGCGTCCGGTCCCGGTTTCGCTAAGGGCAAAGTGGTCGAGGATGTGGTGGCGAACATTGATATCGCGCCGACCCTGCTGGATGCGGCGGGCATTGCGAAACCGGCGAACTACGACGGCAGCAGCTTTCTCGGGCTGGGTACCGGCCGTAAAGATTTGCCGCCGCGTAAGGATTACTTCGTCTATGAATATTTCTGGGAATACAACTTTCCCTATACGCCGACTACCTTTGCTATTCGCACGCCGCAGTATAAATACATTCAGTACTACGGTATCTGGGATAAAGAGGAGCTGTACGATATCGCCAAAGATCCGCATGAGAAGCACAATCTGATCGACGATAAATCCAAAGCGATGATCGAAACCAAAATCGCGCTGCGCAAAAAGCTGTTTGACGGTCTGAAAGATCATCAGGGCAACAGTATTATTCCCTACAACGAGCGCACCAGTCAGGGCGTGGTGTTCCGTTATCGGGAAGGCGGAAAGAAAATGGCCGATTTTCCGGCGGAGTGGCTGCGTGGTGACAATCCCCGGGACAAATACGACGGCGTGCTGCCGGACCAGTATCAGAAAGAGAAAGCAGACGAGCAGGTGTTCGCCTCTTTTGAAAAAACGGAGGCGCTGATCCACCAAATGCTCCAGCAGCCAGCCCGATAGCGGCGGGGAGCCCGTCCGGCGACAGATAAAATAAAAGCCCCGACGTCTCCGTTGGGGCTTTATATGCTTGCCAGATCGGCAGGCTTAACGCTGGTTCAGCCGATAGTACGCCTCGTTCCAGCGCAGCGCGTCCTTAAAGCCGTGCAGCGTGGTTTCTTCGTCAATCACCAGCACCTCAATACCGTGCATTTCGCCGTACTGACGCATATCCTCCACCGTCAGCGCCTGGCTGAACACGGTATGGTGCGCGCCGCCGCCGAGGATCCAGGTTTCGGAGGCCGTTGCCAGCGAAGGCTGTGCGCGCCACAGAGCGCGGGCTACCGGCAGCTTCGGCAGCGGTTTTGGCTGCTCCACGGCGTCGACGACGTTAACCAGCAGGCGGAAGCGGTCGCCCATATCGATCACGCTGGCGTTTACCGCGCGTCCGGCTGGCGTGGAGAAAATCATGCGCGCCGGATCGGCCTTGCCGCCAATGCCCAGATACTGCACGTCAATCAGCGGACGGCTTTCTTTGGCGATGGAAGGGCAGACTTCCAGCATATGCGAACCCAGCACCAGCTCGTTGCCCGGCGAGAAGTGATAGGTGTAATCCTCCATAAAGGAGGTGCCGCCCGGCAGACCGGTCGCCATCACTTTAAAGATGTGCAGCAGCGCGGCGGTTTTCCAGTCGCCTTCGCCGGCAAAACCGTAGCCCTGGCCCATCAGTCGCTGTACCGCCAGGCCCGGCAGCTGGGTCATGCCGTGCAGGGTCTGGAAGTTGGTGGTGAACGCCATGCAGCCTTCGGCCTGCAAAAAGCTTTTGATCCCCAGCTCGATGCGGGCCGCATCCAGCACGTTCTGTCGCTTCTCGCCGTTGGCTGCCGCCGCTGGCGTAAAGTCATACAGGCTCTCGTATTCATCGATCAGCGCGTTGACGTCGCCATCGCTGACGCCGTTAATCACCTCCACCAGGTCGCCCACGCCCCAGCCGTTAACCGAGTAGCCGAACTGGATCTGCGCCGCCACTTTATCGCCTTCCGTTACCGCTACTTCGCGCATATTGTCGCCAAAGCGAGCGACCTTAAGCTGCGAGCTGGCCTGCTTAGCGGCAGCGGCGCGCATCCACTTGCCGATGCGCTCCTGGGCAGTTTTATCCTGCCAGTGGCCGGTGATCACGCTGTGCGGTAGCCGCATCCGCGCGCCGATAAAGCCGAACTCGCGGCCGCCGTGCGCGGTCTGGTTCAGGTTCATAAAGTCCATATCCATGCTGTCCCACGGGATCTCCGCGTTGAACTGGGTATGGAACTGCAACAGCGGCTTGTTCAGCACCGACAGGCCGCCAATCCACATTTTGGCGGGCGAAAAGGTATGCAGCCAGGTGATGATGCCTAAACACTCGTCGGCATAGTTCGCCTCGCGGCAGAGCGCCAGCGCCTCGTCAGGGCTTTTCACCAGCGGCTTGAGCTGAAGACGAAACGGCAGATTGCCGTCGCGGTTAAGCCCGTCCACCACCTGCTGAGCATGATGCTCCACCTGACGCAGCGTCTCACTTCCGTAAAGGTGCTGTGTACCGATAACAAACCAGACGCTGAGCGCATTGAGCTGAGCCATACTTTCTCCTTAACTGTTGAGCTGGCGCGGGGCGAACAGGGGTTCGGCCACGTCGCACCATTGAAGGTAACGCTGATAAAGCTGCTGATAGCGATCGACGCGGCTGGCGTCGGGCTGCAGCGTGGTAGCAATTGGGCTGGCCATTTTCTGCTGGGCGGCAGGCACGTCGGGATAGACGCCGGCGGCCACGGCGGCAAAAATCGCCGCGCCCAGCGCACAGCATTCGTCCGACGCGACGATATCCAGCGGTCGGTTCATCACATCGCAGCAGACCTGCATAATGGCCGGGGATTTACGGGCGATACCGCCCAGGGTCAGGATGTTTTCTACCGGAATATCCTGACGCTCGAAACATTCCATAATGGCGCGTGCGCCAAAGGCGGTGGCGGCGATAAAACCGCCGAACAGCGTGGCCGCGTCGGTACCCAGGTTAAGATCGGTAATGACGCCTTTCAGGCGCTGATTGGCAAAAGGCGTGCGGCGGCCGTTAAACCAGTCCAGCACCACCGGCAGATGATCCAGCTGTGGATCGGCAGCCCAGGCCTGAGTTAATTCGTTAAGCAGATTTTTCTGTATCTCCGTCAGTTCCGCCTGAAGATGCGGGTGTTTTTCGGCGGCCTGAATTAACGGCCAGCTGAGCAGGCGACTGAACCAGGCGTACATATCGCCAAACGCCGACTGGCCCGCTTCCAGGCCGATCATATTCGGCACCACGCTGCCGTTAACCTGGCCGCAGATGCCGTCAATGGCGCGCTCGCCGACGCGGTCCACATCGGCGATCAGGATGTCGCAGGTTGAGGTGCCAATCACTTTTACCAGCGTGTAAGGCGTGGCGCCCGCGCCGACGGCGCCCATATGGCAGTCGAACTCGCCGCCGGAAATCATCACGCCAGACGGCACGCCAAGCCGCGCCGCCCATTCCGCCGTAATCTGCCCAACGGGCTGTTCGGCCGTCCAGGTTTCGCTGAACATCGGCGTATCCAGATGCTCCGTCAGCAGCGGATCCAGCGCGTTAAAGAAATCCGCGCCCGGCAGGCCGCCCCAGGCAGGATGCCACAGCGATTTATGCCCGGCGGCGCAGCGTCCACGGCGGATCGCTTCCGGCGCGGTAGTGCCGCTGAGCAGGGCGGGCACCCAGTCGCACAGCTCCACCCAGGCGACCGCCGCCTCGCGCACCGCTTTATCCTCACGGCTGACGTGCAGGATTTTTGCCCAGAACCACTCTGAGGAGTAGGTGCCGCCAATAAAGCGCGCGTAGTCTTCGAAACGCCCGCTGTGGCACAGCGCGGTAATTTCTTCCGCTTCTTTAATGGCCGTGTGATCTTTCCACAGCACAAACATGGCGTTGGGGTTTTCAGCGAATTCCGGACGCAGCGCCAGCACGTTGCCGTCGCGATCGATGGGCGCTGGCGTGGAGCCGGTGGAATCGACGCCGATCCCCACGATGTTTTGGCGCTGAGCGGGCGTTAATTTAGTGACAACGTCACTTATGGCCCGCTCAAAGGCGTCGATATAGTCCTGCGGATGATGACGGAACTGATTGATGCGGCTCTGGCTGTACAGACCCGCCTGCCAGCGCGGATAGGCGACGACTCCGGTTTGCAGCTCTTTACCGCTTGCGCACTCTACTGCCAGCGCGCGTACGGAATCACTGCCAAAGTCCAGACCGATTGTGATGGCGTCCAACTGCATTTTTCTCTCCGGGCGGTCAATGAATACGATATGACTACCCTAAGAAATCGCGCGCCAGGCGGTTAGTCTAAAGGGCGCTGCAAATATGCACTTTTCTGTCGTCGCGCAGCGTTTTGTGACCAACTTCAAATGTTTGATTTGTGTTAATTTTGCTAAATATATGGATTAAACAGCTAAAAGCTCAGGGTGTGATAGCGCTCTCCCTTTCTACGCATCTTTACCATTACAACTAGCGCTTATCGGCGTCTGCGCTAATGCCGAATATGCTGGCGTTACAGCGTGCCAGGACCGAATGATACCGTTTACATTAAACCGCCAAAAGCGGGCACTGAGCCGGAGAGCCTCATGCACAAATTTACTCAGGCGTTAGCCATCGCTGGCCTCGCCGCCGTTATGTCACATTCAGCTATCGCTGACACCATGAAGCTGGGTTTTTTAGTCAAGCAGCCGGAAGAACCCTGGTTTCAGACCGAATGGAAGTTCGCCGATAAGGCGGGCAAAGATTTAGGCTTTGAGGTAATTAAAATCGCCGTGCCCGATGGTGAAAAAACGCTGAACGCTATCGACAGCCTGGCCGCAAGCGGCGCGAAGGGCTTTGTGATCTGCACGCCCGATCCTAAACTCGGTTCCGCCATCGTGGCGAAGGCCCGCAGTTACGATCTGAAAGTGATTGCCGTGGACGATCAGTTTGTTACAGCCAAAGGCAAACCGATGGATACGGTGCCGTTGGTGATGATGGCGGCAACCAAAATCGGCGAGCGTCAGGGGCAGGAACTCTATAAGGAGATGAAAAAGCGCGGCTGGGACGCGAAAGAAACGGGCGTCATGGCGATTACGGCGGACGAGCTGGATACGGCACGTCGCCGCACCAGTGGGTCAGTGGACGCGCTGAAGGCGGAAGGCTTCCCGGAAGCACAGATTTATAAAGTACCGACCAAATCCAACGATATCCCCGGCGCTTTCGACGCGGGCAACTCGCTGCTGGTGCAGCATCCGGAAGTGAAACACTGGCTGATTGTCGGCATGAACGACAACACCGTTCTCGGCGGCGTGCGCGCAACCGAAGGCCAGGGCTTTAAGGCGCCGGACGTGATCGGCATCGGCATTAACGGCGTGGATGCTATCAGCGAACTCTCCAAAGGCAAGGCGACCGGTTTCTTCGGCTCGCTGCTGCCAAGCCCGGACGTGCACGGCTATAAAAGCATTCAGATGCTCCACGACTGGGTGACCAAAGACGCCGAGCCGCCGAAGTTTACCGAAGTCACCGACGTGGTGCTGATCACCCGCGACAACTTCAAAACCGAGCTGGCTAAAAAAGGCCTGATGTAATCGGACGGGGGCCGCCGCGCGGTCCCCGGCGCACCTTATAGCGAGGAATGACCATGCCATCCCCGTATCTGAGCTTTCACAATATCGGCAAAACTTTCCCCGGCGTTAAAGCGCTGACGGATATCAGCTTCGACTGCGCGGCGGGCCAGGTGCACGCCCTGATGGGCGAAAACGGCGCGGGCAAATCGACGCTGCTGAAGATCCTGAGCGGCAGCTATCAGCCGTCCAGCGGCGAAATCCGCCTGAAAGGCCAGCCGGTTAATTTTGCCAACACGCTCGACGCGCTGAACGCGGGCGTGGCGATTATCTATCAGGAACTGCATCTGGTGCCGGAAATGTCGGTAGCGGAGAACATCTATCTGGGCCAGCTGCCGCAGCGCGCGGGCTTTGTTAACCGCTCGCTGCTGCGCTACGAGGCGGGATTACAGCTAAAAAACTTAGGGATGGATATCGATCCCGATACGCCGCTGAAGTCGCTGTCGCTTGGCCAGTGGCAGATGGTGGAAATCGCCAAAGCGCTGGCGAGGAATGCCAAAGTCATCGCTTTTGACGAGCCGACCAGCTCGCTCTCCGCCCGTGAAATCGAGCAGCTGTTCCGCGTGATCCGCCAGCTGCGCGACGAGGGCAAAGTGGTGCTGTATGTTTCGCACCGAATGGAAGAAATCTTCGCGCTCAGCGATGCCATTACCGTCTTTAAAGACGGCCGCTACGTGCGGACCTTTCAGGATGTCGGCGCCACCAGCCATGATGAACTGGTGCAGGCAATGGTTGGCCGCGAAATTGGCGATATTTACGGCTACGCGCCGCGTAAAACCGGCGAGGTGCGCCTGAAGCTGGATAACGTGCAGGCCAAAGGCGTGCGGACGCCGATCTCGCTGGAGGTGCGCGCGGGAGAAATCGTCGGCCTGTTTGGCCTGGTGGGCGCGGGCCGCAGCGAACTGCTGAAAGGGCTGTTCGGCGGCACGCGCATCAGCGGCGGCGAAGTGCAGCTTGACGGCAAAGCGTTAACCATTCGTGAGCCGTCCGACGCTATCCGCGCCGGGATCCTGCTCTGTCCGGAGGATCGCAAGGCGGACGGCATCATCGCGGTGCATTCCGTGCGCGACAACATCAATATCAGCGCGCGGCGCAATAACCTCACCGCAGGCTGCCTGATCGACAACCAGTGGGAAAGTAAAAACGCCGCCAGCCATATTCGCTCGCTGAATATTAAAACGCCCGGCGCCGACCAGCTAATCATGAATCTTTCCGGCGGTAATCAGCAGAAGGCGATCCTGGGACGCTGGCTGTCGGAAGAGATGAAAGTGATCCTGCTGGACGAGCCAACGCGAGGCATTGACGTCGGCGCCAAGAATGAAATTTACCGTTTGATTTACGCGCTGGCGGAAGAGGGCATCGCCGTGCTCTTCGCCTCCAGCGATTTACCGGAGGTGATGGGGCTGGCCGATCGCATTCTCGTGATGCGCGAGGGCGCCATCGCGGGCGAGCTGAGCCATCAGGAAGCCACCGAAGCCCTGACGCTGGCGCTTGCCATGCCGAAAACCACGCAGCGCGTAGCCTGACTTAAGGAGTCAATCATGTCTTTAACTACCTCTTCCGCCACGCCGCCAACGCAGCGCGTCAATCTGAGCCGCATCTGGGATAATTTCGGGATGCTGGTGGTGTTTGCCGTGCTGTTTATCGGCTGCACGATCTTTGTGCCCAACTTCGGCACGTTGATCAATATGAAAGGGCTGGGCCTGGCGATGTCGATGTCCGGCATGGTGGCCTGCGGCATGTTATTCTGCCTTGCCTCCGGCGACTTCGATCTCTCGGTCGCCTCGGTGATTGCCTGCGCCGGCGTCACCGCCGCCGTAGTGATCAATATGACGGAAAGCCTGTGGATCGGCATTGCGGCGGGCCTGCTGTTGGGCGTGCTCTGCGGGTTCGTTAACGGCTTCGTGATCGCCAAACTCAAAATCAACGCGCTGATCACCACGCTGGCGACGATGCAAATCGTGCGCGGCCTGGCCTATATTTTCTCTGACGGCAAGGCCGTGGGCATTGAAGACGAGCGTTTCTTCGCGCTGGGCTACGCCAGCTGGCTGGGCGTTCCGGCACCGGTCTGGCTGACCATCGGCACGCTGATTGTCTTTGGCTTTCTGCTGAACAAAACCACCTTTGGCCGCAACACGCTGGCTATCGGCGGCAATGAAGAAGCGGCTCGCCTGGCTGGCGTACCGGTAGTGCGCACGCGTATCATCATTTTCATTCTTTCCGGGCTGGTTTCCGCCGCGGCGGGCATTATCCTCGCTTCGCGCATGACCAGCGGCCAGCCGATGACCTCGCTGGGCTATGAGCTGATCGTTATCTCCGCCTGCGTGCTGGGCGGCGTCTCGCTGAAGGGCGGCATCGGCAAAATCTCCTACGTGGTGGCGGGCGTGCTGATCCTGGGCACGGTGGAAAACGCGATGAACCTGCTGAATATCTCGCCGTTCTCGCAGTATGTGGTGCGCGGCCTGATCCTGCTGGCGGCGGTGATTTTCGACCGCTACAAACAAAAAGCCAAAACGGCCTGAGGAGGCGTTATGTATCATCGTCTGGCGCCGGTGGCGCAATCCAATCCGCTGCTGCCCGGCTATCCCTTTAACGCCTGGCTGGTGGCGGGCCTGACGCCAATCGGCGCGGGCGATCCGCTCGACTTCTTTATCGATCGGCCCTCCGGGATGAAAGGCTATATCATCAACCTGACCATCAAGGGCCGTGGCCAGGTCTTCAGCGGCGAAGAGGCGTTTGAGTGCGAGCCGGGCGATCTGCTGCTGTTTCAGCCTAAAACCTCGCACTACTACGGCCGCTCGCCGGAGAGCGACTGCTGGCACCATCGCTGGATCTACTTCCGCCCGCGCGCCTACTGGAGCAGCTGGCTGGTGTGGCAGGATGAGAAGCGCGGCGTCGGCAGGCTGCGGCTGCCCGAACGGCTGTGGGGCGAGTTCGAACGGCTGTTTACCACCATTGAGCAGACGCACACCTCCGGCAAACGCTTTGCGGAAGAGCTGGCGATGAACCTGCTGGAAAGGCTGCTGCTGCGCGCGGTGGAAGAAGATCCGCGCAGCCATCAGCAGATCCGCGATCCGCGTATCATCGAAGCCTGCCAGTACGTGACCAACAACCTGGCGGGCGAGCTGAAGATTGACGAGGTCGCCAACCACGTGTGCCTGTCGCCGTCGCGGCTGGCGCACCTGTTCCGCGAGCAGATGGGCATCAATCTGCTGCGCTGGCGAGAGGATCAGCGCATCATTCGCGCCAGGCTGCTGTTGCAGACCACTCAGGAGCCTATCGCCACCGTGGGGCGCATTGTGGGCTATGACGATCAGCTCTATTTTTCCCGCGTGTTTCGCAAGCGCGTAGGCGTCAGCCCCAGCGATTTCCGTCGTCGCTCGCTGGACGCCGACACGCTGGTGACGCGCGAAAGCTGGGATCTGCTGAGCGCCAGTCAGTAACTTTCTTATAACATTCAGCCTAATCCGTCTTGTCCTTGCCCGAACGATAGTCTTAAATCATTCGGGTAAGCGACAAGAGGAATTGACATGAACGACACTATTCGCGTTGGCCTGGTGGGCTACGGCTTTGCCAGCAAGACGTTTCACGCGCCCCTAATCAGCGGCACTTCCGGCATGGAACTGGCCGCCGTATCCAGCAGCGACGCTGCTAAAGTACATGCCGACTGGCCCACCGCCACGGTCGTGGCCGAACCGCAGGCGCTGTTCGATGACCCATCCATTAAGCTGATTGTTATTCCCACCCCTAACGACACCCATTTCCCGCTGGCCAAAGCCGCGCTTAACGCAGGCAAGCACGTGGTGGTGGACAAGCCCTTTACCGTGACACTGTCACAGGCGCGCGAGCTGGAAGCGCTGGCGGCCGCCAAAGGCCTGCTGCTGTCGGTCTTTCATAACCGCCGCTGGGACAGCGATTTCCTGACCCTGAAAACGCTGCTGGCAGAAGGCACGCTGGGCGAAGTGCGCTACTTTGAATCCCATTTTGACCGTTTCCGGCCGGAAGTGCGCAACCGCTGGCGCGAGCAGAAGGGCGCGGGCAGCGGCATCTGGTACGATTTAGGGCCGCACCTGATCGACCAGGCGCTCCAGCTGTTCGGTTCGCCGGTGGCGATTAATGTGGATCTGGCGGAGCTACGCACGGGCGCGCAGACTACCGACTATTTCCACGCCGTACTGACCTATCCAAAGCGTCGGGTGGTGCTGCATGCCAGCATGCTGGCGGCGGCGGAATCGCCACGCTATCAGGTACACGGCACGCGCGGCAGCTATGTAAAATATGGTCTGGATCCGCAGGAAGACAGCCTGAGAGCGGGCGCGCGTCCGCCGCAGGAAGAGTGGGGCTACGATATGCGCGACGGCGTGGTCACGCTGGCTAACGGCGAAATGATGGCGGAAGAGACGCTGCTGACCACGCCGGGCAACTATCCGGCCTATTACGCCGGCATTCGCGACGCTGTCAACGGCGACGGCGCGAATCCGGTGACGGCGCAGGAAGCGATTCAGGTGATGGAGCTGATCGAACTGGGCCTGCAATCCGCCGAGAAGCGTCAGACCCTGTCGCTGAAGTAGTCTTATGGCACTGCAGCAGGCTTAGCGAAAACTGCCCCGGCGCGCTGCCGGGCAGTTTTAGCGATCAGGCCGCTACGCTGGCGCGGATCGCCTCTTTTTCCGCTTCGCTTAAGAAAGCGATTTTCAGGCCGTTTTCCTGGGCGGTACGGATCTGCTGCTGGCTCAGGCCTGCCTGCGGCGCGGCGATTTTGTATTCGTGCCCAATCTCAATACCCTGCACGGCAGGATCGTCAGTATTGATGGTCGCCAGAATGCCGTGATCCAGGAACGTCGCCAGCGGATGGTGCAGCAGCGAAGAGACGGTGCTGGTCTGGATATTGGAGGTCAGACAGGACTCAATGCCGATCCCTTTTTCCGCCAGGTAATCCATCAGTTTTGCATCTTCTACCGCTTTCACGCCGTGACCAATACGCTCGGCGCCCAGCTCGTGGATCGCCTGCCAGATGCTTTCCGGCCCTGCTGCTTCACCGGCATGAACGGTAATACGCAGGCCAGCGTCGCGCGCGCGGGTAAAGTGGCTTAAAAACTGGCTGCCGGGGAAGCCCAGCTCGTCGCCAGCCAGATCCAGCGCGGTGATGCCGTCACGGTGCGCCAGCAGCGCCTCCAGCTCCAGCAGACAGGCTTCTTCGCCAAAGGTGCGGCTCATAATGCCGATCAGGCGTACGGTAATGTTGTGCTTTTCGCAGCCCGCGCGTACGCCGTCAATAACGGCTTCCACCACGCCCGCGATCGGCAGGTTGTGGGTCATCGCCATATAGCCGGGAGAAAAACGCAGTTCCGCATAGTGGATACCGGCGCGGGCGGCGTCTTCAACGTTCTCCATCGCGATACGGCGGCAGGCTTCCAGCGAGCCAAGCACCTTGACGCCCCAGTCCAGCTTTTGCAGAAAGCTGACCAGATCCGGCTCGTTTTTCATTACCTGCACGTGCGGGCGCAGCGTTTCCAGCGTGGTGGCGGGCAGCGTAAGGTTAAATTCACGGCCTAAATCAAGAATGGTTTGTGCACGGATATTGCCGTCAAGATGGCGATGGATATCGGTAAGGGGAATACGGGAATCAATCATGGCGGTGCACTCTGTAGTGATAAAAGTGCATAACAGTATAAAAACATTCCGCGCTGCTGTACCAGCGAATTGCGCGATTGTCGGGCCAACTGCCGATTAATTGCCCGCTGGCGCAATAAAAAACCGTACCGGCCTTGCGCACGGTACGGTTGGTAGCTTAACGATGGGGTTACTGCTGCGGCATTGCCGCCGGTTCGCCGCCCAGCATATAGCGGGCAAAGAACTGGTCGAGCGTCATTTTCTCGCCGTTCATCGTAACCTGGCCGCTCGCATACTGTAGGCTGGTGACGATATTGTTGTCCTGCTGTTTGGTCAGACGGAACATCTGGCCCATTGCGGCCACGCCTTTCACCTGCTGATCGGCCAGCTTAGCGGCTTCTTCCTGCTTATAGCCTTCCGCCATAGCAACCTGCGTCATCATCTCCGTGGCCATATCCATAGAGATAGTCAGCTTGCCGTCCAGCGTTTTCAGCACGTTATCCAGCGCCTGGCTCAGGGTTTGCGGCTGCGGCGCACCGGCAACGCGATCTTTAAAGTGCACGGAAAGGTTAAAGTTGCTTTCGCCTTTGGCGTTTTTCCAGCTCAGCGGCGCAATAGTGATGACCGGGTTACCTTTCAGCAGCAGCGGCAGGTTGGCATTGAGGATTTCGCCGATACGCTGCTGATAAAGCGCAAAGTTATCGCTCACGCCCGGTTCGTTCATCAGCGCCTGCACCTGGCTTTGATAGTTATCGCTGAAGGCCTTAAGACCGTCGGCGTCAAACTGGGAAAGCTTGAGCGACAGTTTGACCTGACCGAAGTCCCGATCGCGGATTTTCATCGCGTCCAGCGCAAGGTCGGTGGTGCCGGAAACCTGATTGTTCACGCTATCGTAAGCGGAGTTCAGCTTAATGCCGTGCAGTTCAAAAGAGGGCTGGCCGTTTACGGTCGAGCTGAGCTTATCCAGGCTGCTTTTCTGATCGCCAATGCGCAGGCCCTGGGCGTTAAGGTGCGTTTTGCCGTCCAGGGTCAGGCCGTTCAGGGTAAACATAACCGGCATATTAAGCTGATTGCGCATGGTCAGCACCAGGCTTTCCAGCTTGCCGTCGTAATCAACCTTATCGCCTTTTTTATCGGCGCTGAGGTTGATGGTGCCGCCGTTAGAGGCAAAGCGCTCACCGGTCTGGGCATTGGTATAGTCCAGCGGCAGCAGCTTAATAACGGAAGCGGTCGCGCCGCCGTAGCCTACGCGGGTTTCCGCCTGCAACGCCGACTTGCCTTTAGCCATCTCAAACAGCTTTTTCACCGCGTCGGTATTTTCGAGCTGGGTATGTACCGAAGCCATGCTGGGGATCAGATTGAATTTTTTCAGCTGGGCGAAAGGGAAAGGGCCATGATCGATTTTTTCGTCAAACACCACGCTCTGGCCCGGCTTCAGCGGCGAAGTATCTTCGGTCTGTGAGTCAGACTGGACCACCAGGCGCAGCGAGCTGCTGAAAACGCCGCGCTGCCAGTCCTGATAGCTTACCTTCAGGCGGCTGTTCGGTGCCAGCACATTCAGGCGAGCGTTGGCCTCCTGCACCAGTTCATCCCTGTTCTTTTCCAGCTGTTTACCGGTAAACCACGCCGTACCGGTCCAAATCACGCCAAGAGCGACAATCACGCCCACCGCTACTTTTGTTTTTTTCATCTGTAAAATCGTCCTTTTTTAAGTCACCGATGCCGACAATCGCATCCGGCGCAATCCGGCAAGAAAAACGTTTCTGTATAACAGGTTAATTATGATAGCAACTGTGGCTCGCGGCGTCAGCCGCAATCTGGCTTCCGTGCGTAATGTAAAAAGAATGCGGCAGGTTGCCAGAATAAATGCGGGCCAGGCAGAAAGAAAAAAAAGTATTAACTCTGTGTTATATGAAAGAAATTTTCGGCGGCGGCGAAATGCGATAAGGACGACCGGCTCGCAAAATGTTAAATTATTGTATGTCATACTATGGCCCGCGCAAAACGCCCGGACGGGCAAGTTGGGTTTCATCATAACCAGTAAAGGAGAGAGACATGGCCGCCAACCGCATTGAAAAAGATTCAATGGGTTCCATCGAAGTGCCGGCAGATAAACTTTGGGGCGCGCAAACGCAGCGTTCTCTGGAGCATTTTCGCATCTCCAGCGAAAAGATGCCTGTTGAACTGGTGCACGCGCTGGCGTTAACCAAACGCGCAGCGGCGAAGGTGAACAGCGATCTGGGCCTGCTGCCCGCAGAACGCTCGCAGGCGATAGTGCAGGCTGCCGACGAGGTTCTGGCCAACCAGCACGCAACCGAGTTTCCGCTGGCTATCTGGCAGACCGGTTCCGGTACCCAGACCAATATGAATATGAATGAAGTCCTGGCCAACCGCGCCAGCGAGATCCTGGGCGGCGAGCGCGGCATGTCGCGTCTGGTGCACCCTAACGACGACGTTAACAAGAGCCAAAGCTCTAACGACGTTTTTCCTACCGCCATGCACGTTGCTGCCGTTATCGCGCTGAAAGAGCACCTGATCCCTCAGCTGAAAGTGCTGCAAAAAACGCTGGATGAAAAAGCACAGGCCTATAAGGACATCGTGAAGATTGGCCGTACCCATCTTCAGGACGCCACGCCGCTGACGCTGGGCCAGGAGATTTCCGGCTGGGTGGCCATGCTGAAGCACAATCTGACGCATATTGAGCAGAGCATTCCGCACGTGGCGGAGCTGGCGCTGGGCGGCACGGCGGTTGGTACCGGGCTGAACACGCACCCGGAATATGCGGTACGCGTAGCCAAAGAGCTGGCGGAGCTGACTAAGCAGCCTTTCGTCACCGCGCCAAACAAATTTGAAGCGCTGGCAACCTGCGACGCGCTGGTGCACGCGCACGGTTCGCTGAAAGGACTGGCGGCCTCGTTAATGAAGATCGCTAACGACGTGCGCTGGCTCTCTTCCGGCCCTCGCTGCGGTATCGGCGAGATCGCCATCCCGGAAAACGAACCGGGCAGCTCTATCATGCCAGGTAAAGTGAATCCGACGCAGTGTGAAGCGATGACCATGCTTTGCTGTCAGGTGATGGGCAACGACGTTGCGGTCAATATGGGCGGCGCGTCCGGTAATTTTGAGCTTAACGTTTATCGTCCAATGATTATTCATAATTTCCTGCAGTCGGTGCGGATGCTGGCGGACGGTATGGACAGCTTTAATCACCATTGCGCCGTAGGCATTGAGCCGAACCGCGATCGTATTTCACAACTGCTGAATGAATCGCTGATGCTGGTAACGGCGTTGAATACCCATATCGGTTACGACAAAGCGGCGGAAATTGCCAAAAAAGCGCACAAAGAAGGCCTGACGCTGAAAGCGTCCGCGCTGAAGCTGGGCTACCTAACGGAAGAAGAGTTTGACCTTTGGGTCAGGCCGGAAGAGATGGTCGGCAGCATGAAAGCGTAATAGCTGAATAAGAGCGGAAATGTTTCCGCTCTTTTTTTATGCAAGGCGGTCACTGTAAAGGTGTAAACGAGGGATCAGCGAAAAGAGCTTTTTTGCTTCCGGTTTAAATCGATGCACGATCTTACCGGCATCGTAATTTAATAATTCGCCCAGCTTAGGGACGGATAAGGCATCGGGGCAGAGCACCAGCAAGGGAGAAGGGCAGGCGAGCTGCGTTTGTTTTTGCTGTTCCTTATTCCATACGCGGGCAATCGGCTGCACCTTGACCGGCCTTTTTATCTTCAGCTTTGCCGTAGCGGGCAGCGAATTAAGCATGGCGATCTCATCCTGTAATTTTTCCCCCCACTGTTCGCGCGTCCAGGGTGCCATAGCGCGACCGGAGCGCAGGCTTTTTTTCAGTTTTTCCACTATCTCTTCGCGACTAACGTTTTTAATTATATGTTTATTTGCCCAGCCGAAACGCACGGAATCGGGCGCGTCGAGTAAAGAGATAGAGCGATAAGCGTTAAGCGTTATTAGCCCCCGCAAATGGCTGTGCACAAATTCAAAACGATCTTCGCTGGGCACGCCCGACTCTACCGTAATAATTTCCTCCAGCCGTTTTTTTAGTTTATTAACGGTCTCTACCTGCTGCCGTAAAGCATCGGCCTGTTCCGCTGAAGCCTCAAGGCAAATGGCGCCGGGCAGGCGAACGGCGGCCTTGGTGCTGACCGTTTCCGACTGGTGCTGCATATAAAGCCGGCCGTAGTGGGCGAGGGCCATGGCGAAGGCGGGCTGCGCCAGATGCTGCACGACGGCGATTTCCGTGACGGGATCGTGTTCCTGACCTTTTTGAACAGGCGGCAGTTCAAACACGCGGGCGGCCAGCAGGCGCTGTCCGGAAAGCCGCTGCGTAAGCTCGCCTAAAGCGGCCTGCAAATCCGTGGCGCAGCGGTGCAGATTTTCAACGGCGTCGTATCGACTCATCATATGTCCTTAGTTACAACATACTTATAAGAGGGTAGAGAGTAAAGATTAACTACGCAAGCGAGGGAATAAAGGAACCGGTCAGAAAGGGAATAAAAGCTGCCACGCTGAATGACCAGCGTGGCTGAAGATTTAAATCAGGAAATCTTCCAGCTTTTTACCCTGATCCAGCGCCTGCTTAATCACCGCTGGCGTACGGCCCTGGCCGGTCCATGATTTGGTTTCGCCATTTTCATCGGTATATTGATATTTAGCAGGACGTGGCGCGCGCTTGGCACGAGATTTACCTGAATTAGTTTCAGCTGCGGTCAGCTCGCTTAAATCGATACCGTCGTCCAGAAGCATCTGACGATATTTCGCCAGCTTCTCTTCTTTTTCTTTGATTTCAGAAGCGATAGCCGCTTCTGCATCACGACGTTCGTTAACGACTGCTTCGAGTTTTTCCAGCATCTCTTCCAGTTCAGATAAAGAAACTTCACGAGCCTGTGCACGAAGAGTTCGAATGTTATTTAGTACTTTCAGAGTTTCGCTCATAAAGGAATCCGTAGCGTTAAGTTAGTTAAAAAACATAATCAGTGTATGTATCGTAGGACAGTGTACATAGAATTGCCGCAGTTAAAAACACTAAATCTAAAAAAAAATCCTTAATTACGCGACTTTTTCATATTTTTTGCAAAATAGCGCCGGCAGAATGACGCTATATTTTTTTATGAATGGGAAAATTCTTAACGCCATACTGAAGTGTGACAATAAAAAGGCACGTCAGGCTTATCAAACACCTCTACAATTACAGCGCCGAAGCGCACGGGTAAAGAGAGCTGATTTAATCTGCTGTAACGGCATCGTAAGAAATTTTTGCAAGCTGCCAGCAGGATTGTTTATCGGCCTGTTATGCTGCACGGCTTTAAACTCTGCCGCCAGGTAAAATCAGTAAAGCCGCCGCTTATAATGAAAGCGGCAAAGATAAAAATATCAGGATACAAAGTTGCCCTGCTTCGCCTTGCCCGTTTCACTAATTATCGTCAAATTCATCCGTTCGGCTTATCTTTGTAGTTACAACATACTTTTAGTTAGGTTTTTAAAGGTGGCGTTAAGTCCGCTATTACATGCAGCTCCTCTGTGGCTTTAAAACAGAGAACTAAAGCTTTATAGCTCGGGCAGGTAATAACCAGCGATACTGGTACGGTTTGTTTTGATGTGCCAGGATAAACGTATCTGTTTCAGCAGGATAAATTAATGCACGCCTCTTTTTTACGCTGGCCCGTTCTCATTCTGTTGTCTGCGCTTGTAGTAAGCCTTCTTGAACAGCTACGGCTGCCCGCCGCGCTGCTGCTTGGCCCCATGCTGGTGGCGATTGTCTTTGCCGCTCACGATAAGCCGGTGATCATTGCCAGACCGCTCTTTTATTTAGCGCAGGGCGTGGTGGGGTGCATGATCGCCCGCGCCATGCCGCCCTCGATATTTACAGAAATAGCCGCAAACTGGCCGCTGTTCGGCGCGGCTATTTTCTCCGTTATTATCGCCAGCGCGCTGTCGGGATGGTTGTTAACCCGCTGGCAGGTGTTGCCAGGCTCAACGGCAATATGGGGATCGTCGCCCGGTGCCGCTGCAGCAATGACGCTGATGGCGGAAAATTATGATGCCGACGTGCGGCTGGTCGCCTTTATGCAATATCTGCGTGTGGTTATTGTCGCGGTGCTGGCTACCTTCATCGCACGTATCTGGGCGCCTTCGCCAACAGCCTCGTCAGCTTCGGCGTTTGCCATTATTCAGCCGGTGGCATGGCCCGCGTTCGGCGCCACTTTATTAGTGATTGTGGCCTGCGTGGGAATTAGCCGCCTGTTAAGGCTGCCTGCGGGCGCTTTATTAATTTCGCTGGCTGGCGGACTACTGGTGCAAAATACCCACTGGGTAAAACTGGAATTACCGCCTGTTTTACTGATGACGGCCTATGCTTTGATTGGCTGGAGCATCGGGCTGCGCTTCAATCGCGCTATCCTTATCTATGCGGCAAAGGCGCTGCCGCGTTTGCTGCTGGCGATATTTAGCCTGGTGGCCGTTTGCTGCGGGCTGGCTTTTTTACTGGTACGTTTCGCCGGTATCGATCCTTTAACCGCTTACCTGGCAACCAGCCCCGGCGGCGCCGACTCCGTAGCCATTATTGCCGCGTCCAGCCATGTCGATCTTTCCTTTGTTATGGCCATGCAAACCGGGCGTTTTATGGTGGTGCTGCTTACCGGGCCGCTTTTAGCTAAATGGTTAGCGAAGCGGGCAGGCGCGCGGCAGCTGACAGGCAATAAAAAGCCGGACTAAAAGTCCGGCCCTTGTTTTTTTATCAGGCTTCCGGGAAAGGCATGGTGCTGCCCGGCGCTTCCCGATGAATATGCAGGAAGGTCAGATGACGCTCGTACTGATCGAGAATGTCATTGATGATCTGCTCTTTGGTATAGTCCATCAGATCGTTGCCCTGCGTACCCTCAAGCAGGAAGGTTTCCAGACGGAAATAGTCCGACTTGCCGCTGCGGGCGCGATAGGTAAACGCCGGTACGGAGTAGCGCTGCGGCCAGATCTGATACAGGAAGCTCTGCTCGTCGCCCAGGTTGACCACCATTTCCAGATGGTTGAGGCGTTCATCCTCCAGCGGCGGCAGCTCGCTGACCTGCACCTTAGCACCGCGTCGCTCCAGCTCCAGCGCGACTTCTTCCATCGCTGGTCGACAAACGTTATCCAGCATCTTTTTCGTATGCGTGCTGCCGGGATAGTTCATCACGCGGGAGATACGCTGTTTCCAGTTCAGGCGATCCTCGCGGGAAACCGGCGCTGGCGGCGTGCTGACGATGGTACTGGCGCGGCGGTGATCTTCCACGCGCAGCGACTTATAGAGACCGGCCATCACAAAGAAAATCACAAAGCTGAAGGGCAGACCCATAATCACCGTGGTTTTCTGTAGCGCGGTCACGCCGTTAACCATCAGCATACCCAGCGTCAACAGGCCAATCGCCAGCGACCAGAAAATACGCAGCCAGTTAGGCGCATCGTTATTGATGTCGCTCAGCTTCGAGGTAAAGTTGCCCAGCACCAGCGAGCCGGAGTCCGCCGAGGTGACGTAAAAGAGCAGGCCGGTGATAGTGGCTACAGAGGCGCTGAAGGTAAAGGCAGGATACTGCGCCAGCAGGCTGTAGAAGCCGCGTTCCGGGTGAGCCAGCGTTTCCTGCGCCAGCGCGGTGTTGCCGTGAATAATTTCATACAGCGCGCTGTTGCCGAAAATCGACAGCCACAGCAGGGTAAAGATAAACGGAATGGTCAGCGTGCCCACCACAAACTGGCGGATGGTGCGGCCGCGTGAAATTCGCGCCAGGAACAGGCCGACAAACGGCGACCAGGCAACCCACCACGCCCAGAAGAACAGCGTCCAGTTGTTCATCCATTCGGTAGGGCGGTCGAAGGCAAAACTGTTCAGCGTCATGCCCATAAAGCGGTTGATATAGTCGCCAACGTTCAGCACCAGCGCATTAAGCAGGAAGCTGGTGTTACCCATGCACAGCACGAACAGGATCAGACCCAGCGCCAGCAGCACGTTAAGTTCCGACAGCAGACGGATCCCTTTATTCACGCCGGAAGTCACCGAAATAGTCGCCATAATTACCGACAGCGCAATCAGCGCTGCCTGGGCTGTCAGCCCTTCCGGCACGTCAAACAGCACCTTCAGACCGTAGTTCAGCTGCACCACGCCAATCCCCAGCGTGGTGGCGATACCGAAAATAGTCCCGATAACCGCCGCGATATCCACTGAATGGCCGATAGGGCCGTTGATCCGCTTGCCGAAGATAGGGTAGAGCGCAGAGCGGATAGTCAGCGGCAGGCCGTAACGATAGCTGAAGTAGCCCAGCGCGATGCCCATCAGTGCGTACATCGCCCAGCCGGTTAAACCGTAGTGGAACAGCGTCCAGACCATCGCCTGTCGCGCTGCCTCCAGCGTCTGCCCCTGGCCTTCCGGCGGCATCATATATTGCGTGACGGGTTCCGCTACGGAGAAAAACATCAGATCGATGCCGATGCCGGCGGCAAACAGCATCGCCGCCCAGCTCATCAGGCTGAACTCCGGCTTGGACTGCTCCGGGCCGAGCTTGATAGAACCAAAACGGGAAGCGGCAATCAGCACCACAAAGACGATATAAACGGTGGCCGCCAGCAGGTAATACCAGCCGAACGTATTGGAGACCCATTGCAGGGTATTATTTATCCAGCGATCGGATAAATCGGTAAAAAAGATAGTGGCAAGCGAGAACAGCAGAATTAACGCTGCTGAGGTATAAAAGACCACGGGATTAATGCGGTCTTGCTGATCTTTCCTGGGTATTTCAGTCGTCGGCATAGATTCTCCGAAAAAATGCTCAAGAATAAACCCGGTTTTCACAAAGCGTGCCTTAGCGCATACTGGGAAACATCCGCCGCATATCCGCTAACTACACTGGGGAACCGCTCGGGCAGGTAGTTTATGAGGTTGATCTTTGTCGATTATTTAGCTGTTTGCTCTGTCTCCTTCCTTCAATTGTTAAAAATAAGCTCCACATGATAGTTTTTATTGATTGAGCATTCAATTAAAAATAACAAAGCGATAAATTCATCGCATCAGACCTTATAGTTTCTGTGTGTTATTGGTTTTGGCTTTTACTCTAATAACCAGCACCGCATGGAAGGGCGTAGCAATAATTAAAAACTTATGCTGCAATGATTAACGAGGCTTGCAAAAGCAAATAAGGAATTATGATGACTGAATATGCAATTATCGCGGGTGGCTGTTTCTGGTGTACCGAAGCCGTGTTTAAGCAGATTAACGGCGTGGAATCGGTAGAGAGCGGCTACATTGGCGGCCACGTTGCCAACCCGACTTACAAGCAGGTCTGCACGGGCGAAACCGGCCATGCGGAAGCTATCCGCCTGGGCTTCGATCCGGAAAAAATCAGCTACGGCGAGCTGCTGGATATCAGCTTCGCTACCCATGATCCAACCCAGCTAAACCGTCAGGGTAACGATATCGGTACCCAATACCGCTCGGCGATTTTCCCGCTGAATGAAACGCAGGCGGTGGAAGCCAAAGCGGCTATCGCGCGCGCGCAGGCGGAGCTGGCGGAGCCGGTGGTAACGACCATCGAAAGCGCCAGCGAATGGTATCCGGCGGAAGATTATCATCAGAACTATTGGGAAGGCGAAGGGCAGGAAAACCGTTATTGCCTGGCCGTGATCCCGCCAAAACTGCAGAAGCTGCGCAAGCACTACGCCAGCCAGAATAAATAAGGCGTTACTTCTGAAAGCGGGCAGCCAGCCCGCTTTTTTTACAGCTTTTTACTGCGCAGGCGGAAACCGGTCATCAGCGCCAGCAGCAGCAGCAGCGTAATAAAACCGGCAATGCCCGGCCAGCCGAAATGATGCCAGAACACGCCGCCAAGCGTACCCGCCAGGCTCGATCCCAGATAGTAGCTAAAAAGATAAAGCGAAGAGGCCTGTCCTTTGGCACGTCTGGCGCGCGGGCCTATCCAGCCGCTGGCAACGGAATGCGCCGCAAAAAAGCCGGCCGTAAACAGCATCATGCCCGGAAAAATCAGCCATAACGTATTCGCCAGCGTGATCAGCACGCCAGCCAGCATCAGGGTCACCGACGCCAGCAGCACCGCCGCCCGGCCGTATTTAGCGGTCATCGCGCCCGCTTTCGGCGAGCTCCAGGAGCCGGTGAGATAGACCACGGAAAGCAATCCTACCACCGCCTGGCTCAGCGACCACGGCGGTGACAGCAGCCGGTAGCCAATATAGTTAAACAGCGTGACGAACGCGCCCATCAGCAAAAAACCTTCTGCAAACAGCAGCGGCAGGCCGCTGTCGCGCCAGTGCAGCCGAAAATTGATCAGCAGGCTGCGCGGCCTTAGCGAGGCGGGGCGGAAATGGCGCGAGGGCGGCAGAATTTTCCAGAACATCAGCGCCCCCGCCAGCGCAAAGCAGCCAATAACCGCGACCGCGACTCGCCAGCTGGTAAAATCGGCGATCACGCCGCTTAACAGACGGCCGCTCATGCCGCCGATGGAGTTGCCGCTAATATACAGGCCCATCGAAAAGGCGATGGCGCTGGGGTGGATCTCTTCGCTCAGATAAGTCATTCCCACCGCCGCCACGCCGCTCAGCGCCAGGCCGGTCAGCGCCCGCATCAGCAGAATGCCGTGCCAGCTGGACATGCCTGCCGACAGCAGCGTAAACAGCGCTGCCAGCATCAGCGCCGTCACCATAACGTTTTTACGGCCGACCGCATCGGAAAGCGGGCCGGTTACCAGCAGGCCCAGCGCCAGCAGACCGGTAGAGATAGACAAAGAAAGGCTGCTGGCGGCAGGCGAAACGCCGAATGCCTGCGACAGAATGGGCAAAATGGGCTGTACGCAATACAGCAGCGCAAAGGTGGCTAAACCCGCAGAAAACAGTGCCAGCGTCACGCGCATAAACTGCGGCGTGCCGCGCTTAATGTAGATTTCGGCGGGTGGGGTAACGCTTTCTTCTGCGGTAACGAGTCGGGTCGTAACGTTCACTGCCTGTCCTTAAACGTAGAAAAGTTGATGTTAATTTTATGTAACATTGAGCAGGTTGTATAATCTATTAATCCTCTCGATTGAGATTTTTAAGATATGAATATTGAGCTTCGTCATCTGCGCTATTTTATTGCCGTCGCGGAGGAGCTGCACTTTGGTCGCGCCGCTCAGCGTCTTGCCCTTTCCCAGCCGCCGCTCAGCCAGCAGATCCAGCAGCTGGAGCAGCAAATTGGCGCCAGGCTGCTGGCCCGCACCAACCGTAGCGTACGGCTCACGCCTGCTGGCGCCCAGTTTCTGGTCAGCGCCCGGCAAATCCTGCAAAACGTGGCCGTAGCGGCCGATAAGGCCGCCAGGCTGCATCGCGGGGAAGAGGGCACGCTGCGGATCGGCTTTACCTCCTCCGCGCCGTTTATTTCTGCGGTTTCCGACGCGCTGTTCAGCTTTCGCCAGCGCTACCCGGACGTGCATTTACAGATGCAGGAGATTAATACACGCCAGCAGCTGGCTCCGCTGCATGAAGGACGGCTGGATCTGGGCGTGATGCGCAATACGCCGCTGCCGGACACGCTGGAGCACCGGCTGCTGCTGCGGGAACCGCTTTGCGCCGTGGTTCATTGCGCGCATCGTCTGGCCGGGCGCGGCTCTGTCTCGCTGCGCGAGCTGGCGGCTGAACCCTTTGTTTTTTTCGATCCCCAGGTAGGCACGGCGCTCTACAGCGAAACCCTGACGCTGCTGGAGCGCTATGCCGTCCGGCCCAATATTGCTCAGGAAGTGGGCGAGGCGATGACCATCCTCGGGCTGGTCGCCACCGGGCTGGGCGTTTCGATCCTGCCCGCGTCGTTTCGTCGGGCGCGGCTGGAGCAGCTCAGCTGGCTGACGCTGCAGGAAGAAGATGCGCTGTCGGAAGTCTGGCTGGTATGGCAAAAGCAGGGCGAAATCAGCGCCGCTACCCAGCATATGCTGAGCCTGATGTTAAGAAACGATGATTTGTAATGATCAAGTAGCTAAGCGTTATTCTGTGCTGTTAATCACAATAAAAATCAAAGCGTTGACGAGCCAGCGGAACTGTTTCACCATGAGTAGAGATTTATTTTGAGGCGCGAAAATAAAGTGATAGCCGATAGTCAGCCTGGCCATATCGATCAGATCAAACAGACCAATGCGGGCGTGGTGTATCGCCTGATCGACCGCTACGGCCCGATATCGCGCATTGCCCTGTCGAAAAAAGCACACCTGGCCCCGGCAAGCATCACAAAAATCGTGCGCGAGATGCTGGAAGCGCATCTGGTGCAGGAAACGGAGTTTCAGGAAGCGGGCAGCCGCGGCCGCCCGGCTGTCGGCCTGGTGGTGGATACGCCGGCCTGGCACTATCTTTCCGCCCGCATCGGCAACGGCGAGTTCACGCTGGCGCTGCGGGATTTAAGCAGCCTGCTGGTGGTGGAAGAGGTGCGGCCGCTGCCCGTTGACGATCCGCAGCCGCTGCTGTCGCGCATTATTAATGAAATCGACGCCTTCTTTATTCGCCACCAGCAGAAACTGGAAAGGCTAACCGCTATTGCCATCACGCTGCCGGGCATTCTCAATGCGCAAAAAGGCATCGTGCATCGCATGCCTTTTTACCGCGTCAGCGATATGCCGCTGGGCGAGGCGCTGTCGGCGCGTACCGGCCTGCCGGTTTATATCCAGCACGATATCTGCGCCTGGACCATGGCGGAAGCGCTGTTTGGCGCCTCGCGCGATCTTAATAACGTTATCCAGGTCGTTATCGATCACAACGTCGGCGCAGGCGTGATTACCGGTGGCCGCCTGCTGCACAGCGGCAGCAGCACGCTGGTAGAGATAGGCCATACGCAGGTCGAGCCATGGGGCAAACAGTGTTACTGCGGCAATCATGGCTGCCTGGAGACGGTCGCAAGCCTGGAAAGCGTGCTGGAGCTGGCCGCGCAAAAAATGCAGGCCGCGCCGGACTGCCTGCTGCATCAGCAGCCGCTTACCGCCGCGTCGCTTTGCGATGCCGCGCTGGCGGGCGATCCGCTGGCGAAAGGGATTGTCACCGGCGTCGGGCATCACGTGGGTCGTATCCTGGCAATTATGGTTAACCTCTTTAACCCTGAAAAAATAGTTATAGGATCGCCGCTTAATCGCGCCAGCGAAATCCTCTATCCCGCCATCGCCGATTGCGTGCGCCGTCAGTCCCTGCCGGTTTACGGCCAGCATATCGCCATCGAACCTACCCAGTTTTATAATCAGGGCACCATGCCAGGGGCCGCGCTGGTCAAGGATGCGCTCTATAACGGCACGCTGCTGGTGAAACTTCTCCAGGGCTGACGCCACGCCCTTTATTACGCAAAAGATTGCGCTAACGCAAGCCTCACTCCTGTTCGCTACCCTAAGATGTTGCGTCTTAATTGTTAATTATTGTTTATAAATTATCGACAGAATCGGAGCGTAGAGAGAGTATGTTAAAGCGTTTATTTGTCACTGGCACCGATACAGAAGTGGGTAAAACAGTGGTCAGCCGCGCACTCTTGCAGACGCTGTCCGAAGGGGGGCGGCGGGTGGCTGGCTATAAGCCCGTCGCCAAAAGCAGCCAGCAAACCGATGAGGGGCCGCGCAACAAGGACGCGCTCGTGCTACAGGCTTCTTCTTCCGTTACGCTTCCTTATTCCGCCATTAATCCGCTGACCCTGCTGGATGATGAGATCAGCACCAGCCGCGATGCCGTTATCAACTACCAGAAGCTGAGCGAGAGCCTGCACGCGCTGTCAGCCCAGGTTGATTCCGTAGTCGTGGAAGGCACCGGCGGCTGGCACAGCCTGATGAACGATCTGCGGCCGCTTTCCGCCTGGGCGGTTGATGAGCGGCTGCCGGTAGTGATGGTGGTCGGCATCAAGCTGGGCTGCATCAGTCATGCGCTGCTGACGGCGCAGGCGATAGCCAACGACGGCCTGCCGCTGTTGGGCTGGGTCGCCAACCGCATTAATCCCGGTCTGGCGCATTATGCGGAAATTATCGACGTGCTGAGCCAAAAAATTCAGGCACCGCTGCTGGGCGAGCTGCCTTACCTGCCGAAACCGGAACAGCGTGAGCTGGCCCGCTATCTGGATTTGAGCGTGCTGCGTCAGCCATAGCAACTGCCGCCGTTCCCCTTACGTTTTCTTTTCTGCCTACCGCTACAGCACCTGCTGTAGCGGTTTTTTTATCGCGCCAGCGCACAAACAGGAAACATCCGGCGCCAATCCAGGCCAGAATAAGAACGGACAACACTAAGGAGCGGTATGACTGAAACAGCACACACCGGGGTGAGCCATCGCCACTGGATACTGATCGCCGCGATGCTGGCGATGTTTATGGCGGCCATTGAGGTGACCATCGTCGCCACGGCCATGCCCACCATCGTGGCGGAGCTGGGCGGATTTTCACAATTTGGCTGGGTTTTTTCCGTTTATCTGCTGACTCAGGCGGTCAGCGTGCCCCTTTACGGCAGGCTTGCCGATCTGTGGGGAAGGAAACGCGTCTTCTTTATCGGCACGTCGTTGTTCCTTCTTGGCTCGGTACTGTGCGGTTTCGCGCCCGCCATGAGCTGGCTGATCCTGTTTCGCGCCGTCCAGGGGCTGGGCGCGGGCGCAATTATGCCGCTGACCGCGACTATTATCGCCGACGTCTACTCGCCAAAAGAGCGGGCGGGTATCCAGGGCTGGCTCTCCAGCGTCTGGGGCGTGGCGGCGGTGGTCGGGCCGCTGACCGGCGCCTGGATAGTGGCGCATTTCAGCTGGTCGCTGGTGTTCTGGGTTAACGTGCCGGTAGGGATCGTTTCGATGCTGATGCTGGCGCGCTGGTTTCCGGAATCGCGAGGTGAAACGCGACAGAGGCTTAACCTGGCGGGCAGCGGCTGGCTGATGCTGACGGTCAGCGCGCTGCTGACGGCGCTGCTGCAGGCACAGCTGCTCGGTAACTGGGCATTTGTGCTGTCTGGCGTCGCCATACTGTCGGCTTTTATGCTGGTACGGCATGAAAAAAGGGCGCCCGCGCCGCTGTTCCCGTTGGTGATATGGCGTAGCCGGACAATCGTGGCGGGCAACCTCGGCAACCTGATTATCGGCGCGGCAATGATGGGCATCAGCGCATTTTTGCCCACGTGGATCCAGGGCGTTAACGGCGGCACGCCGCTCCAGGCAGGCAGCGCGCTGGCGATGATGTCGATCGGCTGGCCGCTGGCCAGTACGCTCAGCGGCAGGCTGATGCTGCGCACCTCTTACCGTTTCACCGCCCAGCTTGGCTCGCTGCTGCTGATTGCCGGTACGGCGCTGCTGCTGACGCTGCACGTGGACAGCGGCATTAGCTACGCGGGGGTCGCCGCGTTCGTTATTGGCACCGGTATGGGCATGACCAGCACCACGTTCCTGATCGCCGTGCAAAACAGCGCGGAGTTTTCAGTACGCGGCATTTGTACCGCCTCGGTGATGTTCAGTCGCCTGCTGGGATCGGCGGCAGGCACGGCGGTCATGGGCGCGGTGCTGAACTATAACCTGGCGCAGCGGCTGCCGCAGCACGACGATCCGGTGCAGCAGATTATGGCGCAGGCGCAGAGAGAAGCTTTATCGCAAGGGAGTTTGCAGCATGTGATTGGCGAGGTGGCCAGCTCGCTGCACTGGGTGTTTGCCGTTTCATTGGTCATCGCCTTCGCCAGCCTGGCGGTGGCGCGGTTTATCCCGGCGAAGAAACCGGAATAAAGAAAGGGCCGCGCAGGCGGCCCTTATCCATCAGGAAGAAGGGGCATCCTGAGAGGTCCCGGCGCTGGCCGGTACGGCCGCGTCGCTATCGCCGTTGCGTTCACGCTTGTAGACTATTTTTTGCGAATCGTTTTCACAATGGCCTACCACCTGACCGCCAGCCTGATCGGCCTGGTCGCTGGGCACCACGTCCAGCGTAAAGCCGGAAGCAGGCACGCCGTTATTGATAATTTTCTGATTAATGTCCGCTTTAACCGTCTCGCAGGAAGCCTGTACAGCCAGCGGAGCGGCGACCATCAACGCCGGTAACAGCCATTTTATCGCTTTCATCGTCCTTTCCTTTTGCCTGAAAATTACGCTAACTATAGCAGCTATCCGCTATCAGGGCGCGACGGGACGTCCGCTGCGGCGATCCAGGCAGCGCAATGTGCTCGGCTCCCAGTAGGCATTAACGTTCAGGCTCTGCTCACAGGCGTCGCGAGTATCAATGGCGCGGTCAGCCTTATCAAAATTCTTTTCCACGCGCTGATTCACTTTGCTGCGCAGGCGATGGGTTTCATCCCACTGCTCTTTCTCCTGGCGGGCCTGCTCTTTAGTCAGCGAGCTGTCGCCGTCCTGAATGATCAGCCTGTCCGTTCTTGCTTCGGCGGTCTGCTGAAAAGAGGCCAGCGCGCCAAACAGAACCAGCGGCAGCGCAGCCCTGACCAGCGTAGATTGCCAGAAATTCATCTTTTTCATCATCAATTCCTTATTCCTGTTTTACAGCCGCGCGGCTGCATCGAACGCCGCGAATAGTATATCATCTGCGCGCGCGGGCTAACCAGCCGACTTGCGCATCCGTTTAGCCTGTAGTGAGGAAACATGCTGCTGAAAACCGTCCTGCTTTTTTTTCTGACCGCGCTGGCCGAGATCGTCGGCTGTTTTCTGCCCTGGCTGTGGCTACGCAAGGGTGGCTCCGCCTGGCTGTTGCTGCCCGCGGCGGCCAGCCTGGGGCTGTTTGTCTGGCTGCTGACGCTGCATCCGGCGGCGAGCGGGCGCGTCTATGCGGCCTACGGCGGCGTATATGTGGCGACGGCGCTGCTGTGGCTGCGTTTTGTGGATGGCGTAAAGCTAAGTCATTACGACTGGGCGGGCGCGGCAATCGCCCTGGGCGGGATGCTGATTATCGTGGCCGGTTGGGGAAGGGGCTAGCAAATCAGAACAGGCCCGGCAGAAGGTAGCCGCCGGGCCAGATAGCGCATTACGCCTTATGGACTTTGGCCCGGCCAGGATTAAAGCCGCCGGGCCAGATAGCACATTACGCCTTATGCACTTTCAGCCCGGCCAGGGTTTGCGCGACCGGCATCATTTCCAGCGTGTTGATATTGACATGCTTCGGCAGCGTGGCGACCCACCAGACCGCTTCAGTCACGTCTTCGGCAGTCAGCGGCTCGGTGCCGTCGTAGACGCTATCGGCCTTAGCGTCATCGCCTTTAAAGCGCACGTTCGAAAACTCCGTGCCGCCCACCAGTCCCGGCTCGATATCGGTCACGCGCAGGGCGGTGCCGTGCAGATCGGTGCGCAGATTCAGGCTGAACTGCCGCACGAAGGCTTTAGTCGCGCCATAAACGTTGCCGCCCGCGTAAGGCCAGCTGCCGGCAATCGATCCCAGATTGATAATATGGCCCACGTTGCGCTCAACCATCGCCGGCAGCACGGCGCGGGTCATATAGACCAGCCCTTTATTATTGGTGTCGATCATCGCTTCCCAATCGTCCAGGCTCGCTTTATGCGCGGGTTCGATGCCTAACGCCAGCCCGGCATTATTGACCAGCACGTCGATATTGCGCCATTCGGCGGGAAGCTGCTCCAGCGCCTCTTCAATGGCCGCACGGTTGCGGACGTCAAGCTGTAGCGTATAAAGGTTGTCGCCCAGCTCCTGTTTCAACGTTTGCAGACGCTCCTGACGACGGCCGGTGGCGATTACCTTGTGTCCTTCACGGATAAAGCGTCGGGTAATGCTTTCGCCGAATCCGGCAGTGGCACCCGTAACAAATACGATCATCTCACTGTTCCTCAACGCATTTTGGATTCTCAACACGATAACACTTCAGATCGATTCTGATAAGAAGGATTGGTTATGGTTGATAATACAGGCTGCACGATCGAGGTGCGTTCTGCGTAAAAACGCCAGAAAACGGTGCAATGGCACAGGGAAAAACTGCTCGCTGCGCAAGAAAAAAAGGCAGGCAATCGTTTGCTGATTGCTGCAATCGGTTGCGCATACGATTGCCTCGATTCATTCAGGGTTTCTTAATGCATCCATATTTAAGTAACTGATAAATAGCATATAAATTCCGATTATTAATGTGGCACAGCAATTGCAGCTTTGAACGCAGGCCGTTCACTGTTCGCCAAAGACTTGTTCAGAAGGAAGCGCTATGCCATCCATCACCGCCATTCGCGGCAGTTTTTTTGATATCACCGCACCGGTCAGCCAGCCTGAAGAACTGCCGGCCCACGCCCGCTACATTGAAGACGGCCTGCTGCTGCTGTGCGAAGGCGAAATTCTTTCGCTTCAGACGTGGGAAGCGGGGCAGCATCAGCTCGCCGCCGGGCAGCCGATAACCGACTACCGAGGCAAGCTTATTGTGCCGGGTTTTGTCGACAGCCATATTCACTATCCGCAAACGGAGATGATCGGCGCTTTCGGCGAGCAGCTGCTGGAGTGGCTGCAACAGTACACTTTCCCGGTAGAGAGCCAGTATCACTGTCCGCAGCACGCGGCAAAGATGTCGGCCTTTTTTCTGCACCAGCTGCTGAGTAACGGCACCACCACGGCGCTGGTTTTCGGCACCGTGCATCCGGAATCGGTGGATGCGCTGTTCAGCGCGGCCGAAGGGTTGGGAATGCGTCTGATCGCCGGGAAAGTCATGATGGATCGCCATGCGCCGGACTACCTGACCGAGACGCCCGAACAGAGCTACCGGCAAACCCGCGAGCTGATTGAGCGCTGGCATAATCGCGGGCGCCTGAGCTATGCGCTGACGCCGCGCTTTGCGCCAACCTCTTCGCCAGCGCTGCTGGAAAAGGTCAGGCAGCTGAAGGAAGCCTATCCGGATATCTGGCTGCACACCCACCTGAGCGAAAACCCGCAGGAAGTTGCCTGGGTCAACGCGCTTTTCCCCGAGCGCGACGGCTATCTGGACGTGTATCACCATTATCAGCTGACGGGCCGCCGCAGCGTCTTCGCGCACTGCATCCATCTGGAGGATAGCGAGTGGGACTGCCTGCATCAGACTGATTCGGCAGTCGCCTTCTGTCCTACTTCTAACCTGTTTCTCGGCAGCGGCCTGTTTAAGCTACAAACCTGCTGGCAAAAAAACGTCAGGCTGGGCATCGGTACGGATGTCGGCGCGGGCACCACTTTTAATATGCTGCAAACGCTGGGCGAAGCCTACAAGGTCGGGCAGCTACAGCAGTATAAAATGGCCGCCTGTGAGGCGTTCTACCACGCCACGCTCGGCGGCGCGCAGGCGCTGGATCTGCATCATAAGATCGGTAACTTCCAGCCCGGCAAAGAGGCGGACTTCGTGGTGCTCGATCCGGCCGTCTCGGCGCTGCAAAAGCTGCGCTGCGCCAACAGCCGCGATATCTGGGAGAAACTTTTTGTGCTGATGACGCTGGGCGACGATCGCAATATCGCCTGTACCTGGGTCAACGGCAAACTGGTCTGGCAGCCGCAGAGCGAGGAGAAAGCCGCATGATCCAGTTTTTACTGAACCAGACGCTGGTCACCGAGCAAAGTCTCGATCCTGAAACCACCGTACTGAACTATTTACGCCAGAACCAGCGCCGCTGCGGCACCAAAGAGGGCTGCGCTTCGGGCGACTGCGGTGCCTGTACGGTCACGTTGGGGCGCGTCGAGGCGGGCAAAATGGTGTATGAAACCGTCAACAGCTGCATCACCTTCGTCAGTAGCCTTCAGGGCAAACAGCTGATCGCCGTTGAGGATCTCCGCCAGGGCGACGAGCTGCACGAGGTGCAAAAAGCGCTGGCGACGTGCCACGCCTCGCAGTGCGGCTTTTGTACGCCGGGTTTTGCGATGTCGCTGTTTACGCTGCAAAAAAACAGTGAAGGCTGGCGGCGGCAAGAGGCGGAGCAGGCGCTGGCGGGCAACCTGTGCCGCTGCACCGGCTATCGGCCGATTATTGATGCGGCGCGTCAGCTCTGCGAACGGCCGCAGCCGGACAGCTTTGCGCAGCGCGAGGCGCAGACGGTGGCAAAACTGATGGCGATCCACAACGGCGAAGAGCAGGAGCTGGCGTTCAACGGCAACCGCTGCCTGCTGCCGAAAAGCCTCGATCGCCTGGCGGAACTGCTGCTGGCGCATCCGGAGGCGAAGCTGCTGGCGGGCGGCACGGATTTAGCGCTCCAGGTGACGCAAAGCTATAAACCGCTGCCTTTGGTTATCGCCCTGGATCAGATAGCAGCACTGAAAGCCTGTCGGGAAGAGGAGCAGGCGATTGTGCTGGGGGCGGGCGCTTCCCTTCAATCCTGCGCCACGCTGTTGCGGCCCCATATTCCTGCCTTCGCGCAGGTGCTGGAGCGTTTCGCTTCGTTGCAGATCCGCAATCGCGGCACGCTGGGTGGCAATATCGCCAACGGCTCGCCCATCGGCGATACCCCGCCGATGCTGCTGGCGCTCAACGCAACGCTGACGCTTCAGCGCGGCTCACAAATCCGCACGCTGCCGCTGGATGAATTTTTCGTGGACTATCGCAAAACTGCGCTACGGCCCGGCGAATTTATCCTGTCAATCAGCGTGCCAAAAGTGACCGCGTCACAACATTTCCGCGCGTGGAAGGTGTCCAAGCGGCTGGAAGATGATATTTCCGCCGTTTTCGGTGCATTTATGCTGGAGCGCGACGCCGACGGCCGGGTAACCGCCGCGCGTATCGCCTTCGGCGGCATGGCGGCAACGCCAAAACGTGCCGTCCATTGCGAAAGCGCGCTGGTGGGCAAACCGCTGACGCAGCAGTCGCTGGCGCTGGCCTGCCGTGCGCTGGAGCAGGACTTTACGCCGCTGAGCGACTTCCGCGCCAGCGCGGCCTACCGGTTACAGGTAGCGAAGAACCTGCTGCGTCGCTATCACGCTTCGCTTACGGAAGAGCTAACCCTGCTGGAGGTAACAGACTATGTCCAATAATCGTCCCTTAGTGGCGGCTGACGTTATCGCCCGGCAGTATCAGGCAGGCATTCAGAGCGGCGTCGGTAAAAGCAATAAGCACGAGAGCGCGGATAAGCACGTCTCCGGCGAGGCGATCTACATCGACGACAGGCTGGAGCTGCCGGGCATGCTGCATCTCTGTCCCCGCCTTAGCGAGCATGCGCACGCCCGCATCCTCAGCATAGATACCGATCCCTGCTACGCCATTCCCGGCGTGGTCAGCGTGCTGACCTGGCAAAGCGTGCCGGGCGAAGGGGATATCGGGCCGCTGGAGCCGGGCGATCCGCTGCTGGCAAAAGACGTCGTAGAGTATGCCGGACAGATCGTGCTGGCGGTGGCGGCGTCAAGCCCGCAGGCGGCCCGCCGGGCGGCGGAAGCGGCCATTATTGAGTACGAGCCGCTGACGCCGGTGCTGGACGTCAAAGAGGCGCTGGCGAAAGCGCATTTTGTGCAGCAGCCGCATGTGCACCAGCGGGGCGACGCGGAAGCCGCGCTCGCTCGCGCCAGCCATCGGCTTCAGGGCGAGTTCCACATCGGCGGCCAGGAGCATTTTTACCTGGAAACGCAGATTGCGCTGGTGGTGCCGGGCGAAGACCAGTCGCTCCAGGTTTTTTCCTCCACGCAAAATCCGACGGAAGTGCAGAAGCTGGTAGCGTCGGTGATGGGGATCACCATGAACAAGGTGACGATAGATATGCGGCGGATGGGCGGCGGCTTTGGCGGTAAAGAGACGCAGGCCGCCGGCGTCGCCTGCCTGTGCGCGGTAGCGGCGCGGCAGACGGGCAGACCGGTGAAAATGCGGCTGGCGCGACGTGACGATATGCACATAACCGGCAAGCGGCATCCCTTCTACGTGCGCTATGACGTAGGGGTGGATAACGATGGGCGCTTCTGCGGCGTAAAAATCGATCTGGCCGGCAACTGCGGCTATTCGCTGGATCTCTCTGGTTCGATCGTCGATCGCGCCATGTTTCATGCCGACAACGCCTACTATCTTGGCGACGCGCTGATCACCGGCTATCGCTGCCGTACCAATACGGCGTCCAACACGGCCTATCGCGGCTTTGGCGGCCCGCAGGGCATGGTGGCGATTGAGCAGATCATGGATCATATCGCCCGCGAGCTGAACCTCGATCCGCTTGAGGTACGCAAACGCAATTATTACGGCAAAGAAACGCGTAACGTCACGCACTACCACCAGCAGGTGGAAGGCAATTTGCTGGAGGAGATGACCGCGCAGCTGGAGGCCAGCGCGGACTATGCGGCCCGCCGCCGCGAAATCACCGCCTTTAATCACGGCAGCGCTTATCTGAAACGTGGCCTGGCGCTGACGCCGGTGAAGTTCGGCATCTCTTTTACCTCCAGCTTCCTTAATCAGGCGGGCGCGCTGATCCTGATTTACACCGACGGCACCGTACAGCTTAACCACGGCGGCACGGAAATGGGCCAGGGCCTTAATACCAAAGTTGCGCAGATCGTGGCGGAAGTGCTGCAAATCGACGTCGATCGCATCCAGATCACCGCAACGGATACCGGCAAAGTGCCTAATACCTCGCCGACGGCCGCCTCAAGCGGCACCGATCTTAACGGTAAGGCCGCCCAGAACGCGGCGCAGATCCTGCGCGACCGATTAACGGCTATGCTGTGCAGCCTGCATAACTGTAGCGCTGAGCAGGTCAGCTTCAGCAACGGCATCGTCAAGGCAGGCGAAAAACATTTCACCTTTGCGGACGTGGCGCAGCTGGCCTGGCTGAACCAGGTGCCGCTTGCCGCGACCGGCTACTACAAAGTGCCCGGCATTCATTACGATCGTGAAGCAGGGCGCGGCACGCCTTTTTACTACTACGCCTTTGGCGCGGCCTGCGTGGAGGTCATTGTCGATACGCTGACCGGCGAATATCGGCTGCTGCGGGCGGATATTCTGCATGACGTCGGCGCCTCGCTGAACCCGGCGATCGATATTGGCCAGGTTGAGGGCGGCTTCGTGCAGGGCGTGGGCTGGCTGACCAGCGAGGAGCTGGTGTGGAACGAGCAGGGCCGCCTGATGACCGACGGCCCCGCCAGCTACAAAATTCCGGCGATTGGCGACGTGCCTGCGGATCTGCGGGTTACGCTGGTGGAAAACCGTAAAAACCCGAAAGACACGGTGTTTCATTCCAAAGCGGTGGGCGAGCCGCCGTTTATGCTGGGGATAGCCGCCTGGTGCGCACTCCAGGATGCCGTAGCCAGCGTTGGCGACTACCGTCAGCACCCGCTGCTGGATGCGCCCGCCACGCCGGAAAGGGTCTTCTGGGGGGCAGAAAAAATGAGGGAACATAATGCGACCTGACGACTGGATTAAAATACTGGCCTCGCTACACGAAAAGCGTGAGCCCTGCGTACTGCTGACGGTGCTGGAGGAAAAAGGCTCGGTGCCGCGCGACAGCGGCAGCAAAATGATTGTCACCGCCGGGCAATCTTTTCTGACCATCGGCGGCGGCCATCTGGAATATCAGTGCATCGCCCTTGCCAGAGAGATGCTGACGACGCGCAGCAGCGAACCGCGTAGCGAGCATTTCAACCTGGGCGCCCGGCTTGGACAGTGCTGCGGCGGCATGACCTCCGTGCTGTTTGAGCCGTTGATCCAGCCGCAGCCGCAGATAGCGGTGTTTGGCGCAGGCCACGTAGGCCGGGCGCTGGTCACCATTCTGGCGACGCTGCCCTGTCATGTCTGTTGGGTAGACGAGCGTAAAGAGCAGTTCGTTCAGGTGCCGGAAGGGGTGACGATCTGCTGCCCGGAAGATCCGCGCGACGCGGTGAAACAGATGCCGCCGGAAAGCTATTACGTGGTGATGACCCACCATCATCCCACCGATCTGGCGCTCTGCGAGGCGATCCTGACGCGCGGCGACTATCGTTACTTCGGGGTGATTGGCTCGGCGACCAAACGTCAGCGGTTTGATTATCGGCTGGAGGGCAAGGGCTTCAGTCGCCAGCAGCTGGATACCCTGCGCTGCCCGATTGGCCTGCCTGACGTGAAAGGCAAGCTGCCCGCCGAGATTGCGGTAGCGGTAGCGGGTGAGATTATTGCCTGCTATGGGCAATAAAACGGCCAGCATGGCTGGCCGGGAAAAGGAGAAGCGCGTCAGGTCACGCGATAAAATCTGATTGACTGATTATTTGAGGTTATCAGGAAAATTCGCAGGCAGCTCGCTGGCCGCACAGTCAATCACGCTGTCGTTATCGGGTCCGCAGTCGTGGATAAACGTGATCGTCGCGAACTCATCGATAATTTCCGTTGGATAAGCCGGGCCGGCTTCGCGATAGCGTTCCATTTCCGCAATATGCTCGTTCTGGAAACAAACGGTTTTTTGCGGGTCATTCATGACCCAGCGCGGGAAGAAGATGGTGCCGTGAAACAGGCGGTCGCCCAGGTTAGCTATCAGGCTGACGTCGGTGCCGGTCGGCTCCGTCCAGGAAATTTTATAGCTCTCCTCGCCGACACGCACGATATAAGCCCGCTGATCTTTCACCCAGCGGTTGCCGACCATGCCGCTGTGAATACGATAATCCAGCGTCTGCTCGTTCTTGACGTAAATTTCGTAATTCCAGCCGTTGTCGTAGGTATAAACCAGGTGTTTACCGATAAAGCCGCTCAGGTCATTTCGATCGAATTTCATCTTATCCTCCTGTGTTTTTTTGACACTTTATCGGTTTATTTTCTGAATTAATAACGCTAATTTTAAGTCAAATTCATCTGATAATTAAATCAATCATGCATAAAACGACGCTGGAACAGTGGGCGCTGCTGGAGAAAGTGGTGGAGTCGGGCAGCTTTGCGAAAGCAGCGGAGGCGACCTGCCGCAGCCAGTCTTCGGTCAGCTACAACCTCGCGCTGCTGCAGAAAAGGCTGGGCGTGGCGCTGCTGCGGCCTGAAGGGCGGCGAACGGTACTGACGGCGGCGGGCGAGCAGCTGCTGGCGCGGGTCAGACCCTTGCTGAAAGCGTTCTGGTATGTGGAAGCCCATGCCGCTCTGTTGACCACGGGCGTGCGGACGCGCCTGGATTTAGTGGTGGATGCCATTTTCCCGCGCGGGCGCCTGTTTACCATTCTGCGGCAGTTTCAGCAGCAGCATCCGCATACGCAGGTAAACCTTACCGAAGTGCTGGAAAGCAACGCGGCAGAAAGGCCGGAAGCGGACGTGATGGTGCTGACGCGTCGTCAGGATCTGACCGGTCGGGGAGAATGGCTGATGAATATTGATTTTGTCGCGGTGGCGCATCGCGATCATCCGTTGCACCAGCAGGCGGCACCGCTGAGCGGCGAGGATCTGGCGGCTTACCCGCTTATCCGCATCGCAGAGCGGGAATCCGACGGCCAGGACGACAGCCTCGATGCGGCCGAATGCTGGACTTTCTCCACCATTGATGCCGCGGCGGAGGCCGTGATCGCGCAGGTCGGCTACGGCTGGCTGCCGGAAGAGCGTATCGCCTCGCAGCTGGCTGCCGGCACGCTGAAAATTCTTCCCATGACGCACGGCGGCAGACGTGCTACACCCTTACATCTGATTGTTAAAGATTTATCATCGGACGATCGGCAAATCCAGACGCTGACCAGGCTGTTCAGCATGCCTGCCTGATGCCGCCCGTTTCGCCTATTCGGAGAGTCGATAAGGAGTCATGCCATGCCCACTAATCCGTTCAGCCAGCCCAGCCCGCTGCCGTTTCAGGCGCCGCCTTTCGATCGCATTACCGAAGCCGACTATCGTCCGGCGCTGGAAGAGGGAATGCGGCAAAAACGGGAAGAGGTAGAGCGCATCGCCAACAGCGCCGAGCCGCCGACCTTCGCCAATACTTATCAGGCGCTGGAGCAGTGCGGACTGATGCTCCGGCGCGTGGAGAGCGTGTTTAACGCCATGACGTCAGCCAACACCAGCGATCTGCTCCAGCAGCTTGACGAGGAGATGTCGCCACGGCTGACGGCGCTGGAGGATGATATCCGCCTAAACAGCCAGCTGTTTGCACGTCTCGACAGCGTTTACCAGCAGCGCCAGAGCCTGGGGCTGGACGACGAATCGCTGCGCCTGGTGGAAGTAACCTGGCAGGCGTTTCAGCTCGCCGGGGCCAGCCTCAGTGACGACACAAAAGCGCAGCTGAAGGTGCTGAATCAGCAGGCGGCCACGCTGACCACGCAGTTCACCAATAAGCTGTTGGCGGCGACCAAAGCGGGCGGGCTTGCCGTCAACGATGCGGCAGCGCTGGCAGGGTTAAGCGAGGCCGAACTGAGCGCGGCCGCCGCAGCGGCGCAGGAGAAAGGCCTGCAGCCGCAGTGGCTGCTGGTGCTGCAAAACACTACGCAGCAGCCGGCTCTGCAAAGCCTCAGCAACCGCGACACGCGGGAGGCGCTGTTTTCGGCTGCCTGGCAACGGGCTGAAAAGGGCGACGGCAACGATACCCGCGCGCCGATCGCTAATCTGGCCAGCATCCGCGCGCGTCAGGCGCAGCTGTTGGGGTTTGCCAGCTATGCCGACTGGAAGCTTCAGGATCAGACGGCCTCAACTCCCCAGGCCGCCCTCGATTTTATGCGTGCCATCGTGCCTGCTGCCACCGCGCGTGCTAACCGCGAGGCGGCGGATATTCAGGCGGTGATTGACCAGCAGCAGGGCGGTTTCCGCCTTCAGCCCTGGGACTGGCTGTTCTATGCCGAACAGGTGCGCAAGGCGAATTACGATCTGGATGAAAACCAGATCAAACCTTACCTTGAGCTGAATAACGTACTGGAAAACGGCGTATTTTGGGCAGCCACCCAACTTTATGGCATTACCTTTAAGGCGCGCAGCGATATCCCGGTTTACCATCCCGACGTACGCGTCTATGAAATTCTGGACGTCGATGGCGAACCGATGGCGCTGTTCTATACCGACTATTTCAAGCGCGACAACAAGGGCGGCGGCGCGTGGATGGGTAATTTTGTTGAACAGTCCACGCTGCTCGGCACTAAGCCCGTTATTTATAACGTCTGCAACTATCCCAAACCGCCTGAAGGGCAGCCCGCGCTGCTCGCCTGGGATGACGTGATTACGCTGTTCCACGAGTTCGGCCACACGCTGCACGGTCTGTTCGCCGAACAGCGTTATCCCTCGCTTTCCGGCACCGCCACGCCCAGGGATTTCGTTGAGTTCCCCTCTCAGCTTAACGAACACTGGGCCAGCGATCCGCAGGTATTCAGCCATTTCGCCCGCCACTATCAAACCGGCGAGCCGATGCCCACGGCGCTGCATAAGAAAATCATCAACGCCAGCAAGTTCAATAAAGGCTACGACATGACCGAGCTGCTGGCCGCGGCGCTGCTGGATATGCACTGGCACAGCCTGGCCGCCGACCAGCAGGAGCAGGACGTCGCCACTTTTGAACAGCAGGCGCTGGAAGCCGAGCAAATCGCGCTCGCCGCCGTGCCGCCACGCTATCGCTCCAGCTACTTTCAGCATATCTGGGGCGGCGGCTATGCGGCAGGCTACTACGCCTATCTGTGGACGCAGATGCTGGCCGACGACGGTTTTGTCTGGTTCAGCGAGCACGGCGGCCTGACGCGGGAAAACGGCCAGCGGTTTCGCGACGCCGTTCTGTCGCGCGGCAACAGCGGGGATCTGAAAGCGCTGTATGCACAGTGGCGCGGCAGAGAGCCGGAAATCGAAGCCATGCTGATTAACCGGGGATTAAAAGAGGAAGGCTGACGGCGTCTTCAGCGCGACGGCAGTCACCGTCGCGCTGGCGTGAGTCAGGCGAAAGGCCCGCCCTGAATGGTGTCGCACATGCCCTGAAGAATGCGCTCGCCGGTTTCGCTTTGCAGTTCCCGATACCACTGCTCCGTGACGGCCATATCCTTGCCGTGCGTAACGTCGCAGCGTTTGCGGGCTTTCAATACCAGATCCTTCACGCGTCCGGCGCGCCGGGCCTGATAGCGCAGCAGCGCGTCTTCAATACCCATCGAATGCGTTTGCAGGCAGTTTGCCAGCACTACCGCATCCTCCATTGCCGCGCAGCCGCCCTGACCAATATCGGGCGTGGTGCTGTGCGCCGCATCGCCCAGCAATGCCACGCGGCCTTTTACCAGCTGTGGAAACGGTTCGATATCATGGATTTCCACACGGTTGGTGGTGGCCGGATCGATCTGCGCAATCAGCTTTTGCACCGGCGCGGCCCAGCCTTGAAAATAGCGTTGCAAATCGGCGCGCAGCGTGCTGCGATCTTCCGCCAGCCCCGGCGGCAGCGGCACGTCAAAGAAAAAGTAAAAGCGGTTGTTCGCCACCGGCATCAGCGAAACGCGCTTGCCTTCGCCGACAAAGGTCGTCCACTGCCGGGCTGGCGCGATGCTTTCGTCCAGCGCCACCAGCCCGTTCCAGTTAACATAGCCCGCGTAGCGCCGCGGCACGGTTTGTCCCAGCACGTAAGGACGGACGGCGGAGTGCGCGCCGTCGCAGGCAATCAGCAAATCGCCCTGCGCCTCGCTGCCGTCCGTAAAATACGCCGTCACGCCCCGATCGTGCTGTTCCACGCTCGCCACGCGTTTGCCGAACCGTACCCTGTCAAGGCCATAGTGTCCCAGCAGCATGGACTGTAATTCCGCGCGCGCGACCGGGTAAGGGCGCTCGCCGGACTCGGCAATCAGCGGCGCCAGGCTGAACTGCGTCAGAGGATTGCCCGTCCGCGCATCATGATAGGCCATGGTCTGCATCATGCCGCCCAGCGCCCGCAGCTGCTCTTTCATGCCCAGATAATTCAGGCACTTCACGCCGTTGGGCCAGATGGAGATGGCCGCGCCGACGGGCTTAATTTCTTTTACCGCTTCAAATACTGCGGTTTCGATACCAAAACGCTGCAGCGCAATGGCGGTGCACATGCCGCCGATCCCCGCGCCCATAATCAATGCTTTCATCTGTTTCTCCTTCAGGCTTCCCTGGAGGCTTTGCAACTTTTGTACCAGTTGCGCCGTCCGGTTCGCGCGGGGTGAAACAATCTGAACTATACAGGCGTTATGGCGACGGAGTGCGTCCAGTCCGCGCGCCTGGTGAAACGATCGTTTCGTTAAATTCCTGCTTCAGGCTGGCGCATTGCACCAGCATGGTGATCCATCAGTGAAACAAAAGTGACGGAAAGGGCCGAAGTGTTGGCAAAGCGCTAAAGAATTTGCCACAGTGGCAAAAGACCTTTTTCAGGAGAAAGCAAGATGGCAACCATAGCCTGTCTGCATGCGGCAAGAAGCAACATAGTGCTGTTTGAAGAGGCGCTGCAAGCGTTGGATTATGATGAGGTTCAGCTGCTGCACTGCGTGCAAAGCGAGCTGTTAACTCAGGCGGCAGAAGCGGGCGAAGTGACTCCCGACATTGAGGCGGCCGTCAGCCATATCCTCGACGAGCTGTGCCAGCAGGCCGATGCGGTGATCGTCACCTGTACCACGCTGGGCGTGGTGGCACTGGATCCTAAACGTTTCAGCAAGCCTGTTATTCGCGTGGACGCGGCGCTGGCGAAGGCGGCCTCGCACTATCACGGCGCGGTGCTGGTGCTCTGCACCGCCCATTCTACGCTTGCGGCCACCACGCGGCTGTTCGAGGCGTTTATTCCCGGCAGCCGTCTGGCCGTAGAACTGATCCCGCGCGCCTGGGCCTTTTTCAACCAGGGGGATATGGATGGCTACCATCGTGAGATCGCGCACTATATTCGCGATCGCCACGAGTGTGCGCTGGGCTGTATCGTGCTGGCGCAAAGTTCGATGGCGGGCGCGGCAAAGCAGATCAATACCACGCTGGCGGTGCTGACCGGCCCGGAAACCAGCCTGCAGGCCGCGCTCGAAGCTATTCTTTAATTTTTAAGGCGTTAAAAAGAGCTAGAGCGCAGCGGCAAAGCGTTTTAAGGTGTAGCCCCACGCTTTGACAGGAAACCACTATGTTCGATTTAACGCTGTTTATTCTGCTGTTTCTGGCGGGGCTCAGCTACTTCAGCCACAACCTGACCGTCGCTATCGCTTTGCTGGTGCTGATCGTGGTGCGCATGACGCCGCTGAACGCGCTGTTCCCGTGGATTGAAAAGCAGGGCGTCACCGTCGGGATTGTGATCCTGACCATTGGCGTCATGGCGCCCATTGCCAGCGGCGCGCTGCCGACCAGCACGCTGATGCACTCCTTTCTGAACTGGAAATCCCTGCTGGCGATCGCGGTAGGCATTTTCGTCTCCTGGGTAGGCGGGCGCGGCGTCAGCCTGATGGGATCGCAGCCTACTATCGTCGGCGGCCTGCTGATCGGCACGATTATCGGCGTGTCGCTGTTTCGCGGCGTGCCGGTCGGGCCGCTGATCGCCGCCGGGCTGGTGTCGCTGTTTATCGGTAAAATGTAGCCGTCCGCAGAAAGCGTTCTCTGCTATGATGACGCTCTTTTTTTTCGCCAGGAGAAACCGGTGAGCAAGCAGGACAAGCGCAGCAAGCGCGCCAAACTCAAAGCCAAACAGGCCAACAACGCCCGCGCGCGTGGCAAACAGCTGGATGCGGTCGGCCGCAGCAGCTACGTCGCCACACCCGAAATGATCGAGCTGTTCGCCAGCCTGCCGCCGCTGGACGAGCAGGGCGATATGCCTTTTGTCGGCGACGTTTACCGCTGGTGTGACGAGGAATATGGCTTTGACGGCGATAGTGCGGAAAACGAGATGTTGCAGGTTGCCGCGCTTTGCGTGCTCTATATCCACTGGCGCACCAGCGAAGGCGCGACCTCGCTGAACCAGAACGAGATGATTGAAGCGGCTATCCGCCTGAGCGAAGAAAACGAAGCCTTTAAAACGCATTATCAGGCGGCGCGCACGCTTATAGTAAAATAGCGCTAACGGGCGTTCCGGATGAGGAAACCCGCATAACTGTCCGCGCTTTCCAATGCATTTCCGCCCGGTCGATATCAGCGGCAACGCCGACGCAAAGACGGAAACCATTGCTTTAGCGCTGGTGGAGAAATATCTGACGCCATAACCAGGGAGCAGGCAAGATGTTAATAAAAAGGGGTTCAGGCTGGCTTGGGGCGATGCTGGTGCTGCTTATGGCAGGCTGTAGCCATAAGTCTGAGGTCAAATCGCTGGTCACGCCTTATGTGCCGCCCACGCCCGTAATAAAGCCTCAGCCTGTGCGCGGCGTCTGGCTGGCAACGGTGAACCACCTCGACTGGCCGCCGCCTGCTTCTCTAACGCTTGCCGATCCCGAACTGCGCATCGCGCGACAGCAGCAGGCGCTCGTTCAGCGGCTGGATAAGTATGTGGCGTTGGGCATCAATACGGTCTTTTTCCAGGTGAAGCCTGACGGCACCGCGCTTTATCGCTCCGCGATTTTGCCCTGGTCTGCCGAGCTGACCGGGGCAATCGGCCAGCATCCCGGTTACGATCCGCTGCAGTTTTTGCTCACCGAGGCGCATAAAAGAGGCCTCAAGGTACACGCGTGGCTTAATCCTTACCGGATCACGACGAACACTTCGCCAGCCACGGTCAGTGCGCTGCAAAAAACGCTGCGTCAGTCACCGGCCAGCGTTTTCGTGCTGCATCGCGACTGGGTGCGCGTCGCCAGCGATCGCTACGTGCTGGATCCGGGACTGCCGCAGGTTCGCCAGTGGATCAACAGCGTGGTCGCCGAGCTGGTAAAAAACTATGCGATCGATGGCGTGCAGTTCGATGACTATTTCTATTATGAAACGCCCTCGTCGCCGCTGGATGACAGCCGCAGCTGGCAGCAATACGGCGCAGGCTTTGCTGATAAGGCCAGCTGGCGGCGCAACAATACGCTGCTGCTGGTTAAAGAGGTGGCGGCGACGATCAAGTCCCTGAAGCCGGAGGTGGCGTTCGGCATCAGTCCGGCAGGCGTCTGGCGCAATGCGGACAAAGACGAGCGCGGTTCCGATACGCGCGGCGGCGAGGCTTACGATCAGGCCTTTGCCGATACCCGACTGTGGGTTAAAGAAGGGCTGCTGGATTATATTGCGCCCCAGCTTTACTGGCCGTTCGAGCGGAAAATCGTGCGTTATCCCACGCTGGCGAAATGGTGGGCTGACGTGGTCGGCAGCGGCCCCGTCAAACTCTATATCGGCGTGGCGCTGTATAAAGTGGGCAAGCCTACGGCTACCGAGCCGCAGTGGGGCGAAGAGCAGGGCGTGGCCGAGCTGAAAAGGCAGATTGAGCTCAACGAGACGCAGCCCGGCGTGGCCGGAACCATTCTGTTTCGCGACGCTTTTCTTGACGAGCCGCAAACGCAGCAGGCGGTGAACTACCTGCGCAGCCGCTGGGGTAAGCAGTAAAAAGAAACGCCGCCCATAAGAGGCGGCGTTCTGTTTTTGCAGGCTGCCTAGCCCGGATAAATGCCGCGATCTTTCCTTGCCATCAAAATACGCTCACAGGCAACGATATAGGCAGCGGTACGCAGGCTGCACTCTTTTTCCCGCGCTTTGTCCCAGATATGGATCATCGCTTCGGACATAATTTTGTCCATTCGCTCATTGATCTCGCTCTCGCTCCAGAAGAAGCTGGCCATATCCTGCACCCACTCGAAGTAGCTGACCGTTACGCCGCCCGCGTTACAGATAACGTCCGGCACTACGGTAATGCCGCGCGACGCCAGCATATCGTCTGCGTCCGGGTAGGTTGGGCCGTTAGCGCCTTCCAGGATCAGCTTGCAGCTCAGTTTTTCCGCGCGCTCACGGGTGATTTGTCCTTCCAGCGCCGCCGGGATCAGAATATCCATCGGCAGCTGCCAGAACGCTTCCGCGTCAATCGTCTGCGCGCCGCTGAACCCGGCGATATTTTTATGCGTCGCCTGCCAGTCGGTCAGCGCGGTCAGATCGATGCCTTCGGCATTGTAAAGCGTGGCGGAGTGATCCTGAACGGCCACCACCCGCGCGCCAGCGGCGACAAACAGTCGAGCCGCTTCGCTGCCGACGTTGCCGAAGCCCTGAACGGCAAGGCGCGCGCCGTCCGTTTCGATATTCAGGCGACGGGCGACTTCACGACCGGTAACAAATACGCCCCGACCGGTGGCTTTTTCACGGCCCAGCGATCCGCCGAGATGCACCGGCTTGCCGGTCACCACGCCGGTAATGGTGGTGCCCTGATTCATGGAATAGGTATCCATCATCCAGGCCATCACTTTGGCATTGGTGCCCACGTCCGGCGCCGGAATATCCTTTTGCGGGCCGATCACCAGGCCGATTTCGCTGGTGTAGCGACGGGTCAGTCGCTCCAGTTCGCCTTCGGAAAGCTTAAAGGGATCGACGCGGATGCCGCCTTTGGCACCGCCGTAAGGCAGGTTCACCGCGGCGCACTTGATGGTCATCCAGGCGGAAAGCGCCATGACCTCATTTAAGTCGACGTTGGGATGATAGCGAACGCCGCCCTTGCCCGGCCCGCGCGACAGATTGTGCTGCACGCGAAAGCCTTCAAAGTGACGAATGGAGCCATCGTCCATCTGAAGAGGAATATCCACGATCAGCGCGCGTTTAGGATGGCGTAGCGTATCGACCCAGCGACTCAGCTCGCCCAGGTAGGGCGCGACGCGATCGATCTGCTGCAGGTAGGTGGACCAGGCGGTGTTGGGGCTTTCTGACGCGTAAGATAGCTTATCCATAACAATGCTTTCCTGACAGTTATAAATGCTACGAAATGATGAGGGAGCCAGTGCTTCTGACCTGAACGCGGCATAATCTAACATTAATGAGTTGTTTTTAATTCATTAAATTAATGTTAATAAGAGCACGGAAAGGTGGATCGGCTGAGGGCAGGCGAATAATTAATTACCGCATTGACCCGTAGCCAGCCTTTGTATCAGGCTTTGGGAATAATTATGCATATCCACTGCATGTAGTCCGGTACGCCTTTATTTATCAGAACTTTGAGCCGGTTCAAACTTTGCCGAAAGCCTGCCAGGCGCGCGCGCTGCACGAAAAGGTTAACGTCTGCCACATCTTTTGTTACATTATAACACTCACTTTTTCAGTACCAACGGTAAACTCACCTGCGTTTACCTTGTCTTACGCCGTATCGTTAGAATAATAACGTTTTCAATACCAAAGCCGCTTTGGTCATGCCATTCACTGCCATAACAATGACGGGACAGATGAAAAGATTGCTTTTTTTGACGCAGTATCGGGTCTGCTGCTTTATCGCCTTTTACACGGGCATTTTATTAAACCTGCCGATTTTTCTCCGCCGCTTTCATCAGCTTCACTACGACGCCCTGCTGTCGATCGCCATTGAGGTGGTCGCGGCTTTTGCGCTGGTGCTGTTTACCACGCTGCTGGCCTCGCTGGCCGGCCGGCTGCTGTTCCGTGTTCTGACTTCGCTGCTGGTGGTGTTTTCCGTGGCCGCCAGCTATTACATGATCTTTTTCAACGTCGATATCGGCTACGGCATTATCGCGGCGGTGATGACCACCGACAGTTTCGATCTGTCCAGGGAGTCGGTCGGCTGGGATTTTGGCGTCTGGCTGGGCCTGGTGAGCCTGCTGCCGCTGCTGATCCTGTGGCTCGCGCCGCTGCCGGAAGCGGCCCTGCGGCGGCGTAACGGTGGCGCTATCGCCCGGCGCATCGGCGTCATGCTGGCCGCAGGCCTCTGCTGCTGGCTGCCGCTGAAGGTGATGGGCGAGCACCAGGATAATCTGGATCGCCAGCATAACCGCATGATGGCCAGCTACGGCGGCGTGGTCGCCGGCACCTATTCGCCATCAAACTGGCTGTCGGGCATGGGGCTGCTGGCCTACAGCAGCTGGAGCCAGGCAGAAGACAGTCGTAAACTGTTCGATCCCGCCGCGCACTTTACCTATAAGCCGCCAAAAGATGCGGACAGCCTCTATATCGTGTTTGTGATTGGCGAAAGCGCGCGGCGCGATCATATGGGGGTTTACGGTTACCAGCGCGACAATACGCCTTACCTGGATAAAGAGCCTAATCTGGCTGCGCTCCAGGGTTACTCCTGCGACACCTCAACCAAACTCTCGCTGCGCTGCATGTTTGTGCGCGAGGGCGGCGCGTCGGAAGCGCCAGAGCGCACGCTGAAAGAGATGAACGTGTTTTCCGTGCTGAAAAAGCAGGGCTTCTCCTCCGAGCTGTTTGCCATGCAGAGCGAGGCCTGGTTCTATAACAAAGCGCTGGCGGACGACTATGCGCTGCGGGAAGCCATTCAGTCCGAAAAGCGCAACGTCGGCAAGCCTATCGACGATATGGCGCTGGTCAGCGAGCTGAAGGATTCTGTCGAGCGTCATCCGCAGGGCAAACACCTGGTTATTCTGCATACCAAAGGGTCGCACTATCTTTATACCGAGCGTTATCCGCGTAGCTTTGCGCGCTATCAGCCGGAATGCCTGGGCATTGACGACGACTGCACCACGCAGCAGATGGTTAACTCTTACGATAACAGCCTGCTTTATACCGATTACGTGCTGGAGCAGGTCTTTAACCAACTGCGCGATCGTAACGCTATTGTGTTTTATGCTTCCGATCACGGCGAGTCGATTTCGCAAAATATGCATTTCCACGGCACGCCGCGCAATCAGGCACCGATGGCGCAGCGCAGCGTGCCGATCATGGTCTGGGCATCCGACAAATTTTTACAGCACCCCGATCATGCGGCGGCCTTTAATCAGCTGAAAAAAATGGCGCAGGATAAAACGCCGGTATTCCACGAAAAGCTGTACGACAGCCTGTTAGGCTGCGCGGGCTTTACCTCACCGGACGGCGGTATTAATCAGTTGCGTAACTGGTGTCACGTGCCCTGAGTCAGACTGTTAACAGGCAGACTCAGGACTGCCGTAAGATTGATGACAAACGCAATGGCCTGGCGGTGCGCTGCCGTTTTTGGCAGCAATACCACCGCTTCATTACGGCAAAGGCTGAGCGGAAAGCAAACGCGCATGGACGCGCGCAACGAGCCGCCACGGATGGGTTCACGGCGTTTTCGGATTCCGCTGCCGCTTTTCACACGCTCAGGCGCGAGCGGTTGTATAAAGACTGAATAAATAATATGCAAAGCGCTCGTGTTAAAAGCGTCTGTAGACGATAAGCTACTGTCAACTTTGCCTGAAACGCCACAAGCAGGTATTCTACGGGCCATATTTACTGAGACGGTTATTGAGGTCGACATGATTATTAAACCACGCATTCGTGGCTTCATCTGTGTTACCGCCCATCCGGCGGGTTGCAAAGCTAACGTTGAAAAACAAATTGATTACGTGACCCGCCAGGGCAAAATTGCCAACGGCCCTAAAAAGGTGCTGGTGATTGGCGCTTCTACGGGTTACGGCCTTGCTGCCCGCATCTCTGCCGCCTTTGGCTGCGAAGCCGATACGCTGGGCGTGTTCTTCGAGCGTCCGGGCGAAGAAAACAAACCGGCTACCGCTGGCTGGTATAACTCTGCGGCTTTTGAAGAGCTGGCGGAAGCGAAGGGCCTGTATGCAAAAAGCATCAACGGCGACGCTTACTCAGACGAAGTAAAGCAAAAGACCATTGAGCTGATTAAACAGGATCTGGGTCAGGTCGATCTGGTGGTATACAGCCTGGCTGCGCCGCGTCGTACCCATCCAAAAACCGGCGAAGTCTTTAACTCTACGCTGAAACCGGTTGGCAAAACGCTGCACACGCGCGGCTTGAACACCGATAAAGAAACCATTACCGATATCACGCTGGAACCCGCTTCTCAGGAAGAGATCGACGGCACCGTAGCGGTGATGGGCGGCGAAGACTGGCAGATGTGGATTGACGATCTGAACGCGGCCGGCGTGCTGGCTGAAGGCGCGAAAACCACCGCCTTTACCTATCTTGGCGAGCAGATCACCCACGATATCTACTGGAACGGTTCTATCGGCGAAGCCAAGAAAGACCTGGACAAGCGCGTCCTGACTATTCGCGACACGCTGGCGGAAAAGGGCGGCGACGCGCGTGTTTCCGTACTGAAAGCCGTGGTTACCCAGGCCAGCTCTGCTATTCCGGTGATGCCGCTTTACCTGTCGCTGCTGTTTAAAGTGATGAAGGAAAAGGGCACTCACGAAGGCTGCATCGAGCAGGTTTACGGCCTGTTCAAAGACAGCCTGTACAACGCCTCACCAATTCTTGACGATGTTGGCCGCCTGCGTGCCGACTACAAAGAGCTGCAGCCAGAAGTGCAGGATGAAGTGGTGAAGCTGTGGCCGACCGTCACTAACGAAAACCTGAACGAGCTGACCGACTTCGTTGGCTACAAAACAGAGTTTATGCACCTGTTCGGCTTTGGCCTGGACGGCGTGGATTACGACGCCGACGTCAACCCGGATGTGAAAATCAAAAATCTGGTGCAGATGTAAGCGTAGAGGCGTCCTGCGGGACGCCTTTCTTTCACGCCTGCTAAATTTTTAGCCGAATTTGCCAGAAAAAGTGATATAGCCTTTTTTAAGAAAAAACGGCGGAATATAATTATCCCATCCTTTACGCTGGCAATATTGAATAAGCGCGACTCCGTGCATTACGTTAGCTTTTTCACAGCAGCGGGCTATTCTGTTTCTTAACGTAAGTTTGCTAACGTTGAGCATAGCTGACATGCGATCTCTTTTCATCCCACATAAAAGCAGCAGGATAACTTCCCACTCCCGATTGGTAAAAAGCGGGGAAGGTGCCGTAAAAGTAAGAGGTTTACGAGAGTGCTGACACAGAAATGTTGAAAAGTAGACGTTTGTGATTTCAATATAATTACAAATTATGCCAGGTGATCCGTCAGGCAATCGCCAGAGCCGCTTTTCAACCAAATAAGCCTGTTTTCTGTTATTTCCTTCTTGATTAAATATCCTTAAAACTATGCTCATAGCGCCTGTGGCTATAATTTTTTTGTCATCCTTTGTGATTCTGTCGTGAAAATCACAGAGGTCGGGGAACAGGTCTTTATCCGTACAGCCTTTTATTTTTTCGAAAGGCTGGCTGAAATAACGGCAGGCTTTCTGATTGGCATATACGTAACGAGAAGAGGCGTCTTTTATCACCCACCCGAACAGGGAGTAGCTAAAGTAATAGTCCATTTTTATTATCCAGAAATAATAATGTGTCCTTTTTTCAAAAAGAAGGCAGGAACGTAGTTATCTATATTTTTCTCCCTACAAAATTCAATTAGCATGGAGGATGAGCTCACTTCCGCTTTGCGATAGCAGCTTCTCAGGCGTCCACTGACGGCATGGATAGAAATTCCCAGCACATGCGCTACTTCTTTCAGGCTTAAGTTACACTGTAACAGATAAACCACTTCCCACTCTTTTTCCGTAAAGACAGCCGAAGGCGGCTGAAGAGTGACATGCTGACAGAGTTTGCCGTTAAGCAGCGATCCCGGCGTGATAATATTGACATGCCTGACGCTTATCACCGTGCCGACGCACTGGCGCTGTTCGTTAAATAACGGCTCCTGGATATTATAAGCGGGCTGTAAAATTTTCTCTTTGCCCTGAATATGCGTGGTAATAGCACGTACCGCTTTGCCGGTTTGCTCAATCTCTCTTTCCTGCTATGCAAATATATCAGCAAACTCGGCTACGGGAACAGGGACATCACGTATATTTAACCCTTCATAATCGAAGCGGGTTGAAATAGTTTGCCATATCTTAAAGGCATTGTTTACGTAAACAAAGTTGGAATTAATGTCTTTGACGGCCCATCCAGTAATCGGATCGTTTTCAAACATATTAATAAGATTTTTCGGAAGCGACTGAATTTTCATAGCGGTAACCCTACATAAAAAGAACCCTACATGAGATAAACCTTACATCAAACAGACCTTTTTTCACCTGCTATAAATAACGTAAAACAGGCTGGGGTGCCAATACCAGAGACACGATTAACAATATCAATTGATAAAAATTAAAAGCCTGAGCCGTATATCATCCGGATTATGCTATCCACTTAGCTCTACGGAAAGTAATGCGGCCTGCCCATTATAAGGGGATCCGATGAACAAAAATGATATCCACCCGGCAGATATTATTGCCTTATTGAAAAAGAAGGGCACAAACCTATCCGCTGTATCACGAGAAGCGGGGCTGGCCGCCTCTACTTTGGCTAATGCCTTACGAAGACCCTGGCCCAAAGGAGAGCGCCTGATAGCAAAGGCTCTGGAAATGCCGCCGGAAGACATATGGCCCTCAAGATATAAAAGCAGAAACGGGTGCGACCAGCGGCAACAGCTAACCAGGAAACGCTGACAGCCTGAAAAGAGCCGATGGCGCGAAGCGCATTGTCCTGTTGTTGAAAACAGTCTGATGGGATGAATAAAGGCTAATAAAAAAGCCGGTAACGGGCGTTACCGGCTTTGATCCGTACAGGATAACTATGCGAGAGAAGCCGCCGTGCGCTCTACCAGCGCCAGCAGAAGCTTGATGTCTTCCAGCGTCACGGTTGGGTTCAGCAGCGTCATCTTCAGGCAGGTTACGCCGTTGTGTTCGGTCACGCCTACGTTGGCGCGCCCGGAATCCAGCAGCGCATCGCCGATCTTCTGGTTAAGCAGGGCGATTGCCGCATCGTCGCCCTGTTGCGGACGGAAGCGGAACAGCACGCTTGCCAGCTGTGGCTCCATCACCAGCTCCAGCGCAGGCTGTTCGGCAACCCAGGCCGCAACCTGCTGCGCCAGCGTTACACCGTGATCGATGATTTCGGCATACTGCTTCTGGCCCAGCGCTTCCAGACCCATCCACATTTTCAGCGCGTCGAAACGGCGCGTGGTTTGCAGGGATTTGGAAACCAGGTTCGGCACGCCCTGAGCTTCATCGAACTCAGAGTTCAGGTAGGCCGCCTGGTAACGCATCAGCTCGTAGTGACGCGCTTCTTTCAGCAGAAACGCGCCGCAGCTGATGGTCTGGAAGAACTGCTTGTGGAAGTCCAGGGTGATGGAATCCACCAGCTCAATGCCGTCCAGATAATGACGATACTTATCAGAAAGCAGCAGCGCGCCGCCCCATGCCGCATCAACGTGCAGCCAGGTCTCGTTTTCTGCTGCGATCTGCGCGATTTCACGCAAAGGATCGATAGCGCCCGCGTCGGTAGTGCCCGCCGTTGCGACGATAGCCAGCACCTTTTCGCCGTTGGCTTTTGCCAGCGCCAGTTTGTCAGCCAAATCCGCCGTATCCATACGCGCAAAGCGATCGGTTTTCACCAGCGTCACGGAGCGGTAGCCCAGACCCATCAGCGCCATATTCTTCTGCACGGAGAAGTGGGCGTTTTCAGAGCAGAACACTTTGATCTTGCTGAGATCGCCCGGCAGACCATCCTGCTGGACAGAGTGGCCCTGACGCGCAAAGAACGCATCGCGCGCCAGCATCAGCCCCATCAGATTGCTCTGGGTGCCGCCGCTGGTAAAGACGCCCGCGTCGCCGGCCTGATAGCCGACCTGAGCGCGCAGCCATTCAATCAGCTTCATCTCAATGATGGTGGCTGAAGGGCTTTGATCCCAGGAGTCCATGCTCTGGTTGGTGGCGTTGATCAGCACTTCCGCCGCCTGGCTAATTACCAGGCTAGGGCAGTGCAGGTGCGCCACGCACTGCGGATGATGCACAGACAGACTGTCTTTCAGGAAGTACTCGATCGCACGCTCAATGGCGGCCTGGTTGCCCAGGCCCTCCGTGGTGAAATCCAGCGCGATACGCTCACGCAGCTCGGCTACGCTTTTGCCCTGATACATCTCAGGCTGTTGCAGCCACTGCACGACGGCCTGGCTGGTCTGGGCAATAGCCTGCTGGTAGGCTTCGGTGCTCTGCGCCGAAGCTGCCAGAATAGGGTTGGACCGGGACATCAACTTCACTCCGCAGAAACAGGTTTAACGCCGGCAGCAACCAGGGCGACTTCAAATTTATCCAGGAAAATACCCAGCTCTTCATTGCTGATCAGCAGCGAAGGCAGCAGGCGCAGCACGCAGCCGTGACGGCCGCCGCGCTCCAGGATCAGGCCAGCTTCAAAGCATTTCTTCTGCAACAGCGCGGAAAGCTCACCATCGGCTGGGTAGCAACCCATATGATCCTGCGGCTCGTTCGGCTTGACGATCTCAATGCCCAGCATCAGGCCCAGGCCGCGCACGTGGCCGATGACCGGATAGCGCTTCTGCATCTCTGCCAGTTTCGCTTTCAGCCATTCGCCCTGTTCGGCAACTTTATCGGCGATATTGTTGTCTTTCAGGTGACGCAGGGTGGTCAGGCCGGTTGCCATCGCCAGCTGGTTGCCGCGGAAGGTGCCGGTGTGGTGGCCAGGTGCCCAGGCGTCGAACTGCTTTTTGATGCCCAGCACGGCCAGCGGCAGACCGCCGCCAACGGCTTTGGACATGACAATGATGTCCGGCTCGATGCCCGCGTGCTCGAAGGCGAAGAACTTACCGGTACGCGCGAAGCCAGCCTGCACTTCGTCCAGGATCAGCAGAATGCCGTGTTCCTGAGTCACTTTACGGATGCGCTGCAGCCACTCGACCGGAGCCGGGTTCACGCCGCCTTCGCCCTGAACCGCTTCCAGGATCACCGCCGCAGGTTTGCGCACGCCGCTTTCCACGTCGTTGATCAGGTTTTCAAAGTAGTAAGCCAGCGCCTGCTCGCCCGCCTTGCCGCCGATACCCAGCGGGCAGCGGTACAGATGCGGATAAGGCATAAACTGCACTTCCGGCATCATGCCGTTAACGGCTTCTTTCGGCGACAGGTTGCCCGTTACCGCCAGCGCGCCGTGGGTCATGCCGTGGTAGCCGCCGGAGAAGCTGATCACGCCGGTACGGCCGGTGTATTTTTTCGCCAGCTTCAGCGCGGCTTCAACGGCGTCAGCGCCGGAAGGGCCGGTAAACTGCAGGCAGTATTCTTTGCCCTGGCCCGGCAGTAAAGAGAGCAGGTAGGCAGAAAATTCATCTTTCAACGGCGTCGTCAAATCGAGCGTATGTAACGGCAAGCCACTGGTAATGACATTTTGGATGCTCTGCAGCATATCAGGATGGTTGTGGCCAAGCGCCAGCGTACCTGCACCGGCAAGACAATCAAGATATTGATTATTCTCAACATCTGTAATCCAGACTCCCTGTGCTTTAGCAATGGCGAACGGCAGCTTGCGCGGATAGCTCCGCACGTTCGATTCATATTCAGCCTGACGGGCTAAAAACGCTTCATTGTTTCCTGATGAATTCGCACCAAAATTATCAATACGGACTTTATCCGTCATCATATCTCTCCTACAACCAGGGTTATAAATAACGCCGTAGTTGAAAAATAAATTAAAAGTGTGAGCGCTGTAAAAAAGCGCGGCCAATATAGGACTTTTCAGCCCCCGACTCAATCATTAATTTTGTTAAGATTACTTTAAGTTTTTCCTATAGTAATCAATATGTTGTTGGTTTTCTGACCCATTATCAGCCCGATGCTTTATTAACATCTCTACAACAAAGCACAAAAAAGGCCTTTTTGAACGCTTTGTGGCGTGCAAAAGGCGAGCAAGGCGTTGCTCTACCGGGGCAAAAACCGCTTTAACGGCCAACGAGCTGACATTTACCCGCGTGCTTAATAAGCGCAGCGGCAATAAAACCCGCTTACCCCTGGGCTTATTAAGCGCAGCGGCCGTAACGCGCCGCTTCGTTTATAAATGCCCTGAGGAAAGTCTTAAACAAAATAGAAGCAGACGACTTAACCTGCTGTTTTTAATTATAGAGCAAGCAAAGCCTGCGCGATAATGAAACAATTTTCTCGCTCTGAGCTAAATCATAGGCTGTACTCAAATTAAATAACGCGGGCTTACAATTTGAAACGGGAGTGCGGAAATGAGCAATCTGTTAAATATCAACGCTGAGGAGATCCTTACCCTTTTCCGCAAACATTTTCCGCATCTGCCGGAGGATATGGAGAGCAGCGTTAACGCAATTTTAGTTACCGAGCCGCCTCAGGAGGTCAATGCCGAAGTCACGCTTTCAGGGCAGGGTGAAGAGCATCTTATTCACTGTCAGATTATTGAAGGCTATAGCAACACCTGCACCGGCAAGGCCGCTCCGGCTATTTTCCCCTTGCAGCTTGCCAGCACCGGCACGCTCAGCAGCGCGGACTATGCCTTGCTGTTCCGGGATACGGCCCATTTTTACCTGGCCGCCAGCCTGGCGCTGACCGGAATTTTGTTTTATGACGCCGAAAAACAGCAGTTGCTGGGACTTTATACGGGATCGGCCATCGCTTCTGACGACAGCGTATCGTTTCTGCTGGCAGGCGGCTGGCACTCGAAAACGATGGACTGACGAACGGGGCCGTGACGGCCGGATTGTGGAAGGAGACTGTCGTACATCTGCTTACAGGTAATTACGCAAATCTGACAAAATGCTGTAGCGCCGTGTCAATTTCTGTTAATTTGTGGCACTGCTTTTTACGATACAGGCATTATTACCGTGATTTACGACTGCTTTTTATACTATGACGAAGATATGCTGCTGGAAATCCGGCTTAATACGCTCCATAAACACGTAGATAAGTTTGTCGTCGTTGAGTCGCTTTATACGTTTACGGGCAAGAAACGTGAACGTCTGCATTTTGATATCGAAAAATTTGCGGCCTTCAGGGATCAAATTATTTATGTTGTTAACGATCGCGTGCCGGTTATTTATCAGCAGGCTTTTTATTCCAACAGTTCTCTGGTCAACGCAGGGGAGACCGATCCCTGGCAAAACGAAAGCCATGCGCGTAACGCAATTATGCAAGGCCTGACGGACGCGCGGGATGACGATATCATTATCATATCCGATGTGGATGAGATTCCCCATCCTCAGGCGCTGGCGCAGTTCAGCCACAGGCACCTTTGCACCACGCTCTATCAGCATTTCTATAATTTTAAATTTAATTTGCAGGTCATGAACGAAGACGGGACGCCGCGCCTGTGCAAGCTGCCTAAAATGGTGACCTATAAAAACCTGAAAGGCTTTTTTCACGGCCAGCCCGAGCTGCTGCGCAACGTGAAGCGTAAAGGTACGCCGATTAGGGACAGCTGGCTACGCTGGAACCTGCTGAAATTTCGCACCAAAATCGTTCAGCGGGGTGGCTGGCATTTCTCCTGGGTGATGACGGATGAACGCATCAGCGAAAAGATGTCGACTATTTCTCATATTGAGCACGATCGGCCGGAATTTAATAATCCCGACCATATTCGCCGCTGCGTCGAGAACAATATCGACATCTGGAACCGCCCGCGCAAAATGAAGATAGTGCCGGTCGATAACGAGCATTTGCCGGGCTGGCTGGTGGCTAACAAAGCGCGCTTTCAGGCGTTTTTGAAAGAGTAGCGCGCTCCGTGACCACCGGCGCTCTGCCTATGCTTCGCCGCCATATTGCTCATCGGTGACTTTTTCGAGCCACTCCACAACTTTGCCATCCTGCGCTTCCTGGATCGCGATATGGGTCAGCGCGGTTTTGGCGCTGGCGCCATGCCAGTGCTTCTCAAACGGTGGGATCCATACCACGTCGCCGGGACGGATTTCACGCGCCGGTTCGCCCCAGGTCTGCACATAGCCAAAGCCTGCGGTTACGATCAGCGTCTGGCCCAGCGGGTGCGTATGCCAGGCGGTACGGGCGCCTGGTTCAAAGGTGACGCTGCCGCCGCTGGCGCGTGCGGGTTCGTTGGCAGGAAAAAGCGGATCGACGCGCACGGTGCCGGTAAACCAATCTTCAGGGCCTGCATAAGAAGCCTGAGAACCGCATTGATAGATATCAGTCATTATTTTTTCCTTGCAGATGAAAGGCCGACTGCGCCGCAGAACAAGCGAAGAGGGCGGACGAAATGAGATTAACGATAAGCGTAGCGCAAAACGAAGGCGAGAATAAGCTGACTGAACCGAATAAGCTAATGAGTGGCGCTCATGAATAGAAGTAATTAATTAATTATTAAGACTTTATTTTTGTCCTGATCTTTATCGTAAAACCAGATGCCGATCTTTGCATTTATTTGCCACGAGAAGTTAAAGGTAACTATGGTTTCCAACCTGAATATTATTTTTTAAAAACGCTGACGGGTGGGATAAATAAATGCTCTGAATAATCAAAATCGGTGGGTAAAGTGTTCAGCGCTACGCAGCAAATAACCTGCTACAGCGCAAGAAATGTTCCATCAGCTGAACCATTAAGAGGCTTTTTTAGTACGTTACAGCGATCTGGCCTATAGCGTTTTGTCATTACTATAGTCTGTAGGGTAAAGCGTAAATTGAGATGCCGTATAATGCTTTATTATGAGAGGCTTATAAGGTAACAATACCTCGCTTAAAATAAGCCAAAGCAGAAAGGCTCTTCTTAAAACAGGGCAGCATCAAGGGCGGAACAGCCTGCCCGTGCCGCCCAACAAGAAACGCCGTTTAGCTATGCATCGCAAGGCCTTTAATCGCTTTATCGACCGCTTTCTTAGGGCCGCGGATTGCCAGCCCCACTAAATTAAGATTGTCCGGGTCTTCTGCCTGAAAAGCCTGTCGGTTGGCCTCGTCGTGACCGGTCGAAAACATCGCCTGAACATAAGGGATCAGCGTCAGCTCGCGCGCCAGTCCTTTGCAATGCGCAGCCTGTAAACCGGCGAGATCGGCGGCAAACACCAGCATCGGCTGCCCGGCCATACAACCGTAGCGCTGGCCTTTGGCGTCTATATAAGGTTCGCCCCTAATTTCCGGCGCGGCGTAAGCGATACCGCTGGCTAAAAAGGCCGTTACGTTCAGTCGCTGCCAGATGGCAAGATCCTCGCGCACAATCAGTGCGATTTTACTGTCAAACATGCTGCTCTCCGCTGAGTAAGTCAGCTTTTATCTTCAGCGGAGAGAGGACTGGCGGTATAGAACATTTGTGCACTGCTGCTGGTAAGCCGCAGGCGTAATGCGGTAAGCGCGACGGAACCAGCGGCCAAGATGACTTTGATCGGCGAAGCCCACCTGCGCGGCCGCCTGCGCCGGGTGGCATCCCTGCGCCAGCAGCGCGCGTGCGGTTTTCAGCCGTAGCCTGACCAGATAAGCGTGCGGCGACTGGCCGAACGCCTGCTTAAACTGGCGCGTCAGGCGAAAACGATCCAGGCCAACGGCAAGCGCTACATCGTCCAGTCCAATATCGCTGGTCATTGACTCATGCAGAAAATCCCTGACGCGCAGCATGCCGCACAGATCCTGCGCCGCAGAAGGGCGGCCGTGCAGATGACGCGACAGAAGATCCACCAGCCGATCGAGATTTTGATCGCGGGCGAGCCTGCCTTCGGCGCCACGAATAGTGCTGAAAGCCTGCTGGATCGTCAGGTTGAGCCGATCGTCCTGCATCAGGGTTGAGCGAAAAGCCGCTTCCAGCGCGGAAATCTCGCCCAGGCCGCGCCGCTGGAGCTGAGTATTCAGCCAGCTTTGCGGCAGATAAAGCATGCTGTAGGTAAAGCCTTCCGGATTTGGGGCGTGGCCGTCATGTACCGCGCCCGGCTCAATCAGCATAATCTGTCCCGGCGTGCTGGTATGCAGCCTGCGGTGACAGTTAAAACGCTGTACGCCCATATGCGTTACGCCGACCAGCATCTCGTCATGATCGTGCGGATCGTAGGCGTGCCCGCAAAAATGGGCGTGAACGCTTTCGATGCCGGTTTCATTATCCCGGCGCAAAGTCAGCCAGTCGCCGGTAAGAGAGTTTGACATGGATGCTTTTTCGCCTGTACACCGCTCAGCGGCTAAATAATTCAGGCGAGTAAACTAGCATCCACGCCAGCCGCGGCGCAAGGTGGCCTCAATAAGACGCAATCCTTATCGAAGCCGTTGCCGGGTGGCCGCAGAAAAAGTAAAACCGCACAAAAGGCGATAATTGATCTGGCGTAAATTTCGCCATTTTCCCGTTTTTTTCAGGTAATTTAAGCCGTTTTTGAACAGGTTTACCTGCTAAATCATTTAGTTAAGTCATTAATAATTTGTAGTACTAATTGACGGGCAGCGGCATCCGCCTTCTGGCAGGATACGCATCCACGCAATGTGCATCCGGTTCAATAATTTCCATGAAGTGGTTTACCCAAAACGCGGTACTCTTCTCCGCTAAAACCTGTCTGGCCGCCTTTCTGGCACTTTATATTTCGCTTGAACTTAATTTTGAAAAACCAGCCTGGTCGTTAACGACGGTCTTTGTGGCTTCACAGCTCTATTCCGCTGCCACCATCTCCAAGTCGATCTTTCGCCTGTTGGGCACGCTGCTGGGCGGGCTGTTTATTTTCCTGATATACCCGGAAACCGTGCAGTATCCGCTGCTGTTCAGCCTGTGCGTCTCGCTGTGGGTCGCCGTCTGCCTCTATCTCTCGCTGCACGACCGCACGCCAAAAAGCTATATCTTTATGCTGGCAGGCTACAGCGCCGCCATTATGGGATTTCCCGGCGTGGTGTCGCCGCTCTCCATCAGCGATATCGTTATTTCGCGCATTGAGGAGATCACGCTGGCGATTATCTGTAGCAGCCTGGTGCACCAGCTGATCCTTCCGGTTTCCATGCGCAGCCTGCTGGAGCAGAGCGTCAGCGTCTGGTATCTGAACGCGCAGAAGCTGTGCCACGAGCTGATTACGGTCAGGCCAAAAGATAAGTCGCTGGAGCGGGAGGATATTCTGATCCAGATGGCAAACTATCCGACCAATGTGGAAACGCTGATTGTACATTGCGTCTATGAAGGCGATGCGGCGCGCAAGCTGATCCGGCTAGTCAGCGTGCAGTACCAGCACCTGTCGTACCTGATCCCTACGCTGACCGCTATCGAAGCGCGGCTGAGCATTCTGGCCGAACAGCAAATCCGCTTTCCGCAGGAGGTCACGGACGTCTTTGCCGATTTTGTCGGCTGGCTTAATCGTGGCGAGATTGCAGAGACGGCGCAAATGCAGCAGCAGCTTGCCGCGACCCAGACGGCGCTGAAACAGCAGTGGCGGAGCGGGGCGCTCGCCACGGAGGAGAGCATTTTGCTGATGGGCCTGCTGGAACGGCTGGCGGATTTTGTACGCATCGCAGGCGCCTATCAGAGCGTCAGCGTGCTGGTCAGCGATCTCTCCGGCGACACCAGCCTGGCGAAGGAGACGCGAGCGGAGCGCCATATTGATAACGGCCTGCTGCTGCTTTCGGCCGCCACGGCTTTTCTGGCGACCTTTATTTCCAGCCTGTTCTGGATCGGCAGCGGCTGGGCCGACGGCGCGACGGCACCGATGATGGCGGCGATTGTGGCGTCGTTCTTCGCCAGCATGGATACGCCGCTGGTGCCGATGAAAAGGTTTATCAAAGGCGTGTTTATCGCGCTGGCGATCAGCCTGTTCTACGTGGCCTTTTTGATCCCGCAGGCAACCACCTTCGAGGCGCTGCTGCTGATCCTGACGCCAGGGCTGCTGCTGCTGGGGCTGGTTATTGCCCGTCCCTCGACCAATCTGATCGGCATCAGCGTGGCGACGCAGATCCCGGCGTTTTTGGGCATGACTCACCACTTCACGCCAAATCTCACCGGCCTGATCAATACGGCCATCTCATCGATGGTCGGCATTATCGTGGCGGTGACCATTACGGCGCTGATCCGCAACAAGCGCCCTTCATGGACCGCCAAACGCACGCTGCGCAAAGGGCTGAGCGATTTGCTGCGGCTGGTGAAAGAGATTGAGCGCAACGGATCTTCGCTGCTGGCGCGGCAGCACTTTGTGGTGCGGATGCTGGATCGGGTCAATATTATCCTGCCGCGTATGCGTCTGGATCCGCATCCCGATCTGGTTTCTGGCGGCAATCTGCTGACGGAAGCCTGGCTGGGCGCTAACTGCTATGACTACTATGCCCGCCATCGCGAGCTGCTGGAAAGCTATCGCATTGACAGCGGCCAGATGTTTCACGAGCTGGCGCTGTTTTTAAAGCGGCGCATGAAATCGTTACAGACGCAGCCGCATCAGCATTTGCTGGAGGAGCTGGATCTGCTGTTGCTGAAGCTGGAAGCGTTGGCGGGCAAAGACGAGGCCGTGTTTGCGCCGCTGTTTTATCTGTTTAACGTTCGCCTGTCGCTTTTTCCGGGTCAGCGCTGGCCCGATATCGCCTTATTGAAAACTATCCGGCGCTGAGCGCGCGCTGGCCCGCCGCCAGATAAGCCTGCATCTCTTCTTCCGGCACCATGCCGCCGCCCGTGGCCCAGACCAGATGCGTGGCGCGAGCCATCGTCTCTGCATTAAGGCGATGCTGTGCCAGATAGTGGGCGCTCAGGCGTTGCGGCCCGGCCATTCCGGCCAGCGCGGAAGGTTCAAGGCGAAGATTTTCCGTGGCGGCCAGCGCGGCCAGCAGCTGGTACATCCTCTTATCGCTGAGCGTATAGCAGCCGTCGATCAGCTGCGCCATCGCCCGGCCGACAAAACCAGAAGGACGGCCGACCGCCAGGCCATCCGCCGCCGTTTTATTATCAAGCCCGATATCCGCGACGGCGACGGCCTCGTGCAGCCCGGTGCTCATCCCCAGCAGCATGCAGGGCGAATGCGTCGGTTCGGCAAAGAAGCAGTGCACGTCATCGCCAAAAGCAAGCTTCAGGCCAAAGGCCACGCCGCCCGGCCCGCCGCCCACGCCGCAGGGCAGATAAACAAACAGCGGGTGCGCGGCATCCACCGTTCTGCCTGCCGCCTCAAGCTGCGCGCGCAGGCGCAACCCCGCCACGGCGTAGCCCAGAAACAGCGTGCGGGAATTTTCATCATCGATAAAAAAACAGTGCGGATCCTGTTCCGCCTCGCGACGTCCCTGCGCCACGGCCACGCCGTAGTCTTCCGCGTATTCCACCACTTTTACGCCGTGCGAGCGCAACTTCTCTTTTTTCCACGCGCGGGCGTCGGCAGACATATGCACCGTGACGTCAAAACCCAGCGCGGCGCTGATAATGCCGATAGAAAGGCCGAGGTTGCCGGTTGAGCCTACGGCAATACGCTGCTGGCTGAAGAATGCCCGCAGGCGCGGCGACAGCAGGATGCGGTAATCCGCCTCGGTCGTCAGCAGGCCTGCGGTTATCGCCAGCCGTTCCGCGTGGGCAAGCACTTCATAAATACCGCCGCGCGCCTTAATAGAGCCGGAAACGGGCAGGTGGCTGTCTTTTTTCAGCCACAGTGCGCCAGGGATAGCGCCGTTTTCGGCCGCCAGCCATTGCTGCATGGCGGGGATAGCGATGACCGGCGATTCGATAATGCCGCCCGCCGTAGCGGTTTCCGGAAAGGCCTGCGCTAAAAGCGGCGCAAAGCGCTGGAGCCTGGCTTCGGCCTCTTGCGCATCCTGCCTGCTCAGGCCGACCTGCTTCAGGCCTTCTTCCACGCGGGCAAGATGGGGATTAAACCAGGTGGTGGCTTCCAGCGTCTGCAGCTGGCGGACAACGGGGTGTTGCAGAAGGCTATCTGACATGGCGGCTTGTCGCTCGGCAAAAAAAGAGGGCGCGCGACAGGCCGGACTCACCGACGCGCAGGGTGTCGGTGAGTGTAGCTTTCTCTTTCCTGATGGGAAAGGGCGGCCGTTAGTATTCGTCTTCCTTGATATTGGCGACGGGCGCCAGAACCGTTTCCGCCAGCGGGCGCAGCGCCTGGCCCTGCTGAACGCGCTGCGGCCAGTCGTGGTTAGCCAGCGCGGCCTTGCCAATGGCGACAAAATCCGCATTAGCGAGCAGCTGCTCTTCAGCCCGTTCGCCGTCGTCCAGCCCGCCGTTGGCGATAATGACCGTATCCGGTGCGCCGACGCGTGCCAGTTCAACCAGCGAGCGATCGTTATTTTCAAATGCCGGCAGCCAGGCTTTGTATTCGGTGATATGGATATAATCGACGCCCGCTTCCTGCAACAGGGCAAATACTTTTAGCGCGCCCGCTTCGCCTTCCTGCCATTTGTGCTGGAAGTCGTTGACCTTACCCTGAGAAATACGCACGCCCAGCATCGCCTCGCGGCCAATTTTGTTGCGTACCGCGCGGATAACTTCCAGCGTCAGGCGCAGGCGATTTTCGATCGAACCGCCCCAGGCATCTTCACGCTGATTCTGATAGTCGGTAAAAAACTGATCGAGCAGGTAGCCGTTAGCGGCATGAATTTCCACGCCGTCGAAGCCGGCCCGCGTGATGGCACGTTCCGCGCTGTTGGCAAAGCTGGCGATGACCTCCTCAATTTGCTGGGCGGTCATCGCTTCCGGTACGGCGTAATCGCCTTTGCCGTGATAAAAAGCCAGCTGCTGGCCGCGCGGTTTGATAGCGGACGGGCCGATGGTGGTGGTGCGGTGAATATTCGCCTGGGAAAGCGCACCGCCGTGGATCAGCTGAGCGATAACCACCGAACCCGCTGCTTTTACCGCATCCGTAACCTTGCGCCATCCGGCTACCTGCTCGTCGCTGACGATGCCGGGCTGGTAAGCGTAGGTCTGCGACCAGGCGCTATCGATATAGAGGCCTTCGGTGATGACGCCGCCGAAGCCGCCCTGCGCGAAGCTGGCGTAGTAGCGCTGTACAATCTCGCCGGGCACGCCCGTTTCAGAAGCGGAGATACGCGTCATCGGCGCGACGAGCGCCCGGTTTTTAAAAGCGATGCGGCCGATCTGACCCGCTTTAAACAGTAAAGGATGCATAATAGTTCCTGAAGATAAATGAATACAGGATCCAGTATAATGAACGCGATGCAACGGCAGAACCGCCGCAAACTGACTAGATGAATAACGGAAACCGTTATAATGAACCTGAAAGACGTTGAGGTTTTCTGCGCGATCGTAGCCGTGGGCAACCTGACCAGGGCCGCCCGAACGCTGGGATCGACCGCCATGACCGTTTCCCGCCGTCTGGCGCTGCTGGAAAGCGAGCTGGGCGTAAGGCTGCTGCAACGCACCACGCGCGCCGTCTCGTTGACCAGCGAGGGTGAAGAGTTTTTGCCCTATGCGCGGGCAATGGTTGAAGCAGAGCAGACGGCTAAAAATATGTTCAGCGCCGGGGCGACGGGCGCCTTCGGGCTGCTGCGCGTGACCGCGCCGTCCGGCTTTGGCAGGCGCAACGTTTTGCCACTGCTGCCTGAACTGATGGCCGCTAATCCGCAAATGAAGGTCGAGCTGAATTTAAGCGAAGATGCCGTCGATATCGTGGCGCAGGGCTATGACATCGCCATCCGCATCGCGCCGCTGCGGGATTCCCGGCTGGTGGCGCACAGGCTGGCGGATAACCCCAGAGTCCTTTGCGCCTCTCCGGCCTATTTGCAGCGTAACGGTGCACCAAAGCTGCTGGCGGATCTGAAAAACCACGCCTGCCTGCGGCTGTCCGCGCTGCCGTGGTGGCTGTTTGAAAATCAGGGCGGCGCGGTCAGCTACACGCCGGATGCCCGTTTCAGCTGTAGCAGCGTGGAAGGCGTGAGGGAAATGTGCGTGGCCGGGGCGGGCATTGCGCAGCTGACCGCGCTGGACATCCGGGAAGAAGCGGCGCGAGGCGAGCTGGTGCCGCTGATGCTTGAGGATATGGCGATGCCCGCGCTGGCCGTCTGGGCGCTGCTGCCGACGCGGCGCTATACGCCGCGCAGAGTGACCGCCTTTCTGGCGGTGTTAAAACAATCGCTTGGCTGAGAACGGACTATGGTTAAGGTTCCGGATCGCAGGTCACAGAACGCAGATGCAGGCCGTGCCGATCTGTCCCTTTATACGCTTTTTTGCGGAGAAAAAATGAAGCCAGTTCTGTTTGCTCTTTTGACGATCGTCTCCGCCAGCGCATCGGCCAGCAACATAGTGATCAATCAGCGCGTTCCCGCTGCCGGCGTGGCCGTACAGGGTGAGCTAATCTGGCAGCAGCAGCAAATTTCTGCACGGCCCTGGAACAGCGCCCAGCTTGGTGGCAAAGTACGGGTGCTGCTGCATATGGCCGGAAGAATTTCGGCTAAAGATCAGAACGCCGCATTGATTGACGCGTTGAGCAAGGCGAACCTGCCGCACGATCGCTACCAGACCACCACCATTGTTAACACCGACGACGCCATTCCGGGCAGCGCGGTATTTGTCCGTGCCAGCCTGAAATCCGCAAAGGAGGCGTCGCCCTGGTCGCAGTTTATTATTGATGCTAACGGCGCGGTCAGGCGAGCCTGGCAGCTAAAAGCGGGCGGCTCGGCAGTCATGGTGCTGGACAGCGAAGGGCGGGTGCGTTTTGCCCGCGAGGGCGCACTGACGCCCGCCGAAAATCAGCAGGTGTTAGCGCTGCTGAAAAGTTTGCTGGAGCCGCAGACTTCCTGAGCCTTCTTGCCCGCTTTTGAGAGCGTTCGCGCAGAGTGAAAAACGGTCGCAACAGACAGCTTGAAGTAGCCTGTTAAGCGCGGTAGCCTGCCTGCATCGAATATAAATCTCTTTTTATGACAGGTAACATCGGCAATGGCTTTGATCCCCAAAAACTACGCGCGGCTGGAAAGCGGCTACCGCGAGAAAGCATTAAAAATCTACCCGTGGGTATGTGGACGCTGCTCGCGAGAGTTTGTTTACTCAAACCTGCGTGAACTCACCGTCCATCATATCGATCATGACCATACCAATAATCCGGCAAACGGCAGCAACTGGGAATTATTGTGCCTGTATTGTCACGATCACGAACACTCAAAATACACTGAGGCTGACCAGTACGGTACCAGCGTTGTGGCGGGGGAAGATGCGCAAGACGATGTGGGCGCCGCCACCTATAGCCCTTTCGCCGATTTAAAATCGCTGCTTAACAAGAAGAAATAGCGCCAGAAATGTCCGCTTCCTGCTCAGGGCAGCCGCTATGCGAGACGCCGGTCTGCTTTGCGCAATAAACGGATGTTGCAGTGCAGTTAAGCAGGGCAGGCCCGGCGCGCGGCCACCCGCAAGTCATCATAGCCAGCAACCACGGAAGACAGCACTTTTCCCCCGCCGTTGCTGGCTGCTCGCGCTTTACTTTATTTTTGCTGTTCGCTTTCGCCAATGACTTTGTTAATGGCTTCGGTTCCACACCGATCGTCGGACTCGGCGCCGCCGGTTCCCGCCATGCCGATAGCGCCAATCCACTGACCGCGATATTTAATCGGTACGCCGCCGCCCAGCAGCAATAGCTCGTTAACAGTATTCAGGTTAACGGTATCCGGCGAGGATTGAGCTTTACGGGTAAACTCTTTCGTTGGCGTTTTGGTAGACAGCGCCGTGAAGGCTTTGCGCCAGGCGGCCTGCGTATTATGCGGCCCCACGTTATCATCTCTCATCAGCGAAACCAGGTTTCCGCCACGATCCACGACGGCCACCACGCCCTGGCGATTCATACCGTGACATACGGACAGCGCTTCCGTGGCCAGCTTACTGCTGAGTTCCTGCGTCATGTCATAGACGGCTGCTGGCCCGGTAGCCAGAGCCATGCCTGGCGTCGTAGCGAGCGCAAGGGCAATCATAAAATGTTTCATTTGTGCTCAGCTCCCCCGATACCGCTTAACGGTTTTTTACTGGCAGCGAGAGGCAGGGCAGTGACAAACCTTTTCATGTTAATTCTCCTGTATTAATCACCCTGCTGTTATACCCGCGTGGCTGTCGTCATTACCTGTCAGAAAGATGACCATATTGTCATCTGGCGCGCCGCGGCCGCCTGGTGCTGGTGCTGGCGTAAGCCCCGGCAGAAGAGAGCGCAGGGTACGCGGACACCGGCAACGCCCGCAGTTTGCCGTTAACAGAAGACGCCGTTTTAACCATTAAAAATGGGTTTGCGCATAATGCGTATATAAGTCAATCAGTTGCAGAATAAAATATCCGCGCTACAGTTGATCTTTCCCGGTTTTGCCCTTATCGCACGCTGAGCGGTGCTGATAAGCCAGATGAACTCACGTTTAAGATGAAACCATCCACCTGAATGGAGAGAACAGATGAAGAAAAAATTGATGCTCACGGCTTTGCTTGCCGCACTAAGCAGCGGCGTCGCGGCCGCTGAAGGCGGATTTAAGGCGGGAGAAAAGGCTCCGCCGCCTGAAAAGGAAGATGCGGCACAGAAAGGCACAGAGGACACGCGCGCCACAAAAGCAAACCTGATCCGTGATTTCAGACAGGGCGGCTATACAACGCTTGAGGGATATATTGTCAAGGAGCAAAGACCGGGCAGCTATCTTTTTCGTGATGCCAGCGACGAGGTTCGGCTACAGGCTTCTGCCGATGCTTTTCTCGGCAAAACCTATCAGGCTGATGACAAGGTTCGCGTCAGCGGTCGCGTTTATGGCAGAGCGGATAACGCCTTTATGAAAGTGACCCGGATCGAAAAACCCTGAACGGCGCAACAGAGCCGGCGACCCTGTTTCTTTATAGCCTCGGCATCATTTTCCTTTATAAAAGCGGGAATGTATCAAGCCAGTTATGACGCCTGCTTTTTGAGCAGGGCGCAGTCATAACGTACGAGGAGCTGCATAACCGGCAGGCACAGGGCATAACGCGCTTTTTCAGGGCTGATCGCCACGCAAGCCTGCTACGCCCTGACGCGGGCGTCTGCTTCTGGCGCAAAACAGAAGCAGCGCGCGGCCGCAGGCGGCTTTCTACTTAAGTTGGGCTTTAACGGCGGCCGTCTTGACGTTTAAGGCATAGCGGGCGTCGGCGTCTTCTACCGCTTTGATGCGGGTAGAGATATCGTTCAGCACGATCCTGGCAGCACTCAGAGCGATCGCGCCGCTCCGGTAGTCCTGCAACAGCTTGTCCAGCTCGACGTCAAGCTGTTGAGCCAGGTCAGGCTGCGCCGCATCAGGCGCTTCGCCTACATAGAACTCATAGATGCGCAGTGCGGAGCGGTCGCCGGCAGGTTCTGTGTCAGCGCCCTGGTCGATCTGATTGTACACGCCAACATGCGGAACGTGCGGGCGAGCTAATCGTCCGGCAGTGAGCGTAAACTCTTTACGGCTGGCAGATTCGCCATGTCCACAAACCACGGTGAGCTTGTTCCCTCTGATGCGGTATTCCAGCTCCAGAAGCGCCGGGGTTGCGCCGACGTTGACGAGTTTGACTTTGTCGGGGTCTTTGGTTTCGTCATAGTCCCGCACGCCTACCTTGATCTCGCCATTGTCGTAGAAGCCCTTGATGGTAGGGTCATTGCCGTCGTCACAGTGTAGTTGCAGCACTACTACGTCACCGTCGTAGTTTACGGCCAGCAGCTCGCCCTTCAGGCGGATGAGCAGTTCGGTGTAGTCCTTCAGGAAGATCGGCGCCGGGAACTTGAACTCGGTGCGAGTGCGCTTCACGGAGCCGGTAGTGGCGCCAGTTGTAGGTGCGATCACGTCGAAGTAATCCGCACCGCGTCGGATCAGACCTTTGGCTTCCAGATCGGCCAGCACCGATTCGACAAGCTCAGCGGACTTGAAAGTCCGGGCGGTACTGGCGCCGGGCTTTTTCAAAGGGGTAGTCAGATCCAGTTTGAGCAGGGTATCCAGTGGTTCAGTCATGCTTACTCCGTGTTAACAAAATGCGTGAGGGATAAAAACGCTGTTTCTTATTTGGATAAATGAAATAGGTTAATTAAGCGCTTATCGGAATATAGCACCCTTTCTTCTTTTGCTCTGAGGGCAGGGATGTTTTGAGCGCAATCACCCATCGCTCGCGCCTGGGATTACGCCGTGTAAATTATTTTTTACGGGGGTTAAGCGTCTATCATTCGTCAGGAGGTGACAGTAAAGACTGGTCTTTAATAGAATGGCAGTAGTTAATGCTATTAAATTAATTTATGGTAATGAATTAATCTGGATTAAATACTACTAAGGACTTATAGAATGATCAGAACCCCTACGCTGGCTGTATGTTTGCTGATAACCGCCGGTTGCCTTTCAGCCAGCACTTTTGCTCAGCAACAGTCTTCAGATAATCTTGCCCCTTATCCCAAACCGGAAAAAGGCATAAGCCGACAAATAATACAGCTGCCAGAACGTAAACATGAAGAGTTATATAAAGTGGAACTGATGATTGGTCAGACACTGGAAGTTGACTGTAACCAGCATCTTCTCCTCGGCCAGCTGCACAGCAAGACAGTTGATGGTTGGGGCTATGATTATTATGTCTATGAGGCAGCGAAATCGCCAGACTCCGGCGCAATGCACATCTCGACCAGAATGGCCTGCCCGGCAGGTAAAAAGGAAAAGAAATTTGTGCCCGCCAACCTCGGGGCGGATGGCATGTTGAGGTATAACAGTAAACTTCCCGTCGTGGTTTATACGCCAGAGAATATTGAGGTTAAATATCGTATCTGGAAAGCCGATGATAAAATCAACGCTGCCGAAGTGAGATAATTAACTTACGGGTAAACTCTCTTGCTTGTATCTGACATTATGTGGTGATTAGCTACCACCACCGAAGCAGAGTGAGCCCGTCCTCGTCCTTCAGTTCATTACAACACTGAACCTTGATTTGCAGCACATGACCCTCCGCTTTACCTTCCACGCCAGCACATCAGGTGAGGGCTGGCAACCCGGCCGCGCAAGGGAACCGGAGGGCGCCTTGAGGATGTTGGCGTCTTTGATCTTCAGGAAGAGTAAAACAGTGTTGCACCAGCCGGATAGCTGAAGGAAACAGAGAGGATGTAAATCGCCATTTACAGCAGGAATTTTACTGCTGCTTACGACTGTATTAACAATGAAAATTACCCTATGCAAAAAAGGGCCTCATCTCCACACAGACGGGCCCTTTGCTTAATCATCATTGGGGCTGATAATTACTTAGCCGCGTGCGGTCAGCCAGGCATATTCACTGCCAATCCAGGTGTAACCCTCTGCGTCCTGGCGCAGACGACCGATTCCCGGAAATGCCTGGTGCGCCGCGCCGATCCAGATACCCGTTGACGACGTTTCTTTCAGAGCCCACTCTCGTGAACTCACTGCTTTTTCCGGAATAATGTCCAGATTAATAGTCGCTTCAGCATGAGACAACTGCACTGCTGGTAAGTGAGTGATGTCACCCCAGAACAAAATAGTTTCACCAGCAGATTCAATACGGAAGCCGGAATGCCCTGGCGTGTGACCCGGCAGGCCAATCACTTTCACCAGACCATTTAGCAGGTCGTCCCCATTTTCAAAAGTCTGGAAACGGCCAGCTTTGATATAGGGCGCGGTAGCGTTTTGTGCAACATCGATGAACCAGTGCTGCATTTCCGGAATTTTTGCAGTTGTTGCTGAATCCAGCCAAAATTCAGCATCAGCTTCAGGCACCCAGACAGTTGCGTTTGGATAGGTTGCATTACCATTATCATCAGAAATGCCGCCAACGTGATCCGGATGCAGATGGGTAATCAGAACCGCATCAATGTCTTCAGGAGAATAACCAGAGGCTCTGATGCTACTTTCAAGACGGCCCATGGTCGGCCCGAATTTATTACCTGAGCCCGCGTCAATCAGAACGATTTTTGAACCGGTATCAACGATAAATGCATTAACCGAAGTATCAATTTCACCGGTTACAGGGTGCAACTGACGCTGCAGGGCGGCCTGGCGTTTATCATCAGTAACGCCTGCGAATGCTTCAGGATTAATTGCTACAATGCCGTCATAAACTGCGGTAATAGTGTAATCACCCAGAATACGACGCTGAAATCCAGCCGACTGCTCAAGGGAAGAAAAATCACGCGCAGGTTTTTTAATGATACTCATAATGTCTCTCTTATTTAGGGTCGGAATGATTTCCGTGCTGAGAAATATATCCGCTTGTCCTGAATGTCAGAAGACAGGATTTTGATTATACTAAGTTATTAAATTTAATACCAATCAACCTCTGAATGGGGTTGTGCATATCTTTTGATTTAATTGGTTTTTTTCAGGAGAGGTTGGTTGGTTCCTGCCTGAGGTAAAGCTTAAAAAGCATTAGTGCTCTACGAATATTTGTCAAATAAAGGGAAGGGTCGATAAATAATAATGTTTAAGTGGTGATATTACTTTCATATCCCTTACCACATGTCATGTCGTTTATTAACTGGCGTGAATTTTTCATTTTCCTCTTGTATGATTTTTGAAACGATTTTTCCCACAAGTGCTGAAAGAAGTTAAAAACCTGTAGAATCGTTATGTTTTCATACTCTGAGGTTCCCTGTTAAATAATGGCTTTTCAAGCGTTGCTTTGGGGCTGCAATCAGTCATAATTTTACAGTCAGGAATTTGCAGGATCTCTGTCATCTGAGAGTATGCGGCGTCAGCCCGAAAAGAGAGTTAATCAGCATGCTGTTATTAGTCATTTTTAAAGTGAGGCAGCACATATTCAGCCAGTTCCTGAAGCACTTCTTCTGTTGGCCGCTGTAATGTTTTTAGGTTAAGTGCAACGTGGTTAACACCCGCTGACTCATGCTTTTTCCACATGGCAATTAACGCATTTCTGCCCGCACGGATCCCACCCCAGTTCTGGCGAACCGGCTCATTTGCATCTTCGGACAGATCAAAAAAAGTACCATATCCATAGGGCCGGAAATATTCATCCGGACGGTTCTGATGCCATGTATTTACGATTTCAGGTAACTGGTTAAAGCTTCCGCGATGCCTTATCCATCCATCGCTATTCGCCGCCAGCCAGTCTATATCCTGCTGTGCACGACCAACAATCAGTGTAGGAATTCTTCCTGCCCGTGGGGAGGGAACAAGATTAAGCATGCCCTTTAATTTGCCGTAATGCTTCGTATCGATATGAGGGAAGCTTTCAGTCGTGACCCGATGTATGAGATTAACAGCCTCTCTGAACCTTTCAGCTCTGTTGTCAAAATCAGCGCCGAACGCCGGATATTCAGCGGGACGATCGCCGCTGGATAGCCCCAGGATTAGCCTGCCATGGCTCAATTGGTCTAATGACACTGCCTGCTTCGCTACAATCAGAGGCTCGCGCAACGGAAGGACTATGCCAGCAGTTCCTAACGCAATATTACGTGTGACAGCGGCAAGAAATCCAAGGTATACCATTGGGTCAAAAACCTGCCCGGTATCGCCGAAAGACGGATCATAGAAAGGAATATCTCGCATCCATAGCGCTGAAAATCCCAGTTTATCTGCCAGTTGAGCCATTTTCTGATGATCTTCCAGCAGCGGAAAGGGTGAGTCAGGATATCCCACAAGAGGCATGATAAAACCAAACGTGAGCTTGTCTGGCTGAAAGACCCGGCTAAACCCGGGATGTGTCTGGAGCTCAGGTTTCAATTTAAGACCGGAGACGTAATGCATTTTCATTTCCTTATCTGACAGGCTTTAAACGGAAGGTTTCCGGAGGCCAGCACCTGTTTCAGGTTTTTGAGTACCGCAGCATGGCGGCAGGAATGGCATTTTAATTCAGCAAATGAAGAGGAAAAATTACTCAAAGAGTACTTCACTTTTTCCTTAAAAATAACAATGCTGACTATGTTAAGGCCTGACAGCTTGTCGTATTAAAGCACAGGAGATCATGCCGTCTCTGACGCATGCCTTACACTACGCTCATGGAATAATCAGGTTTAAAATTCCGTGGATCAGTGAATATGACTGACGCAAGAACAACAATTTCAGGCGGTAATATGCGTTCAAAGATGATTGAATATATTAATATTTTTATGCAAGTCGTTGAGCAAGGGAGCTTCACCAAAGCGGCTGAATTTCTACAATTACATCGCCCTGCGGTGAGCAAAGCCATTCAACATCTTGAAGACGATCTTGGTGTTAAGTTAATCCACCGCACCACTCGAAAACTCAGCGTTACCGCAGAAGGCGAAGAATTCTACCATCGTTCAAAAACTATCCTTTCTGAAGTGAATGACATGATGGCCAGTTTTTCAACGACACTGCCTCCTCGTGGGCGTCTGAGGCTGGACGTGCCACTTTCATTAGCGCATGCCATCCTGATTCCGCATCTGATAAAGTTCAAAGAAAAATACCCGGATATTGAAGTCGTTTTGCTTTCCTCCGACAAGAAAACGGACCTCATTACCGAAGGGGTGGATTGTGTGGTACGGCTGGGCGAGTTACAGGATTCGAGCTTTATCTCGAAACGACTCGGAGAGATCCGCATGGTGACCTGTGCTTCTCCGGCTTACCTTGAGGCCCATGGCAACCCTGAGTCATTAGACGATCTGCAAAACCATAAGGCAGTAAATTTCTTCAGTGACCATAGCCGTGAGGTTATGGAGTGGAAATTCATCGATAAAAATACCGTCGTTTCGCAACGTTCTGCCAGCAGTATGCTTGTAGACAACTCAGACATATTACTGAGCTGTGGCCTGTCCGGCCTGGGTATCATTCAGGCGACTTATCCTGCGCTTAAACCTCATATCGATGCGGGTGAGTTGGTCGAAATACTGACTCAGTATCCACCCGTCTCCAAGCCTGTCTCAGTCATGTATCCGGACAGGGAATATCTCTCTCCGAAGGTCAGGGTCTTCATCGATTGGTTCAGCGAACTGTTTTCTCAACAGGCCAGGTCAATGGTTGATTGTTACTGATTGGATAATACTGAAGTTCCTGAATACCTATTTTTATACGTTTTATAAGCGCGTAAATTATCGGCAGATGAAACGGGCGTGCTTTACCACACATTCCTGAAGCCGCCCCCCACTCACGAGGCCTGATTATGTCAAAAGTAGTAACGTTTAACCGTACAGGTGGACCGGAAGTTCTGGAAGTTGTCGATGTTCAGGTTCCGGCTCCGTCAGCCAATGAAGTCCAGATCCGCGTTAAGGCTATTGGCCTGAACCGGGCTGAGATCATGTATCGCAATGGTCAGTATGTTATCGAACCCGTGTTTCCAGCACGACTCGGTTATGAAGCAGCTGGTACCGTTGAGGCCGTAGGTGAAAATGTGAAAGACTTTGCCAAAGGCGATCCTGTCAGCGTGATCCCATCCTTTATGTTTAACGAATACGGTATGTATGGCGAGATCGTGAATGCGCCTGTTCATGCGGTTGTTAAGCACCCAGAAAATTTGTCATTTGAACAAGCCGCTGCAAGCTGGATGATGTATGTCACAGCGTTTGGCGCGCTGGTAGAATATGGCAACCTTCAGGCTGGTCAAAACGTGATCATTCGTGCTGCTTCCAGCAGCGTTGGCCTTGCAGCCATTCAGATTGCCAATATGTTGGGCGCTAAACCCATTGCACTGACCCGCACCAGCGAAAAACGCGATCTGCTTCTTAAGGCGGGCGCTGCAGCCGTCATTGCGACGGCTGAACAGGATATGGTCGCTGAGATTAATCGTGAGACAAATAACGTTGGTGCTCACATCGTCTTCGACCCCGTTGGTGGCCCGGACGTCGCTAAGCTGACCCAGGTGATGGCACCATTGGGGATGTTCTTCCAGTATGGCGCACTTGATAGCCGTGACATGCTTGTACCTGTTTTCGATATTCTGGGCAAACATCTCACCCTCCGTGGTTACGAACTTTTTGAGATCACCACAAACCCTGAAAAAATGGCTCGTGCTAAAGCATTTGTCACTGAAGGTTTGCGCTCAGGCAAACTTAAACCTGTCATCGATAAAACTTTTACTCTTGAAGATATTGCCGATGCACAGCGTTATATGGAAGCAAATGGTCAGGTAGGCAAAATTGTAGTAACTGTTAATTAATTTCCTCAACCCTGCATAAAAAAGAAGCGTAATATAACAAGCAAAGCAAGCGATAAATTGCCCGGAGACAGAAGGTCTTACGGGCTTTTTTATAAATATTAAAATCGATCAAAATTCGCGCCCGAAATCATTCAAATCAACACCAGGTTATAACTAACACAATCCGTAAGAATTTTAAAATCCTATAAATGCCGTTATCCTCATTCATTGTTTCTGAAACCCATAACTATGAATTTCTTTTTTGCTTGTTTATCTCATATGCATTACCTCATAAAATTATAACAACAAAAATGATTGAGGTAATACCATGAAACTCCGTAATTCAGTACTTGTATCACTGCTGGTCTCATCTGCATTTGCTACTGCTAATGCAGCAGAAAATATTAAAACTTCACCTGCTGGTCATGTATCTGCGTGGGGTACCACCCTTGATGAAATGACTGGCGCCCTTGAAACGGCAGCGAAGAAAGCAGGCGCTAAGGATCTTAAAGTCACTTCTGCATACGGCGGAAATCGTTATTATGGAACGGCGATAATTTACAAATAGCATCTCCGGCCCGGCACAACTGCCGGGCTTTTTAATAATGTAAGCGCTTTACATAATTCCGCTATATTTAGCTGGGAGAAAGTTAATGCTCCTTAACCTGCTCTTAGCAGAGTACGGGTATTTTATTAAAGTTTTATTTTATTAATCCCTCAGTAAACCACCGCAATGACTTTTTGGCAGGGCTGGTTTCCCCTGGCACGGACTTTCTGAATATCTGATGATTTATCCGCAGGATAAAAGGCTGGTAAGGGAATACCCTCAGTTGTCAATCAAAAGCAACTGACATTGCCAGGTAAAAATTAACAGGCAAAGGGACGAGTAATGGATATAAAGTCGCGCGCAGAGGGATCAGGACTGAGTAGTACAGAGGGAGTCTTTGCGACTCCCTGTTAAAATTTATTGTAAGCCCCGGAGCTTCAGTGCATCCAGGTCGCTTTTGATTTCTTCAGTACAGTGATGTGCATTAGCGCGGTTCCTCAGCTCTGTTGGCGTCATACCAAATGCCGAACGTATAACACGAGACATAGCCTGCTGACTGGTATATCCATAGTCACAGGCAATATCCATTAAGCGCCCAGCGGTATACATAATAGCCTCAGCGGCCCGGACCAAACGACGGATCCTGACATGCTCTGATATAGAGCGTCCTGTTATCTCTTTAAACTGACGCTGAAAATGCCAGCGGGTGTAGCCCGAGCGATCGGCCAGCTGAACTATATGAAGGTCATTATCAAGATTGGCTTCAATCCAGTTCAGCGTATCGCAGACAACACCGCGCATTATGGCAGAGGAACGAAGGGAGTGAGAATTGGCGGTGGGCTTTAAGCCCTCTCTACCACCCGTGGTACAAAATGCGTCAGGGTCACAATACAGAAGGTCAGAACCTATGCAGGATGAGTAGTTAACAGAATGAGCTGCAGTATGTAAGGACATTTAATCACCGTCTGAAATTAGCAGTAAATCAGGTTTACCTGCCACTGTGCCTTTCTGAGCAACGGGCAGTTTGATTTTTATTCTATTGATTCAGGCGGGACAGAAATATGCCTTTAAAGGAACCACTTTATTATCATTCTGGTACCAATAAACGCCAGGGCAGGCGTACAGGTTTTCCGCCCCGGCAACAGACTTTAACTGATGCTTACATGGATCACACCACGGATCATGATGCCAATCAGTGCGCCTGGCAAGGCGTAGCGGAATAACCGCACAAACCGGCTGGCAATCCCCAGGAAAATACCGATACCCGGTAAATCAAATGTCTGGATAAGAAATCCGGCAGAAGCATTAATTTGCTGTGTGGTCATCAGCCCCTTATGGATAATGTCAGTCATTACACCGTAATACGCCGTTCCGCCAGCAAGGAATTTCGTTAGCACAGGCATAACATAAATGTCAGATATGTTGAAAAGTGCCAGTACCGGCGCTACCAGCGTAGTTAACCCTTCAATAGCACCACTTGCTTTCAGTATGCCGACGACAGTCAAAGACAGAATAAGCATAGGTACAGAGCCCAGTGCCAATCTGATAGCATCTGATCCTGCGCTGTTAATCACGCCAATCAAACCCTGAGATGATTTTCTATGCTGAGTTTCAGCATCTTCACGTTTCACCTCCTTATCTGATAGCCTGCGGGCAGTCAGATGCCAGGTAAAGGCAGCAGCAGCAAGGCCCCCGACTACCGAAATAATCAGTGCTTGACCCCAGTGTAATCCTGCCGGGATAAGAGGATAAAATACGTTGCCCTGTCCCATAGCAAAAAGCATAGCCAGCGTGGCAGCAAGATGCCTGTCGGAAGTACCGCGTTTTTCCATGATAGCCAGGGCGGCCAGAGGGGCAGCGAAACTCACAAAGTTAAGCTGAATAAGCGCAAAGATTGCCAGCCCTGTTACACCAAATGGCTTAAGTATGGGAGTCATCAGGCGAACAATTGCGTCCAGTACTCCCTTCTGCTCCAGATACTTCATGATGATAAGCATCACCACCATGACAGGTATTAACGTATATAAAGCGACGTCAACGGAAGTTCTTCCCGCTGACATGATGATTCCGATGATGTCCATAACTGGCTCCGATAAAATAATAAAGGAACCTTACCTCAACTTACAGTGATGCATATTTCATAGTGTGCTGCGCTTTTAAAAACACCTCGATATTTTTACGTAAAATAATTATCCGGTGATTTTTATTATTAAAGGCAGGGGACTTGTCTTTTATTCATTTGTTAATAATCCCCTGAACCGATCAATGAGTAAAGAGATGAGCATTCAGAGCCTTTATCCGGCTAATAACTCTGTTAAACGCGGATGGTTCAAAAGGAGGTTGTTCTGCGTGAAGTGAATGCCCTCAGGCATGCTCCAGGCCTCCCCGTATGGAAACCAACGATAGCCTGCTTTTCGAAAGCATAATTTCAGCTTGTCATAATACTGGTTCCGGGCTCCACCTCGTGCAGGAAGCACTTTAGCTCACGTCAAAGACTACCTGATATCAACAGGCGTGAAACTTGCGCTTGTTCCTGAATCAACCCGGCCCCTCACTTCCCGCTGCCAATAGCGGCACCAGCACGTCGCTGATGGGCGTAGGAATACCATGGGTGCGGCCATAGCGCATTATCACGCCGTTGCGGATTTCCCATTCCAGCGGGCGGTTAGCCTGTCGGTCCGCAAGGATTGAGGTGCCTAAATCTGCAGGAGCATGATGAAAACCGTCCACAATTTCCTGGGGAACGCTGTCGTTCAGAATAGCTCCTTCCGCGCGAGCTACCTTCAGACATTCACGCAGATAAGCCAGCGCCAGTTCGGTGATATCTTTGCGCGAGAACATCCCGGCACGACGATTAGCAAGCACCATCAGACCGGCTACCGCGTTCTGTAGCAGCTTACGCCAGGCGATGGAAATAAAATCGCTCGACAGATCAACGACGCAGCGGGTTGCGCTCAGGCTGGCCGCTACTTTTTTTGCCTGCGGGCTATCCGGCAGCGTCAGGCGCGGTTTGGCTCGCAGCCAGACGGAGAAATCCGGCTCTCGCTGGGCCGGGAACCATACTACCGCAGGCACTACGGTGGCACCGTTGACCCAGGGCTCCAGAAGGGTTTTCTGTTCCACGCCGTTTTGCAATGCGCACACCACCGTGTTTTCATCACAGAGTGCGGCCAGCCAGTCCGCACAGTCGGCTACCTGGGTAGTTTTTACCGCCACGAACACCAAATCGAACGGCTGATGGACGGAGGCGCTATCAGTTAATACCGGCCCCGGTACGACAGTTTCTCTTTCATCATCACGAAGAATTAATTGCGCATGCGCGCTGCGCCCGCAAAGTACTGGCGTGCGGTTTGCCTCATGTAGTACCGCTGCGAGGGTCGTACCGATAGCGCCAGGGCCAAGCAGGGCAATGCCAGGACGGTCAGCCATTTTATCTTCTCCCTTGTTCGTCAACGATCGGCGCGCCGATTACCATCGCTACGCACGCCAGGGTTTTCTCAGCATACGCGCTTTGTCGGAAAATGGATCGCCCGAGCCAGCGCCAAATCAATAAAAGCCCGTTAAACAACACGGGCATTTATTATCAGGCGGCGCTGTTATAGCTGGTGGAGGGGAGCAGGGTTTTACTTCCTTTCAGCGTAAACAGGGAAAGGACGGTAAAGCTTAAGGTGATTAACCCATGACTTAACCGTTATTTTTGAGTACGCAATACGAGCAGTCGCGATAAACTAAGCTTTATTTGAAATAACTTACCTGTAACTTCAATTCGGGGTGGCTGAATATTATTTCAGTCGGCAAGATTATTATCACATAGTATATCCTGGGCATTTAGTACGGTCTCCCGCTTATCGTTTAGCCGGGTTGCAGCATAAATATCGATGTTCAATTTCTGCGATTCATAGTCTGTTAGCGCGCGGTAGCAAAGCCCTTCCTGATTAAAGGTGCATTTGGACTGCGGCATCAGAGCAAACCCTTTTCCTCTTGCGATGTGAGTGAGCATAACGAGTGAATCGTCCGGCTCTTTCACTCTTTTTAATGGAGTTTTCAGTAGATCAAAATAACTTTCACATTTGTCGTAAAATGATGGGTTCGCGCTTCTTGCAAACCAGAAGAGCGGTAAATCACTGACGTCTTCGAGTGATACTTTTTGTTTCATACTGGCTGGGTGCATGGCTGGCATAGCTATCAGCAGGGGTTCACGGCAAACCCAGAGATACTGGACGGTATCTTCATGACCGATACCTTTTTCGCCCGTAAGCACGAGGTCAAGCGTATTTTTCGACAGGCACTGAAGCAGCTGCGCAGATGTCAGATTAGGCGTTTCAACGTCGTCTTTAGCATGCAGTTTAATAAGCTGCTTGCTGACGGGATCAATTAATTCAAAATTGAGCGTTCGGGTAAGGCCAATGCGCAGGCTTTCCTTCGAAGAAGGGGAATGTGTTTTCAGTTCATTAAGTTCCTGAAGGATCCTTTCTGCTTTTATTACCAATGCACGGCCAGCTTCCGTCAGGCTGACATCATGTGTACTGCGGCTGAATAGCTGCCTGTCCAGTACGGCTTCAAGGCGCTTGATCTGTCGGGTTAACGGCGGCTGGGTCATTCTGAGCCGTTCGGCAGCCCTGCGAAAGTTCAGCTCATGAGCGACAGCAAGAAAGCACTGGAGCTGTTTAACGCTGGGGAGGTTGTTGTTGATTAGGTGTCCTGCAGTGGCCATAGATTCCATCCTGTCAGTCAAAAAATCATTCTACACCCTTTTGATACAGCCAGATATAAAACGAAATTCATATCACAAAAACGCGCCTTACAGCAATACAAAAACTATATTACACATTTAACAATTCCATTTGTGTCAAAGGCTGTTAGATTCCTCTCTAAATTAATCAAAATCATCAGGGAGATAAGAATGTCATCTAACTATGTGCTGGTGTCGCGCTTCCCGTTAAAAAATAATATTTATGCTGATTTTTTTCTCATCATTAAAAAGCACTAAAAGTACGCGCTATTTTCTTTGTGAAGAGCAGGGTGTGAATGAACTATTGGAACTCCGTTCGTTTAACGATATTAAAGAAATCTCATGGACAGAAGAAGAAATGGAGTCAATGTTTTATCGCTTTGCTGACGTTCTTTCTGCAGATATTCGTAGGGAGCTTCTCAAGTTTGTTGAATCTCCTTTCGATAATAAAAAAGACCTCCCCGAAACAAAATATATTCAGCTGCGCCATGTTGAAGTTCCTGCGCATAATTATCAAAAATATCGGCAGTGGCGTGATGAAACCATTTTTAATGTCGTAAGGGATAATAAAGATAATTTACGTATCATTTTTCAATATCGCCATTGGTGTCGGAGCGTCTGCCAGTGCCTGGATGGTATCCGCTTTTTCAATCCAGCTACTTTGTATCGTAGCAGGTGCAGCTATCGGGCTTTCTGTTTTGCTCGTAGCCGCAATCCCAACGCGCGCTACGTCAGCACTAACCATCATGGAGAAACCTTATGAGTCAAATAAGTAATCTGACACATTATGGCAGAGATATTATGAACCGCCTTGAGCCCGGTCTTGCCGATAAAGTCACCGGACGACTGAATGAACTTGACGCCACCTTACCGGCTTTGATCACCGATTACGCTTTTGGCGCTGTGGTTGGCCGCCCCGGTCTGGAACTTAGAACAAGGGAAATGCTGACCGTTGCATCGCTTGTGACGCTGGGTAACGCTATGCCGCAGCTTGAGTTACACATGAGAGCCGCGCTTAACACTGGCGTCAGCCCTGAAGAGCTACTTGAAATTGTGATACAGATGGCCGTCTATGCCGGCGTACCGGCCTGTATGAACGGTTTGACGGCCTACCGCGCTGCTATGGCGGCGACAGGCCATACTTTGCCCGGCCTGAAAGAGGAAAACTCATAAGCGAAGTAGTCATTGTTTCTGCAAAACGCACGGCAACGGGCACGTTCCTGGGCTCCCTGTCGGATCATTCCGCCGCCGAGCCTGGAAGCCGCATCATTCGTGCGCTTCTTGAAGACCTGGACGTGAAAATTGGTGAAATTTCTCAGGTCATTATGGGGCAGGCCCTGACGGCTGGCTGCGGCCAGAATCCAGCACGTCAGGCCGCACTGAATGCCGGACTGCCTGTTACAACGCAATGCCTGACCATTAACAAAGAAGGTCTGTGGATCTACTGCTACGGCAAGAGGACTGCCGGTTCTGGCCTCACAGGGCGTGTTTACTAACTCAGAAATTAAAACGGCATTTATGGTGGTGAAGGCATAGCGCTGAGCGTTTATCGCTAAAAATATCAGCTCTACAGCAGCTGCGCTGGTTAAGAACAAAAAACCGGGATGATCCGGTTTTTTGATTATAAGGGCTGATTTCAGGCGTTAACGCCTTTCATGCCTTCCTCTGAATACCGTTCGCCTTTGATCTCAATACGCTGGTGAATATTGTTCAGCAAGGCAATATCTGAGTTGTCCAGAACGATGTCGGCCGCGAGCGCATTTTCGGTCAGATAATTGATGTGCCTGGTGCCGGGAATCGGTACCAGCTTATCGTACTGCGCGAGCAGCCAGGCTAGCGCAATCTGACCTGTGGTGCAGCTGTATTTTTCAGCAAGCGGCTGCATAACGTCAAGAAGCTGGGCGTTATGATCGAGGCTGGACTGAATAAATCGCGCATTATTTTTACGGAAATCACCTTCCGCAAAATCGCTGTTTTTACGGTATTTCCCGGTCAGAAAGCCTCTGCCCAGCGGAGAATAAGGAACCAGACCAATACCCAGCTCTTTCACTGCCGGGAGAATTTCATCTTCAATATCGCGTGTCCACAATGAATATTCCGTCTGCAGGGCTGTGAGAGGATGTACAGCATGGGCGCGGCGCAGGGTTAAAGCGGAAACCTCGCAGAGTCCAATATGGTTGATCTTACCTTCTTTGACGAGACGGCTCAGGCATTCCATGCTCTCTTCAACAGGTGTAGCCTGACTGACCCTGTGAAGATAAAACAGATCGATCCGCTCAATGCCAAGCCTTTTAAGGGATTCATTACAGCAGCGGGTAATATAATTGGGTTGATTGTTAATGGTGCGGGCATAAGATTCGTCAGGGGAGCGATCGATCCCGCACTTTGTGGCAATTTTAAACTGCTGGCGTGTGGCCTTATCGAGCCCGGCAAGAAAGTGACCAATAAGTCGTTCATTGTGGCCTCGCCCGTACAGGTTAGCGGTATCAATTAACGTAATATTCAGGTCAATAAGGTTATAGAGCAGCTGTAGAGAAGCCTTGTCATCTGTCTGACCATAAAATTCGCTCAGGCCCATGGCCCCATAGCCGACAGCGCTGACTGTAAAATTCTGGGATAAATTTCGGGTATACATAATCTCTCCTTTTTCTGAATTTTTTAATTGTTCCACCTTGATTGCGGTTAATGAATTGTTATTTTGGTTATACAAAAAAAGTATCAGGTCAGAAGAACCACATGGCGGGTTAGCCACTGCAGTTAAATTCTCATAATCTGATTCTGTCTTTATTCGGATCGACAAGTTAAAAGCCCGTTAAACAACACGGGCGCTTATTATCAGGCGGCGCTGTTATAGCTGGTGGAGGGGAGCAGGGTTTTACTTCCTTTCAGCGTAAACAGGGAAAGGACGGTAAAGCTTAAGGTGAGACAGCCCAGCACAAGGTAAGCCTGATGGAAACCAACGGTGTCATACATCCGGCCTACCCATGCCGACAGCACCACGCCCGAGAGCTGTTTCGATAAATTAAAGCCTATCAGGAACAACGTTGCCGAAAGCTTTGGGTTAAATGCGGAGGAAATATATTTAAAAGTGCCCACCAGCAGGAACGGCAGTTCAAACATATGCAGCATTTTTAAGATAACAACTTCCACGGCCGATGAAGCAAAAGACGACCCCAGAATACGTGCCGACATAATAACGCCTGCGATCAGCAGGGCATTCTTCGCGCCAATGCGGTTCACAATGGCGGGGGCGAAGAACATAATCAAGGCGTTGAGCAATTCTCCACCGGTAGTCACGAAGCCAAACACTTCGGTGCCGCGTTGTGGGCTGGAGAAAAAGCCTTTGAAAAAATTGGCGAACTGCTGGTCGAAAACGTCATAGACGCTGGCGACGCCAACCACGTAAACAATAAAACCCCAGAAGCGCGGCATCCGCAGCAGCTCGGCGGCGGTGCGCAGCGAGAAGGCCTGGCGGTTGGCGCCCAGTGCCTCGATAACCCGCTCGCTGTTACTGCCTTCCGGGCGTGACACCCAGAGCAGTACGCCAAGCACCAGGGCAAAACCGGAGGCGATCCAGAAAGTAATATTAGGATCTATGCCAAAAAGAATGCCGGTGATAGAGGCACACAGCGCCCAGCCGATACAGCCGGAAACGCGAACTTTGCCGTACTCGAAACGGTTAGCGCGGCTGACGCGTTCAATATAGGCTTCTACCGCCCCGGAGCCACTGGAGAAAACGGCCCCCAAATAGATACCGCCAGCCAGCGCGCCGACGAAAATATTCATTTGCAGCAGAGGCGACAAAACAAAAATAAAGAAGGGCGCGAACAACACCAGTAAGACCGTGATTGTCCACAACAGGTGTTTACGTAATCCCAGCTTATCGGAAATCAGCCCAAATACCGGTTGGAAGACAATCGAAAACAGTGAAATAGAGGAAAAAACAATCCCCGTTTCTGTTTTGGTCAGATGGTTAACTTCCGCCAGCCAGACCGGAAAAAACGGGAAATACGCGGACATAATGAAATAGTAAAAGAAAAAGAACAGCATAAAGTAAATAAAATTATGGCGTTCTCTTGGGGCGAGTGCAGAGAGTTTCATGGCGACTTTTCCATCTGGTTATGCCGATAAGCCGGGGGCCTGCGCCCCCGATTATTATTGGAAATGCATCGTTAACTGGTAGTGCCATTTCGTTTCAAGCAACAGCCACTGCTGCAATACGCTGGGCGTCCAGGAGTCATCGCCGCCAACGCCCATATGCTGGCCGTCAAGGGTTATCCAGACGCCGTTTTCCGGCTGCATCCGGTGCCAGTGATCGGTCTTCATTAATTGCGCGGTGCTGTAGGGCTGTACGGAGAAGTGAAAATCGCCCGCCACATGCCAGCGCCCCCAGTCCAGGGCTTGGGTGTCGCAGCGCAGTCCGTTTTCGGTCGGGAAAATGTACGGCGTGCTCATCTCCTCCAGCGGCAGTTCCCAGCGAGAGAAGCAGGCGCTGGTACGCCGATCCGGGTAGTTCTCATGCGGGCCGAATCCCAGCCATGAAACCGGTTTATTCTGATCCGGCACCTGAAAAGTCAGCCCGACGCGCGGCAGCGGCGGCAGGGTGGCGGCGCGCTCGCCGTCAATAGCCAGATGCAGCTTGCCCTGCGCATCAAAGGTCATCCGCCAGTGGCTGATAATCACCACCTCGTCCCCGCTCAGGTAGTGCCAGCAGCTGTCGATCACCACCTCATGGGCCAGACGCTGTGCGTCACACTGTACGCAGCGAGCGGTGAGGTCGTACAGGCCCGCGCTTTTCCAGCGTTCAACCCAGGCGTTGGGATCGATACGCTCCACTTCGCTTACGCCAATATCGTTATCCAACGGCGCGCGCACGAACTGGTCGCGCAGCGGAGTCAGCAGCTGCTCCACGCCGTTCACTTCCCAGTGCGTCAATAGCCCGCTTTGACGGTCAATCACCCACTGCTGTAAGCCGCTGCGCACCGTCCAGGCGCTGTCGCTGCGCTCAAGCTCAGGCGCATCGCCTGCTGGCTGAGGCGCATGCAACACCAATGGGGCGGCGAGCGCAAACTGCTGCCAGGCAACGCGATGCCCGGCAGCGGACCAGGCGGTGGCCTGCGGCTGGATAACCTCCAGCGTCAGCCAGACCTCTTCGGCCCCGGCGGGCAACGTCAGTTCCTCCAGCAGCGTCAGCTCGCTCTGGCCTTCAGGCCGCAGCGCAAGCATTGTGCTGCCTTTGCTAATGGTTTCACCGGCTGCCTGAACCTGCCAGTGCAGCTCCTCGTTATCCGTCGGACGGAACAGATACTCGCTGACAATGCTGATGCGCAGCGGATGTTGCGACAGCAGGGCAAACTGGAAGTATTGCTGCGCGTGTTTGGCCTCAATTAATGACGGGTGAGGGCGGCGGTCAGGGAACACCAGCCCGTTCATGCAGAACTGGCGATCGTTGGGCTTATCGCCAAAATCACCGCCGTAGGCCCAGCCGATGCTGCCGTCGTCAAAGGTTTTGCTAATCGCCTGATCGGCCCAGTCCCAGACAAAGCCGCCCTGCAGGCGTGGGTAATCACGAAACGCCTGCCAGTAGTCGGCATAGTTGCCCAGGCTGTTGCCCATGGCATGAGCGTATTCACAAAGGATTAGCGGGCGCTGCTCGCCGGGCAGACCGATCCACTTTTTAATGCCCCATTTCGGCACGGCCGGAATGAGCTGATCGTTTTCCACGCGGGCGTACATCGGGCAGATAATATCGGTGGTCGTGCTGTCCGCGCCGCCGCCTTCATACTGCACCGGGCGTGACGGATCGTTACGCTTGAGCCAGTGATACATGGCTTCGTGATTGCCGCCGCCGCCGGATTCGTTGCCCAGTGACCAGATAACGATCGACGGGTGGTGGCGATTGCTTTGCACCATCCGCGTGACGCGGGCGCTCCAGGCCGGCAGCCAGGCCGGATCGTCGGAAAGACGATTCATCGGCACCATGCCGTGGGTTTCGATATTGGCCTCGTCGACCACATACAGGCCATAGCGATTACAGAGTTCATACCAGTGCGGCGCGTTGGGATAGTGCGAGCAGCGAACGGCGTTAAAATTGTTCTGCTTCATCAGCAGAATGTCCTGCACCATATCCTCTTCTGTAACGACCTGGCCGCGCTGAGGGTGATGCTCGTGACGGTTAACGCCACGGATCAACAGCGGTTTACCGTTCAGCTTCAGCAGGCCATTGTCGATTTCAACCCGGCGAAAACCAATATCCCAGGCCTCGGCCTCGATCAGCTTATCGCCGTGCCACAGCGAGACGACGGCCCGATAGCAGTTCGGCGTTTCCGCGCTCCACAGGGCCGGACGCTCCACGGGAACGCGCATCATGGCGCGTTCCGCATAGTTGCCTCGCTCGTCAATGGCTGGCGAGCCGGGCTGCTGCTGGTGGCTGGCGACCCGCTGCGCGTCATGCCACAGCTCCACGTTGACCGTCAGTTTTTCAAGCAGCCGTTCCGGAGCAGCAACGGTGACATTCACCTCCAGCTCAGCGTCGCGATAAAGCGCATCAAGCTGCGGCGTAAGCTGAACATCGCTCAGGTGCAGCGACGGCTTATTCAGCAACCATACTGAACGGAAGATGCCGCTCATCCGCCACATATCCTGATCTTCAAGCCAGGTGCCCGCGCTCCAGCGCATCACCATAACGCAAAGGCGGTTCTCGCCCGGCTGAAGCGCGGCGCTGAGATCGAAGGCCGCAGGCAGGCGACTGTCCTGCGAGTAACCGATCCATTTGCCATTGCACCAAAGATGGAAGGCAGAATTTACACCGTCGAAGATAATCTGCGTTTCACCTTCGTCCCGCCAGCTCTCCTCCACGTTAAACGTCAGCGAGTAGCAGCCGGTCGGGTTCTCTTCCGGCACGCGCGGCGGCGTGGTGTCGATGGGATAGCGCACGTTGGTATAGATTGGCGCGTCGTAACCCTCCATTTGCCAGTTCGAAGGCACGGGCGTAGGACGGCTCTCCGCCAGATCGCTTTCCAGCCAGCTGGCGTCCACCTCAAACGGGCTGCGCGCATAAGTGAATTGCCACTGGCCATCCAGCTGACGGCGGTGTGATGAGGTCTGATTTTCCCTTGCCGCGCGAAGATCGCGCCAGCTGGAGAAAGGCGCATGGGCCGGTAAACGGTTCAGGTGCGTAATGGTCTGGTTTTGCCAGTCTTCACGTGCAAGCACGTCATGAAACGAAACGCTGTGGGGGGCATGGCCGTCGTGATTGCGCATAGGTCTACCTGATAGCTAAAAGTAAATGTCATTCGCCAGACAAGATGGAGTGTGTTATCAGATATTTTGTTAGTAGCCGCAATATTACTGAGATTGAAACTCATTGGCGATCACGAAACAGAACAGAAACAGCCATTTTTTGTCGTATTTTAGACAATAAATGTTAGCGTAAGACATTGGCGAGAGAGACCAAAGGAGAAGAAGATGCAGCGGCGTATGGCAACTCTGGAAGATGTGGCTCGTGAGGCCGGTGTATCACAACAGACGGTTTCGCGCGTGCTGAACAGGCCTGATGTGGTTTCTGAACGAACCCGTGACAAAGTCATCCACGCCATGCAGGCGTTGCACTATGTGCCTAACCGTTCGGCACAGTTGCTGGCGGGGAAATCGGCGCCGTCGATTGGGTTGATTACCGCGTCGTTAACGCTGCATGCTCCTTCGCAAATCGCCGCCGCGATAAAGAGTCACGCGGGCGCGCATCAGCTGGAGGTTGCTATCGCGATGCCGGTAACGGCCGATTACGCTTCTCTTCAGGCACGTTTGCATGAGTTTCGCGCGCAGAATATCCGTGGCGCCATCATCAATCTTCCCCTGGAAAGCAGCCTGGCGGAAAAGTTGGTCAGTGAGAACCCGGATATTAGCTGTCTGTTTTTAGATATTTCGCCGGAAACCGATGTCTGCTCGGTGCGGTTTAATCATCTGGACGGCTGCGGCGCCTGCGTCAACCATCTCTGGACGCTGGGGCATCGGGAGTTCGGTCTGCTTGCCGGGCCAGAGAGTTCCGTCTCGGCGCGAATGCGGTTGAGCAGCTGGCGCGAAGCCTTGCACCGGCTTGGGGTGAGCAACGCGGTAACGGTTTTTGGCGACTGGAGTGCGGCCAGCGGCTGGCACAAAGCCTTTGAGCTGTTGCATCAGCAGCCGCGCATTAGCGCGATCGTTGTCGCGAACGATCAAATGGCGCTCGGGGTGCTGAGCGCGCTGGCACAGCTTAATCGCACCGGCAGCCGGGCGGTTTCCGTTACCGGCTATGACGATACGGCGGACAGCCTCTATTTCCAGCCGCCGTTAACAACCGTTGCGCAGGATTTCGATAAGTTAGGGAAAAAAGCCGTTGAGCTGTTAGTTCAGAAGATGGCCGCACCGCAGATGCGCATTCGGGAGCTGCTGCCGACGCGTTTGATTGTCCGGCAGTCAACCTGGCCTTGCGGCGGAGAAAACGAGGATGAGAAGGGGGCAGTGATTGCCCAATTAAAAACGCTGGTGGAAAGGTTGTGAATTTTCCGCGTCTATTTAGCCTTGCAGCAGAAAGGCGTATTGGCCGGTTGCGGCAGCAAATTGTGCAAGAGCTGTATGGCGGCAAACTCCGAGCCGCCTGCAAAGTTCAGCCCCGTCATCAGCCCTGACTCAGGAGTGCTTAGCCCCTTTCGCGAGGCTTGAGCGCCCGGTATGACGGCATAAGGGGCGATAGCGAGTAGCAGAGGAATAAGAACGTTATGCCATCTGCGGGCGGGGTGTCCGAAATACCATCATGACACCAAGCAGAATAGCTCCCATGCCCACTACGGCAGACCACGGCAGAGTATTGCCCAGCAGCAGGTAATCCAGCACGGCCGTAATGACAGGTACCAGATAAAACAGGCTGGTGACGTTAACAATGCTCCCGGCGCTGAGCAGGCGGTAAAGCAGCAGCTGCGCAACCACGGAAATCAATACGCCCAAAAACAGCACTGAGGTGAAAAAGGCTGGCGTGAAGCTGACGTGAAAAACATCTGTGGGCAGCAGGCACACGCACAACACCAGGCTTATTCCATACTGCAGGGGAAGCACGTCGGCCGGAGACTGGCGGATTTTTTTCTGCATGATGGCACCAAACGTTATGAACAGCAGTGCAGCCAGGGCAAAGACAACGCCGGATACGGGCAGGTGTGACGCAGACAGGCTTCGCCAGACCAGCAGGATAAGCCCTGAAAGCGCCAGCATCAGTCCGGCCAGGCGGAGTCCCTGCATCCTGCGCTCAACGACGCAAAGCGTAAGGATAGGCTGAATACCCATAATGGTCGCAATCAGCCCGGGCGTGACGCCGTGCGCCATGGCCTGGAAGTAACACACCGAATAGCCGCCAATGAGCATCAGGCCGGTCAGAACAACCTGCCGACGGGATCCTTTTCCGGCAACCACCGGCGGCGAAAAATGCCGATTATCAACAACGCGCCCAGTGCAATGGCAAAACGGAAAATAAGCAGTGCCAAGGGCGAGGCGTTATCCAGCCCCAGTCGGGTAAATATTGCGGCACAGCCCCAGAGCAGGACAAAGCCCGATGTTGCACCTTGTGAGGCGAAAGATGATTTACTCAGTTGCATTAACTTGTGTGTCCTTTATCAACCCCGGGCAGCGCCGGTTATGGCATTCACTTGCCGAAAAGTTATCACCTTAGTTGTTATTACAAAAACGAATGTTTAGCATGCAAAGCATGATGAATCCGGATGATGAAAACCGCTATGGATATAAATATTCAAAAGTACAAAGCCTTCCTGAAAGTAGTGGAGCTGGAGAGCTTTACCAGAGCGGCAGAAAAGCTTTTCTATTCACAGTCCGGTATCAGTCGGATGATTAGCGAGCTTGAAAAAGAGTGGGGCGTCACGCTGTTTGAACGCAGCCGGACGGGTGTGCGGCTGACTTCGGATGGCATCAAACTTCTGCCGTTTGCAAAAAAGGTCTGTGAGGCGTACCAGAAGCTCCAGGGTGAGGTCGATGCACTCAACGGGCTTCAGTCTGGGATTATTCGTATCGGTACTTTTTCCAGCGTGGCTACTCACTGGCTGCCTGGCATCTTAAAGGCCTTTCAGAAAGATTATCCCAACATCGATTTTGAGCTGCTGCTCGGGGACTATACAGAAATAGAAAGTTGGATAGCTGAAGGCCGGGTTGACTGCGGTTTCACCCGTTTACCTGCTTCGTCCGCATTAGAAACCCTTTTTCTGGAAAACGATGAGTATCTGGTTGTTCTCCCTGAAGGACATGCCTTATCAGAACATGATGTAATCCCACTTGCCTCATTATGTCAGGAGCCGTTCATACTGCTTGAAAAAGGGAAAAATAATGAAATATCGGAGGTATTCAGAGTGGCCGGTCTCATACCGCGCGTAAAATTTACCCTGTGGGATGACTACGCCGTTATGACCATGGTGGAGAAAAACCTTGGCGTTGGTATTCTGCCTTCACTTATTCTCAGAAAGATCCCCTACAGTATCATCACCAGAAAAATTGACGTATCGCCCTGTCGTGAGATTGGCCTCGCTTTCCGGAACAGAAAAAGCGCTTCACGGGCCGTGCAGCAATTCATTGAATATCTTGATTACAGACAGGAATAGTTTGTTCACGATGTCATTTTAAAAACAGCCTTATGGGCTAACGATTCTGGCGATTTGCTGACTGAAATTTTCCTGATTTTGCTGAAAAACAACGCAAGCTCACAGGCAAATCCGCAGTAAAGGCAATGATCTGTGGCTGCTCTGACACTGCGCCCAGTCAGCATACCCGCCATGATTTTCATCTGTTCCCGAGCTGAATTGTAATCCATTTCTAACCCCTTCTTTCTGCCGCTTTTCCATCTCTGTAAACAACACATTTCCCGCCCTCGCAGCAGCAAATGAAAGATTTTACCTTTCATTTTATCTTTTATTTTGAAAGATTTTATATTCACTTTGTGATGCGATCGTCTTTTATTGCTTCGTTTTCGATCTACCTTGTTGTCGCAGTGAATAAGAAAGTGAATCTGTTCTCTACACGAAGGGGTTTCTAAATGGTTGAAAGCATCACGCACGGAGCCGAATGGTTTATCGGGCTCTTTCAGAAAGGGGGGGAGGTCTTTACCGGCATGGTAACCGGTATTCTTCCACTACTTATTAGCCTGCTGGTCGTCATGAATGCGCTGATTGTGTTCGTAGGGCAGCGACGTATTGAATCACTGGCGCAGCGCTGTGCCGGTAATCCGGTCTCACGCTATCTGTTACTTCCCGTTATCGGCACCTTTGTTTTCTGCAATCCCATGACGCATAGCCTGGGCAGGTTTATGCCGGAAAAATACAAGCCGAGCTATTACGCCGCCGCGTCCTACAGCTGTCACTCCATGAACGGGCTTTTTCCGCACATCAACCCGGGTGAACTCTTTGTCTATCTGGGCATAGCCAACGGCCTGACCACGCTTGGCCTGCCGCTGGGGCCGCTGGCTGTCAGTTATTTGCTGGTCGGCATGGTCACGAATTTCTTCAGGGGCTGGGTCACCGACCTCACCACGACCATCTTTGAAAAAAAGATGGGCGTGCAACTCGAACGTCAGGTTCGTTTATAAGAGCGGAGTAAAAGATGACTGACACCATTACCGTTAAAAAAGGCGAAAGTGGCTGGGGTGGCCCGCTCACCATCACCGTTACGCCCGGAAAAAAAATTGTTTACGTTACGGCTGGCACCCGGCCGGCGATTGTTGACCGTCTGAGAGAAGTCACCGGCTGGGAAGCCGTTGACGGCTTTAAAGAAGGCGAGCCACCGGCAGAAGAAATCGGCGTGGCGGTCATCGACTGCGGCGGTACGCTGCGCTGCGGCCTTTATCCCAAGCGACGTATACCCACCATCAACATTCATGCCACCGGAAAATCCGGCCCGCTGGCGCAGTACATCACGGAAGATATTTATGTATCCGGGGTACGCCCGCAGGACATTCAGGCCGGTAACGGTGCGTCTTCATCAGTGGTTGAACAGCAGCCTGATCCTGCATCCGCTGGCAAAGGCCGCGACTATGACACCAGTAAAAAAATCACCGAGCAGAGCGACGGACTGCTGGCGAAAGTCGGCATGGGGATGGGATCGGTCGTTGCAGTTTTCTTTCAGGCCGGTCGCGAAACCATTGACACAGTACTGAAAACCATTCTGCCCTTTATGGCATTTGTTTCAGCTCTCATCGGGATCATCATGGCCTCCGGGCTGGGCGATTTTATCGCGCACGGCCTGACGCCGCTGGCCAATAGCCCGATCGGACTGGTCACGCTGGCGCTTATCTGCTCTTTTCCGCTGCTTTCGCCGTTCCTCGGCCCCGGTGCCGTGATTGCGCAGGTTATTGGCGTGCTGGTAGGCGTACAGATTGGGCAGGGTACTATCCCACCGCATCTGGCTTTGCCGGCACTGTTCGCCATTAACTCACAGGCCGCCTGTGACTTTATTCCCGTCGGACTGTCGATTGCGGAAGCCCGTCAGGAGACCGTTCGCGTAGGCGTGCCATCAGTGTTGGTTGGTCGCTTTCTTACCGGTGCGCCATCGGTTCTTCTTGCCTGGGCGGTGTCCGGGTTTATCTATCAGTAAAGGGTGGAGCAATTATGAAAACCGTTTATGAATCCACGTTTATTTCGGTCGGATCCAGTGCGAACGAATCCCTTGATGACAACTTCATCATCACCTTCGGAGAAGGGGCACCCCAGGACGTGGCGGAATACTGCTTTATTCACCGAACGGACGTGAACGACGGTGGGGCATTTGATACCGGCTCCGTGCTGGCTATCGGAGAGCAGGAATACCCGGTAACGGCCGTTGGCAGCGTGGCTCGTGAAAATTTGCGCGATCTCGGTCATATCACCGTGCGGTTTGACGGCGCCGGACAGGCTGAGTTTCCCGGCACGGTTCATGTTGCAGGCAGCGCGCCGGCCTCAATTGAACCGGGCCAGAAGTTTCGTATGTTGAGTGAATAATCAGGAGATAAAAATGGATCAGGTTGCTGTAGTCATCGGTGGTGGCCAGACGCTGGGTGCTTACCTGTGCGAAGGGCTGGCTGAAGCCGGCTATAAGGTGGCGGTTGCCGACCTCAATGAAGACAATGCGAAGAAGGTTGCGGACACAATCAATGAGCGTTATGGCGCTGGCTGTGCGATGCCCTTTCGTGTGGATGCTACAAACGAAGAGAGCGTCATCGCGTTGGCCCGTCAGGTTGATGCAGGTTTTGGCCGGGCTGATCTGCTGCTTTACAGCGCGGGCATTGCCAAAGCCGCACCGATTACGGAATTCGGGCTGAGTGATTTTGACTTGTCACTGCAGGTGAATCTGGTGGGATATTTCCTCTGCGCCCGCGAGTTTTCAAAGCTGATGATCAGGGAAGGGATCAAAGGCCGCATTATCCAGATCAACTCAAAGTCCGGCAAAGTGGGCAGTAAACACAATTCCGGTTACAGCGCGGCCAAGTTTGGCGGCGTAGGGCTAACGCAGTCACTGGCGCTGGATCTGGCCGAATACGGCATCACCGTTCATTCGCTGATGCTGGGTAATTTGCTGAAGTCCCCAATGTTTCAGTCGCTGCTGCCGCAGTATGCAGAAAAGCTGGGTATCCGTCCTGACGAAGTTGAACAGCATTATATCGACAAGGTGCCGCTGAAGCGGGGTTGTGACTATGAAGACGTGCTCAACGTAATGCTGTTCTATGCAAGCGATAAGGCAGCCTACTGCACCGGACAGTCCATCAACGTTACCGGCGGACAGGTAATGTTCTGACAGAAAAAGCCGGTGGCGCAGGCTGCCGGCTTCATGAGGAGAAAGTATGGATCCTGTAAATTCCCTGATATGTGTGGCCGCGCTGGCGTGGACGACACAAATAGTATTGGGCTGGCTGCAGATAAATCGGTTCAACCGGGCCCTGGCGTTGCTTTCCGAATGCGGCCGCGTTCGAATTGGCCGCTCGGCGGGGCGCTTTAAACCCCGGGTTGTTCTGGCACTGGCCATCGGTGATGAAGGCAGGATAACCGGTAATTTCGTTATAAAGGGATTGACCGTTTTTGCAAATCCTTATTCCGAGGAGCGACTGACCGGCGCTATGCTGGACGATATACGTCCTGAAGTCATATTTCCTGCAAATAAATCACTGCAGGAAGCCCTGGCATTAGCCATTTCAAATAAAAGATGATAGCTTTCATTCTGAAAGTTTATTCCTTTGCATCGCGAGTTAAGACGTCCGGGATGATGGGGAAGTTCAGAAACTGAAAGGATCTCTTTATGAAACCGATACAGCGTCAGGCACAAATCCTTGAATATCTGCAGCAAAACGGCCGTACCACTGTAGATGCGCTTATTGCCCACTTCAATACGACCGGGACCACTATTCGAAAGGATCTCACGCGGCTCCAGCAGGAAGGGGCAGTAATCCGGACTTACGGCGGCGTGATGCTAAACCGCGATGAAGGAGATCAGCCTATTGACAGAAAAACGCTCATCAACACGCAAAAGAAAAAGCGGATCGCCGCGTGCGCAGCGTCACTTATCAGCGAAGGTGACTCGCTTATCTTTGATGCCGGCAGTACGGTACTGCAGATGGTGCCGTATCTTACGCGCTTCAACAATATCACCGTGATGACAAACAGCCTGAGCATCGTGAATGAGCTGGTTGAGCTGGATAACGATCAGGTCATTCTTATGCCCGGTGGCACCTATCGCGGCACGTCAGCGTCATTCCATGGCAGCCTGGCAGAATCTGCCTTCAGTCACTTCAGTTTCGACACACTATTTATAGGCGCTGACGGCGTGGATATGACTGCTGGCGTGACGACGTTTAATGAGGTGTTTGCCGTCAGCCAGGCCATGTGCCGGGCCGCCAAGAAAATCGTATTGCTGGTGGATTCGTCCAAATTTGGCCGCCGCAGCCCGAACGTGGTGTGCAGCCTTGACGCTGTCGACGTGCTAATCACCGACAGCGATATTACTGATGACACCGTTGCGCAGCTTCAGGAAAAAGGCATCGAAGTTATCATCGCCGGAGAAGAGTAGTTCATGAATAACATAATACTGGATACTGCCCGCGAGACGATTGAAACGGAACTGCATGAAGCGTCCCGCCTGACAGAGCGACTGAATGATGACTTTTTGCAGGCCTGTGAGCGTATCCATGCCTGCAGCGGGAAAGTTATCGTCAGCGGGATGGGGAAGTCAGGGCATATCGGCCGTAAAATTGCGGCTACGCTGGCCAGCACGGGCACGCCGGCCTTTTATGTTCATCCCGCCGAGGCACTCTGCAGGCAGTCTTGGTACGCGGCTGCTGTGCCGGGTCGGCGATATTATGCGTACGGAGGCGAAGATCCCCCTGGTAAGTAAGTCTGCGACCGTTCATGACGCTCTGTTTGAGCTGACGCGTACCGGGCTGGGCCTTGTCGCTATAATAAACGAAGACCGCAGGCTGTCGGGAATATTTACTGACGGTGATTTGCGTCGATGGCTGCTGAAAGGCGGAACGCTCAGTGCGGCGGTTCAGGATGCAATGACCTCGCCCGGCTTTACATTATCGGCCGGTCAGTATGCGGCTGAAGCGCTGGCTTTATTTCAGGAACGTAAAATATCCGCTGCTCCTGTAATTTCTGCGACCGGCGAGGTTAATGGTGCAATCAACGCCCACGATATCAGGGATGCGGGCATCTGATTAAAAACAAAGCAAGTTGGCACCTGCCCAAACCTTCCCATCAAGCGCAGCACACAAGTCAATAACGCAGTGCTCTCATCATTTCTATTATCGCTACGCTACCTTATAAAGGCTGCCGCACAGCCTTTATAATTTAACTGAAGCGCTTATTCCAGTGCAGCAAGGATCGCGGCTTCCATTTTCTCTGGGGTAGAGATCGGTGCAAAACGCTTAAGTGGTTTGCCGTCGCGTCCGATCAGGAACTTAGTAAAGTTCCATTTGATCCGCCCGCCCATCACGCCGGGCAATTCGGCTTTCAGGTAACGAAACACCGGGTGCGCCAGGGCGCCGTTGACCGCCACTTTCTCAAACATCGGAAAGCTCACGCCATAGTTGATGTGGCAGGTCTGCGCGATGTCGTCAGCACTGCCGGGTTCCTGCTTACCAAACTGATTGCAGGGAAAACCCAGCACCACCAGCCCTTGGGCGGCGTACCGCTTATAGAGCGATTCAAGGCCCGCGTACTGTGGCGTAAAGCCACAATGGCTGGCGGTATTGACCACGAGCACCAGCTTGCCAGCGTAGTCGGCCATAGGGATCGGCTGGCCACTCAGGCTGGTGGCGGTAAGTTGGTAAAACATGGTCATATCGACATCCTCAGAATACTCATATTGCAGATGGCTTGTGTAAGACAGGATAGTTGCCCGTCGAGCAGAATGGCATATTTTTCACGTCTGTTTCCGCCACGCAGGGGACGCAAGGCCCGCATCTGATATGCATATAGTGAACGCTGGGCGACACTATCCGCATTGATATCATGCTGCCCGCTGAACCGTCAGCCAGAGCCTGTCGGCAATATAAGCCCGGTTACGACAGAGCAGAAGTGGCAGCCAGCAGGCTGCCAGTATTGATTTACCAGTTCTGCTTCGTAGGGGAGACAATAAGATCGTTGACCGTGACATTCTCAGGCTGGTTAAGGGCGTAGACAACCGCATTTGCTACATCCTGCGGGCTGATAGCAATTTTGGTCAGTTCCTGTGCCGCCTTACGCCCCTGCGGATCGCTCACCTTGTCAGCCCATCCCGTGTTAATAACGCCCGGGCTGATGGTATTTACCCTGATGCCCTTATTCACGCCCAGATCCTTACGCATAGATTCCGTCATGGCGTGGACAAAGAATTTGGTCGAACTGTACACGCCCGCGCCGGCGTCAACCTGGTGGCCCGCGACAGAAGCCATGTTCAGGATCTGTCCGGCACTTTTGTCGAGCATAACCGGGAGGACGGACGCAATCGCGTTCAGATACCCTTTGATGTTTACGTCGACCATCTTGTTCCAGTCGTCCCACGCGATGTCGCTCCAGGCTGAAAACAGCATCAGTCCGGCGTTGTTAATCAGGATATCAACAGTACCGAAGGTTTCAGTAGCATGCTTGACCAGCGCCTTTGTATCTTCCAGACGTGTCACATCCGTCACCAGACCGGAAGCATGGCCGCCAGCGGACTCAATATCCTTTACCAGCTTATCAAGGCCGCTTTGATCCAGCGCGGCCGCAACAATATTCACGCCATGACGCGCAAGTTCCATCGCGGTTGCGGCGCCAATGCCCGATGACGCGCCAGTAATAACAGCCGTTTTGTTCTGCAAATAATTCATTTTCTTATCCTTCCCTGTCAGGAACAGGCAGCGGGAAGATCCCGCCGCTTTTATTGATCAGTAATTTCCTTGCGGCCAGTCGGTGTAACCTTTCGCGCCGCCGCCGTAATAGGCTTCTTTTGGCGCGATGGTCAGCCCGGCGCCATAACGCAGTCGCTTAACCAGGTCCGGGTTAGAAATGAACAGGCGACCGAAAGCGACGGCATCGATAAGCCCGGCATTGCGGCGGCTGATGGCCATCTCCAGGTCATAGTTATTGTTTCCGATAAACAGACCGTCGAACTGCGCGCTCAGTGCATCCATATCCACGTCAGAAGGCACCTCGCGGGAGGTTGCCGTTGCACCTTCAACAAAGTGCAGATAGGCCAGCTTAAAGCGGTTCAGCTGCTGGATCAGATAGCCATACATTGCCATTACGTTACTGTCCGGCGGCGTGTTGCCTGCGTCAGGGGTAACCGGTGACAGGCGAATGCCCACGCGATCGTTGCCCCAGATATTAACAATCGCTTCAGTGACTTCCAGCGTCAGGCGCGCGCGGTTTTCAATCGAGCCGCCCCAGGCGTCGGTGCGATGATTAGTTGAATCACGCAGGAACTGATCGAGCAGGTAGCTGTTTGCAGAATGCACTTCCACGCCGTCAAACCCTGCGCGAAGGGCGTTTTTTGCGGCGTGTTTGTATTGCTCAATAATGCCCGGAATTTCGCTGGTTTCGAGCGCGCGCGGCGTCGAAACCGGCACGAAGCCATTGACGGTATACGTCTGGCCTTCAGCCTTGATAGCAGAAGGCGCAACCGGACGCTCGCCGTTGGGTTGCAGCTCAACGCTGGAAAAGCGGCCTACGTGCCAGAGCTGGCAGACAATTTTTCCACCTTCTGCATGAACGGCGTCAGTGACTTTTTTCCAGCCAGCCACCTGTTCTTCGCTCCAGATCCCTGGCGTTGCTGCATAGCCGCGGCCCTGAGCTGAGATGTTTGTGGCTTCTGAAATAATCAGTCCGGCACTGGCGCGCTGGGCGTAGTAGGTTGCATGTAACTCATTCGGTACGCCATCTTCACCGTAGCGGCTGCGGGTTACCGGCGCCATAATAATACGGTTAGCCAGCTGAAGTTTCCCCATAGTCACGGGAGAGAAAAGATCGGTTCGGGTACTGTTGTCAGTCATGGTTACTCCTGAATAATTGACCGGTCGTCTAGTAAATTGGCAGAAAAAAAGGCGGCTACGCGAGCAGCCGCTTTGTCGCACTCATTGCTTTGTCGAACGCCTGTTCGGGCTCGTGAATTTTTGCCATCAGCGAAGCGCCCAGCCAGAGCTGGTAAAGCTCTTCAGCAAGGGCCTCTGCATCCCTGTTGGCTGAGAGGGAGCCATCGTTTTGCCCCTGTTGTATGCACGCCGTAATCCTGCCGATAATTTCAAGGGTTCCTTTTGCCAGAACGCTTCGCATGCTGTCGTATTGATCGCAGACTTCTGCTCCAAGCTTGACGACAAGACATTTGCTTTCCGGCAGGTCAGCCCCCTGGGTCGCCTTCCAGAACGCAAAGTAGCGCAGCAGCCGCTCTCTGGCGGGTTCGCTGCCGCGTAGCTGCTCTTCAACCTGAACGAGATAATGGGTGAAGTAATGTTCCAGCAGGGCTTCAGCAAACTCTTCCTTGGACCGGAAGTAGTAATAGAACGAGCCTTTAGGAATGCCGGCGGCTTTGACGATCTCAGCCAGGCCGACGGCGCTGTAGCCTTTATGTGTGATAAGCGTCCGGGCAACATCAATGATGTGCTGACGCACGTTTGTCGCTTGTTTTTTCATAGTCCGATCAGCATAACGTTAAAATTGACCGGTCGTCTAGTGCGGCAAGGTACATTTTGTGCGATCGCTATTTTTGGCATGGCAACAAACGCGACGCATATTGCCCGGTCGCCCTGAGGCTTGCTGGTGTGGCACCGTCTTTCGCCTCGATCGACATGCCTTCCAGGAGCGTATTCAGGACGGTAGCCAGTGCAGCGGTGGCGGTATCGGTCGGCAGCTGTTGCTCACGTACGGCTCGGCGCAGTCGCTTTTCAAACAGGTCTTTCCCTTCCTGCCTGAGCACGCTCACGGCCTCTACAACGTCAGAGGATTCCTGAGAGACGTTGATGGCCGCAAGAACGACCATGCAGCCGCAGGGAGCGGAAGGCGAAAGCAGAATGTCAGCCGCTTCGCTGAAGAATTTATCAATTGCCTGCGTGATATCCGGCTCCTCTTCAAGCCGCTCCCAGGTTGCCTTCCAGTAAACCTTTTCATAATAGCTTACGGCCTCCAGAAAAAGTTTCGCCTTGTTACCAAAGGCGGAGTAAAGGCTGGGCGGATTGATTTCCATGGCAGCGCAGAGTTCGGCAACCGAGGCCGGCTCAAACCCTTTACGCCAGAAGATGTCCAGCGCCCTGAGCAGGGCCCTGTCACGATCGAAGCTGCGCGGGCGGCCTTTGGGCTTTTCACCACTGACACCTGCGTTTTTCGTTTTCACGTCGGGCATATAATCATTCTCTTGACATATTACATAGCGGTCACTATACAATAGGAATATTATATAGTGCTCACTACATAATTGTGTGGGGCCCATGTCAGAACTCGCTTTTGCAGCGACGCTGATTTTTTCCCGGCTTCCCGGGTGACGGGCAGGGCAGCTTCAGCGCCGAAGACTTTTTACAGCACGGCGATGTGCTGACTGGCATGGCTATCATTGCTGCTGTTCGTCATAAAAAAGCGATTGAACCGAATCACGGGCATCCGTACGGATGACCGACACAACACTACCGGAGACAGATGCTATGACCGACGCAACCTACGTGCAGGAATATAACGCCATTGTGGACGTACTCAGCCAGTACAACGAAGGCGGAAAGCAGGCAAAAAGTGAGATCATGAAGCCCGCCTTCAGCGAACGGGCCACGATTTTTGGCGTTGACGGCGATGCAAATCTTACAGGCGGGCCGATTCAGGGCCTTTTCGACACTATCGATAGCGCGTTCCGCCCTTCACCGGAGGCGAAGGCCGCCATCGTACGCGTTGACATCGTGGGCACGGCGGCAAGCGCGCGTATCGATACCGACGATATTTCAGGCTTTCGCTTCACGGACTTTTTCAACCTGCTGAAGGTCAACGGACGCTGGACGGTGGTGAGCAAAATTTACCATACCCACGCCGCTTCCTGATCTCAGCCAATCTTCCACATTCGTCGTGTCTGTCCGCCAGGCGCGGCGAAACCCATAAGGAAAAACATGAGCCAGGATCTGTCGACAACCTCTGTAAATTCGTGCGTGAAAACGGCAGTGCGCCAGAGACAGAAACGCATCTGAATGTGCTGGCCATTCCCCCAACAGCTAATGCACTGCCGCATTAGTTTTCGCAGGTGACGCAGAACCTCAGGCTGCCTTACATAACGTAACGATGTCGGGAAAAGTCGAAAATCCCTACGCATTGTATAATTCAGGCATAACGCGACAGTTGCAGGCTGTACAGCCGTTTAATCAAGCAATATTCATTAAAGGTTATGGGCGAATTGGCCGATAAACGCAGTCTACTGCTTCTGACCCTTGAGTTTTGCCATAGATAATTTCCCGCTCCGGCAGGTGAAATGGCACCGTAGAAACTGCGGCATCAGCCAACAACGGACCCGACCACCATGAACACTGTGATCAAACCTACTCTTTCCGCCGTTTGGTCCACAGACGCCCAGGGCATTTGCATCACCAGTCAGGAAAGCCCTGCTGGCCTTATACCCACACTGGAAGGCGTAACGCTAAGTGCATGGCTGAGGCTCGCACAGGCTGATGATGATGCGCAGATCGCGCTGCAACTGACTGCGGCGTTGGAATGCGTCACGCCTTTTCATATCGAAGTGCCAATCCGTTGTCTGGATGGCACGACACGCTGTGTGATTGTTTCAGGCCTGCCTGACTGTCCACCCAATGTTCCTTGCCTGCAATATAGCGGCTTCATTTTTGATATAACCGGGCAGCGCAAAGCCCTGGAGGAAGCGCTGCGCACGGCGGCGGAATACCGTCTGTTAATTGAAAACAGCACTGACCTGATCGCCCATTGCGACGCAGACGGCAGGTACGTTTCAATCTCGCCTTCTTACAGCAAAATGATCGGTTGGTCAGCCGATGAGATGAAAGGTCAACCGGTGGTGGATTTCCTGCACCCCGATGACCGGGCATCCGCTACGGATGCACTGGTATTCCTTTTCAACGGTGGCGTGCGGTCGGATGTGGTCGAGGTGCGTAAGCGGCATCGCGACGGTCACTACATTACGCTTGGCACCAAGGCCTGCGGCGTCAGCGACCCTTCCACCGGCAAGAACATCGGTGCCGTGCTGGTTTCGCGGGATATTACTCATGATAAAGAGCGGATCCGCAAGCTCGAAAAACTGGCCACCCGCGACACGTTAACTGGGTTGCCTAATCGGGCCTGGATCAACGACCGGGTGAGCCACATGCTTGCGCAGGGAAAAGATCTGGCCTATACCACCGTCCTGTTTATCGATTTGAACGGGTTCAAGGCGGTCAATGATTCGATGGGGCATGCAGTAGGGGATGTTTTGCTACAGCTGGTAAGCGAGCGGCTACGACGCTGTATGCGCCCTGGCGATGCGGTGGCGCGTCTGGGCGGGGATGAGTTTGTGGTAGCCGCGAAGTGTACCAACCGCAAGGCGGCATCTGCCATCGCCCGGCGCATTATTAACAGCCTGAAAGAGCCATTTGCTATCAATAGCACAGAAGTACGCATTGGGGCGTCTGTTGGCATTAGCCTCGCACGGTTCGGGGCGGCATCGGCCAACATGCTGTTTGAAAATGCCGATAAAGCGATGTACCAGGCGAAAGCACGACAGGATGGGTCATATCAGTTTTTCGAGCCTGCGGCGCAGCCGTTACGTCATTAGCATAGCGTTGGCTCTGTTCTGCGATCTCTTGTGGTGTCTGCCTGGCATAAAGCCGCCGCCTGAAAGCGAGAAGCGGAAGCACAGCTGCCCGAATGCTTGTGCCGCGCCCTGACGGGCACTGTACGTCCCACTCTCTGTTTTCAGAAAAAAACGCGATTAGTTATCGACTTCCCGGGCCGTCAAGCAGCGGATCGGCCAGTGTTGCCCTGGTTTTAGGCAGGCACTGCGGATAGTTTTGCTGAATAAACTCAATCATCTTTTCCCGCACGTGGCAGCGTAAATCAAAGGCCATGGGGGAGTTTTGTGCCGTCATCAATAATCTGATGGTCATGGTTCTGTCATCAGTATCCGTTACCTGCAGCACCTGAGTTTCCTGATCCCAGAGCTTTGTTTCACTGAGGATTTTTTCGAAATGCTGACGCAGAGGTTCTAACGGCATGGAGTAGTCAAGGTAAAGGAAAACGGTGCCTAATATTTGGGCGTTATTACGCGTCCAGTTCTGGAAGGCGTTTTCTGTAAAGTAGGTGATGGGCAGAACCAGCCGGCGCAGATCCCAGATACGCACCACCACATACGTCAGGTTTATCTCCTCAATCCAGCCCCATTCTTTTTCAACCACTACAGCATCATCAATTTTAATCGGTTGGGTGAAGGCTATCTGAATACCGGCAAACAGGTTAACGAGCGACTTTTGCAGGGCAAAGCCAATTATTATTCCGGCCACCCCGGCACCGGCCAGAATTGTGGTGCCGAATTTTCGCACGCCGGGGAAGCTGAGCAGGATCAGTGAAACACACAGCGTCACGAGCAGGACGATAGCGACCTTTTTTACATATATTATCTGCGTACGGATTTTACGGGCACGAAGATTATTAGAAAGATTAATGTCATAGCGGATAAAAAGCATATCCTGCACGACATTAGTCAAACGAATCAGGATAGAACAAAGCGAAAGTATAATGAAGGTATTAATAATCGTTGTAATAAGATCAAGATAGTGCGGGTGAATATTAATATAATTAAGCCCGACGTTGATTAACATCAGCGGGATGAAAAGAAAAATTGATCCGCGAAGATGCTTTTCAAGGGATTTAAATAATTTCCTGTCACGATTCTGCCAGTAGCGGATGAACCTGAGAATGATAAATCGCGCAACGGCCCCCGCAGCGAAAGAGAGCGTGACGAGCAATAAAGCAGGCACCCACGATGGCGCGCCAGATAACTCATCGAATAGTAATGGCATTCTTTTCCCTTATATCCAGCAACAACCACAGGCTGTCAGCGAAGTCATAAACATCCAGTAACCGCTGTCTTCACGGTTATCTGCAGCGTAAATGGTTTACGCAGATGAGTTTATGAAAAATTCTGTTAACTGACGCAGTAAACGTAAAAAAATCGGACAAAACCGATAATTCAGATGAGTTTTTTATTTAATTAATTGAAATTTATAATAATTTTTATTTATCAGCCAGTAAGCCGGGCGACCATGCCTGTATCGTATAGATCTTGAGCGGTGGCCTGACGGAAGGAGGCTCACCAGAAGCATAGCGTCAGATCGCCGCCGGATTCGATAAGCAAAACCAGCCTTCGCGATAATTCAGACGAGCGTGGCAGCCGTAGAGAAGGAAGAGCAGGCATGTCAGGGCAATACTGAAAGCGATGAAAGGGAATGATAATCAGCCGCTAGCATGTTCGGGCGTGAGCGTTCTCTGAATGTTCAGGCTTCGCTTTGCGCATAACCTGCCTGAACGCGCCGGGCGGCATACCGTACTGTCGGCTGAATGCCCGCGTAAACGTCTGCTGCGACTCAAAATCATAGCGCAGGGCGATAGTTATAATTCGCTGGTCGCCGCTGATAAGCTCATCAGCGGCGGCCTTCATCCTTTCCAGACGAATAAAAGCACCCAGGCTGATACCGGCGTAGCGCACAAAGCACCGGTTCAGATACCACTTTGAATAACCGTAGCGGGCCGCCACCTCCTGAACGGTGACTTTTCTGGTTAAGTTTTCTCTTATCCAACATACCAGCCCCGTAAAAAATACGTCGTCCGACAGCATATTGTTATTCCCGCTGGCTGCCCAGGTTTGATAAATATCGATACGAGCCTGCACGGGCAGGTACGCAATGAGGCACGGCCTGGAAACGCTTATGCGCAGAAAGCATCAGAATGTATAGGTAAAGCCGACCGTGCCCGTTGCTTCATTGCGCCGGGAAACAACAGGGCTGTCGGCTACGCGATCGCCAAGCCAGGTATAGCCCGCGCTGATAAGCGTTCCCCAGTGAGGATCAAACTGGTGGCTCCAGATCAGAGAGGTTGCAATACCGTAAAAACCGCCCGGCGCGCGGTAGCGCGTAAACCTGCTGCGCTGGCTCTGCGCCTGACTGACGCCGTACCAGGTATTCATATAGCGGGCATCGCCAAATAATGCCGCGGTTTGCAGCGCGACGGTATCGCTTTCACTCTGCACCGGCAGAAGGGTCAGGGATGCCTGATAATTGACGCCCTGATCGTCACTGAACGGCAGAACCGCTTTGCCCTCGGCGCTGAGCCATGGCGTGACCTGCCAGCCGATGGCCAGCGCTGTATTGACCGTGGGATCGATTTTGCCCATGCCCTTCAGCCTCTTACCGCCGTCACGCCAGTCTGAATTTTTGTCATCTCGTCCGAGGTTGTAGCCCAGCGTATGTTCCAGGTAGAGTCCACTGTTGCTTTGTAAATCGTAGCCAATGCCTTTTTGAGCATCCGCAAAGAAGGCACCGTGTCGGGCCTGGAAAACCGGAACCGGCTGAAGGCGGGTTTGATCCGAGCCGCTGTAGCGGGGCGCAGACTGTGCGCCGACGCCGACGGTCACGCTATTTTGGGCATCACCGCTGTCCGCGCGGGCCGTCGCTGAAGTTGTCAGGGCCAGACCGGCCATATACAGCAGTGCTTTTCTGGTTATCATCACCTTACCTCTTATGGGTTCGTTCCACTTTGCCGATACACCCGTATCGACAACCCGGAGTATCCTGTGGGTGTGTCAATAAACGGCCAGGGAATTGTGAAGAAAGTGTCAAGGTGAACCATGCAAAACAAAAAAATTCTTATTATTGAGGACGACGCAGATGCGGTTGAGGTGCTTGAAGCCTATTTACGCCGCGAAAACTACGAAGTTCGCGCGGCCGGGGACGGGGTGTCGGGCCTGGAAATAGCCGGGCGCTGGCACCCTGATCTGATCCTGCTGGACGTGATGCTGCCGGGTCTTAACGGTACTGAGGTATTGGCAAAAATCAGGCGCAGCAGTGACGTTCCTGTGATTATGGTAACGGCCATCGGCGACATGCCCGATCGCATCGGCGCGCTGCGCTACGGTGCCGACGACTACGTGGTCAAGCCCTACCATCCCGGAGAGGTTGTGGCGCGCGTGCAGGCCGTGCTGCGGCGAAGTCAGCCAGCCGTTCAGCAAGAGGAGGTGCTGCGCTGGCAGGCGCTGGAGGTTCATACTTCGGCCATGACCGTAACCGTTACGCGCGGTATTGATGATCTAATCAACGTGGACGTGACCCCAACCGAGTTTTTATTACTGGTGACGATGATGCGCGCGCCGGTTCGTGCGCTCAGCCGTCAGTTTTTACTGGAGCGGTGCCTGCCTGAAAGCGACGCGCTTGAACGCGTGGTCGATACACATATCTACAACTTGCGCAAAAAACTTGAGGCGGCCGGCATGAAAGAGGTTCTTCTTAACGTACGCGGCGTCGGCTACAGGTTCCGGCAGCCATGAAAAATCCACAGCTGCAAACCCTGTGGCGTTGGATCTGCGTTCGCATTCTGACGCTTGCCATCGGTACCGTTGTCCTGATAGCGCTGTGCATGTGGCTGCGCTTTACGCTTCAGTATCTCTGGATCACCTGGCATATGCCCCACGCGATACTGCAGGAATTCCTGGTTCTGCGTGAAAACCCTAATCTTAATCCGGCGCGTTTTCATCAGATCATTGATAGCTGGTGGGGTATCGGCTATTCCGATCCCTCCATCGCCTCTTCGGACTGGATCACCGTCGGCGTCCTGGTGCTGGTGACGATTCCATTCATTGCCTGGTTCGGGCTGCGCCATGCCCGCCCGTTGTCGGCTCAGTTCAGCCAGCTCAGAGGCGCAGCTGAACAGGTAACGGAAGGTGACTTCGGTGCGCAGGCTGCGCTGACGCCGTCGGCACCAGCAGAACTGGTGCAGTTCGCACAAAACTTCAACGCCATGACGCGCCAGCTTGCGCGTTATGAAAAAGAGCTTCGCGCCTCACATGTCGCTATGGCGCATGAGCTGCGCTCCCCGCTGACCGCAGCCATGGTTCGGCTACAGGCGCTGCTTGACGGCGTGTTCAGCGCGGATGGGCGACAGCTTGCCATGATCATGGGCCAGCTGAACTGCCTGCGTAGGCTGATTGATGAACTGCAGCTGCTTTCACTGGCGGACGCCGGGCAGCTTAGCCTGGAAAGGGTTCGCTGCTGTCCGTCCGAGATCCTGCGCTATCGCCTGCAGTGGATAAAATCCCAGCTTGATGAAGCAGGCATTTATCCGGTTGCCGAACTGGCTGAAAAAACGCTGCTTAACGTCGATCCGTTTCGTCTGGGGCAGGTTTTTACCGTCCTGCTGGAAAATGCGCTGCGCTATGCGGGTTCCGGCACCAGCCTGTATCTGAGCAGCCGCAGCACAGACGGGCATTATGAGATTATTTTTCAGGACAAAGGGCCCGGCGTGCCGCCGGCGTTTCTTGAAGTCATGTTTGAGCGCTTTACGCGCGGAGAGGCCTCACGGGCACGGCATTCTGGCGGGAGCGGGCTGGGCCTTTCAATTGCACGCGCTATCTGTCAGGCGCACGGCGGAACGCTGGACGCCACGCTGCCGCCTGAGGGCGGATTAAGAATGCGGATCGTGCTGCCTCACGATGCATAACGGTTGCTGAGGGTCTTGACACTCCCTTGATGGAATGTGGCCGGGTTCTTGATAATGGCGAGGTTTAATGGCGCAAAACTCAATTGAGGAACTGCGCCATGTCAGACAACCTTCCAGGCCTGATAAAACAGGGGGCCTGGCAACTGCTGGATCTGCGACATCATAGTGTCTTACTGCTGCTCGGCCTTGTGCTGATGGCTGTTATGCTGACCGGCTGCGATCGGCAAAAACAACAAAATCCACCCGCACCGCGTCCGGTTGAATGGATGACGATCGGCCCGCGCACGGCTCCTGCTCAGCAGACGCTGACCGGTGAAGTCCGCGCGCATGATGAAACCTCCCTGAGTTTCAGGCTGGAGGGCCGCATACTGACGCGCAGTGCCGACGTCGGGAGCCGGTTCAGCCAGGGCGACACGCTGGCCGTGCTGGACAGTCCGGCGGCGCTGAACCAGGTTATCAGCGCGCAGGCTGATGTCAGCAGCAGCCGGGCCGCAGAAAAAGTGGCGCTGCTTAATCTGCATCGAATGCGTCTTCTGATGCCGTCCGGTGCTATCGCTCGTGCTCAGCTGGATACGGCCACGGCTGACTGGCAGGCGGCGCTTTCGCGCACGCAGAGCAGCGAGGCGGCGCTGAAAAATGCGAAGGAAAACCTGCGCTGGACGGCCCTTACCGCGCCTGCCAGCGGCGTGGTAACGGGCGTCAGCGCGTCAGCAGGGCAGGTTGTCAGCGCCGGAGAGACAGTATTTACCGTTGCCGCTGGCAATGGCCGCGACGTCGTGTTTGACGTTGCCAGTCCCGCAATGGTATCACGCCAGCCCGGTGCCGTTTTTCACCTTGCGCTGCTGCGGGATCCGACCGTAAGCGCGCTGGGGCATCTGCGCGATATCAGTCCGCAGGCCGATCCGCAAACGCGAAGCTGGCGAGTGCGGGTCACGCTGGATAATCCACCGCCCGATATGGCGATGGGCGCCAGCATCACGGTCACGCTGCCGGCCGCAGAAACGGCAGCTGAGGCGGTTATGGTGCTTCCGGCGTCGGCCCTGACGCGCCAGGCAGGCGATCCCGCCGTATTTGTGCTGGATGCGGTTAACAACCGGGTCCGTCGGAGAGCCGTGCATATCGCAGGCTATTCGGCAGATTCCGTATTTATACGCGCCGGGATCGCGCCCGGGGAGCGGGTCGTTACAGCGGGCGTCAGAAGCCTGCGTGACGGCGAGCGCGTGGCCTGGAGCAAGGAGGATCAGGATGAAGCAGAGCTTTAACCTTTCTGCCTGGGCGCTGAAGCAGCAGCAGTTAATTGCCTTCCTGATGCTGCTCATTATGGCTGCGGGCATCATAAGCTATGAGCAGCTTTCACGGACTGAAGATCCCGCATTTACCATCAAAACAGCGGTGGTTTCTGCCCAATGGCCGGGCGCGAACCTCAGCGATACGGTCAGGCTGGTGACCGACACGCTGGAGAAAAAACTGCAGGAGATCCCCCGGCTTGACTACGTCCAGAGCGAGACGCACGCCGGGCGCAGCGTTATCTTTATAAACCTTCGCGATGATACGCCCCCTGCGCAGGTTGCCGACATCTGGTATCAGGTACGTAAAAAAATGCAGGATGCCGCCCCTTCTTTACCGCAGGGCGTGCAGGGGCCTGCCGTCAACGATGATTTTGAAGACACCTTCGGCACTATTTACGGGTTTACCGCAGAGGGTTTTTCCATGCGGGAATTAAGAGATCGGGTGGACAACATTCGCCGGGATCTGATGAGCCTGCCGGATGTAGGTAAAATTCAGCTGCTGGGCGAGCAGGAAGAGCAGCTGGTGGTGGCCTTTTCACCGCGTAAGCTTTCATCGATGGGGCTGGATTTACAGCAGGTCGCTGAGGCGCTTCGCGCGCAGAACGTGGTAGAGCCAGCGGGTACCGTGCGTACGGCCGATGACACTATAGCGCTGCGAGTCAGCGGGGCTTTCAAAAACGAAGAGAGCCTGCGCACGGTGACGCTGCGGGTAAACGGACGCTATATCCCTCTTACAGCGATTGCCGCCGTCGTGCGCAGACCTACAGAGCCGCCTGCGCCGCTTTATCGCGTCAACGGACAGCCTGCGATCGGGCTCGCCGTCTCGATGGCGCAGACCGGGAATATGCTTGCTTTCGGCCAGGCGCTGCGCGCGCGCATGGCAGGCGAGGCCGAACGGCTGCCGCACGGTATTGAGATGACGCGTATTGCCGATCAGTCCGCCGTGGTGGATGAGGCCGTCAGCGGATTTATGCACGTGCTCGTAGAGGCAGTGATCATCGTGCTGGCCGTGTCTTTTGTTTCACTGGGCCTGCGTGCCGGCCTGGTGGTGGCGGCAGCAATCCCGCTGGTGCTGGCTATGACATTTATCTGTATGCACCTTGCCGGTATTGGGCTACAGCGGATCTCGCTCGGCGCGCTGATTATCGCCCTGGGGCTGCTGGTTGACGATGCAATGATAACGGTGGAAACCATGGTGGCCAGGCTTGAAGCCGGCGATTCACGCGCCAGCGCGGCAACCTATGCGTTCACCTCTACGGCGTTTCCGATGCTGACCGGTACGCTGGTCATGATTGCCGGTTTTATTCCGGTCGGCTTTGCCGCCTCAAGCGCGGGAGAATACTGCTATACCCTGTTTGCCGTGGTGCTGATTGCGCTTATCAGCTCATGGATAGTGGCCGTGCTGTTTTCACCGTTGACCGGCAGCTGGCTGCTGCCGGGCACCCTGCAGAAACACGCCGCCGGTCCTGGTCGCCTCGGCGGGCTTTATCGCCGCCTGCTCGCCCGCGTTCTGCGACACCGGCTTCTGACGCTTGGCCTCGCGCTACTGGCGCTGCTGCTGGCAGGTGCGGGTATGACCCGGATGCAGGGCGAGTTTTTCCCGGCCTCGGATCGGCCCGAGCTTCTGGTCAGCCTGTCTTTGCCAGCGAATGCCTCTCAGGAGGCGACCCTACGTCAGACAGAGCGGCTGGAACAAGCCGTATCAGCCAGCCGCGACGTTGACCACTACTCGTCTTACGTCGGCACCGGAGCAGTGCGCTTTTATCTGCCGATGGACGTTTTACTTGATGATGAAAATACCGCTCAGCTGGTGGTGGTGGCCAAAAGCCTGGCGGCCAGAGAAAGACTGCGGCGCTATCTTGATGGCGTGCTTGCGCGGGATTTTAGCGACATCACCACGCGGGTTGCTCCTCTTGAGCTGGGGCCGCCCGTAGGCTGGCCCGTTCGCTACCGCGTCAGCGGGCCTGACTACCAGCAGGTCAGGGCGCAGGCAGAGCGACTGGCAGCAACGCTTGGCGCCTCTCCGCTGACGCGTGAGGTCAACCAGACGGCGGGCGAGCCTGAACGGGTTGTCACGCTGAAGGTGGATCAGTCGGCCGCGCGGGCAGCGGGCCTCTCTTCCGAGCTGATTGCCCGTTATCTGAACACGCTGTGGTCGGGAATGCTGATTACCACCGTGCGTGACGGGAACAGGCTGGTTGATGTCGTTCTCAAGGGCAACGATGAAGGGCGCCGTCTTGACAGCCTGTCCGGGCTGCTTCTGACAGCGCAAACGGGCGCGAAAATCCCGCTGGCGCAGGTGGCCACGCCGCAGTGGGGGCTTGAGGATCCCGTAATCTGGCGGCGTCAGCGCCTGCCGTTTATCACCGTGCAGACGGATCTTGCACCTGGCCTGCGCGCCGAAAGGGTATCGGCCGGGCTGAAGCCGGTTATTGACCGCTTCAGGGCCGGACTGCCGCTGGGTTACAGCCTCAGCGAGGACGGAGCCGTAGCCGAGTCCGACAAGGGCAACAGCTCTGTATTTGCTATTCTGCCGGTCACGCTGCTCTGTATGCTGGTGCTGCTGATGGTTCAGCTACAGCGCGTTTCCCGTATGCTTCTGGCGCTGCTGATGGCACCTTTTGGCCTGCCCGGAATCGTGCTGGCTATGCTGCCGACAGGCACGCCGATGGGCTTTGTGGCGCTGCTGGGCATCATTGCGCTTGCGGGCATGATTATCCGCAATGCGGTCATACTCATCACTGAGGCGGACAATAACCGACGCTCAGGTATGCACTATAACGCCGCCATTCAGGCCGCTGCCTCTCACCGCGCCCGCCCAATCCTTCTGACGGCCAGCGCAGCCATCCTGGGCATGATCCCCATTTCCCGTCAGATTTTTTGGGGGCCAATGGCGCTGGCGATTATCGGCGGGCTGATCGTGGCGACGCTGGTGACGCTCACCGTTTTGCCGGCGGCCCTGAGTCTGGTGATGCAGACGGAAGCGCGCCGGGCCAGCCGGAAAAAATCTTCTGGCGCTGAAGCAGGATAGATAAAAGCTGGCCCTGTCCGGGCTTCTCTTTACGGACGGAGGCCAGCTTTCAGAACGGCGCTTTCCGGGAAACAGCGCTCTTCAGGGTCTGCAACTGACATCGGGTAATGCCCGAAACCCGATGGCGAATTTGGCTTATCGCAGCCTGTGCATGACGTACGCGCCACCGTTCAGGATCCTGATGCAGCTGAAGCCGGGCTTTTTGCCCGTTCGCTGTTCTTACCACTATGGCCGGGAGAAACGTCGACGACGGCATTCGCAGCGTTAGCGGGAAAGCGCAGCGTAAACCGATTGACGCCGTGCTCGCTGTTTACCTCACAGCTTCCCTGATGTAATCGCATAATGCTGCGCACGATAGACAATCCCAGCCCGCTGCTGCCCTGATGACGTGAGGTGTCAGCGCGCCAGAAACGGTCAAAAATGCGCGACTGGTACTCGGCGCTCAGCACCGGGCCATTGTTTTCCACTACCAGTTCGATGGCGTGCGGCTGCGCCTTGCTATAGACGTGGATTGTGGTGTTACGCTCGCCATAGCTCAGCGCATTCGCTATCAGATTCGCCAGCGCGCGTTGCACCAGCAGCGGGTCGGCAGACAGTTCGCCATCCAGCCTTATCTCAAGCCGCATCGCCTTTTCTTCCGCCATATTGTCAAAATAGCTCTGCAATTTCTCACCAGGCTGCGCCAGATCGATGCGCTGAATAGCTATCGACTGGCTGGCGTCTTCCGCCCTGGCAAGAAACAGCATGTTGTCGATCATCCTGGCGAGACGCTCCAGCTCTTCATAATTGGAGCCTAATAACGCCTGATAATCGCTGAGGCTGCGCGTCTGGCTCAGCGCCACTTCGGTCTGGCCGATCAGCGTACCGATCGGCGTGCGCAGCTCGTGCGCCATATCCGCAGCAACCTGGCTCAGCTGTTGGTAGCCGCCTTCAAGGCGACCGAGCATTTGGTTAAAAGCAGCGATAAGCGGCTGCAGTTCAGCCTGAGCCTGATCGGGCATGCGGCGTGATAAATGACGCACATCGATCGCGTTCGCCTCGGTTGTCAGGCGGCGGAGTGGGGATAAACCGCGCCGCACCAGCCAGACGCTTATGGCTGCCACCAGTAAGGCAGCCAGGGAAGTCGCCAGGATAATTTGATTACGGTAGCCGTGCAGCGTTTGCGTGCGATTGCTCATCAGGCGACCGGTGACGATCTCAATCTGTCCGCTGCCGTCGCGCGTGGGCGTGAGTGCCGACGCCGCGATAAAAGGCGTGCCGTCGTCGCTGGCAAAGTGATGAACGGACGACAGCGTCAGCGGCTGGTCAGCGGCGACAGGCGTAATAACGGGAAGAGGGCGCCGGCCGGGATTGACCGCAATCAGCGGTGGCTGGCCGGGAAAACGCAGCACCAGTAAAGACTCGGTGTTACCCAGCATATTGGCAAACAAACGCGGTTTCTGCTGGATAAGCGTAATGGCATCTTCATCGCGTAACAGCGTGCGGATCTGATCGATACGCGTCAGCAATGCGCCATCGTCGCGTAGCCCAAGTTGTATGGCCAGCGAGTGATAAAGCGCAAGGCCAATGAGTGCAAAAATCGCCATCACCGTGGCGCTTAACATAAGCGACAGACGCGCCGCGAGAGAGTATTTTTTCACGGTTCTGCTTCGCAGCGATAGCCCACGCCGTGCACGGTATGGATCAACGGTTGGGCAAAGGGGCCATCAATTTTCTGCCGGAGGCGTTTTACCGCCACATCCACCACGTTGGTGTCGCTGTCAAAATTCATATCCCACACGCGGGAAGCAATCAGGGTGCGGGTCAGCACTTCGCCAGGATGCAGCAGAAACAGATGCAGCAGGTTGAACTCTTTGTTGGTCAGGTCGATTCGCTGACCGTCGCGCTCGACGCGGCGTTTAACAATATCGAGCTGCAAATCGGCCAGCGTCAGCACATCCGGCAGCTTTTGCAGGCTGCCGCGTCGCAGCTGCGTGCGGACGCGCGCCAGCAGCTCGGCGAACGAAAAGGGCTTGACCAGATAATCATCCGCGCCCAGCTCCAGTCCTTTAATACGGTCTTCCAGCGTGCCTTTGGCCGTCAGGAAGATCACCGGCGTGTGGATCTGTTTATCGAGCGCCGTCATCACCTGCTAGCCATCCATACAGGGCATCATTACGTCGAGTAAAATCAAATCGTAATGATGCTCCTGCGCGTAAAACAGGCCGTCCTGGCCGTTTTCCGCCACGTCGACGATAAACCCCGCTTCCGTCAATCCTTTGCGCATGTATTCGCGTGCCTTGACTTCATCTTCAATCACTAAAATTTTCATGCGCTTCTCCCTGTGAACCCTGTTAAGGCAGTGCGTGCTGCGCGGCTTGCTCGATCAACCGCGCAACCTCATCAGGATGCGACTGATACACCGAGTGGCTGGCACCGGCAATTTCCACCGTATGGCTGTGCGCGCGTTTGGCGTACAGACGTTCCAGATCGGGGCTGATAATTTTGTCAGCTTTCGCCACCATGTACCAGCTGGGTCGCGTTTTCCATGCCGGATGGGGAATGTTGGCGGTGAACACTGCTGCGTTGGTCGGCATCTGCGCATGGGCTTCGAAATCGGCCTGGGCGGCAGGCAGGTCGGCAGCGAAATCGCCATGATAATATTCCGGGGCAATAGAGAGATAGCCATCGCTCGATTTTACAAACGGATGCGCGCTATTGGGGATTTTTTTGCCGTTATCGGCTTCGGTTTCGCCATTTTCCGGCACGTGCGCGGCAATATACACAAGACCAGCCACTTTATTGTCGTTGCCCACTTCACTGATAATCGCGCCGCCGTAGCTGTGGCCCACTAAAATCACCGGGCCGTTTTGTCGATCGAGAACGCGACGCGTCGCGGCCACGTCTTGCGCAAAGCTGGTCAGCGGTTCCTGCACCAGCGTCACGTTATAACCATCATGCGTCAGCCGATCGTACACCGCGCGCCAGCCCGCGCCGCCGACGAAAGCGCCGTGAACCAGCACAATATTCTTGACCGGCTGCGCCGTGCCGCCTGCGATTGCCACCAGCATACTCACTGCAAGAACAACTTTTTTCAGTTTCATGATCGTGCTCCTGATTAGGAAAGTTCGTCTACAGGATAGGAAACCGGCGCTGACATCAGGGTGAGGGAGTGATGACAAAAAAATGACGCCGGAGGGAATGGGATGTGGGTGATCTGGTACTGATTAACGGCGGAGGCAGATTCGCGCAAGGCTGAAATAGCGGTGACTTTAAAAAATGCTAAGTATTGCTAAGCGCCTCGCTCTGCACAGCCATCCTTGCAAACGCACTTATCTTTTCCATTCTCTTTATCAATCTCTTTCAGCCGCTCCTGCAGCGTATCAGCACGTCGCTTTCCTGTTTTCATCCCATTTATAGCCCGCAGGTTCAAGCCCACGATCCATACCGCTATGCACTTAACAGCACTTTACGGCTCGGCCGCCGCTAAACCTGTACGTACAGCACATATAACAAGCTCCGTGCCGATGGATTTTCCGCCAGCCCTGAGCACGGGGTTCCAATTTTTACCCATAAAGAACAATAGCCTTCGCTATCTTGTTAATTGAACTACACTAAAAAAGCCCGCCAGGCGGGTTTTTTTATGTCAACAGGCAGTAAAGAAGCTGTCTGTTTAGCTATTTTGTAGACATAAAAGCCAAAAACAGCGGGCCTTGCTGATTAATTACTTGTTTTTATAAGTATTAATGCAATGTTTTTGTTTTTTCGCTAAGCATCATCCAGGCTTAACGGAAATAGCGTTAGCTCTTATGAGCATGACCGTCGTCGCCCCGACGACGAAAAAAGGGCGAGCGGGCCACGACGGTCTCTTAATTCACTCGTTATGACGGGAAAACCAGTGACGGCAACTATAACCAACGCGAAAGAATCACTGAGTCAGGAAAGCGAGCTGCGGGCGCTGCGCGACGCGCTGCATCAGCGTCTTGACCAGCTCCTGCCCGCGGGTGGCGAACGCGACCGGGTTGGCGCGGCGATGCGTGAAGGCGCACTGGCGCCAGGCAAACGTATTCGTCCTTTGCTGCTGCTGTTGGCGGCATACGACCTGGGCTGCGACAAAAATCATCCGGGACTGCTCGATCTCGCCTGCGCGGTGGAGATGGTTCATGCCGCTTCGCTGATGCTGGACGATATTCCCTGTATGGATAACGCGGCGCTGCGGCGCGGACGGCCCACTATCCATCGTCAGTTCGGCCAGGACGTGGCGATCCTCGCGGCGGTTGCGCTGCTCAGCAACGCTTTTGGCGTGGTGGCTGGCGCCGAAGGGCTGTCGGATGCCTGTCGTGCCCAGGCCGTGGCGGAGCTTTCCGCCGCTGTGGGCCTGCAAGGGCTGGTGCAGGGACAGTTCCGCGATCTTAACGAAGGCGCGACGGCGCGCAGCGAAGAAGCGATAGCCGATACCAACGACCTGAAAACCAGCATGCTATTTAGCGCCACGCTGCAAATAGCGGCGCTGGCGGCGGATGCAACGCCAGCCGTGCGCCAGAAGCTGGGCTGTTTCGCACGCGATCTGGGCCAGGCTTTTCAGCTGCTCGACGATCTGGCGGACGGCTGTAGCGGCACGGGAAAAGATATTAACAAGGACGCCGGAAAATCGACGCTGGTGGCGCTGCTGGGCGCCGAGGCGGTGCGCTCACGCCTGCACGAGCATCTGCACAGCGCCGATCAGCATCTCTCCGTCTGCCAGCACGGCCTGGCGACGCGGCGTTTTATGCATAGCTGGTTCAGCCAGCAGCTGGCGACCTTTAGCTAAGTATTCACAAACGGAGCGTGAATGAAGGACGCGAACCTTATACAGCGTAAGAACGATCATCTTGATATCGTACTCAACCCGGCTGCCGACGCCCGTAAAAGCCGCACCGGATTTGAACACTGGCACTTTGAGCACTGCGCGCTGCCCGAGCTGGATCTGGACAACATCGATCTCAGCACTACGCTGTTTGGCCGTCAGCTACGCGCGCCGCTGCTGATCAGCTCGATGACCGGCGGCGCGGCCCGCGCCCGCGACATCAATCTTAATCTGGCTCGTACCGCGCAGACGCTGGGCCTGGCGATGGGCGTCGGCTCGCAGCGCGTGGCGCTGGAAAGCGACGTCAGCTTTGGCCTGACCAGCGAGCTGCGTGCGATAGCGCCGGATGTGCCGCTGTTGGCTAATCTTGGCGCGGCGCAGATCCACGGCCAGCGCGGGCTGGACTATGCCCGTCGCGCGGTGGATATGATCCAGGCGGATGCGCTGATCGTGCATCTTAACCCCTTGCAGGAAGCCCTACAGGAAGGCGGCGACCGCGACTGGCGCGGCGTGCTGGACGCCATCGCGCTGCTGGTGAAGCAGCTTGAGGTGCCGGTCGTGGTGAAAGAGGTCGGTGCAGGTATTTCACCCGCGGTGGCGCGCCGTCTGAGCGAGGCGGGCGTCGCGATGATTGACGTCGCGGGCGCTGGCGGCACCAGCTGGGCAGCGGTAGAGGCGGAAAGAGCGTCGCGCCCTGAAATGCGCGCCATGGCGATGGCGTTTGCCGACTGGGGCATTCCAACGGCCGACGCGCTGTGCAGCGTTCACGCCGCGCTGCCGACCCTGCCGCTGATCGCCTCCGGCGGTATCGCCAACGGTATCGACGTCGCAAAAGCGCTGGCGCTGGGCGCCGATCTGGTGGGGCAGGCGGCGGCGGTGCTCGCCAGCGCCAATGCCTCTTATGAGGCGACCGTTACGCACTTCCAGACCGTTATCGCCCAGCTCAGGATCGCCTGCTTCTGTACCGGCAGCGCCAGCCTGAGCGAACTGCGGCAGGCAAAGCTTTCCCGCAACAGGAGCGAAGCATGAGTCATTACGCCGTGGTTGCGCCGCCGCTGTACAGCCACTGGCAGGCTTTACAGGCGCTGGCGCAGGCGCTGATTGACCGGGGTCATCAGGTTACGTTTATTCATCAGGCGGAGGCGGGCGCGCTGCTCAACGATCCGCGCATCGCTTTTCAGCCCGTCGGTGAGGATTCCCATCCGCCCGGCAGCCTGGCCCGCACGCTCAGGCTGGCCGCTTCGCCTGCCGGCATGTCGCTGTTCGCGTTGATTAAAGATATGTCCCGCGCCACGGATATGCTGTGCCGCGAGCTGCCGCGCGTGTTAAAGCAGCTGCGGGTCGACGGGCTGATCGTCGATCAGATGGAGGCGGCTGGCGGACTGGTAGCGGAAGGCATGGCGCTGCCTTTTGTTTCCGTCGCCTGCGCGCTGCCGGTCAACCGCGAGCCGGGCATTCCGCTGCCGGTAATGTCGTTTGGCTACGGCACCGACCAGCGGGCGCAAAAGCTGTTTCGCACCAGCCAACGCATCTATGACTGGATGATGCGCAGCCACGGCCGCGTGATTGCGCGCCACGCCGAGCGCTTTGGCCTGGCGCCGCGCACGGGGCTGCATGAATGTCTGTCGCCGCTGGCGCAAATCAGCCAGACCGTGCCCGCGCTGGATTTTCCGCGCCACGCGCTGCCGGCGCATTTTTACCAGGTCGGGCCGCTGCGTCCGACCACCACGGAACGGCGCTTCTGGCCGTTGCTCTCTTCGCGCCCCTTTGTTTTCGCCTCGCTGGGCACGTTACAGGGGCACCGCTTCCGCCTGTTCAAGACCATCGCTCGCGCCTGCCGTCGTCTGCATGTCCAGCTGCTGATCGCCCACTGCGGCGGCCTGACGCCCGGCCAGGAGGCGGAGCTGGAAGCCTGCGGCGCCTACTGGGTAACGGATTTTGCCGATCAGCTGAGCGTGTTGCAGCAGGCGCAGGCGGTGATCACTCACGGCGGCCTGAATACCGTGGCGGACGCCGTCAGCAGCTCGACGCCGATCCTGGCGGTGCCTGTCGCTTTCGATCAGCCCGGCGTCGCCTCGCGCGTTGTCTGGAATGGCCTGGGCCGTCGCGTTTCCCGTTTCGCCAGCAGCAAAACGATGGCGAAACAGCTGGCCGCGCTGCTTCAGGACAAAGGCTGTCACAGCAGGATGAAAGAGGCGCAGCGCCAGCTAAGTCAGGCAGGCGGCGCGCAAAGGGCGGCGGATATCGTAGAACAGGCGCTGGGTTCGCGTTCGGAAAGGATTAAGGCGACAGGATGACGAAATGGGATGTAATTCTGGTGGGCGGCGGGCTGGCCAACGGGCTGATAGCCTTGCGGCTGCGCCAGCGGCAGCCAGGGCTGAAGGTGCTGATGCTGGAGGCGGACGAGCGCGCGGGCGGCAATCACACCTGGTCTTTTCATGAAGATGACTTAACGCCCGCGCAGCATGAATGGCTGCGTCCGCTGGTGGCGCACCGCTGGCAGGGCTACGAGGTGCGTTTTCCTCGCTACACGCGCACGCTGCCGGGCGACTACCTTAGCGTGACGGCGGAAAGCTTTGCGCAGGCGCTGGAAACGGCGCTGGGCGAAAATCTCTTAACGTTGTGCGAGGTAAGCGACATCACGCCACACGGCGTCACGCTGGCGGACGGCAGCACGCTGCACGCCGCTGCGGTGATTGACGGGCGCGGCTATCAGCCCAGCCCCTGGCTGACGGTAGGGCTACAGGCCTTTCTGGGACAGGAATGGCGGCTGGCGGCGCCGCACGGACTGACGCGGCCTGTGCTGATGGATGCCACCGTGGATCAGCAGCAGAGCTACCGTTTCGTCTATACGCTGCCGCTGTCGGCAGACACGCTGCTGATCGAGGACACACACTATCAGGACAGTACGGCGCTGGACGCCAACGAGGCGCGGCAGCGGATCGCCGACTATGCGCAGGATCAGGGCTGGACGCTGCAACATCTCCAGCGCGAAGAGCAGGGCGTTCTGCCGATCACGCTCCAGGGGCAGCCACGGGCTTTCCGTCAGGAACGGGAACAGCTTTGCAGCGGTCTGCGCGCGGGCCTCTTTCATGCTACTACCGGCTACTCGCTGCCGCTGGCGGCGACGCTGGCCGACCTGATTGCCGACAACGGCAGGCCGACGCACGAGCGGCTGCATCCGCTAATCGGGCAGTTTATGGCCCGGCAGTGGCGGCGTCAGCGCTTTTTTCGCATCCTCAACCGGATGCTGTTTCTGGCCGGACGGCCGGAGCGGCGTTGGCAGGTTATGCAGCGCTTCTATCAGTTAGACGATGGGCTGATCGCCAGATTTTACGCCGGTCGTCTCAAACCTTTAGATATGGCACGGATCCTTACAGGCAAGCCCCCGGTACCGGTCGGCGAGGCGTTGCTGGCCGTGTTAAAAAAATCTCCCCGGCTGCGAGCTTTCTGATGAAAAAAACACTTGTAATTGGCGCCGGTATTGGCGGCCTGGCTTTGGCTATCCGTTTACAGGCGGCGGGCGTGCCCGTGCTGCTGCTGGAAGCGCGTGATAAGCCCGGCGGCCGCGCTTATGTTTACGAAGATCAAGGATTTACTTTTGACGCCGGGCCAACGGTGATCACCGATCCTTCGGCGATTGAAGAGCTGTTTACGCTGGCCGGACGGCGCACCGCAGACTTTATCGATATGCTGCCGGTCAAGCCTTTTTACCGCCTCTGCTGGGAGTCGGGCGAGGTGATGGATTACGACAACGATCAGCAGCAGCTGGAAGAGGCGATCGCACGGTTCAATCCGGATGACGTAGAAGGCTATCGCCGCTTTCATGCCTACTCGCGCGAGGTCTTCAAAGAAGGCTACCTTAAGCTCGGCAGCGTGCCTTTTCTCTCGGTCGGCGACATGGTTAAAGTCTCGCCGCAGCTAATCCGCTTACAGGCGTGGCGCAGCGTTTACAGCATGGTGTCGAAGTTTATTAAAAACGAACATCTGCGCCAGGCGTTCTCTTTTCACTCGCTGCTGGTGGGCGGCAATCCTTTTGCGGCCTCGTCCATTTATACGCTGATCCACGCGCTGGAGCGCGAATGGGGCGTCTGGTTTGCGCGCGGCGGCACCGGCGCGATGATCCAGGGCCTGACCCGACTTTTTTGCGAGCTGGGCGGTCAACTTGAACTGAACACGCCGGTTAAAAAGCTGGAAACGGAAGGCGACCATATTACGGCGGCGATCACCGCCGACGGTCGACGGATTGAAGTCGCGGCCGTCGCTTCCAATGCCGATGTGGTGCAAACCTACGCCAAACTGCTTGGTCATCATCCTCACGGCGCTGCGCAGGCCGCCGCGCTGAAGAAAAAAAGTATGAGCAACTCGCTGTTTGTGATCTATTTTGGCCTGAACAATCCGCACAGCCAGCTGGCGCACCATACGGTCTGCTTCGGGCCGCGCTACAAAGAGCTGATTGAGGAGATTTTCCATCATGACAAGCTGGCGGATGACTTCTCTCTTTACCTGCACTCGCCGTGCGTAACCGATCCCTCGCTGGCGCCGCCGGGCTGCGGCAGCTTCTATGTGCTGGCGCCGGTGCCTAACTTAGGAACGGCGAACCTGGACTGGGACGTGGAGGGGCCGCGCCTGCGCGATCGCATCTTCGCCTATCTGGAGGAGCACTACATGCCAGGCCTGCGCGAGCAGCTGGTGACGCAGCGCATCTTTACGCCGTTTGATTTCCGCGACCAGCTGGACGCGCATCTGGGCTCCGCCTTCTCCGTAGAGCCGCTGCTGACGCAGAGCGCCTGGTTCCGGCCGCACAATCGCGACAGCAAAATCGATAACCTCTATGTGGTCGGCGCGGGCACCCATCCCGGCGCGGGCATTCCCGGCGTGATCGCTTCTGCGAAAGTGACCGCCAGCCTGATGCTGGAGGACAGGGCACGATGAATGAGGCGCTGCTCAGCCATGCCACGGAAACCATGGCGGCGGGATCGAAAAGCTTCGACACCGCCGCCAAACTGTTCGATCCGGCCACCCGGCGCAGCGCGCTGATGCTTTACGCGTGGTGCCGCCACTGCGACGACGTGATCGACGATCAGCAGCTGGGCTTTCAGGCCGCCGCCGCGCAAAGCACGCCGCTGCAAAGGCTGGAAACGCTGAAGGCGTTAACGCTGCGCGCCTGCGCGGGCGAGCCGATGAGCGATCCCGCTTTCGCCGCGTTTCAGGAGGTGGCGCTGGCCCATGCCATTCCGCAGCAGCAGGCGTTCGATCATCTGGAAGGCTACGCTATGGACGTGCGTGGCGATCTTTACCCCACGCTGGACGATACGCTGCGCTACTGCTATCACGTAGCGGGCGTGGTTGGCCTGATGATGGCGCGAGTGATGGGCGTGCGTGATGAAGCGGTGCTGGATCGGGCCTGCGATCTGGGGCTGGCTTTTCAGCTGACCAATATCGCCCGCGATATCGTTGAGGACGCCGGAAACGGCCGCTGCTATCTGCCAATTAACTGGCTGGCTGAAGAAGGACTGACGCTGGAAAACTATGCGCAACCGACCAGTCGCGACCGGCTGGCGAAAGTGGCGCAGCGGCTGGTGGCGGCGGCTGAACCTTACTATGCGTCGGCCGAGGCGGGCCTGGCCGGTTTGCCGCTGCGCTCCGCCTGGGCTATTGCCACCGCGCGCGGCGTCTATCGGGAAATCGGCGTGAAGGTCGATCGCGCCGGCAGCAAAGCCTGGGATCGCCGCCAGGGCACCAGCAAGGCGGAAAAGCTGGGCCTGCTGGCGGGCGGGGCGGTCAGCGCGCTGGCTTCTCGCGGGAAGCAGGCTGCGCCGCCTCGTTCTGCGGCCCTGTGGCAGCGTCCCGGCGGCGGCGGCGACCGTGCCGCTGGCGCAGCGTAGCCTGAAGTTTATCTACCGGCGGCGCATAGAGAAAACCGAAAGAGACGCAGCCTTCCCGGCCGCGCACCGCGTGATGCAGACGATGCGCCATATACAGGCGTTTCAGATAGCCACGGCGGGGCACGTAGCGGAAAGGCCAGCGCTGGTGCACCAGACCGTCGTGCACCATAAAATAGAGCAGGCCATAGGCGGTCATGCCTGCGCCGATCCATTGCAGCGGCCAGTAGCCGATGCTGCCCAGATAGATCAGCACGATAGAGAGCACGGCGAACACCACGGCGTACAGATCGTTTACTTCAAACCAGCCCTTGCGCGGCTCGTGGTGGGAAAGGTGCCAGCCCCAGCCCCAGCCGTGCATAATATATTTGTGCGCCAGCGCCGCGATAATCTCCATCGCGGCGATAGTCGCCAGCACAATCAATGTGTTGTACAGCCACAACATAGTTTTTTCCATCCGGTATCAGGTGGGTTAAGCGTAGTTCAGCGCTATTACTCCTGCACGGCTTCTAACATCTTCACCATCGCCCGCAGATTGGCGGAGCCGCTGCCTTTGCGCCATACCAGCCAGATCGCCAGCTCGCCCATGCTGTCGCTCAGCGGCCAGGCGCTGACGCTGTCTCTGCCGGGCATACTCTCCAGCATACTTTTCGGGATCAGCGCCAGCCCGGCGCCCGCGCTGACGCAGGCCAGAATGCCGTGATAGGACTCCATCTCGAAAATCTTGCCGGGCGACGCGTTTTCACGGGCGAACCAGTTCTCGAACAGACGGCGATAGGAGCAGTTGGCGCGGAAAGCGTAAATAGTGGCGCCTGAAATTTCCCTGGCGCAGGTGACCGGCGGATGGTTCAGCGAAGAGATCAGCACCATCTCCTCGTTAAAAACCGGGATGCCTTCCAGCTGCGGATGCTTCGGCGGCCCGTCGATAAACACCGCGCTGAACTCGCCCGCCAGCAGCCCGTCGGTCATCGCGCCGGACGGCCCGGTAGAGAGATCCAGCTCTACCTCCGGCCAGGCCTGATGATAGCGGGCAATCAGCGGCGGCAGCCGCACCGCGGCGGTGCTCTCAATCGCGCCAAGGGTAAAGACGCCGGCAGGATGCTGGCTGGAAACCTGAAGGCGCGCCTCCTCAGTCAGTGCCAGGATGCGGTTGGCGTAATCCAGCAGCGTGCGGCCCGCGTCGGTAATATGCAGGCGCAGTTTTTCGCGGCTGAACAGCGCCGTGCCCAGCTCGTCCTCCAGCTGGCGCAGGCGGGTAGAAATATTAGAAGGAACGCGGTGCAGTTTACCCGCTGCCGCCGTCACGCTGCCTTCTTCCGCGATGGCGCGGAACACTTCCAGCTGAGTCAGATCCATAAACATTCTCATTTTGAGCAGGATATTTTCATTATTATTCATTTTTCAGGAAGGATGCGCAAGGCTAAGATAGCGTCACTATCACCAACCGGCCTGAGAGGCCGACGGAGGATCTTATGACGACTTCATCAGCAGTTCAGGCGGGCGCCGTATCCCGTAACCCTTTTACCGGCGACATCATTCGCCAGACGCCTTTCGCTACCGCCGCCGAGGTGGAAACCGCGCTGGCGCAGGCCCACGGCGCGTTTCAGCACTGGCGTCACAGCGAGGTGGCGGAACGCAGCCAGCTGTTGCTGAACATGGCGGCCAGCCTGCGTAAACATGCTCGCGCGCTGGCGGAAATGATGACCGACGAAATGGGCAAGCCGATTACCCAGAGCCTGGCCGAAGTGGAAAAATGCGCGCGCCTGTGTGAATGGTATGCGGAACAGGGGCCAACAATCCTGGCGCCGGAAGCCACGCTGGTTGAAAACGAAAAAGCGCACGTCAACTATCTGCCGATTGGCCCGATCCTGGCCGTGATGCCGTGGAACTTCCCGGTATGGCAGGTGCTGCGCGGCGCGGTGCCGATTATTATGGCGGGCAACAGCTATCTGCTGAAACCGGCCCCAAGCATTATGGGCAGCGCGCTGCTGCTGCAATCCGTGCTGGCGGAAGCGGGCGTGCAGCAGGGACTGTTTAGCGTCCTGAATGCCGATAACGACGCCGTCGCTACTATTATCAAAGACTCACGCATCGCGGCCGTGACCCTGACCGGCAGCGTGCGCGCAGGCGCGGCTATTGCGGCGCTGGCGGGCGCGGCGGTGAAGAAAAGCGTGCTGGAGCTGGGCGGTTCCGATGCCTTTATCGTGCTGGCCGACGCCGATATCGATGCGGCGGTGAAAGGCGCGGTGGCGGGTCGCTTTATGAACGGCGGCCAGGTCTGTATGGCTGCTAAGCGGATTATCGTGGAGGAGGCCGTTTTTGCCGAGTTCCGCGACAAATTCGTGGCGGCGGTAAAAGAGCTGGTGGTGGGCGATCCGCGTGACGAGGCGACCTATATCGGCCCGATGGCCCGTTTCGATCTGCGCGACGAGCTGGATTCTCAGGTTCAGGCTACCATCGCCGAAGGCGCGGAGTGCCTGCTGGGTGGCCACGTGATGCAGGGCAAGGCGAACTTCTATGCGCCTACCGTACTGAGCAACGTCAAACCCGGCATGACCAGCTTTAAGCAGGAGCTGTTTGGCCCGGTTGCTTCGCTGATTGTGGCGAAGGACGCGGACGACGCGATTGCGCTGGCTAACGACTCCGAGTTCGGCCTGGGCGGCAGCCTGTGGAGCCGCGACGTCGCAAAAGCCCGCAAGCTTGCCGCGAAGGTGGAAACCGGCGGCATGTTTATCAATACGCCGAGCTTCTCCGACCCGCGCGTGCCGATTGGCGGCGTTAAGCACAGCGGCTACGGTCGCGAGCTGTCCCACTTTGGTATTCGGGAATTTACCAACGCGCAGACCGTCTGGGCAGAATCCTGATTGGATCCTTTGAGCAGGATGCTGAGCTGACCGTCTGCGCAGGCTCCTGATTTGACCCTTTGGGCTGCATCCTGAGCCGATCGTCTGCGCAGGCGCCTGATCTAAGGCGTTTTCCCGCTCTTAAGCCATTGCTCAACCCCTTCCGCCGGAAGGGGTTTACTGCAAAAGTAGCCCTGAATTTCATCACAGCCGAATCCGCGCAGCATCAGCAGCGTTTCCTCATCCTCCACGCCCTCCGCCAGCACAATATAGTTCAGCTCCTTAAGCATGGTTATCACGTGGCGCGCCACGATCTGGCTGCCGCCGTCGGCAGCAAGCGGCGCGATCAGCGAGCGATCCAGCTTGATGACGTCCATTGGAATGCGCTTCAGATAGTTAATATTGCTGTAGCCGCTGCCGAAATCGTCCAGTGCCAGCGTGAAGCCGCGCAGCTTGAGCTGATTCAGGCCGCGCATCGCATCCGGGCTTTCCAGCAGCTTTTCCGTTTCCAGGCACTCGATACTCAGCAAATCGCTGGAGAGGCCCGCCCGCAGCAGCATCCTTTCCAGCCAGTCGGCAAAGCCTTCACGGGCCAGATCGCTGACGCTGACGTTGACCGACACGGGCAGGTTAATGCCTTTTGCCCGCCAGAGCTTAAGCTGCGCCAGCACGCTGACGATCACCCAGTCGGTGACGCCAGCCATCAGGTTGGTTTGCTCCGCCAGCGGCAGAAACTGTAACGGCGGCAGGTTGCCGAGGCGGGGATGCTGCCAGCGCAGCAGCGCCTCCATGCCTACCGGCAGGCCGCTGTGCAACGAGATCTGCGGCTGATAAACCAGATAAAGCCCGCCTTCGCTGCGCAGCGCTTCCGCCAGATCGTGCAGCAGCAGAAAATCCAGCTTGCGGCGGTTATCGCTCTCCAGATCGAAAGCGGCGTAGGGCAGGCCCTGGCCGATAGCCTCATGCAGCGCGCTGACGCCGCGCCGCAGCGCTTCAACCGGCGGGCAGAGCGCAGGCGCAAAAGAGACTTCGCCCAGGTGAAGAGTCAGATCGATAGCAATCTCTTCGCCTATACGCGCGCGTACCTGACCCAGCTTTTCGCTCAGCTGTTTTGGCCAGCCGGACGTTTTACCGGCGGAAAGCAGCGCAAACCGGCCTTTCGACACGGTATAAAGCCGGTCATCGTCTCTGAGCTGCAGGCGCGTACGCAGCAGGGCGGCGATGTTTTGCAGCAGAGCTTCCAGCGCATACATCCCCAGCGCGCGGGCGATGTCGTAGGCGCGTGCCATATCAATGCAGTCAATCAGTACCAGGCTGTAGGGCTGAATAATGCCGCCATCCTCCAGCTGCTCCAAATCACGCAGCAGGCTCTGACGATTGGGCAAAAGAGTGACAACGTCACGCAGGCTGGTGTGATACCAGGCGTCCAGCCAGGCGGTCATGATCTCCGCCAGCAGCTCCAGCAGCTTCACCTGTTCCTCAGTGAAAATATGCGGCAGCACGTCCGTAACACACAGGGTGCCGACAATGGCGCCGTCGCGCATTTTCAGCGGCGCGCCCGCGTAAAAACGGATATAGGGCGAGTCCTTGATCAGCGGGTGCGCCTTAAACCGTTCGTCCAGATGGGTGTCGGGACAGACCATGACCTCGCCGCTGGCGAGCGTGTGCCGACAGAGCGCGTCTTCAAGCGAGCTTTGCTGTAGCGAGAAATTCCGCGCCGCCTTAATGTATTGCTGGTGCTCGTTCATAATCGACACGAAGCTACCGGGAATATTCAGCAGCTCGCTGGTGAGCCGGGTGAACTTGCTGAGAATTTCATCCCGTCCCGCGTCGTCTGCTGTCAGCATCTCTAACGCCAGCTGGTAGCGGGTTTCGCCTTGAGGAGTCGGCATTCTGGTGTTCCTGAAACGATTCAAAATGGATGTATGCCGCTTTTCAGGCCAGGCTTAAGGTCTGGTCGCATACAAGCGGCTTTTTATTTTTATCTGACTTTGGTGATGCTATGTCCGATACTGCTGAAACTCTGCCGTCGCAGGAGCGCATTGTGCTCTATGACGGCGTGTGCAAACTCTGTAACGGCTGGGTCAATTTTCTGCTGCGCTATGACAGGCGCCGCACCGTACGCCTGGCCGCGGTTCAGACTGAAAAAGGCAAATCCCTGCTGAAAGCCGCCGGTATGTCGCCTGACGAAATCAATACCATTGTGCTGCTTGAACGGGGGCAGGTTTATCTGCGCGCCGACGCTATTTTCCGCGTTATGCTTGGGCTGCCGTGGCCGTGGCGAGCGCTTTCGGTACTGCGCTTCTGTCCAAAGTTCATCAGCGACCGCTGCTACAATCTGATCGCACAAAACCGTTATCGGCTGTTTGGCCGATTTAATGAGCGACAAAAACCGCCGGCGGACTATCCGGGCCGGTTTATCGACAGGTAACAAACACTACTGGCTTTCGTTGTGCGGCAGGTTATGCTGGAAAATCAACGTAGTTATTGCCTGAGGTGAAAATTGTCCGTGCGATTAAATGAATTTCAACAGCCGGTTGGTGAACCGCTTCCCGAATGGACGCCGCGCCCTTTGCCTGAACGCATGGCGCTGGCGGGGCGCTTCTGCGTGCTGGAGCCGCTGGAAAGCGTTCGTCACTATGAGGATCTGCTGGCCGCGTGGCGCGGCGCCGAAGACGATCGGGACTGGACTTATTTGCCTGCCGGCCCTTTTAACGCGGAAGAGTTTCGCGACTATCTTGCCCGGGCCGAAGCCAGCCGCGATCCGCTGCATTTCGCCGTGATCGATCGACAAAGCGGTCGCGCAGTCGGCACGCTGGCGCTGATGAGAATTGAGCCAGCGCACGGCGTGATGGAGGTGGGGTATGTGACCTTTTCGCCCGCGCTGAAGCGCACGCCGCTCTCTACCGAAAGCCATTTTCTGCTGATGCGTTACGCCTTCGATCGGCTGGGCTATCGTCGATACGAATGGAAGTGCGACAGCCTCAACGCGCCTTCGCGGCGGGCAGCGGAGCGCCTCGGCTTTCGCTATGAAGGGCTGTTCCGTCAGGCCATCGTCTATAAGGGTCGCAGCCGCGATACCGCCTGGTTTTCCATTATTGATAAAGAATGGCCCGCGCTGCGCGAAGCCTTTGAGCGTTGGCTGGACGTCAGCAATTTTGACGCGGCAGGCGTGCAGCGGCATTCGCTGGCCGATTTACGCCAGCGGGCATAATCCTAATTTTCTTCATATTATTAAACAAGAAGTCATTAACTTTACTAACCTTTTACAGTCTGCGCTGCCGCATTGCTTTCGGGCCGCGCGCATTTTCCCTGTTTAAGGAGCCGGTTAATGACTTCCCAGGTAACATCCCGCCATTCGACTTTTGCGGTGGCCGTCTATGCGCTGTTTCATCCTGTCCCGCTCGGCTTTTTTGTGGCGGGCTGGATCTTCGACATTATTTATCTCTACAGTACCGAAATCTTCTGGACGCAGGCGGCGAGCTGGCTGATCGCTATCGGGTTGATAATCGCGATTATTCCTCGCCTGATTAACCTTGTGCAGGTTTGGGTGGGCGTCTCTTATCCGCAGGGATCGGCGATAAAAGTGCATTTTTGGGCTTATCTGCTGGCTATTATCCTGGAAATCTTTAACGCCTTTATTCACAGCCGCGACGCGTGGGCCGTGGTGCCTGCCGGCGTTATTCTCTCCACCCTGGCGGTGGTTCTGATGTTGTTCGCCAACGTGCAGCTCGCCGTGCGCGATCGCACCGCTTAAGGAGGAGTTATGAAAACGTCAACCACACTCTCATTGCTGGCCGTATCGGTTTCGCTGCTGCTCGCCGGCTGTGACGACGGCGCTAAAATCGATCCTGCAAAGCAAACCGGTGCAAATCCGGAGCTGCCGACGGCAAAAAACTTCCTTGTTCCACCCATGAAGGTCCCGAACGGTACGCCATGGAAGGAGGGGGAAAAGCCCAAAGTCGCGGATGGCCTGAAGATAGAGAAAGTCGCGGACGGTTTTCAGCATCCGCGCCAGCTCTACACGTTGCCGAACGGCGATATCCTGGTGGTGGAAGGCAGCGGCCCGAAAAAGCCGACCAGCCAGCCAAAGCAGCTGGTGACCGGTCTGGTTCAAAAGGCCTCCGGCAAGGGCGGCGCCGGCGGCAATCGCATAACGCTGCTGCGCAGCAGCGACGGCAAAAGCTGGCAAAAATATCCTTTCCTGGAAAACCTGCGTTCGCCGTTTGGCGTGCAGCTGATCGGCGACACGCTGTATGTGGCGAATGCCGACTCGCTGATGAAATATCGGTATGAGAGCGGCGCGACGAAGATTACCGATCCCGGCACCGAGCTGACCGAGCTGCCGGGCGGGCCTATTAACCATCACTGGACCAAGTCGCTGCTGGCCAGCCCGGACGGCAGCAAACTCTATGTTGGCGTCGGCTCCAACAGTAATATCACTGAAAACGGCATCGGCGCGGAGTATCGTCGGGCCGACATCCTGGAAGTCGATGCGGCTAGCGGCGCCAGCCGGATCTACGCCAGCGGGCTGCGCAACCCCACCGGGATGCAGTGGGAGCCGCAAACCGGCAAGCTGTGGGCCATCGTTAACGAGCGCGATGAAATCGGTGCCGATCTGGTGCCGGACTACCTGACTTCGGTACAGGAAGGTGGCTTTTACGGCTGGCCTTACAGCTATTTCGGCCAGCACGTGGACGAACGCGTGCAGCCGCCGCGCCCGGATCTGGTGAAAAAAGCGATTAAGCCTGACTATGCGCTCAGCTCGCACGTGGCGCCGCTGGGACTGTGGTTCTATACCGGCACCAACCTGCCGGAGAAATACCGTGGCGGCGCTTTTGTCAGCGAGCACGGCAGCTGGAACCGCAAGCCGCTGAACGGCTATCAGGTGGTGTGGGTCGCCTTCCGCAACGGTATGCCGCAGGGTCAGCCAGAGCCGGTGGTCACCGGCTTCCTCACTGACGATCAAAAATCGGTTCGCGGCCTGCCGGTAGGCCTGACCATGGATAAACAGGGCGGCCTGATGATTGCCGACGATGCCGGAAACGTGGTCTGGCGCGTCACCGGCGCGACTGCGCCTTAACTTTATTATCAACCTCTGCCGCCGTGGTGGCGCTGTAAAAACGGCGGCGCGTCCTTTTAAATTTGTCATCACTATCAAGCCGCCCGGCATTCTGCCCGGCGGCTTTTTTTGCGCGGTTTTCCAGGGACTATTTGTGCGGGTGGTCAGACGCTGAGCAAATCTCTGCTTGCGGTTAAGATATATCATAGATATATTTTCCTCCGCTATTGAGAATAATTACGGTTTACTATTACGGGCCAGCCCCCGTCAGGAGAATTATTTTGACCGAAAAAACAGGTCGCGCTCCCCGTCGCGTAAGAAATGAACTGCGTTTTCGTCCGGTAGAAGTGATTGCGAAAACTTTCGTCGCCAACAGCTTTTACCGCATTGAGTTCGGCGGCGAAGCGCTGGCCGGTTTTAATTCGGCGGGCTTCGACGATCACGTTAAGGTCTTTTTCCCGGATCCCGCCACCGGCGAGCTTTATCTGCCCCAGGTCACGGAAGAGGGCATCGTCTGGAAAGACGGCATTCGTCCGCTGGCGCGCGACTACACGCCGCTGTACTTTAACGCGCAGAAAAACAGGCTGACGCTGGATTTTTATCTGCACGAGTCGGGCGTAGCCAGCGACTGGGCCGTTACGGCGCACCCTGGCGACAGGCTGGCCATCGGCGGCCCGCGCGGCTCGCTGATCGTGCCGGAGGATTACGCTTTCCAGCTTTACGTCTGCGATGAAACGGGGCTGCCCGCGTTCAAACGACGGCTGACCTCGCTTGGCGACAGGCCGGTAAGGCTTTATGCCTTTGTCGACGCAGCGCAGGGCAAAGCCTATCTCGGCGATCCGCCAAACGTGGAAATCGTCTGGCTGGGCAGCGGCAAAATGCAGGCTGGCGTCGGATCGCTTATCGCCGACCTGGATAAGGTTGCCTTACCGACGGACGACTACTTTATCTGGCTGACGGGCGAAGGCGCGGCGGTGAAGCAGCTCAGCGACTACTTTATCGGCAAGCGCGAGCGCGACGCCGATTTCGTCCGTGCGGTGGCTTACTGGCACGATAAGTAGGGTTGTTGTATTTTTCAGGGGGCTAACTTACTATCAATCCCCTTCAAACAGGCTCGGGCAGGCGATGAAATCACAGCGCAGTTCTCAATATGACTTATCCGGCGGCCCGGCCAGCGCCGCGCGGAGAAAACGGCGCGAAAAGATGCTGGACGCCAGCGACGTTCGCCTGCTGCTTCTGCACTTTATCGCACAGGGCGCCGCACACGGCTACGAGCTAATCAAGACGATTGAAGAGCTATCCAAAGGCGAATACAGCCCCAGCCCCGGCATTATTTATCCCAACCTGACGCTGCTGGAGGAAATGGAATGCATCGAATCCCGCGATCCGCAGGCGGCGCGCAAGGCCTATAGCCTGACCCGGGAAGGAGAGCGCCAGCTGGCAGAAGGGCAGGAAACGCTGCATGACATCATTAACCGACTCAGCTCGATGGCGATCCTCGTCAATAACCGCAGCATTCCGGAAGTGGAGCGGGCCATCAACAATATGCGTATGGCGCTGAATATGCGCCTTTCCCAGTCGGCGCTGCCGCAGCAGACGCTGTACGACATCATCGATGCGCTGGATGAAGCCGCGCGTAAAATCGAGCGCAGCTGATGCAGGGCCATTTGCCTATCAACATAAATAATCACGTTTTTTTTCTAATGTTACCGGTAACTTTGCCGATATAAGTCGCTTCTGAAACAATAATCAGGTGTGGCTATGTCCGTTTTTTCCCGAATCAAAACCTCCTCGTTCTTGCTCAGCACGATCATTGCCTTCGGCACCCTACAGCTTGTCGCTGGCATCCTCTTCCTCAGCGCGCTGGATCACAATAAAGAGAGCTTCGAAACCGCCTCGACGGCCAGCGATCAGGTGACCGCGCTGACCAATGCCTGGTATGAACTTAACGCGGCGCGTGCGGACGTTAACCGCGTGGTGATCTGGCTGCAAAAAGAGGGGCCGACCAGCAGCGTAGTGGGCGGTATGGTCGCGCACGGCAAAGCGCAGCTGGCGCTAGCCGATCGCGATTTTAAAAACTACCAGAACGGGCCGGTTATTCCCGGACTCGATGCCACGCTTAACAGCAGGCTGGCGCAAAGCTACCAGGCGTACGCCGGACAGCTTAATCAGCTGATGGAAATCGCTTCACGCCGCGATTTAACCGGCCTGTTCAGCATTAACGTTGCGGGCAACCAGAAGATTATGCAGGGCGATTACGATCGCTGGCGCGCCGCCGTTGGCCAGCTGTCAAAGACCACCTCCGCTGAAAGCAAGCAGGTATTCACGCAGATGCTGTGGCTGATGGGCGCTATTTTGCTGGTGGTGCTGAGCGCTGTGATCGTGAGCTGGTCGGTGATCAAACGCGTGCTGATCCAGCCGCTGGCGCGCGCGCTGGGGCATATCAACGCTATTGAACAGGGCGATCTGACGGAGCAGATAGCGGTCGATCCGCGCGCCCGTAACGAGATGGGCCATCTGCTTTCCGGCCTGGCGGTAATGCAACAGTCGCTGGTGAAAACCGTGGGTAACGTGCGCAACGGCGCGGATACGATTTTAACCGGCGTCAGCGAAATTGCGGCGGGCAACAACGATCTCTCATCCCGTACGGAAGAGCAGGCAGCCTCGCTGGAGCAAACCGCCGCCAGCATGGAACAGATCACCGCCACGGTGAAGCAGAACGCAGACAATTCGCATCAGGCGGCGAAGCTGGCGCTTTCTGCCGCGCAAACGGCGGAGAAGGGCGGCGCTATCGTGGACGGTGTGATAAAAAGCATCTTTGGGCTACAGGAAAGCTCTAAAAAAATCGCGGAAATCACCGGCGTAATTGAAAGCATCGCTTTCCAGACCAATATTCTGGCGCTGAACGCGGCGGTAGAAGCCGCCCGCGCTGGCGAAAACGGCCGTGGCTTTGCGGTGGTGGCGGGAGAAGTGCGCAACCTGGCGCAGCGCAGCGCCGTAGCGGCGAAAGATATCAACGCGCTGATCGCTGAATCCTCGGCCCGCGTTGACAACGGTTCCCGGCTGGCCGGACAGGCGGAAGAGTCAATGAGCGGTATCCTTAGCTCGGTACAGCAGGTACGCGATATCATGGATGAGATCTCCTCTGCCTCTGAGGAGCAGAGCCGCGGCATCAGTCAGGTCGGCATCGCGGTGTCGGAACTCGATCAGGTGACGCAGCAGAACGCCGCGCTGGTAGAGCAATCTTCTTCAGCCGCCGCCTCGCTGGAAGAGCAGGCCGCTCGCCTGAACGAAGCGGTAGCCGTGTTTCGCCTGGCCGGCAGGAAAGAGGTAGCCCGTCGTTCTGGCGTGACAGCGCTGAAATCGCCGGTGCTGGCGACCGCCTCAACGGATAACTGGGAAGCCTTCTGACCGGTGTTTAAACGTTATTAATCAAAGGCCCGATCTGTCTTCGGGCCTTTGCGTTTGCCGTCAGATCTCGCTGTAGCGAACCGCCTCAACAAACTTCGCAAAGGCGGAGGTATGCTGGCGGCGGCTGGGGTAGTACAGGTAATAGCCCGGAAAAGGCGCGCACCACTCTTCCAGCACCTTTTCCAGCTGGCCTGCCTTAACCGCTTCCTCAACGGTATCCTCAGGCACCATTGCCAGGCCAATCCCTGCCACGGCAGCTTTAATTCGGGTTTGCAGATTATTCAGCGTCAGCTGGCCGTCCACCTTCACGCGGATTTCGCGCTGCGCTTTGGCAAACTCCCAGGCATAGATGCTGCCCATGGTCGGCAGGCGCATATTGATGCAGTTGTGCTGCTGCAGATCCTGTGGCGTAGCGGGCCTGCCGTAGCGAGCGAAATAAGCGGGCGAGCCCACTACAACCATCCGCCAGTCCGGCCCGATCCTGACGGCAATCATATCCTTTGCAACCTGTTCGCCCAGCCGTACGCCCGCGTCAAAACGGCCGCTGACGATATCCGTCAGGGAATTATCGGACATAATTTCGATATTCACTTCCGGCCACGCCTGTAAAAACTGTTCTACTGCGGGCCACAGGGCGAAGGTAAGGGCGTGCTCGCCCACGTTAAGGCGAATATTGCCTGACGGCCTGTCGCGCAGTTCATGCAGGGCAGCCAGCTCGTTTTCAATCTCTTCAAGGTGCGGGCCAATGGTTTTTATCAGGCGTTCGCCCGCTTCGGTAGGGGCGACGCTGCGCGTGGTACGGGTTAACAGACGCAGCTGCAGCCGCTCCTCCAGCCCGCGTATGGCATGGCTTAAAGCGGACTGGGAAACGCCCAGCCTGGCCGCCGCGCGGGTAAAGCTTCTCTCGCGAGCGATCACCATCAGCGAGATAAGGTCGTTAAAATTTTCTTTCAGCATGGCTATCTCAGAGGTGAACAAGGCAGGGAACCAAGTGTAACCTGGCTGGGGCCGGGGTGCGACGGCTTCCTGCCATTCACCTGAGTAATTCTAAATTAAATCAAAGCACTGCAAAAAAGGCAGGCTTATCTTTACGGCAAAAGCGGGCCAGGTTTTTGAATCCGTCGCGCGTGCGGCATTTTCGCTTTATTCTGGTCATTATTGGTACTTTTTAAGCGCTTTTTTCCGCTAATCTGAATGTTGCCCCGGCGTTTTTTTAATCAGAAATTTCTTATTCAGTTACCTTGTTTTTTACCTCTCTTTTTGCCCGGCAAATTCGGCGCAATCCAGAAAGTGCTCTCGATGAAAACAGAACTATCTTAATTACAAAATCGCTACAAGCTATCTCAGGTGAGCAAATAAAAGCGGCAGTGGCGCAGATATTAACCGGACATCAATTTTACAAATACTAATACTTTAAATGTAGGGCAGAAGAAAAGTCCTGGTCCGGTTCGGGTCGACCAAATCTTATATAAGCGGCTGTTATATTTTTATTGATCTCACTCAATTTTGTTAACCTTTTGTTTACTTTTTTCTGATTAAGGCTGGCCTCTATTTTACGTGTCGGATAGAGTTGTTGTGTCAGAGAAGGAGGCCGCAATGCGCCAACAGGCCCGGGATGCCTGGCTTCTTACTTTTCAGAAAAAAATATGAGACGGTAAATGTAATATTTTATTTCATCTGGTGTCTTTCTGTGTATATTGTTGCAGCCAGTATTAACCGGGGTGCTTTGCCAGATTGACGACAAATTTTAACTAAATATTAACTATTGCCTGCGTAAGCATCACCGCTTTTAGCAGCAACTATTTTGCCAGTTTTGATATTAAGAATATGCCTGTATTTACTTGCGACGGCCGATGTGATGGAGTACCGGGGCGTCATGGAATGAATACCAGGGCAAATTTGAATTCTAATAACATTACTCAGTGCGGTTAGCATTATTTTCTATGAGGTGGCGGTATGAGAGTCGGCGTATCTAACGATAACTACCCGGAGAAACGGACGATAATTGTTGATGCTGACGTGGAATATGTGAACTTCAAAAACAAGAATATTTATTCTTATATAAATCTTCTGAACATGAAGTTTCTTAAAAAAGACAAAATTTTCCTGTTTCGGCCGCTGGTCGGTTCGCAGAAAAAAAACATTGATGTCTTTCACGTTTTCAACGAGATAGCAATAACCGACCGTAAATGGGTGGCGACGTTTGAAACCGAGCTGCCACGCATCCTGCCGCCTAAAAACGGCAGCAAAGAGGACAATCGCGCAAAGCTGCAACGGCTCTCTTCAGCGCTGACAGCCAATAATTGTTTAGCGCTGATCGCGCTTTCCGGCGCGGCCTATAAGATGGAAATGAAGCTGTTCAACGACAGCCCGGAGCTGTCGCGCGTGCTGCGCGACAAGATGGTGGTTATGCATCCGCCGCAAAAGCTCTATATGACCGAGCGACCGGCGCGTAATGCCGCCGACCCGGTTCATTTTGTTTTTATTGGCAAAGACTTTTATCGCAAAGGCGGCGGCGAAATCGTGCAGGCCTTCGGCGAACTGCTGGCCGCCAACGCTATCCAGCCGGAACAAATCAAAGTTACGCTGATAGGCGATCTTGAGAAAACGAACAACTACGCGTTCGGCCCTTATCAGGACGATCCGGCGTTTGCCCGTGAGACGGAAGCGACCATTGCCCGCTACGATCTTTTCGAGCATCACAGCGCCATGCCGAATGATAAAGTGATGCAGCTGCTGCAAAAAGCGGATGTCGGCCTGCTGCCAACCTGGGCTGAAACCTATGGGTTTTCCGTGCTGGAGATGCAGTCCTGCGGCTGTCCGGTGATCACCACTAACGTGCGTGCGCTGCCGGAAATCAATCCGCAAGAGGCGGGCTGGTTGATTAGCCATCCGCTGAACGACGATTGCGACTATGCCATTACTTCTCTGCAAGAGCGCGATGCTCTGCGTCGTAAAACGGTCGACCGCATGAAAAACATTATTGAGGATATTGTTCGCCATCCTGAACAGATCCACGATAAAGCCAATGCGGCTATCGCCAGGATCCAGTCTGAGCATAACGTAGAAGCGTATCAGGCCAGGCTGAAGAAGCTTTACAGCAAATAACCTCACCACGCTTAAACAACGCCGGGAGCATGCTCAGTCTCCCGGTCTGTACAACGCCGCCTTATCCCTTTTCAGCATGCGCAATAAACAAACGCTGACGATTTCCGCGCTTTAAATGCCTGCTTTATGCACTCAGCAACGCATACCTGAATTGCCTGCTTTATGCACTCAATGATGCGTATCTGAAATGCCTGCTTTATGCACTGAGTAATGCGTACCCGTTATGCCCGCTTTATGCACTCAACAACGCATAACTGAACTACCCGCTTTATGCAGACAGCAATGCGTACGCGACATAATCCTTCCGCTCCTGAATTATCACCTAAAATACATTAATTAAATGGTATTTTCTTTTTGACTGAATTTGGTTAATTTTACGTTGCGTAATTGTAATTTGAAATCAACTATCCCTGTGGTTAATTCGAGAGACGAAAATGATAAAGCTAACGAGTATTGTTATAGCAATCGTCGGTATTGCTATGCTTTACATGGGTGGGAAATTGCTGCTGTTGGGCGGGTCGCCATTCTATGTGGTGATAGCGATTGGCCTGTTGCTGACGGCTATTGCGCTGTTCAAAAATAAAAAAATTGCGCTGTCGATTTATGCAATTTTAATGTGGCTGGTGGTCGCCTGGACCATTTATGAGGTTGGTTTTGATAAGTGGCAGTGGATCCCGCGCGGCGACATTATTGGCCTGCTCGGCGTCTGGCTGGCTTTACCCTGGATTGTACGCCCGTTGTCAAAAGCGCAGGGCGCAGCTAAACCTGCCGGCTTCCATCCTTTTCTCGGCACGACAGTTATCGTTATTATCGCTCTCGTTATCGGTCTGGCTTTCTATGACCCTTATCCGCAGGCAGGCAAGCTGACCAACAAACGCACCCCGGTTGATACCGCCGTGGCGAGCAATGACTGGACGGCCTACGGCGGCACCAGCAACGGCCTGCGCTTCTCCGATCTGAAGCAGATCACTAAGGATAACGTCAGTAATCTGGAAGTGGCCTGGACCTATCACACCGGCGATCTGCGCACCGAAAAGGATGCGACGGAGTACACTTTTGAAGCCACGCCGCTGAAGGTGAACAACACCGTTTATTTCTGTACGCCGCATAATGAAGTTCACGCGCTGAATCCGGAAACCGGCGAGCTGAAGTGGAAATATCAGCCTGCGAAAGATCGTTCTTATCTGCAGCAGCACCAGACCTGTCGCGGCGTCAGCTATTATGCGCCAGAAGCGCAGCCAGCGTCAGCAGCAGAAGCGCCGGCCATGTGCCGCAAGCGCATTTTTAACGCGACGACCGACGCTAAGCTGATCGCGCTGGATGCGGACAGCGGCAAGCCATGCGCTGACTTTGGCGAAAACGGCATCGTTGATTTGCGTGCGAATATGGGCAACATTCGTCCACACGCGCTGATGCAGACCGCTGCACCGCTGGTTGCAGGTAACCTGGTGATCGTTGGCGGCTCGGTGATGGATAACGGCTTTAACAGCGGTAACCCATCCGGCGTTATTCGGGCTTATGACGTCACCAGTGGTCGCCTGGTCTGGAACTTCGATCCGGCTAATCCGCAGCAGACGCAGCCGCTGCCGGCAGGCCAGACCTATCCTCAGGACACGCCGGTTGCGTGGGCTACGCTGAGCGCCGATTTGAAAAATGGCCTGGTGTACGTGCCGTTCGGCAACGCATCGCCAGACGAGCTGGGCAATCGCCGCGACGCTAACAGCAATACAGAGAAGTTCCGCGATACCCTGGTAGCGCTGGATTTAAAAACCGGTGCCTTTAAATGGCGCTTCCAGTCATCCAAAAACGACCTGTGGGATCGTGATAATCCTTCCCAGCCTTCGCTGCTGGATATCGACTATCAGGGCAGCCGTCAGCCAGTGGTGATCCTGCCAACCAAAACCGGCAACCTGTTTGTACTGAACCGGTTGACCGGTCAGGCCGTCTATCCTGTTAATCAGGTAGATGTTTCTACTACAGGCGGCGTGCAGGGCGAGAAGTTTTCGCCGACTCAGCCCGTTTCGGCGCTGAACTTTATCCCGGATCCGCTGAAAGAGAAGTCGATGTGGGGGCTGACGCCGTTCGATCAGATGGCCTGCCGCATCGAATTTAAATCTATGCGCTATGACGGCAACCCGTGGACGCCTTCTACCGAAGCGGGCACCATTGTCTTCCCCGGAAATATCGGCGTATTTAACTGGGGCTCGGTGGCCATCGATCCGGAACGTCAAATTCTGATCGCTTCGCCGGTACGTCTGGCTTACAAGTACAACCTGATCAAGCGTACCCCGGAAACGGAAAACAAACGTCTGTTTACTAAAGACGGCACGCCATACTGGAACGAGAACTTTGAAGGGGATTACGCGATCCATATTCAGCAGTTCGCCTCCAGCCTGGGGATCCCGTGCATTGCTCCGCCTTGGGGCCGTATGGTCGGTGTCGATCTGACTACCGGTAAAACCGAATGGCTGCGCCGCGTGGGCACTACCAAAAACCTGAAAACCACCTTCCTGCCGGGCCGCTTCCCGATTGGCTTCCCTATGGGCATGGTGGCGCACGGCGGGCCGCTGACTACGGCGGGCGATCTGGTGTTCCATGGCGCAACGGCGGATAACTTCTTCCGCGCTTACGACATCAATACGGGCGAGCTGCTGTGGCAAACCGAGCTGCCGGCAGGTGGTCAGGCGACGCCAGCCACCTATATGGGCGCGGATAACAAGCAGTATGTGATTATCGCCGCAGGCGGTCACGGTTCGCTGGGCACCAAAGCAGGGGACAGCGTTGTCGCCTGGCGCCTGAAGCAATAGTGGCGTAATAAAAACACGGACGGCAGGATGCCGTCCGTTATTCATTTGTTCATAACGATGTCGACATCACCGTCACACCAGCAAAAAACCGCAGCTTTACGTCCGCTATGCCAGCAAAAAACCGCAGCTTTACGTCCGCTCCGTCAGACAAAAATCAGCTTTGCAGCAGTCAGGCTAAGGATCGCTACCGTAAACATGCAGGCCGTCAGCCACTTAGTCTGTCCGGTTAGCGCTTTATACATCTCGACCCGCAACAGGTTCAGATCATTCCTGACCTCAGCCAGCTCTTCACGCGTAGCCAGTCCGAGGATATCGCTTTTGGTGGCAAAGGTCTCCATACGTTCAGCCATCACCTGCAGAGCGCTTTTGGTGGCGAAGGTGTCGGCGCGTTCAGCCAGCATCTGCAGATCGCTTTTAGTGGCGAAGGTGTCGGCGCGTTCAGCCAGCACCTGCAGATCGCTTTTAGTGGCAAAGGTGTCGGCGCGTTCAGTCAGCACCTGCAGATCGCTCTTGGTAGCAAAGGTGTCGGCGCGTTTAGCCAGTACCTGCAGATCGCTTTTGACAGCGTGCATTTCGGCTCGCGTAGCCAGCTCGCGAATATCGCTTTTAGTCGCAAAGGTGTCGGCACGCGCAATCAGCGTCTGTAGGTCGCTTTTAATCGTATTCGTTTCGGCTTGCGAAGCCAGCTCGTGAATATCGCTTTTAGTGGCGAAGTTATCGGCACGCGAGGCCAGCGCGTTAAAATCGTTTTTAGTAACGAAAGTTTCGGCCCGCTCGGTTAATATCGCTAAATTGAGCTTTATCTGATGCGTATCCTGTTCCAGCCGGTCAAAACGGTTAACCTGCCTGCTCATCGGCTCTCCTCCCTGTGGTTTAGCCCTTGCGCGCGCTCGTTTTTCCTTCCCGGACACGAGCGGCGATTTCCTTAACGCAACGCGATCGTAAAACATAGCAGAACTCCTTTTTCTGTCCTGCCGCTATATTATTGCGGCGAGAGAAGAATGAAAAAGGAATTTACTGCTGCCAGGGAGTTTAACACTGGATATTCGAGATGGCTTCAGCTTTTTGCAACACTGCCATGAGATTTACATTTTTTTCTGAAGCAGATTCATATTAATGCCCAAATGCCCAAATGCCCAAATGCCCAAATGCCCAAATGCCCAAATGCCCAAACGCCCAAATGCTCAAATGGGCCGCACAGGAAATAACGGGCAGTCGGTATTAATGCTGCCCGTATAATAACGCTAACCCGTTAATTTAAACCTTAACGGTATTCAGCATATAGTCGGCCAGGCGCAGACTCAGGGCGGCGCCGGTCAGCGTCGGGTTCATGCAGGAGGCAGAAGGCATCACGCTGGTGCCGGCGATAAACAGGTTAGGGTGGTCGTGGCTCTGGCACTGTCTGTTAACCACGGAATCAGCCGGATTATCGCCCATAATTGTGGTGCCCATAATATGCTGGCGATCCTGATAACCCGTATCAATTTTTGATATATGCGCATTTAGTAGCTGAGCAAATTTATCAAAATCCTTCAGGCCCTGTTCTTTTCCTGCGTGCCAGTAGTCGGTGACGCTGTAATATATTTCTGGTACAGGTATCCCTATTGCGTCCTTTTTGGTTTTGCTGGGGACGATACGATTTTCCGCGAGCGGCAGCGTCTCAAAGTCGATAGCGAAATTAAGCGAACGCGCCGACATCCTTTTTAATTCCTCATCCAGCTTTGAGCCGAGCACGCCTTTCTTAATCAGCGAGGCCGCATAGTCCGCCGTTGGCACCGTATTACGCACTTTTATTTTATAGCTGGGGAAATCCTTGCGAAAATCACCGTCGCGATTGTTGAGGTAAACCAGCAGTTCCGTTGGCCCCTGGCCTGGCCAGACATCCTCATTCATCATTACGTTCATGCTGATGCCGGTATGGCCCATCAGATTGCGACCCACCTGGTCGGAGCTGTTGGCAATGCCGTGCGGATAGCGTTCGGAAGCGGACATCAGCAGCAGCTTGGGCGACTCAATCCCGTAGGCGGCCAGCACAAAGTAGTTAGCGGTCAGGTGATGGTTGCTGCCATCGGGACGGCGATACCAGATGCCGCTGATGTTACCTTGCTCATCGGCTTCTATTTTATAAACCACCGAGTTATCCAGCAGCTTCGCGCCGTGACGCTCCGCCTCATCAATATGCATTGAGCCGTCATATTTTGCCGCGATTGGGCAAACCGGATTGCAGTTATTGTTGCCCGCGCAGGCCGGGCGCTGACCATAAGGCCGCGTGGCGCGACCGTTCGGCTCCATCACCGGATGATAGCCGCCTTTGCCCAGCAGGACGGAAAGCCGTTTAAAAAGATAGCTGGGCTCCAGCCCCTTCATCGGAAAAGGCGTGGAGCGCGGCGGCCAGGCTTCGCCGCCGTGTCCGCTCTCATCCTGGCCGTCCATGCCGGACACGCCCAGCTCTCGTTCGGCCTCGCCGTACCAGGGCTCCAGATCCTGATAGGCGATGGGCCAGTCGCGACCGCGGCCATACAGGCTTTGCAGTTTGAAATCGTTCGGGATCATGCGCCACAGCGCGGAGCCAAAATGCCAGGTGGTGCCGCCAACCACGCGCAAGTATTTGGTCGGGTATTTTACCGGGCCGGCCTGCTGTAAGTAGTCGCCATAGGTTGAAGGGACGTGGGGCAAATCGGGATAGGGTGAGCCTACGCCCTGGAGTTTCATATTGGTGAGGGACATCTTAAAAGGCGAATTGCGAAAGCGCTCGACGATTTCCTGACGCTTAACGCGCGGGCCGGCTTCGACAATAATCACCGATTTTCCCGCCTTTGCCAGTTGGGTCGCGACCAGACCGCCCATGACGCCGGAGCCAATGACGATCACATCGGCATCGATATTTTTCATTGCTGACCTTCCATTTTAACCGTTTCGGGATTGCTGCCCCAGGAATCCGGGCCGCTGCCATAGGTCGGCACCACCAGAATGCCCTGCGTTGGCTGATACATCATGGCGTCGGCGTAGGCGATAAGTTCGCTTTTCGCACCTTCGCCGACCACGCCGGTGTACCAGCTGCCAATAATCAGCGAGGCGGTGCGGAAAAGCGGCGTATCGCTGGCCGTGGCCTGCAAAAAGTCATCAACGTGGGCAAAGCGCCGTTCGGCGAGATAATCCGCCAGCGCGGCGAAGCGGGACGGGAAGTCCGCATAGTGACGCTCCAACGCGGCATAATAACGCTGGCTGAGAATGGCGCTGACCGGGCGGCTGACCAGAAAAGCGGACAGCGCGTTAAAATCGGCGGCAGCGGGCTGTGCGGCAAGCTGACGCGGAAAAAGAGTGGCGCAGCAGGCGCTGAGGGAGAGCGCGGCCATGCCTTTCAGCAGCCGGCGGCGGCCGGGATTAGTGGGCTGCATGTTGCCTCCTGTTTCGACGACGTAATACAAGGCCCGCGACGATAAGTACCACCACAAGCAGTAACCCCAGTAACGCGGCGGGACGGGTTAATTTGACCAGTAAAGGCGTATCGCCGCCTTCACGCAGCTGCTTCACCCGTTCAGGCGTAACGACTACCGCCGGATTGCCGAAGTTTTTCAGTACGTAGTTGCTGACGTCAGCAATCTGCCGATCGCTGAGGCGATTGGTAAATTCGGCATCAGGGCCGAAAGCGGGCATAGCGATATCATCCCGCCGAACGCCAAACAGGATGGCGGAAACCAGATTATCGGGCTGAGGCGCGCCGGTGGCCGTGTTGTGAAACAGGGAAGGGTAGCGATCGTTACCCTGACCCTGGGCCTGATGACAGTTGGCACAGCTGCCGCTGAAAACCTGCCAGCCGGCATCACTTTGCCCGCTCTGGCCGCGCAGCCGCTGTTCGGCATCCGAAGCCTGACCATAGCTGTCGCGCGCGCGGCCGGTGCCGCTGTTGACCGCCGGAACCTGGCGCAACCAGGCGGTAATCGCCTGGATGTCCCCATCGCTAAGATGCGCCAGACCGTGCTCAACCGCTTCCGCCATTGGCCCGGCGGCCTGGGCTTTGGCGATATGGCCGGTTTTCAGGTAGCGCGCCAGCTCGTCGTGGCTCCAGCTGCCGATGCCGGACTGCGCATCAGGCGTGATATTGGGCGCATACCAGCTACCCAGGCTGCTGCCGGAAAAGGCGCGATCGTTGTCCTGCGCCAGCAAAAAATTACGCGGCGTATGGCAGGTATCGCAGTGGGCCAGCGCGTTGACCAGATAGTCGCCGCGATTGATCTCCGGCGACTTATCCGGCTGCGGCACAAAGCGTTGGTTCTCCGCAAACAGCCAGTTCCAGACCAGCATTGACGCGCGGATGCTGAAGGGAAAAGGCAGGTGCGTCTGCGGCGCGGCGCGATCTACCGGCGCAACGCCGTGCATAAAATAGTGATACAGCGCGTGGATATCCTCGTCGCTGATTTTGTTGTAGGCGGTATAAGGCATAGCGGGATAGAGATGGCGCCCCTGTTTATCGATGCCTTCACGCACTGCCCGCGCAAACTCCACCTCGCTGTATTCGCCGATGCCGTAACGGGTTGAAGGCGTAATATTACTGGCATAGATATCACCCAGCGGTGAGTGGATCGCATAGCCGCCCGCCATCGGCGCGCCCTGCTGTGGCGACGTGTGGCAGGCGCCGCAGTCGGCGGCCAGCGCAAGATATTTTCCCTTAGCGATAAGATCTTGATCACCCGAAGGCTGCACGGCGGCAGACGTTATCCCGGTGAAAAGGATCAGGCTCATCGCCAAAGGCAGACTTAATCGTCTCACCTGACATGCTCCTGTAAAAAGAAAAATGCTGCCGCCCTGTAGCCGGGCGGTTCGTCATCATGGACAGGGGCAAACGGCCGTGCCGCATGCCCTCAATCGGGTTAAAGCAGCTCGTAATCGTTAAAGATCAGCGGCGTTTCTCCGCCGTTGATCAGTTCTACCTGGCCTGGCTGGGTCAGGATGGCGTCGCCGCGATGCAGCCAGACTTCTTTATTGTGGTTAGGCTGACCGGGCACCGACTCCAGCAGGCGGCCTTCGGTAAAAAAGACGCGGACGCCCGGCCCGTGTTGGCTATAGAGCGTGGTGCTTTCGCCCGGTTGCAGAGTGACTTTCCAGCCCTTGACCGTTTTTTTATCCAGCACCTGCTGGAATTCGGGCAGCTCAGGCCGGGTCGCGCCGCCAAAGTTTTGCGGGCCGTTCTGTTTAATCTCAAAAGCCACCTGATGGTTCAGCGTGGTGCCGGTGTTGGTGACCTTATCGGTATCGGATTTGCCCTGATGCGCGCCGAACTTCACATTGCCGGTTTTCATCTCGGTATCTTTAGCCGGCTCGTTGGGATAGGAAATATGCACCAGGCTGCCGTTGATATGGGTGTTCACATAATCCAGGTGCTGTTCATGAAACAGCGTGGACTGGCCGGGGCGGATCATGACGCGCATCACGGTGACGTACTGATTTTCCAGGATCACGTGATGCAGCGGCTCCAGATCGGTGGCGACCACTTTTTCCGCGGCGTGTCCGGCTGGTACCGTCAGGGCGAACAGGCCCGTAGCGCACAGGGCGGAAAGGAAGGGATGTCTGCGTTTCATACTCTCTCCTGTTATGACTGCCATTCAGGCCCGTCCGGGCCCGTAGTAATTACTCTTCGACCAGCGATACCCAGTTGGCGCCTTTGCCCGTGGCATAACGGCCATTCAGTGTCAGCGCGCCGGAGGTCGGATCGATAGAGTAGAGCGAAAGCTGGGTCGATTTTTGTCCGGACTCGATCAGAAAGCGCCCGCTGCTGTCGATAGCGAAGCCGCGCGGCTGCTGCTCGGTTTTAATGCTGGTGAGGTAAGTCAGATGCCCGTCATGGGGATCGACGGAAAAAGAGGACAGGGTGCTGCTGGTGCGCTCGGTGGAATAAAGAAAGCGACCGTCCGGCGTGATATGGATATCCGCCTGCCAGATGCGTGGCTTATGCGAAGGCGGCAGATCGTCGTCACCCGTTAGCGGTCGCGCTTCACCGCGCTGCATATCTTCTTTGGGCGAGACGGAATTTACCGTTGCAACCGGCGTCGTGGTGCCGTCGGCGTTCAGCGTCAGCTGGCTGATATTGCCCGCCATTTCGGTCAGCACGTAGAGGCTGCGCTTGCCCTGTTTGTCCACGTTGGGCGCAATAACAAAATGCCTTGGGCCGGTTGCCGCCTCGCTCTGAATATTGACGAAGGGCGGATCGTTGGGCGTTACCTTGCCGCTGGCGGCGTCAAAGCGGTATTGCAACAGCTGATCGGCACCCAGCAGCGTGACGAACAGGAAATGGTTGCCGGGATCGACCTGAATAGCGTGCGCGCGCTTGCCGGTGTGCACGACCTGTACCGGCTGCGCCTGCACCTGACCGTTGCTGTCGATGCGATTAATGCTGAACAAGTCGCCGCCGTAAGAGGCGCTCAGCAAAAAGCGCCCCTGCTTATCCAGCGAGATATAGGCCATGCTCTCCGGCAGCGGCGACTGGCTGGCCTTAACCAGCTGGCCATCGGGCTGGATATGATAAGCCACCACGCTGTAAGGCTTGCTGCGTACCGAGACATAAAGCATTTTCTTATCGGGTGAGACAACGGAAGACATCGCCTTTGCGCCCGCCGGGAAACTGCCGATCGGTACCAGCGCTTTTTTCGCTTTATCCAGCTGGTAGCCGGTAACGGTGCCGCTTTCGGCATTGGAAACATACACCAGGCTTTGCGCCTGAGCCGCGCCCGTCAGGGCTGCCAGAGAAAGCAGCACGCCTGCGTAAATTTTTTTCATTATTATTTCCTTGTAGGGTAAAAAGCCTTACCAGCGCGCGGCGAAAACTTCGCACAGTTCCGCGACGTCGCTGTCGCCGAGCGGCTGGGGTTTCACCGCTGCCTGCCGCCACAGGCGGGCGGTTTCTTCCAGCTCTTCCAGCGCGAAACAGGCGGAGAGCACCGAACGGCCCCAGACGACCGGGCCAAGCCGTTCCAGCATCACGCCGCGCACTTCGCAGGCGAGTTGAGCCACCTGTTCCGCCACCTGCGGCGCGCCGGGACGGCAGTAGCGGATCAGCGGAATGCGGCCGACCTTCAGCACCTGGTAAGGCGTGATCGGCGGCAGAATGCATTCCGGCTGCCAGACCCCTTCCAGCGTCAGCCCGACCAGGTTAGTGGAATGCGTATGCACCACGCCCTGAACCTCCGGGTTACGGTCGTAAACCTGACGGTGCAGCAGCAGCGTTTTCGAAGGCTTATCGCCCGACAGCCATTCGCCTTCACGACTGACCTTAGCGATCTGCTGCGGCACCAGGCGACCCAGGCAGGCATCGGTAGGGGTGATCAGCCAGCCATCTTCCAGACGAGCGCTGATATTTCCTGCGGTGCCGACGGTATAGCCGCGCTCGTAAAGGCTTCTGCCTGCCTGGCAGATCTCTTCGCGCAGCTGCTGTTCAGTAGTCATTGCTTCTCTCCGCATCCGGGTTAAATTTTGTGATCGGCCGTCATTACCTTACCGGCCGTTTCGTCTTTTTTTATCGCCAGCGGCTCCACTTTGCCCATGATGAACATAAAGTTAAGCGCGCCGAACAGGCAGATACCGCCCGCCACCAGCAGCGGCACCACGAAAGAGCCGTGGCTGAGGGTCAGCATCAGTCCGGTAAAGGAGGCGGTGACGATCCCGGCCAGATTGCCGGCAAAGTTTTGAATGCCGCCCAGGGTGCCGACATAGCCCGCGCTGGGCGCGACGTCGGCGGGCAGGGTCCAGATATTGGCGGCGGTAAAGGCCAGGCCTGCGTAGGTCAGTGAGAACAGCGTCAGGATCACCGGGATACTGTTGGTGAAAGCGGCGAAGGCGATCACCGAAGAAAGCAGCATGCCGCCAATCAGGCAGGATTTACGGGCGGTGGTCAGCGAAAAGCCCCGGCGATAGAGCCAGTCAGAGGTCAGGCCGCCCAGCAGGCTGCCGGGGATGCCCATCAGCGCCGGGATCGCGCCCAGCGTGCCCAGCTCCTTCAGCGAAAAGCCATGCGCCATGGTCAGGTAGGTCGGAAACCAGGTGACGAAGAAGTAGGTAGCAAAGTTCATGCAGAAGAAACCGATCATCATTCCCCAGACGGTGCGGTAGCGGAACAGACCGGCGATATGCACTTTTTCGTTTTTCCCCAGCGTCTGTACGCTGCGGTCGGCCAGCAGATTCTGGCGCTCCTGCTCCTTCAGGCCTTTCATCTCCTCCGGTTCACGGTAGAAAACCAGCCAGATAGCTACCCAGATCAGCCCCAGCGCGCCGGTGGCGATAAACGAGGTTTCCCAGTCCCAGGTGCTGATCAGCCAGGCGACCAGCGGCAGGGCGATGGCGCTGCCCGCGCGCGGGCCAGCATCGAAGATACCGCTGGCGGTGGCGCGCTCCTTTTTGGCGAACCAGGAGTAAACCACCTTGGCGCAGCCCGGATAGCCGCCCGATTCGCCCAGGCCCAGCATCAGACGCGAGGCGAAAATGGAGGTAAAGCCGCGGCCAAAAGCGGTAAACACGGTAAACAGCGACCACCAGCCTACGGCGATAGCCAGGCCGGTGCGCGCGCCCAGGCGGTCAATCAGTCGACCAGCCGGGATCTGCATCAGCGCATAGGTCCAGAAAAAAGCGCCAAGGATCAGCCCCATGCTGGTGTCGTCCAGCCCGAGATCTTTTTTGATATGTGGGGCGGCGATGGCTAAATTAATGCGATCTATGTAGTTGATGGCGATGGCGAAAAAGCAGAACGCGATCATCAGCCAGCGGATCCGCGGGTATCTACGCATGGTGAATTCCTTTATGATTTCGGGGCCGTAATGAACGAGCGCGCCCGCCTGAATGTTATGGTTAAGTAAAGTTCTTTCAGTATTTGATAATATGATGTTAAAAGTAAGCGATTACAAAATTCAGTCAAGCAAAAAGTAAGCGCTTTCAAATAGAGGTATTGGTTGTCTGTAAATTTTGTGGGCAACGTCACTAATTTCGCTCTGGAGTCTGAAGATGTCCGATAAGCCATCGCCATCCGCCCGCGTTTCGCTGGACGATGTCGCCCTGCGTGCGGGGGTATCCACCGCTACCGTTTCACGAGTGCTGAACGGCAGCGCCTCCGTCCGTCCGTCGCGCCGGGAGGCGGTTGAGCGCGCCTGCGAAGAGCTGGGCTATGTCATTAACCGCGCCGCCCGCACGCTGGCTTCTCGCCGCAGCATGACCATTGGTGCGGTAGTGCCGACGCTGGCGACGGAAACCTTTTCCCGGCCGCTGGCGGCTTTCCAGCAGCAGATCCACCAGTCCGGCTATACCATGTTGCTGGCCAGCTCCGATTTCGATCCCGATACCGAGCTGAAAGAGGTCAACAAGCTGGTGGAATACGGCATCGACGCGCTGATGCTGGTGGGCAACAGCCACCACCCGCGCCTGTGGGAGCGCATCGCTCAACAGAATATTCCCTGTATCCAGACCTTTTCCGTGGACGCGCGCTATCCCAGCGTGGGCTACGACAACGAGCTGGCGGCAGGCGAGCTGACCGCGCACCTGCTGGCGCTGGGGCATAAAGTCTTTGCCGTGATCGTCGGGACGCCGCCGTCCAACGATCGCGTTTCCGATCGTATTACCGGCACGCGGCAGGCGCTGGCAGCGGCGGGGCTGACGCTGGACGAGGCCAATCTGATCAACAGCGCCTTTACCATGAACGAAGCGCGCGAGGCGATGTTCCGCCTGCTGGACGGGCCAAATCCGCCGACGGCGGTGATCTGCGGTAACGATCTGCTGGCCTTTGGCGCGATGCGGGCGGCCAGCGAGCGCTATCTGCGCATCCCGAACGATATTTCGATTACCGGCTTCAATGACTATGAATATGCCGAGCATCTGGAGCATCCGCTGACCACCATGCGCGTGGAGCTGGATCGCATCGGTGAGGTCGCGGCAGACTATCTGCTCGCCACGCTGAATGGCGAAACCGCGCCCGTGCAGACTCTGCTTAAACCCGAGCTGATCGTGCGCGGCAGCACCGGCTCCGCACCGCGCGCCGCCAAAGGCTAAACCGTGCGCCGCTTAGTTCCGCGCCGTCGGTGCGCAGGCCGAAAAAGTCTGCCAGGCGCCGCTCAGCCTCGTGCCGTTAGTGCGTAGACCGCTAAAGACTGCCAGGTGCCGCTTAGTTCCGCGCCGTCAGCCCATAGTCCGCAAAGGCCTGCATTGCCTCTTTTTCTCGTAAAAAATTGAGCAGGGCGGCGGCGGCCTCTGGCCTGGCCGCCCGGTTAAAAACGCCGCCGGAAAAGGAGAGCACCTTCTGCGCACCCGGCGGCAGCGGGCCAATGACCTTGATCCCTTTCACCATCAGCAGCTCGCTGATTTGCTGAACGGCGATATCCGCCGTGCCCTCCAGCAGCTGCGCGGCGGTAAAACCTTCTGCGATAGTGGTGGCGCGCGCGTTGATCGCCTCTTCAATCCTTAATTGTTTTAACAGCGCCTGAAAATAGATGCCGCTTGCGCCGCCCAGCGAATAAGCCACCGATTTCGCCGCCAGCAGCGCCCGGGTAAACGACGCCACGCTGCTGATATCGGGCGCAACGGCATCGGGCAGCATCGCCAGGCCAAGCGGCGAATCCACCAGCTCCACCCGGCTGTCGGCCGCCACCACGCCCTGGTCGATAAGCCTGTCCATCGCCTCTTTGGTCACGATGACCGCGTCCGCCGTTGCGCCGTCGGCAATATTTTTTTCAATAACCGAGGTTGGCTTCCAGTCAATAGTCAGCGGGTCGCCGTGGCTACGCAGCCAGGCCTGTTCCACGGCGGCGAAGGGCGCGCGAATAGCCAGCACGCTGAAAAGACGAAGTGTTCCGTTGCTCATAACCTGTTCCTTAGCCTGTTTTACGCAGATAGCTGCTGTCCAGCTCGCCGGGCGTGCGAACGCCGATCAGCGCCAGATCGCGATCAATTTCATCACGCAGAATATGCATGGCGTGCTCCACGCCCGCCTGGCCGCCGATGACGGCGCCGTAAAGGAACGGTCTGCCCAGGAAGACAAAATCCGCGCCCAGCGCCATCGCTTTCATTACGTCGGTGCCGCGCCGGATCCCGCTGTCGATAATGACCTTCATCGCGCCTTTTTTCGCCGCAATCTCCGGCAGAGTCAGCAGCGGCGGCACGGTATGATCCAGCTGGCGACCGCCGTGATTGGACAGGATCACCGCATCCGCGCCCAGATCGCGGGCGATAAAGGCGTCTTCCGGCGACATCAGGCCTTTGATTACCAGGTTGCCGCGCCATTTTTTGCGTATTGCCTCGACGTTTTTCCAGTTGAGTTTGTCGCGGGCGTGTGTATTGCGTACCTTGCTGGACATCATCGGCGGCCCGCGCTCGGCATCGGTATTTTCAAAATGCGGCGCGCCGTGGCGCAGAAAGGTTTGCGCAACCGTGCCCAGCAGCCAGCGTGGGTTCATGGCGCTTTGCAGCGCGACCTTCGGCGTAATTTTAATCGGCATACTAAAGCCGCTGCGCGTGTTGTGCTCGCGATTGCCCAGCATCGGCGTATCGCCGGTGACCACCAGTGTCTGGTAGCCCGCCGCGGCCACGCGATCCAGCAGCCTGTCGATACGCGGCTGATCGCCCGCCAGATAGGCCTGAAACCAGGCGTCCGGATTGGCGGCGTGGACATCCTCCAGTTTGATTAGCGACGAGGCGCTAAGGATCATCGGCACGTTCATTGCCCTGGCCGCTTTCGCCAGCGCAATATCCGCCTGGTAAGCGACAAAAGAGGCGCCGCCAAGGGGCGCAACGCCGAAAGGATGGTGGTAGGTGTGGCCAAACAGGGTGGTGCGCTGATCGCGGCCGGAGACATCACGGAACATGCGCGGCACAAAAGTGTATTGACGGTAGGCCTCGAAATTACCGGCAATTCCACGGCCCGTTTCGACACCGCCCGCCACGTATTGATAAATCATATCCGGCAGGCGGCGCCGGGCGTGTCGTTCAAAATCATCCAGCGCCAGCAAATCGCGAAAATGACGGGGCACCTTCTTCAGCGCCGGATTGCCGACGGTAGGCGCCGCACCTGGCGGGACGATGGCGGCAGAAGGAGTATTAGCAGATGAAGTCATAAGCGTTCTCGGATCCAGGGGTTAGACGCACAGCGTCATAAACGGATAAAGACAATTTATTTTGTAAGCGCTTTCAATTCTGGCTAATCATCTCTAACATTTCAATAACAGTCTGGCTGCATCATCGCCGATTTATGTGACGGAGTTCACTTTACAGCGACATTTGTAAGCCCTTACATTAGGTCATCGCCGTGCGCTCGGCCGACGCCTTCCAGGAGAAGCTCATGAACAGAATTGTTTTACTGCACGCCACACCGGTAGCGATGGCGCCTATTCATACCGCATTCAGCGAGGTCTGGCCGGAGGCGGAAACGGTCAACCTGCTTGATGACGGGCTTTCTCTCGATCGCGCCAGAGAAAGCGAGCTTTCCGCCGGGATGATCGACCGCTTTGTGCAGCTGGGAAAATATGGCTTTGCCCAGCAGGCGCAGGGCATTTTAATTACCTGTTCCGCGTTTGGCCCGGCCATCGACCGTTTAAGCGAAGAACTGCCGGTGCCGGTGCATAAACCGAATGAAGCAATGTTTATGGAGGCGGTGGCGCAGGGTAACCATATCGGCATGCTGGCGACTTTTGGCCCGGCGGTGAAAACCATGACTGAGGAATTCGATGACTACGTGGCGCAGCAGGGCTCGAAAGCGAAGCTGACCACGGTGCTGGTGGAGGACGCCATCGATCTGCTGAAAAGAGGCGATGCGGAGAGTCATAACCGCCTGGTGGCGGCGCGGGCGAAAGAGCTGGCGCACTGCGACGTGATTATACTGGCGCATTTTTCCACTTCCCGCGCGGCCGAGAGCGTGCGTCAGCAGGTCACGATCCCGGTGCTGACCGCACCGCACGCCGCCGTTAAACGCATGAAGGCCAGCGTACTTGCTGCGGCTAAGGGGTAAAGGATGCTAATCGGCGTAATTGCAGATGATTTTACCGGCGCCAGCGATATCGCGGTAACGCTGGCGAAAGGGCTGGTCGGCGAGGGCGGACTTAACACCACGCAGTATTCCGGCGTACCGACGATGCCCGCCGACGCGGATGTAGAAGCGGGCGTGGTGGCGTTAAAAAGCCGCTCCGTTGCCGCCAACGAGGCCGTGGAGCAGTCGCTGGCGGCCTGTCGCTGGCTGCTGGATCAGGGTTGCGAACAGATCGTTTTCAAATATTGCTCTACTTTCGATTCTACGGATAGCGGCAACATCGGGCCGGTAACGGACGCGCTGGCGGCGCTGCTGGAAGTCCGCAGCGTGGTAATGTGCCCGGCTTTCCCGGCGCTGGGACGTACGGTTTATCAGGGGCATCTTTTTGTACAGGATAAGCTGCTGAACGAGTCCGGCATGGAGCATCATCCGCTGACGCCGATGACGGATGCGGATCTGCGGCGCGTGCTGCGGCGGCAAAGCGTCAACCCGGTTGCACATATTGCGTGGCAGACCGTAGTGCAGGGCAGCCAGGTTTTACAGCAGGCTATCAACGAGCCGCAGACGCGCACCCTACTGATTGTGGACGCGATTAGCGAGCACGATCTGACTACCCTCGGCCGCGCCTGCCAGGGCGCGAAACTCGTTACGGGCGGATCGGGGATTGCGCTGGCCTTGCCGCATAATTTCATCGCTCAGGGGCGGGCAAAAGGGAAACAGGCGCAGGCTCCCCTTATCGACGGGCCGGAAGCTATCCTGGTCGGCAGCTGTTCCGGCGCGACGCGTTTACAGATAGCCGAACATCAGAAAAACCATCCTGTAATGATGATTGAGGTCAAAGACGTGCTGAGCGGCGAAACGGGACCGGCGCAGCTGGTGGCCTTTATCACCGAGCATCAGGGCCGCGCGCCGTTGGTCTATTCCTCCGGCGATCCCGAGGCCGTAAAACGCGTGCAGGAGCAGTATGGTCGCGAGCGGGTAGCGGCCGCGCTGGACAGCCTGTTCGGCGTAACCGCGCAGCAGCTGGTGGCGGCCGGCACGCGACGGATTGTGGCCGGCGGCGGCGAGACGTCCGGGGCGGTGGTCAGTGCATTAGGGCTGGGCGCGCTGACTATCGGCGCAGAAATAGATACCGGCGTTCCGTCGATGGTGTCGCGCGGCAGGCAGCCTGTAGCGCTGGCGCTGAAGTCGGGTAATTTTGGCGGCAGAGACTTCTTTGCCCGAGCCGTCGATGCGCTGCGGGGCGATGATTAGAGACAGATTTGCTATGTAAATATTGGCGGATGATTCTGGCGCTGGCGAAGAGGCCGATGGCGATATCTGTACGGGGGCCGTAGCTGGCCTAATCAGCGGTCGCCACGCACAAAAAAGCCGCCCGCAGGCGGCCATTATATCAGCTGTGACTATTACAGCGTGCCGGTACCGCCGTCGGAGCACCAGACCTGGCCGGACGTGTAGCTGGTTTCCGTTGAGGCCAGCGTCACGTAAAGCGGGGCGATCTCCGCAGGCTGTCCCGGACGGCCCAGCGGCGCGCTGCCGCCAAACTGCTTCACTTTTTCCTGCGGCTGACCGCCGCTGGACTGCAACGGCGTCCAGTATGGACCAGGCGCAACCGCATTAACGCGGATGCCTTCTTCGCCCAGCTGCTGCGCCAGCGCTTTGGTAAAGGCGGCGATAGAAGCTTTGGTCTGCGCATAGTCCAGCAGGATAGCGCTTGGGCTATAGGCCTGCACGGAAGAGGTGTTAATGATGGCGCCACCGCGTGGAATATGATCCACCGCCGCTTTGGTGATCCAGAACATGGCGTAGACGTTGGTTTTGAACGTCGCATCAAAATCTTCGGTGCTCAGCGTGCGGATAGACTCGTTATACTGCTGGCGTCCGGCATTGTTCACCAGAATATCCAGGCCGCCCAGCTGGCTTACCGCGTCGCTGACCAGCTTTTTACAAAACTCTTCGGAACGAATATCGCCCGGCAGTGCAACCGCTTTACGGCCTTCCGCCTCGATAAGCTTAATTACTTCCGCCGCGTCGGATTCTTCTTCTGGCAGGTAACCGATGGCCACGTCTGCGCCTTCACGGGCATAGGCAATAGCAACGGCGCGACCGATACCGGAATCACCGCCGGTAATAAGCGCTTTACGTCCCTGCAAACGGCCAGAGCCGCGATAGGTTTTTTCACCGTGATCGGGTTGTGGGATCATTTTGCTGGCAAGGCCTGGCGCCTGCTGAGGCTGTTCCGGGAATGGCGGGGTCGGATAGTCAACGGTCAGCAAGGACTTTTTAGTTTGTTCGCTCATGATGTACTCCTTCATCGGTGTTGATTCGAAAACATAAGCCTGGCACAAACGTGATGGTTGTCACGTTCAGCTGTAAAAATAATGGTAGAGGCGTGCGATTTTCGGGTTTGATTAAGAGGGGTTACGACAGTAAGTCATCTTTTTTGGTAAGGCATGATGTTGTATGAATTAAAAACAAAATTTTATTTTTAATTGCATTGAAATCTGCGGGGATGGGTTGTCAGGCCCGTTGTCAGAAGTACGCCTGCTGTCAAATGAGAGAATTATCCTTTAATAAAATTTATCATTGTATGTTTAATTTTACTTCATCTCCTCAGCTGAATATTGGAGTAAAGTAGGTGAATTCAGGTGCGTTTATTTTTCCTTTGATTTTTACAAATATCGCAGGGAAACCGAATGCTTTATCCTGCCATTTGCCATCATTAAGATTACGGTCGCTGTTGCGCTAATGCGGCTGGTATTTTTTCTGACCAATCTACAGCGGCCGGTAAAGCTACGGAGGATTATCCTTGCAGCTACGCCTTCCGTGCTGGTGGTTACTATTTTTATTTTATTACACGCCAGGGGTCAATCTAATATTATATTTTACTGAACAATGTTAGCTGTGGCGGGTGAGTTTTTTTGTAGGATGGTAATTTTTTAATTTGATGTGCATATATATTATTTCATCGTGCTGAATATAAAATTACCGATAGCGTCGCTGGATATTCGGAATCATTGGCTATAGTTGCGCTGAGTTTTCAAAATTAAAGTATTTACATGCAGGCAAGAGCAGGGTGCAATATGTAACGCCAACGGTGAATGGCCCATCCAACGCCAGCCATCGGGCCAGCGTCAATAACCCGTGCAACGAAAACGAATAAGCCACTGGCAGCAGTCTGGCCAATAAAAACGCACAGGCCAATGAAAATACTCCGCTCAGCGTCAGCCTGTTCAATGGTAACAGGCAAGCCAGCGACGCTGCGGCCAGTGTCCCTGAAATGCTCTGACGACCTGTGGCGCAGCGTAAGCTGATGACCTGCCCAAAAATGAAATTGCCGATATAAGCGTCAAAAAGCGAGCAAAACCAGCACGACCTGTGCTTCTTTTGCTGCTAAAAACCATGCCTGTTTTTTTGACTACGGGGTACAACCGGGCCGGGTGCTTCACGCCAGTCCGGGTTTTCACCCGACATAATCGCGCCACGCTGTTGTTTAGTCGGTTTCGCCAGTGGTGAAGGCATAGTCGGTGCAGACGAGGGGTTTACCCCGTCAGGATTTAAGTTTTCGATGGCGCAGCCAGAAATAAAAAGAGTAACCAGTGTCAACGATATTAATAGCTTTCTCATTTACCATTCCCTGTTTAATTTTACGCTTTGTCATCAGTGACGATTACAGAAATATCGGCCTGAGCCAGTCCTTCGCTTATGCCTTCCGCCATTTTGCGCTCGATCGCCTGGCCGGCATTCAGTAGCAGCCTTGTAGATTCACTGGCCAGCAAAGAAGCGATTTCATCGTCGTTTAAATTGGTACATTGACGATAAATTTGCTCAAAAATAACATTGCCCTTGTTGCTTAACTGTTTTAACGATGCCAGCTCGTCAGGCTTGATATACTGGCGATTCAGGTTTTCTACCGCAGCCGGATGTAACAGGAAAGTCGCTAAAGGCATAGTCAGCCTTTTTTTTGCTGCGCAATACATCATCGTAGCCGAAGAAGCGGTCATCGAAATATTAACGGCCGTAATGGGAATGGCCGCATTTTTTATCGCCTGATAAAGCAGGTAGCCGCTGTCCATATCACCGCCATAGCTGTTGATATATAGTGTAATCTCTTTCAGCCCTGGCGAGGCGTAATGCAGCTTGTCCAGCGCGTCGATAAACTCCAGCGATTTCTTTGCCGTAATATCGCCGTTAAAAATAATGCGGGCGGATTTAAATTTTGCGGGCCTGATATCGGTGCGCTGGGTCACAGAAAGTGCCGCGTCGGCCGGAAGCATAAAAGCAGCCAGCCATCCGGCGAGGGTAACCGCCGTAGTAAATATCTTTTTCATCATTATCCTTAACAATGCATAACATCATTTAAGCGAATTGCTTTTGCAGGCTAACCTTCCTACGGATAATAAACTGTGAGGCAGGGCGGATATTAATTTTCCGCCGCATAAAGGAATGTAACAAATTATGCTCAGAGCATAAATCGGTAGCCGACGCCGGTTTCCGTGCGCAGATGGCGAGGCCGGGCCGGATCTTCTTCCAGCTTCTGCCGAAGGTGGCCCATATAGATGCGCAGATAGTGACTGTGCTCCGAGGCGTTAGGCCCCCAAACCTGTACCAGCAGCTGCCGCTGCGTCATCACCTTGCCGTGATTGTTAAGCAGTACGGCAAGTAGCCTGAATTCGGTTGGCGTCAGATGGAGTTCCTCGCCCGCGCGCGTAATGCGCCTTGCTGCCAGGTCGACCTGCACATCGGAAAAGGCGAAAACCGGATCGCTTTGCGTATCGTGCGTCGTACGGCGCAGCGCTACCCGCAGGCGCGCCTCCAGCTCGCCGATGCCGAAAGGCTTGGTAAGATAGTCATCGGCTCCCGCATCCAGCGCGGCAATTTTATCTTCCTCTTCGCTGCGGGCGGACAGCACAATTACCGGCTTCTGACTCCACTGGCGGAACTCTTTAAGAAAGGTCAGGCCGTCGCCGTCCGGCAGCCCTAAATCCAGGATCACCAGATCCGGTTTGCGGGTAGCGGCCTCCAGCAGGCCGCGCTGTAGCGTGCCGGCATCGAAGACGCGCAGGGCGCTGCCTTCCAGCGCGATGCGCAGAAAGCGGCTTATCTCTTTTTCATCTTCAATAATCAGTACGGTTGTCACAGCGCTTCACCTGTTTCTGCTATGTCCGGCAGCGGCGCCTGCGGCAGGCTAATTCTGAAGCTCGCGCCGCCCTGCGGACGTTGATGGGCGGTAATCACGCCGTTATGCACCTCGACGATCGCCTGACAGATTGCCAGACCCAGCCCCACGCCGGGAATGGCCGATTCCCGATCGCCACGAGTGAATTTAGCAAAAAGCGCCTGCTCCTGACCAGCGGGCAAGCCGGGGCCGCTGTCCCAGACTTCGATCGTCAGCTCGCCCGGACGCGTCTGCGCCCTGATGCCGATTTGCGCCGCTGCGCCTGCATATTTCATGGCGTTTTCCAGCAGGTTGATCAGCACCCGTTCAAACAGCGGGCCGTCAACGTGAACCAGTGCCAGCGGATCGGCCATCTCCAGCGTAACGGGCTGCCTGCCGCCCGGATCCAGCGTCGCCAGCGCGCTGCCGATTACCTCTTCCAGCGTCAGCCATTCACGCTTCAGATGAAAGCCGCCGGTCTGTAGACGGGCCATATCCAGCAGATTATTCACCAGCCGCGTCAGCCGCAGCACATGCTGGCGGATTTCGCTTGCCTGGCGAGCCTGAGGCAGCCTGGCCGAGGCCAGATCCAGCGTCAGGATCTCCACCTGGCCGAAAAGCACGGTAAGCGGCGTGCGCAGATCGTGAGAAAGGGCGGCCAGCAGCGAATGGCGCAGCTGCTCACGCTCGCCGATTACGCGCGCCTGCTCTTCGCTGGCCGTCAGCTGTAAACGCTCCAGCGCGCTGGCGGTCAGTAGCAGCACCGTTTCCAGCAGCTGCTGCTGTTCAGGCAGCGCGGGCGGCGTTTGCTGCGCGATTACCATCACGCCAAGACTTTTCTCTGCGGCGCGCAGCGGCAGGATCTGATAAGGCACGCCGGGCAGCGTATCGGTTCCGGCGCCCGCCGGTTCACCCTGCACGAAACTCCAGCGGGCAATGCCTTCGTCCCAGCTCATTACGTTTGGTGCGGGCAGCTGCCGCACCAGCCTGTCGTTTTCGTCAGGCAGCAGCAGCGCGCTGTCGGCATGAAAAATAGTATAAACGGCGTGCTGGCTTGCCGCCGCTACTTCCTGCGCGCTGCGGGCCTTCGCCAGCGTGCTGGAAAGGGCGTAAAGCTGGCCGGTGCGTCTTTCACGATAGCGAGCAATGCGCGCCTGATAGCGCACGCCCGCCGTCAGGTTGCCAACCAGCAGCCCGACACTGAGCATCACGCCAAAGGTTAACAGATATTGCGCATCAGAAACCGCCAGCGTACCGCGCGGCGCGACAAAAAAGAGATCGAAGCTGACAACGTTGATTATTGTGGCGAACACCGAGGGCCAGCGTCCGGCCTGGAGCGCCACTACCACTACGCCCAGCAGATAGAGCATCACCAGGTTGGCGGGATCGAAAGCCAGCAGCCAGTGGCTGGCGATAAAGGTAATCAGCGCGCAGAGCGCCGTGGCGAGCAGACAGCCGCGTATGCCCTGACGCCAGCGTCGAGCCTGTCTTTGCGGCGGCGCGGCGGCGGCTGGCCTGTCGCCGGGCGCAACGATCACCAGGTCGAGTTCTGGCGCGCGGGCGGCAAGGCGATCGGCCAGCGAAGACGAGCGGAACAGATGACGACCCCTGCCGCGTCCCAGCACCACTTTGCCCAGATCGTGATCGCGAGCGTAGCGCGCAATCGCCTTATCCGCAGAGGCGTCGGCCAATACGGCGCTTTCCGCACCGAGCTGACGCGCCAGCCGCAGCGAAGCCAGCGCGGTGCGGCGCTGCTGCTGCGTCAGCCGCAGCCAGCCAGGCGTTTCCACGCAGACCGCGTGCCATTCGCTGCCCAGCCTGGCCGCCAGCCGCGCGGCGGTGCGCACCAGCTTTTCGCTGCCTTCGTCGTAGCCCACGCAAAGCAGCACCGCATCCCGCGTGTGCCACACTTTGTCCCGCCCGCGCCCGTCCCGCCAGGCCTGCATCTGGTTATCTACCCGATCGGCGGTGCGCCGCAGCGCCAGCTCGCGTAAAGCAATCAGGTTGCCCTTGCGGAAAAAGTGCTCGGCCGCCCGGTCAGCGCGGTCGCCGGTATACACCTTGCCCTGTTTAAGGCGCAGCAGCAGATCGTCCGGCGGCAAATCCACCAGGATTATCTCATCGGCGGCGTCGAAAAACGGGTCGGGCAGCGTCTCGCGCACCTGAATGCCGGTAACGCCGTTGACCACGTCGTTCAGGCTTTCCAGATGCTGCACGTTGACGGTGGTCAGCACGTCGATCCCGGCCGCCAGCAGCTCTTTCACATCCTGCCAGCGTTTGGGATGACGGGAGCCGGGCGCGTTACTGTGCGCCAGCTCGTCAATCAAAATCACGGCGGGATGACGCGCAAGCGCGGCGTCCAGATCGAACTCTTCAACCTGACGGCCCCGATGCTGGCGCTGCTGCGGCGGCAGGCGCGGCAGGCCCTGCAGCAGCGCCGCCGTCTCCTGCCTGCCGTGCGTTTCCACCACGCCTATCAGCACGTCCAGCTGGCGCGCATGCAGCCGCCGCGCCTCCTGAAGCATCGCCCAGGTTTTGCCTACGCCCGCGCAGGCGCCGAAGAAAATTTTCAGTTTCCCGCGCGGCCGCTCGCGGGTCTGTTGCAGTAAGCGATCGGGATCGGGGCGAAGCATATCGGCCATGCCGGTTCCTTATTTTGTGCGGAGCGCATCCAGAGCAAGATTCAGTTCGGGCACGTTAACATACGGCTGGCCGCTGAAGCTGAACAGCGGATAGCGGGTGTGCGCGGCGATAAGGCGGCTAATCGTTTCGGGCGACAGCTGGCGCGCTTTCGCCACGCGCGGCGTCTGCCAGCGCGCCGCCTCCGGTGAGATGCCGTTATCCAGTCCGCTGGCGGAGGCGGTCAGCAGATCGACCGGCACCCGACCGCTGGCGTCCGGGTTTTCTGCGCGGGCAGCCGCCAGCCGATCGGCAAACAGCTTATCCAGCGCGGGATTGCCGGGCGCGAGGTTGCTGCCGCCGCTCGCCAGCGGATTATAAGGGGTTTCCGCCGTCGCCGACGGTCGTCCCTGAAAATATTTTGCCTGGCTGAACGCCTGGCCCAGCAGCCGTGAGCCGCGAACCTCGCCGTCAAGCAACAGCAGCGAGCCGCCCGCCTGCTGCGGAAAGAGCCACTGGCCCAGCAGGGTGGTGACCATCGGGTAAACGCCGCCGGTCAGCAGCAGTAAAAAAGCCATCATAAAAAGCGCGGGACGCAGTTGCGACACGGTAAACCTCCTACAGCTGAAGAAGCAAATCGATAAGTTTGATGCCGATAAACGGCAGAGCCAGCCCGCCCAGGCCATACAGCCCCAGGTTGCGGCGCAGCAGCGCGGCGGCGCTGAGCGGCTTATAGCTGACGCCGCGCAGGGCCAGCGGGATCAGGAAGATAATGATCAGTGCGTTAAAGATCACCGCGCTTAAAATGGCCGACGAAGGCGAATGCAGATGCATCACGTTCAGCGCGCCGAACTGCGGGTAGCTGGCCGCAAACGCCGCCGGGATAATGGCAAAGTATTTCGCCACGTCGTTGGCGAGGCTGAAGGTAGTCAGCGAGCCGCGCGTCATCAGCATCTGTTTGCCGATATGCACGACCTCAATCAGCTTGGTCGGGCTGGAATCCAGATCCACCATGTTGCCCGCCTCTTTCGCCGCCTGGGTGCCGGAGTTCATCGCCACCGCCACGTCGGCCTGCGCCAGCGCGGGCGCGTCGTTGGTGCCGTCGCCGGTCATCGCCACCAGTCTGCCCTCGGCCTGATACTGGCGGATCAGCGCCAGCTTCGCTTCCGGCGTCGCTTCGGCAAGAAAGTCGTCCACGCCCGCCTCAGCGGCGATAGCGGCGGCGGTCAGCGGGTTATCGCCGGTGATCATCACGGTGCGGATGCCCATTTTGCGTAACTCGCCGAAGCGCTCTTTGATGCCGCCTTTAACGATATCCCGCAGCGCGATCACGCCCAGCACCTCAAGGTTTTCCGCCACTACCAGCGGCGTGCCGCCCTGGCGCGCGACTTCGTTGACCTTTTCATCCATCTCCGCCGGGAACTGACCGCCGCTGGCGACCACATGGCGACGGATCGCGTCGGCCGAGCCTTTGCGAATGCTGCGTTCCGGCAGGTTAATACCGCTCATTCGCGTCTGGGCGGTAAAGGGGATAAACGTCGCCTGTAGCTGCTGCAAATCGCGTTCACGCAGGTTAAAACGCTGCTTGGCGAGCACCACGATGCTGCGGCCTTCCGGCGTTTCATCGGCCAGCGAAGCCAGCTGCGCCGCATCCGCCAGCCGCTGCTCCGCAATGCCGCTGGCGGGCAGAAAGTCGGAAGCCTGACGGTTGCCGAGCGTAATAGTGCCGGTTTTGTCCAGCAGCAGGATATCGACGTCGCCCGCTGCCTCTACGGCGCGGCCGCTGGTGGCGATCACGTTGGCCGCCAGCATTCGGCTCATCCCGGCAACGCCAATGGCGGAGAGCAGGCCGCCGATGGTGGTGGGGATCAGGCAGACCAGCAGCGCAATCAGCACGGTTACGCTGACCGGCGTGCCGCTCCAGGCCGAGAAGGGCCAAAGGGTAGCGGTCGCCAGCAGAAAGACCAGCGTCAGCGCAATCAGCAGAATGGTCAGCGCGACCTCGTTAGGCGTTTTGCGGCGGCTGGCGCCTTCGACCATGGCGATCATGCTGTCGAGAAAGGTTTCGCCGGGATTGGCGGTACAGCGGATCACCAGCCAGTCGGAAAGCAGACGGGTGCCGCCGGTGACCGAAGCGAAATCGCCGCCCGACTCACGGATAACCGGCGCCGACTCGCCGGTAATGGCGCTTTCATCCACCGACGCGCCGCCCTCGATAACTTCGCCATCGCAGGGGATGATATCGCCCGCGCTGGCCAGCACGATGTCGCCTTTGCGCAGTTCGCTGGCGGCGATTTTTTCCGTTGGCGCATCGTGGCGGGCCTCTTTCAGCCGCAGAGCAAAAGCGGTTTTCTGCACGCTTTTCAGGCTGCTGGCCTGCGCCTTGCTACGGCCTTCCGCCAGCGCCTCGGCAAAACAGGCGAACAGCACGGTAAACCAGAGCCACAGGCTGACGGCGGCGGTAAATCTGGCGTCGCCCGCCAGGCCGCAGGCCATCGCTATCGCCAGCAGCGTGGTCAGCACGCTGCCGATCCAGACCACAAACATCACCGGATTGCGCCACTGAGCCTGCGGCGACAGTTTTTTCACCGCGTCAACCAGCGCCTGGCGCAGCAGCGAAGGCTCAAACAGAGCCAATTGTTTACGGTTCATCGGGTACGCTCCATGTGCATCAGGTGGTCCGCTATCGGGCCGGAAGCCAGAGCGGGGATAAAGGTAAGCGCGCCGGTCAGCAGCACGGTGCCGATCAGCAGGCCGACAAACAGCGGGCCGTGCGTGGGCAGGGTGCCGCTGCTGACCGGCTGGATTTTTTTAGCTACCAGCGATCCGGCAATGGCCATGACCGGCACAATCACCATAAAGCGGCCCGCCAACATGCAGAAGGCCAGCAGCAGGTTCCAGAACGGCGTATTGGCTGACAGACCGGCAAAGGCGCTGCCGTTGTTGTTGGCGGCGGACGAAAGGGCGTAAAGCACTTCGCTGAAGCCGTGCGCGTCGGGGTTCAGCATCGCCGCGCGTCCGGCGTCGCTCATCATCGCCAGCGCGCTGCCGAGCAGTACCAGCGCGGGCGTTACCAGGATCGCCAGCGCCGTCATTTTCATTTCGCGCACGTCGATCTTTTTGCCCAGGTATTCCGGCGTGCGGCCAATCATCAGCCCGGCGATAAACACCGCCAGCAGCACGAACAGCAGCATGCCGTAAAGCCCCGAACCCACGCCGCCGAAGATTACTTCGCCAATCTGCATCAGCCACATCGGGATCATGCCGCCCAGCGCGGTGAAAGAGTCGTGCATGGCGTTGACCGCGCCGCATGAGGCCGCCGTGGTGACCACCGCATACAGGCCGCTTGCCAACACGCCGAAACGGCTCTCTTTACCTTCCAGGTTGGTTCCGTCAACGCCCAGCGCCCGCAGCGTCGGGTTGCCCTGTAGCTCCGCCCAGAACATCGCGCTGGCGCAAAGCACAAAAATCAGCGTCATCGCCGCCAGGATCACCCGTCCCTGACGGGCGTCGCCGACCGCTTCGCCAAAGGCGAAACAGAGCGCCGCCGGGATCAGGAAAATAGCCAGCATCTGCGCAAAATTGCTGATATCGGTAGGGTTTTCAAACGGATGTGCCGAGTTGGCGTTAAAGAAACCGCCGCCGTTGGTGCCCAGCAGCTTGATCGCTTCCTGCGAGGCGACCGGCCCCATCGGCAGCAGCTGCTTCGCGCCTTCAAGGCTGGTGAAAGGCAGATAGGCGGAGAAGCTTTGCACCACGCCCTGTTGGATCAGCAGCAGCGCAAACAGCAGCGAAAGCGGCAGCAGCAGCCAGAGGACGATACGGCCGAGATCCTGCCAGGCGTTGCCCAACGTGGCCGAGGAGCGACGTGCAAACGCACGGATTAGAGCGAAAGCGACGGCCAGGCCGCTGGCGGCCGAGAGAAAGTTTTGCACCGTCAGCCCGGCCATCTGGCTGAAATAGCTCAGCGACGATTCGCCAGCGTAAGCCTGCCAGTCGGTATTGGTAACAAAAGAGACGGCGGTGTTTAACGCCAAATCCCAGCTCAGGCCGGGAAAATGCTGCGGATTTAAAGGCAGCGAGCCTTGTAACAGCAGGATCGCCAGCAGCAGGGCAAAGCCCATCGCATTAAACAGCAATATAGCCAGCAGATAGGTTTGCCAGCGCATTTCACCGCGCAGACCGGCCAGGCGCCAGAGGGCGGTTTCAACACCGCCGACAAAAGGTAAGGGACGGGGATCGATCAGGCGGGCTATCAGCCGACCCAGCGGCCAGGCCAGCAGCAGCAGCGCCGCCAGATAGCTCGCTATTAACAATGCGGAAGCCGCCATCAGAAGGCCTCCGCGTTAATCAGGGCATAAATCAGATAGCCCAGCAACAAAGCTACCAGCAGCACGCCGGTTATTACTGCAACACTCACGGTTCACCTCATTAAGAGAGTCATTTCGCCATGAGTGTAAAAAGTGGGCCGCAAAGATTTTGCAAAAATGCGGCGGGAAAATATAAAAAAAGTATAAAAATGCGCGAGGCCGCAGCGGGCCTCGCGCACAGGATCAGGAACGCACCAGTTCCTGGAGCACCGTCAGCTGCGCCACCGCTTTATGCATGGCGTCCAGGCCGTCGGCAGCGTTTTTCAGTCGGTCGATATTTTCGACCATCCCGCTGCGCTCGGCGCTGTTTTGCTCGCTGAGGCTGGCGATCTGCCCACGTGCCGCGTGGCTTTTTTGCGCCATATCTTCCGTGGTGGCAACGGTTTTAGAAGCCGTCTTTTTAATCCGCGCGATGGTCGCTACCGTCTCGTTGATGCTTTCACGCGTGGCGTCGGCCTGTTCTTTAGAAGAGCGGGCCAGGCGGCGTACCTCTTCTGCTACCACGGCAAAGCCGCGACCGGCCGATCCGGCGCGGGCGGCTTCCACCGCCGCATTCAGCGCCAGCAGGTTGGTCTGGTCGGCAATGGTGCTGATGCCGCTGGTGATTTGCGTAATGCCCTGTGAAATTCTTTCCAGCTCGCCGATTTCAAGGCCCAGCTCATCCTGCGCCTGCAGCGTGACGGTTGCCGCCTCGCCGATCTCGCCGATATTCACGCCAGCCACATCCAGCGCTGCGCTCTGGCGGCTGGTGGCTTTTTCCAGCAGCGGGAAAGTTTGTACTACCGGCCCGATCTGCTGCTGATAGTCGATCACTTTATCAATAACGTCCGTTTGCAGCGTGTGCAGCGCTTCCCAACGACGCAGCGAGCGCTGGGCATAGTGGCCAGCGTAGTCGGCATATTCAATCGGGAAGCGGCTCATGGCTTTGACGTCGCGATCGAAAAAGGCGAGGGCGGACAGCGTCTGGTTGATCGGCACGCCGAATATTTCGCCAAAGCTGGAGAAGCCAGCGGCCGGCACGCCGTCGAACAGCTCCGCCGCAGGCAGGCTTTCCGGGTTGTTAAGGCGGCGCAGCAGGCAGTCGTTCAGCAGCAGTCCGGCCGGTTTGCCATGCGTGGCGACGAATCTGTCCCAGTCCTTACGCGTGGCGGAAACGAAATCGCCCGCCTCCAGCAGATAAAGACGGTCGCCAAACTCCAGATCGCAGAAGAACGTCAGGCTTTCCGCGTCGATTTTCGCTACGGAGCGAATAAAGTACTCATCCGCCACCTTCACGCCGAACGTTTTGCCCTTCAGCTTTTGCTCCAGCTGCTCAGGCTTACAGTGCAGCGCGTCGGCCAGCACTTTTACCGCAGGCTGCTGGCGACCCGTTGCGTCAAACAGCGAACTTACGGTGCGCGCGACGGGATCGGCTTCCGCCACCAGCCAGCTTTGCTGCGTGGGCTGAAAGTTCTGGCTTTTAAACGGCGCAAAGGATTTCCCTTTCGCCATGCGGCAGAACACGATCACCGCTTTGTTTTGCAGCAGCTGGCCGCTGGTGGCCATCCAGGTGTTCTGAAAATCGGTGCGGCCGCCCGCCGAGCCGCCGATAGCCAGGCAGGGGAAGCGTCCGCTGTCATACCAGGCCTGCATCATAAAGCCTTCGGCAGAGGAGAGGCCGTCGCAGTAGATCATCGCGAAGGTTTCTTCGGCAGAGAGCGACATATTGACCTGAAGGCGATCAAGCTGGGCGCGAATGCTGTCGATACGATCGGCAACGGTAGCGCCGCGTGGCACCTGCAGATCGATAGTGTGCACCTCATGACGGGCGACCGTCTGCTCGGGCAGCCACAGCCAGCTGCCCTGAGGGCCGTTGGTGGCACAGTAGGCGGAGCGGCCTTTCTGCGCGCACAGCGCGCCGGTAGAGGAGATAGCGAAGACGGTACGGCCCGGCGCGCTCATCTTTTGCCACGCGTCGTTCACGCGGGCGAAATCGGCTTCCGGCGGTACAAAGACCATCAGCAGGCCTTTGCCGCCGCCGGTACCCAGGCTGCCGAAAGCGGTCGGCAGGGCGCGACAGTCATAAGTGTTGCTGACCGGACGACCGGCCAGCGGATTAAGTTTTTTTGGAATCAGTGCGTTCCAGAATGCAGATAATTTTGCCATGGTGTTCTCATAAAAGTAGAGCGCCTGCGTGGGCGCATTAATGCTTATTGTTATAGTGAAACCCCGGCGGGATGCCGGGGGTAAGAAAATTACGCGTCGGACAGGCGGAAGGTAGAAACGGAGTGGTTAAGGAAGTGCACCTGCTCTTCCAGCGAGGCGGAAGCCGCTGCCGACTCCTGCACCAGCGCGGAGTTCTGCTGGGTCACGCTGTCCATCTCGGTTACCGCCTGTTCAATCTGGCTGATGCCGCGGCTCTGCTCGTCAGACGCGGTCGAGATATGATCCATCAGTACATCGACCTGGCTGACCGAGGCGATAATCGCGCCGATAGCGTCGCCGGTACGGCTGACCTGATCGGAACCGGCTTTGATATTGGCGACCGATTCGGCAATCAGGCTTTCAATCTCTTTTGCCGCTACCGCGCTGCGCTGCGCCAGGTTGCGAACTTCGCCCGCCACGACCGCGAAGCCGCGTCCCTGTTCACCCGCGCGCGCCGCTTCCACCGCGGCGTTCAGCGCCAGGATATTGGTCTGGAAAGCGATGCTGTTAATCACGCCGGTAATGTCTTCAATCTTCTTCGAGCTGCTGTTGATTTTGCCCATGGTGACGATGACTTCCTGCGAGACTTTTTCGCCGGTTTTCGCGTTCTTCACCGCTTCGCTGGTCAGACGGCTGGCTTCAAAGACGTTTTCGGTATTCTGTTTCACCGTGGCGCCCAGCTCTTCCATGCTGGCGGCGGTCTGCGTCAGCGCGGCGGCCTGCTGCTCGGTACGCGAAGCCAGGTCGACGTTACCGGCGGCGATTTCCTGCGAGGCGTGCGACACGGTTTGCGTGGAGTTACGCACCTGGCTGATGATATCGGTCAGCGAGCGGCGCATCTGCTCCATGGTGCCCATCAGATCCTGTATTTCGCTGCGGGAAGAGGCCACCACCGGCACCGGCGTATCCAGGATACCCTGAGCAATCTGGCTGCAATGCGCTTTGGCGCTGTCCAGCGGGCTAAGCACGTAGCGCTTCAGGAACATCAACACGCCTGCGATAACAACCAGGAACAGCACGCCGAAGGCGACAATCAGGCCGATACCAAAGGTGAAGTGATCCTGCGCATCGCTGTTCAGGCGCTTCGCGTACTGCTCGTGCAGCGCAAGCACTTTGTCCAGCACCACTTCGTACTGGTGATCCAGGCTGATGACGGTTGGCAGCTGCGCCTTAAAGCGCGCCTGGTCATTGGTTTTAGCCGCGTCCAGCAGCGGGTCGATACCCTGACGGCGGTAAGTTTCATAGGTGGTGCGATACTCATCGGCCAGGCTGGCTTCGCCATCCAGCTTCGGCGCGGCCAGATAGGCCTGGAAAGCCTTGTCCGCTTTGCCCAGCACTTCATTCAGCCCGCTAATCGTCTGCAGGCCGCCGCTGTTTTCCATCGTTTTCATATATTCCATCAGGCGCACGCGCAGGGTACGGCTGTGGTTAATAGGATCGATAATAGACAGCACTACACGGATCTCTCTATTCACCGCATCCAGCGACGTATTGCTGCGGGTCAGCAGCCAGACGTTAGCGATCATGCTGGTGAAAAAAATGATAAACAGGAACAGCAGAACCAAAAGCGACGATCTTTTCAGGGACATCTGATTAGCCTTAAAGGAAATAGGATGCTTTCTGTATCGGCAAATTGCGGTAAAGATTTAGTTTTATGGCCGGTGGGGTAGAGGAATATGTCGGCTATTATGCAAATCAAGGATTTATATATGCGTGACGCTGTAACGCAAGGCTTTCGTATTCGTAGGGGGGCATCTATAGCCTTCAAAAAGCAGGGTTATTACAGGACAACATTAAAAGTAGTGCTAATGCTGTTCGTTACGTTGTCACCTTTCAGGTTTGGATGCAATGCTATATTCACAGCCATCTGTTACGTTGTCACAAAAAAGGAACAGGCATCCAGGCGCTACGCAACACCAACGGTTTACCCTTTCTTCTCTTCCACTCTTTCAGGGCCACGGTTAGTTTGATCGCAATCACAATAACCCGTTTTCACGGTCGGTAAAGCCGATCGCCGTCACTCTTCTTTGTTAAAAAAATGATGAATTTTTATTACATATTATTATCAATATTCGGGTGGTACAGCCATAAAACAATAGCTTAACGTGACAGGCGGAAACGCCCGTCTTACTTTTTATACCCGCCCGGACCTGAACGATAACTTTTGCTGATGGCCGTCGTGCCGCAGCCTGCGATATGCATCCGAAAGAGGGGAAGTAATGTGCTGACCATACTGGGTTTTTCGATGGTGACCTGTTTCATGTACCTGATTATGACCAAAAGGATGTCGGCGCTGATCGCGCTGATTATCGTGCCGACGGTCTTTGCGCTGGCGGCGGGTTATTATCATGGGCTTGGCGAAATGATGTTGAATGGCGTAAAAGCGCTGGCGCCGACGGGCGTAATGCTGACCTTTTCCATTCTCTATTTTGGCCTGATGATCGACGCCGGGCTGTTTGACCCGCTGGTACGCTTTATCCTGAAAATCGTGCGCGGCGACCCGCTTAAGGTGCTGGTAGGCACGGCGGTACTGACGCTGCTGGTTTCACTGGACGGCGACAGCTCCACCACCTATATGATTGCCGTGGCGGCGTTTTTGCCGCTCTACCGCAAGCTGGGCATGAACGTGCTGGCGATGACCTGTCTGGTCAACCTTGCCAGCGGCATTATGAATCTGTCGCCGTGGGGCGGCCCAACGGCGCGCGCGGCGGCGGCCTTGCATATCGATGCGCTGGACATCTTTATTCCTATGCTGCCCGCCATGTTTCTGGGTTGCGTCACGCTCGTTGGTATGGCGGTGCTGTTCGGCATCCGCGAGCGCAGAAGGCTGGGCGTGATGAAGCTCGATAACGATCATCTGGATAATATCGAGCTGGGTCTGGGCGACGCGCAGGAGTGCGCAGCGAACCGGCGGCCAAAAATGTTCTGGCCTAACTTTATCCTCACTACCGTGCTGCTGGTGCTGCTGGTGACCGGGCTGATGCCTATTCAGATCCTGTTTATGCTGGCTTTTGCCATTGCGGTAATGCTGAATTACCCTTCGCTGGAACAGCAGAAAGCGCGTATCAATACCCATGCAGGCAACGTGCTGGCGGTCACCTCGTTGATTTTCGCCGCCGGGGTATTTACCGGCATTCTGTCCGGCACCGGCATGGTCGATGCAATGGCGAAAAGCCTGCTGGCGGTGATCCCGCATAGCTTTGGGCCTTATCTGGCGATTTTTACCGCGCTGGTCAGCCTGCCATTCACTTTCTTTATGTCTAACGATGCGTTCTATTTCGGCATCCTGCCGGTGATTGCCCAGACGGCCCTGAACTATGGTATCAGCGCAGAAGAAATCGCCAGGGCGTCAATCATCGGCCAGCCTTTCCATCTGCTCAGCCCGTTGGTGCCTTCGGTGTATCTGCTGGTTGGACTGGCGAAAGTGGATATCGGCGACCATCAGCGCTTTGCCATTAAGTGGGGGATCCTGGTCAGTATGGCGCTGCTGGTAGGCGGCCTGCTGTTTGGCGCCTTCCCGTTCTACAGCCGCTAACCCTCCGGACACGTCGGCGATTTATTGTGATCGGCATCACAATAAGTCGCCCGCGCCAGGCGGCCCAATGGCGATACAACGTTTCAGGATTAATACTTTTGGTCGGCTTTTCCTTCAAGCCGGTTTAAAAAGTGAGGTCTTATGAAACGTGATGTATTGAGCGAAGAATATTATGACGAAGTCTGTCGGGTGATTGGCGACGCGGCCATTGTGCTGGCTGAAAGCGGACACAATACCAGCCGGGATATTCTGGCAAACCTGCTGGTCAGAACGCGCCATGAACGAACGGATGCGGATCGGGACGAGCAGAAGGTGCTGGAACACGCGATTCGTCTGATAAAACCTGATTAATTCAGGTTTTTTTACACTTTGTACCTGAAAAGTAGCGGCTTTCTGCCAGGCTTAAGTTATGCAGAACCAAGATCGGACTTTTTAAACGAAAGGAGTGTTTATGAAAAAAGTGCTTACGCTGGCCGCGCTGCTTGCCCTTAGCCTGAACGTGATGGCCGAGGACAAAGGGGGATTTAAAGCGGGAGAAACGCCGCCACCGCCGCACAAGCAGGATGCAGGCTACAAAGGCTCGGAAGATACCAACGAGAGCCAGGTGAAGTCGGTCCGTACGCTGAAGGAAGGTTCCTGGGTGACGATGGAAGGGAATATCATCAAAAAGGTTTCTGGCAATATTTATACCTTCCAGGATAAATCAGGCAATATTAATCTGATTATTCCCGAATCAGCCTGGGGCGGAGAGAAGTACGATGCCAAAGATCTGGTACGGGTGAGCGGTTTTGTAAAACATAAAAATAAGCAAACGGAAATCGCAGTAAAACAGATTGGCGATCCGTAACACTCTCAAGGGCGAACGCTAAGGTTCGCCCAATGCCGTTCAGCGTTGGCTTTGCAGCAGTTCAGTAAGGTGCTGCAGAGCAAACAGGGCGGCTTTTCTTACTACCTCTTCGCAATCCCCTGAAAAATGCTGCTTCAGCGCGCGTACCTCGCCATCTGGCAGGCCCCAGCCAAACCACACCGTACCCGCAGGCGTGCCATCTTCGCCGCCGTCCGGCCCGGCATAGCCGGTAACCGCAATGCTGGCTTTTTCGCCCGATACTTCTTTCGCGCCGGCTGCCATTTCGCGCGCGGTCGCCTCGCTTACCGCCGTGTGTTCCTGGAGCGTTTTTTCACTGACGTGCAGAATGCGGTGTTTGGCGCTGTCGGTATAGGTTACAAACCCGCTGGTGAAATAGCTGCTGCTGTCGCTTGCCGCGCCCAGTGCAGAGCTGACCAGACCTGACGTGCAGGATTCGGCGGCAGCCACTTTGGCCCCGGCCTGTAGTAAAACTTTGCCGAGTCTTTCGGCGGTATTAAGTAATTCCTTATCCATTGTGAGACTCCAGTTGCTGGTGGCCCCGCCGCGATGACGGGGCAGAGTTGTCAGCTTTGTGGCACGAGTTCGGTTTTAATCCAGCCTGGCTGGCGCTTGTCGAAGGCTTTATAAGCGTCAAGTACGTCGCTAAGCGGCTCTACTTTCGTTAATACCTTGACCGGATCGATGGCGCCGGTGCGTACCAGTTCCAGCAAGCCCGGAATAATAGTGTGATGGTTGCAGTTGCCCATCTTAAGGGTCAGATTCTTATTCATCGCCTTGCCGATAGGGAAAGTTTCCGCTTCCGGCGGATAAACGCCGATAATGCTTAAACGACCGGCCTTTTTCAGCGTGGCGATAGCCCATTCCAGCGCCTGAGTGGGCGCGTCGCCCGGCACCCAGTTGCCTGCCTGCGGGTGCGTTTCCGGTGCCACCTGATCCACTTCCGCCGCAAATTTGTCTGCTTTTTGCTGCGCCTCTTCCGCTGCCGGGCCGTGGTGCGCATGTTGGCTGTCTACGCCGACTGCATCAATAGCGCAGTCCGCGCCGACGCCGCCCGTCAGGCGATTAAGGGTTTCTACCGGATCTTCTTCTTCAAAATTTACCGTGAATGCACCCTGACGACGCGCCATAGCCAGGCGATCGACATGGCCGTCCACCGCAATCACGCGGGCGGCGCCCTTGAGGAAAGCGCTGGCGATAGCGAACTGGCCGACCGGCCCGCAGCCGAAGACCGCCACAACATCGCCTTTTTTGATTTCGCCCGCTTCCGCGCCAAACCAGGCGGTGGGGAAAATATCGCTAACCATCAGCGCCTGCTCGTCGCTGACGTTATCGGGAATTTTTACCAGCGTATTGGCGGCATAGGGGATGCGCGCTTTTTCCGCCTGAAGCCCGTTTACCGGGCCGGTTGCGGCCGGGCCGCCGAAGAAGCAGGTGCCGGCGGCAGGCCCGTTGGGGTTGGCGTTGTCGCACTGGGCGGTATTGCCTTCCCGACAGGGCGGACAGGTGCCGCAGGAAACGGTCGAGCAAACCACCACGCGGTCGCCGACAGCGAAATTGCGAACATCGTCGCCGAGCGCTTCAATCACGCCGACGCCTTCGTGTCCCAGAATGGTGCCGGGCTGCATTTTACTGAAGGTGCCGCGAACAAAATGCAGATCGGTGCCGCAGATAGCGGAAGCCGTCAGGCGGATCACCGCATCGGTTGGTTTTTCTATCGCTGGCTCCGGGACGTCATCAAGACGAATGTCGCCGACAGCATGCCAGACTAGTGCTTTCATAGGCTCTCCCTTTTTTATCTACCGGGCCTGAGCGTCAGGCGTCCGCTGAAAAGTATAGATAAATTTTTACGGGAAGAAGGCGGCCACAGGCGTTTAACGTTCGGCGATAAGCGATGGCCGTAATGCAGCGCTATGCGGCGCGTCCGAAATTTCCGCTGGCAGCTCGTTCTCAAAAGCCCTGTCAAAGGGCGGCGGCAAACAGAAATCGGTGCCACGCTGTTGATGAAATTCCGCCAGCCATTGGCTGTAAATGGTCAGTAAGCCGTCATGGTTCTCGCTGCCGCCAAGGCGGCGGATAAACAGCCAGCGTGGTGGATCGGCGCGGTCACGCACGTAGAGTTCAGGCTGGATGCTGCCGCCGCAGGCGGTGATACACACTTCGGAAAACTGGATCTTCGGCCATTGTCCCAAACGGGTCAGAAAATGTTGTTTTTCCATGCTCCACCGTACTATGCACAGTTAAGGGGCTGATTGTGCGGCAGTCGTGCTGCGCGCTGAACCAGAATCGCTATTCCCTGAAGCCGTCCGGCCGTGGCCGAAGAAAAAAATGGTGTCCGCTCTTTACTGGCGCGGAGCCACTGGCGGTTCAACCGATTTTGTAAAAATTCGTTAATTAAGTCCAGCTCTTTGTGTGGTTATTGGCATTATCAGGAATGCGCCTGGTCAGTATCCAGGCAGAAGCATCAGCAAAGCTGTTACGCAGAAGAAAGTAAAAAAAGAACGAAGCGGCAGTGGCTTATAACGAAGCGGCAGAAATTGATGAACGATTAATATTTATTTATTTGCTCAGTGGGTAAGCTAATAATTCCTGAAACGGGATAAGTATTTTTTAAATATAAAATTAAAATTGATTAAGATTTTTCCTGATTGTTGTTATTAATCAATGGGATAACTAGCCATAATTTTTACTTATTTTTATGCCGCCGTTTCCTTGCAATTATAAGCGTGGCTGCTAGATTTAACTACGTAGCACCTTCACTGATTTTTAATTCCCCCCGGGATTAAATAATTGAGAAAAAACCATTGAGTATTATTTAACACGAAGAGGACATTTGTATGACTCAGCATCGTGGTAATTCAAATTCGGGTAATTTCGCAGAAGATCGTGAAAAGGCGTCAGAAGCAGGCAAAAAAGGCGGACAGAGCAGTAGCGGCAGCGGCAGCTTTAAAAACGACCGTGAAAAAGCCTCTGAAGCCGGTAAAAAAGGTGGCGAGAAGAGCCGCCGCAGCTAAAAAGTAATGCGCCTGCCGCGCGCAGGCTCGCCGCCATCGGCCCTCCGGGCGGTGGCGGTTGTGCTTCCCCTCTGTTTCACTCCCTCTGATACTTCCGTCTCCTGATAACTCAGCCCTGAATATTCCTCTATACTGGTTTAAGAAGAAGAATAACCGCTATCGGCAGTAAAGCTTGCAATAAGCGCTATCTGCAGATGCCCGCTCAGAAAAGGAGAGCCCGTGTTAAAAATGATCGCCAGCGTATTTACCAGCCCGGAAAGGTTGCTTAACGCCATGTCCCGCAATGATATGCAGGAAGCTAAAGATGACGGCGAACGTATTTTGATCGATGAAGACGGTGCGGCGTCGGTGAATTTACAAAGCAAAGAGGTTCATGAGGATTTCGCCCGCCACGTTGCCATGCTCAAACACACGCGCAAAACGCCGCCGGACGAGGAAGAACGCAAGAAAAAGCAAAGACATGTGCTGCTTCCGGAAGAGATATCCTGACCGCTAAAACGTCTGGATGCAGGGACGAACTGAAAGAAACCCCACGATGCCGTGGGGTTTTTTATGCTTACTCTTTCGGTAGCGCGTACGCGACCAGCGCATCGCCGGAAGTGGTACCCAGCCCGCCGTGCCCGCCTGCCGCAATCACCACATACTGACGACCGTCCTTACCGGTATAGGTCATCGGCGTCGCCTGGCCGCCCGCTGGCAGTTTGGCTTTCCACAGCTCGTGGCCCGTGGCTTCGTCAAAAGCGCGCAGGTAGTTATCCGCCGTAGCGCCCATAAATATCAGCCCGCTGCGGGTAATGATGTTGCCGCCCATCATAAAAATGCCGGTCGGCAACGGCGCGTTGGTATGAGTGCCGAAAATATTCATATTACGCGTGGTGCCCGCCGGTCTTTCCCAGGCGATTTTACGGGTGTTAAGATCGATGGCGATCAGCTTGCCCCACGGCGGCGCGCTACAAGGTGCGCCCAGTGCCGTCAGCCAGGGTTTCACCACGGCCGCCCAGCCGGTGCCATACTGCGGCCCTACGGCGAACTCTTTCGGTTTCGGATAGGATTGCCCGCTGGCCCAGCCTGCCCACGGCTTCATCAGGCCCTGTTTGATCGCCTCGTCATGCTTCATCAGCTCCATGGTGAAAGGGATGTAGCTGGTGTTGGCAATCAGTAAATGCCGCTGCGGATCCACCGAAGCGCCGTACCAGTCCATCACGCCGTCAAACGCAGGATAGGCGATAGAGGTGCCTTCCGCAGGCGGCGTATATTGGCCCTGATAGCGATAGCGGTGGAACTGAATGCGGCAGATCAGCTGATCGATCGGCGTCGCGCCCCACATATCGGTTTCTTCCAGATTTGGCGGTGCAAGGCTCGGCATGCCGACCGGATCCGGCTGCGTAGGCGACAAATGCTCGCCCGGCAGCGAGGGCGAGGTCGGCACCGGCTTCTCATCCACCTGCGCCAGCGGTTTGCCGTTGCGGCGATCCAGCAGGAACAGCTTGCCCATTTTGGTGGTCTGCACCAGCGCAGGCACGGTTTCGCCATTTTTGCCCGGCAGGTCAACCAGCGTTGGGCCAACCGGCACGTCGAAATCCCAGACGTCATGATGCACGGTCTGGAAATGCCAGCGCTCTTCACCCGTATGAATATCCAGTGCCACCAGCGCGCTGGAATACTTCTCGTCAAAAGGTCGCCGTTTGCCGCCGTAATAATCCGGCGTCGCGTTGCCCAGCGGAATATAAATCAGGCCCAGCTTTTCGTCCGCCGTATAGGTTCCCCAGCCGTTAGGCGTGCCGTGCGTATACTCTTCGCCAGGCTTCAGCGGCGCGTTCTGCGGCGTTCTGCCCAGGTCCCAGGCCCAGGAGAGCTGGCCGGTTTTTACGTCATAAGCGCGTACCACGCCGGAAGGTTCGCCGGTGGTCTGGTTATCGTATATCCAGCCGCCCAGCACGATGCGGCCTTCCATCACCATCGGCTGCGAGGTAATAAAATGGAAGCCCGGCGGCACCTGGCCCATATGGTCGGTCAGGCTGACATAGCCCTTGTTGCCAAACGAGGCGCAAGGTTCGCCGGTTTGCGCATTCAGCGCCACCATGCGGGCATCGCTGGTGGTGGTGATGATTTTTTCCGGGCAGGTGCTGTCATCCACCGCCTTGCTGTAAGCCACGCCGCGGCAGGCCAGATATTCATTGGCCGAGGTGTCTACTTTTGGATCAAACTTCCAGCGCTGTTTGCCGCTGGTGGCGTCAAGCGCAATCACCTGGCGATGCGGCGTACAGATAAAGAGCGTGTTGCCAACCTTAATCGGCGTCACTTCAAAGCTGAACTCGCGTCCCGCTTTATCTTCCCCTTTACGCAGGGTATCGCCGGTATGGAACTGCCAGGCGGGCTGCAGCTGGCTGACATTGGCGGGCGTAATCTGCGTCAGTGGCGAAAAGCGCTGGCCATCGCGCGTACGGCCATAATGCTGCCAGTCATTATCGTTATCGGTTGCGATCGCGGCCTGAGCTGCCGGCACGGGCTGATGATGCACAAAGCGAGTTGCCGTTACGTGCCAGCCTGACCAGAAGACCAGCACGATAGCGGCCAGATAGACCACGCCAGCCAGCGTGCCCGCGCGGCGCTGCGTGTGCATCACCGGTCGGACGATCCAAGGCAGGCTGCACCAGACGCCCAGTACGGCCAGCGCGAAAAGGCGCGGCATCAGCTTCCAGCCGTCCAGACCGACTTCATACAGCGACCAGGCTACGCAAATCAGAAAGGAGAGCAGGTAAAGCCAAAGACCGGCCGGACGGCGTTTAACGATAAAAATGCCGCTAAGGAAGAAACCGGCGCCGAAAATCAGGTACCAGGGCGTGCCGCCCAGCGTTGCCAGCCAGCCGCCGAGCACCAGGAAAGCCAGGCCGAACAGGCTAACGACGATCCCAGTGATGGCAGGTAGGGTGAACCAAAATTTTTTCTGCATAAGGTCTTGATAAGTGAGTAACAGGTAAGGCAAGCATAGAGGATGCAAAGTTTTGCAAAGATAGCGGGTGGGGAGAGCGGCGTGCTTGTCTTTAATAGTTCTATTTTTCAATTGATTAGCATGTAAAGATTATTGTCTCAAAATCTTACCGTTGGCTATTGGCAGCCAGGGAGGCTGCTTTTTGATCTGCGTTTCCCTCAAGAGGTGGTTGTTTATTGCGCGGTTGATAGCCATCCAGACGGCAATACCGGCAAATTGCATTAATAGCTGGTAACATTACGCTCCAGTTAATACTGTTAATAACCGGCTCGTTTGTTGAATAAAACCGCTGGAAAACGCCCTGACGGTAAAGTAGCTGTAACAATGATGATGAAACGGGCAGGCCGCCACGTTATGCCTTTTGGCTATATATCATGGTATTTGGGTCTTTGCTGACCCGCGACCGGCCTGACGCTATCCCGTATCATAAGCATCACCAATAACATATTAAAAATAGTCAGTTTATTGACCAGCCTGCGGGCTGCACAACACGGGATAAAACAGGCGACAAATGATAGTTTTGCGTAATGTTTCCAAAACCTTTCACGCCGCGGCTGGCCCGGTGACGGCGGTTGATGATGTGAATCTCAACGTCGAACAGGGGCAGATTTACGGCATTATCGGCTACAGCGGCGCGGGGAAAAGTACGCTGATCCGCCTGCTGAACGGGCTGGAAAAACCGACTTCCGGCAGCGTCACTATTGCAGGTAAAGATATCGCGCAGGCGAAGGGCGAGGCGCTGCGTCAGGCGCGTCTGAAAATCAGCATGGTGTTTCAGCACTTCAACCTGCTCTGGTCGCGTACCGTCAGCGAAAATATTGCCTTTTCGCTGCAAATCGCCGGCGCGCCCAAAGCCGCCATCAAAACGCGCGTGCAGGAGCTGATCGAACTGGTCGGCCTGAAGGGTAAAGAGCACGCCTATCCTGCTCAGCTGAGCGGCGGGCAGAAGCAGCGCGTAGGTATCGCTCGCGCACTGGCCAATAATCCGGAAGTGTTGCTGTGCGATGAGGCGACTTCGGCGCTGGATCCACAGACAACCGACGCCATTCTCGATCTGCTGCTGGATATCAACCGCAAGCTAAAGCTGACTATCGTGCTGATTACGCATGAAATGCACGTAGTGCGTAAAATCTGTCACCGCGTGGCGGTGATGGAAGCGGGCAGAATCGTGGAAGAAGGCGAAGTGCTGTCGGTATTTACTCATCCGCAGCAGCCGATTACCCGACAGTTCGTCAAGCAAACGGCAGAGTACAGCAGCGCCGAGACGCCGTTTAACCCTGAACTGATTGACCGCACGGCGGGCAGCGTGCTGAAGCTGACCTTTGTCGGCCAGAACACGCAGCAGCCGATCGTAGGCGAACTGACGCTGAAATACGGCACGCCTTTTAATATTTTGCACGGCAAGATGACGCAAACCACCAACGGCACTTTCGGCGAGCTGTGGTTACAGGTTGCCGCCACCGGCAGCGCGCTGGAAAACATCCTGGCCGATTTACACGCCCACGCCATTACGACCGAGGTGGTTCATGACTGAGACTCTTTTCCCCCATCTGAAGCTTGATCAGCTTTGGGCGGCAACCTGTGAAACCCTGTATATGACCTCGCTGTCCGGCGTGGCGACCTTTGTGCTGGGCATTTTGTTCGGTCTGGCGCTGTTTCTGACCGCGCGCGGCGGCCTGTTTCAGAACCGCGCCGTTTATTCGGTGATTTCGGTACTGGTTAACGTCTTCCGCTCCATTCCTTTTATTATCCTGATTGTTTTGCTGATCCCGTTCACCAAAACGTTAATCGGCACCATTCTGGGCGCGGATGCGGCTTTGCCCGCGCTGATTGTCGGCGCGGCACCGTTCTATGCCCGACTGGTCGAAATTGGCCTGCGCGAAGTGGATAAAGGCGTGATTGAGGCTTCCCGCTCAATGGGCGCGCAGCTGAGCACGCTGATCTTTCGCGTACTGCTGCCGGAATCTTCACCGGCGCTGGTTTCCGGTATGACGGTAACGCTGATTGCGCTGGTCAGCTACAGCGCGATGGCCGGGGTGATCGGCGCGGGCGGTTTGGGTAACCTGGCCTATCTGGAGGGCTTCCAGCGCAACCACAGCGATGTCACGCTGGTGGCGACGGTTATGATCCTGATTATCGTTTTTATTATTCAGTTTATTGGCGATTTCATCACAACACGGCTCGACAAACGCTAACTCACGAAGGAAGTAATAATGAAAAAGACACTGACGCTGCTGGCTGCGGCAACCCTGGGGGCGCTGAGCCTGAGCGCATGGGCAGACACCCTGACCATCGGCGCATCCAACGTGCCGCACGCGGAAATCCTGGAGCAGGCTAAGCCGATTCTGGCGAAGCAGGGCATCGATCTGGAAATCAAACCTTTCCAGGACTACATCCTGCCGAACACCGCGCTGGCCAGCCGCGATATCGATGCGAACTATTTCCAGCACGTACCTTATCTGAACAGCGTGCTGAAAGATCATGCCGACGACAAGAGCTATGATTTTGTCAGCGCGGGCGCAATCCATATCGAGCCGATTGGCATCTACTCTAAAAAGTACAAATCGCTGAAAGACCTGCCGCAGAACGGCAAAGTAATTATGCGCGACGCGGTATCGGAAGAAGGGCGTATCCTTTCTATCTTTGAGAAAGAAGGCGTCATCAAACTGAAGCCGGGCGTGAGCAAAGTTGACGCGCGCATCAGCGATATCGTGGAAAACCCGAAACATCTGAAGTTCCTGGCTAACGTGGAAGGCGCACTGCTGCCGCAAATGTATAATAACGACGAAGGCGATGCGGTAGTAATTAACGCCAACTACGCTATCGACGCAGGCCTGGATCCGGTAAAAGATCCGATTGCAGTTGAGAGCGGCGAAAATAACCCTTACGCCAATATTATCACCGTGCATCGCGGCGACGAAAACAAGCCGGATATTAAAGCGCTGGTGACGGTGCTGCATTCTAAGCAAATCCAGGACTGGATCCGCACCAAATATAAAGGCGCGGTTATTCCTGTTAATAACTGATTGCTGTTTAATAAAAAAGGCCGGGAAACCGGCCTGTTTTTGGCGCTCGCACACTTACATAACCTCCATCAGTCAGCACAGAAAACGGGCAGTGCCTTTGTTGTATATGGCTAAAGGAACGACGATATTATAAATCAGGCTGCCGGATCTCCTGCAGCATAAAATTGCCTGCTTTATCTTTTTGCAGCCGGATACTCTTGCTTAACCTGTATCTTTCAGCATCGTTATTCGTGGATATTCCCATAAATATGGCGTATTCGCCCTCCTGCCAGTTAATATCAGGATAAGAAACGCATTCGCCTGCCGGAATCACAGGCAAGGTAGACTGAGGTTCAGACTGCCAGAAGGTTTGCCCTTTTTTTCCGGTGATTTTTGTTACGGATACGCCTCTGTTTTGGAGCAGGCGGCTTTTTTTTTGAATATTATAAGGCGGGGAAAAGCAAGGCATGTTTTCTTTTAGCACGACATCCAGCGGGTAAAAGTAAGGCTTTTCAAGGTGACAGCCGCTTACCAGCAGCACGCAGGCTAGCGTTATTTTTATCATGATAAATTCCTTTTAGCTGAAGGATCGCTCAGAAATCCCCGCATTATCCATTCATACTTAGCAAGAAGATCGGGCCCGATAAGACCCTCGAAGTTAGCTACCGCTTCAAAATTCGATCGGCCAAATGTTATTAGCCAGAAATAGTCGGCAATGATGCAGGCCTGAGCTTCTAACCTGAACTCAAGAGTATTGGCGGTGGCGAGGCAAGAATAAAGGAACAGCATAAAAACACCGTTTCAGGCAAAATACTCGCAACCTGGGGCGAGCAGTTTTGTGGTCTGTATTGATTTTTTGGATGTCACTGCTTTTTCTTTTATCTCCTTTTTTCTGATGGGGTTATAGCGTTTGCGACTACACCAGACCCGGAAAACGACGGGATTTATTTTATGATTTTATTAAAAAATATATCACATATTATATTTGAGGTGATGAAGAAAATAATTATTTTAATTAGTTCATAACCATCCCAAAAATTAAAAACGATAAATGAAAATATAAAAGTCAAAAGTAACGGTAAGCGAAAACAGAAAATATCCCATAAAATATCCTTCCATAGGAATTTAAATGCCTTTTTCATTTTATGAGCCTCACTATATCCGATGCGATTTGTTCGTCAGTTAATGCGTGCCGAAATTTATGATCTATTTTTGTGACAACGGGCTCTATCAGAAAATAGAGCATTTCTACTTCAGTATTATAAAATTTTGTGTACAGGATAGGGTTGATTAATTTTAGCCGGTCTGCAGCGTCAATAGCAATTTTTACGTAACCATAACCCCCTAAAACAGTGGTGCTTTTCCTGGATATACTGGTCAATGTGCTTTCCAGCGTTGCCCTTAGTCCTGCGCTCATATAAATTGCAGACGCAATAGAGTAAGCAATAGAGCGATTTGTGAAATTCACAGTTGCATAATCGGCGCTAAGCTTTGTCAGGATTCTGTTTAAATTTAATCTCCTCTCATAATGAATCTCGCTAAATACGTCTTCAGTAAATATTTTTAGCATGTATTTTATAACATTATCTTTGACCTGTACGTCGGAGTAATTATTTTTCTTTTCTCCGAATTCAAAGCCAATATGCGGTAATTTAAAATGAAAGGTCGGAATAATTTTCAAGATGGACCTAATAAACCTTACATCTTCTTTTCTGATTTTCTCACAAACATCCTGATAATTTTCTCTTAAACATGATGAATACCAACTTAGACGTTCGACTCCGTTGTATATCAATTCGCCTTGTTTTAACGCTTCTCTACCTACTTCCTTGACTCCTTTTTCCAGAACTAAAGCCAGATAGTTCTCGGCTTCCAGTTTCTTTATTATTGCTGCGTTATAACTCATGCTCACTCCTGTGCGTTATCTCCTTTGAATGCCTCAGTTACTATGTGGTTTTTTGGTCATTATGTAAACATGGAACTCAGCGGCATTACTGTTTTGCTTGTCAGATTGCGATGGCAAAACTGCTGTGTATAAAAACAGTTCTTACAAGGGTGCAGCGTGGGCGGCAAAGAGAGCAATTAAGAAACCGGCGGCGGGTTCTGGCTCGGCTGAACTCGGACGGCTTCTGGCTGGAGTTTGATGCGCCAGTGTCACTGTCAATGGGGATCCAGTATCTGATATAAGCTGAAGAACTCTATCATTCCCTGCTTTTACAGCAAAAGCAGAATCTTTCTTTTCGGGAGGGCGATCTCTCTTTTTTATGGACTGGTTTACGACTTATTTTTTGATAATTATGAAAAGTATCGTCGGCGGCTTTTATATGAAAGCGCAGCGCCATAATAATCTGGCGCTGCCGGCAACAAAATCAGATGCCGCTATTCAAACAGCCCGACCCAATCGTTTTTACCTCCGTCTGCACGCCCGGCATCATCAGCGTCAGGCCGTGGATCAGCTCATCACCCGCTTCCAGCAGCGCCTCATACGGCATTGACGGCAGGCTTTCCAGTACAAACCACATTTGCGTGGCCTGGGCATCCAGCCGGGTACGCACGCCCTGACGCCAGTTCCAGCGGCGACAGGTCACGCCCTGGTCGTCACGCCAGATAACTTCACCGACCTCCGGTGATTCCACGGCCGCGCTGCCTTCTTTAACCGTATCAAACAGCTCGCTACCGTCGGCTATTACCAGGCGCGGCTGGCCCACATAGGCGGCAATATTCTCGCCGCCGACCGGAATGGCGTAGCGAAGGCTGATAGCGTTATACAGATCGACCACTGGATCGATGCCCGGCAGCGTGCCGTCGCGCTGCACGCGTTTCCTCAGCGCTTCCGCCGAACAGGGCGTGCGCTTGGGTTTGGCGCCGAACTTTTTAAACGTTTCCGCCCAGTCGGCCAGGTGCGCTGCCGCCCAGGCAGGCGAATCGGCAAGCACCGCCTCGCAGGCCTGGGTAAGAAACGCTTGTGCGATCGAGGGATCGGCCAGCGGCGCGGCTTTTACGGTGATACTCAGGGCGCGAAAGCCCGGTGCAAGGTCGGCAATAGCCGGGGCGATTGACGGGGTGACTGAAATCATTCCATAATCCTTCGGTGACTAATTTATCCTATAGTAATGACCGATGACCAAAAAAGTCAATAAAACGACCGAGGCAGGGGCCGATATCGACAGCGTCAGCGCTGCCGTCTCGCGCAGTATTAAAACCCATCGCAAGGCGCAAAAGCTTTCGCTGGACGAGCTGGCCCGCCGCGCGGGGGTCAGTAAAGGGATGCTGGTGGAAACCGAAAAGGGCACGGCGAACCCCAGTATCGGTATTTTATGTAAAATCGCCGCCGCGCTTGGCTTGTCGGTGGCGGATATCGTCAACGTTACCGATTCGCCTTCTGCATGGCTTATCACTCGCAAGGAGATCCCTACGCTATGGCAGGGCGAAAAGGGCGGTTCCGCGCGGCTGCTGGCCGGCACGCGTGGGCCGGATATGATTGAGCTGTGGCGCTGGGAAATGCATCCGGGCGAAAGCTTTTCCTCTACGGGTCATCCGGCGGGCACGCTGGAGCTGCTGCATGTCGAAGAAGGCACGCTAAACCTGCAAACCGAAAGCGCCGCGCTGACGGTTAACGCGGGCTGCTCGGCCGTCGCCAGAACGGATATGGCGCACCGCTATGCCAACGAGACTCAGAGCCTGCTGATCTTTACGATGACCGTGGCCGAGCTGCATCGGGGCTAAAAGAAAAAGGATATTTGCCTTTCGCCTACAGTACTTTTTCCAGAAAGCGGCGGGTACGCTGATGAACAGGGCGATTCAGCACCCGCTCGGCGCTGCCACTTTCGACAATTTTGCCATCCACCATAAACACCACGCGATCGGCGACCTGCCGCGCAAAGCCTATCTCATGCGTTACCACTACCAGGGTAACGCCCGAGCGTGCCAGCCTGTTAATCACTTCCAGCACTTCGCCCACCAGCTCAGGATCCAGCGCGGAGGTCGGCTCGTCAAACAGCATCACCTTTGGGTTCAGCGCCAGCGCGCGGGCAATGGCGATGCGCTGCTGCTGGCCGCCGGAAAGCTGTCGGGGCCAGGCGTGCGCCTTTTCGCGCAGGCCGACCGTATCCAGCAGCTCGTAAGCCCGCTCAATTGCCTCGCGGCGCTTCAGCAAACCATGCACGATGGGCGCTTCAATAATGTTGTCCAGCACGGTCATATGCGGAAACAGGTTAAAGTTCTGGAATACGTAACCGACCTGAATGCGTTGTTTCAGAATCGCTTTTTCCTTCAGCTCGTACAGCTTATCGCCCCTGCGGCGATAGCCTACGTAGTCGCCGTCGATCTGAATAAAGCCTTTATCGACGCGTTCCAGATGGTTAATGGTGCGCAAAAGCGTCGACTTGCCGGAGCCGGATGGCCCGAGGATCACGGTGACGGTGCCGGGTTCGATAGTCAGGCTGACATCATCCAACGCTTTAAAGGCGCCGTAGCTTTTACTGATATTGGCGATCTCAATTTTTCCGGCCTGGGTTTGCGGGCGATCGCGCCAGCTGGCGGCGTTCTCGTCGCGATTTAGTTCAAGCGCTTCTGACATCAGAACTCTCCTTAAGCGTTGCCGAACGACGGAACAGCGTTAAGCGGGCGGGGCGCCTCTGCCGCACCACGCCGCGCGCAAAATAGTTTTCGACAAAGTGTTGCAGCACCGACAGGACGGTGGTGATGCACAGATACCAGACGCTAGCCACCATCAGCAGCGGGATGACCTGCTGCGTGCGGTTATAAATAACCTGCACGGTATAAAACAGTTCCGGCATCGACAGCACGTAAACGATAGAGGTGCCTTTCGCCAGGCTAATCACCTCGTTGAAGCCGGTTGGCAGAATAGCGCGCAGCGCCTGTGGCAAAATAATACGAAAGGTGCGGCGATACGGCGGCAGGCCCAGCGCGGCGGCGGCTTCGTGCTGGCCCTGATCGACGCCGACGATGCCGCCGCGAATGATCTCGGCGGTATAGGCGGCCTGCACCAGCGACAGCCCCAGCACCGCTACCGAAAACTGATCCAGCAGATCGGTGGTGGCGTGGGTAAAGAAGGTGATGGAGGTGAAAGGCACGCCCAGCGACAGGCTGTCATACAAATAAGCGAAGTTATAAAGAATAATCAGCACCAGCAGCAGGGGCAGCGAGCGGAACAGCCAGATATAGCTCCATGCCAGCGCGTTCAGCAGCCAGGACCTGGCGAGCCGCGCCAGCGCCAGGCCGGTGCCGAGAATCGAGCCGAACAGCGTGCCCAGCAGGGTCAGCAGCAGCGTTTTCCCCAGCCCGTTTAAAATGGCCGGATCGAAAAACCACTGCGCAAATACTCCCCACTCCCAGCGCGGATTGGTGGCAATGGACTGCACCACGCCGGTAATAATGAAGAGCGCGAACGCTGCACCCGCCATGCGCCACGGGTAGCGGGCAGGCACAACTTTCAGGACGACATCGTTCGGCGCGTCGGCGTTGTCACGCCAGCCAGCATCCGGGTTTTTCATGGTAACTCCTCAGGCGCTGCGTCGGACAGGCTGGCTGAGCAGCGTTTTGGTAAAGGGCAGGCGGCCGTCAAAGGGCGGCAGCGCATAGCGTTCGGGATCGACCGCCGGATCGAACTGCGGCTGATAACCCTGCGACAGATAGAGCCTGACCGCTTCCGGCTGGCGAAAGCCGGTGGTCAGATACAGCGCGTCATATCCCTGCAGCGCCGCCAGCCGCTCCAGCTCCAGCAGAACCTTTTGCGCCAGGCCCTGACGCCGCATACTGCTGTGCGTCCAGATACGCTTCAGCTCCGCAGTCGTGACGTTGTAACGCTTGAAGGCCCCCATCGCTATCGGCGTTTCATGGCGCAGCAGTACGATAAATGCCCCGTCGGGCGGTGCATAAATTCCCGGCGGCTCTTCTTCCTGCTCGCCAAAATAGTCGCCGTAGCGGGCGCGGTATTCGGCGAACAGCCCGTCGATAATCGGCTCAATTCGCGGATCGTCCGGCGTGGTATGGATAAAGGTTTCTTCAATCATGGCGTGCTCCCGTACTCAGTCGCCTAAACCCGGCGGGTTAATCTCGGAATGGTCGATTTTTTCGATGCTCTCGCCCCAGCGATCCAGCACCTGTAAATAGCTGCCGCTGGCGATGGCGCCGTTGAGTGAAGCCTGTACGGCTTCCACCAGCCCGCTGCCTTTTTTCAGCGTCACGGCGATATTGGCGGTTTTAGGCCAGCCGCCGGCCACCACGCCGACCAGCCTGGTGGTGCCGGTCAGTTTGGCTTTATAGGCGCCGGTAACGTTAGGGCCGAAAGTGGCGTCGGCGCGGCCGGACTGGATCGCCAGCGTGGCGGCGGCATCGTCGGTCACGTAAAGCGGCTGCATAGCGGGCAAGCCTTTCGCCTGATTTTCTTTATCCCACTGCAGCAGGATGGCTTCCTGATTGGTGCCGGAGCCCACGATAATACGTTTGCCGGCAATATCCGGCGCGGCGTCAATTTTGCTGATTTTACTGCTGCTTTTGACGTAGAAGCCCAGCGTGTCCTGACGATAGGTCGCGAAGTCAAACCGCGCTTTGCGTTCTTTAGTCACAGTTATATTGTAAATCGCCGCGTCATATTTCCCGGAGGCGACGCCCAGCGGCCAGTCTTCCCAGGAAGCCGGAACGATTTTTAATTTTAATCCCAGCCCATCGGCAACCAGACGTGCTATATCCGCTTCGCTGCCGATAACCGTTTTATTATCGCGGGCAAACAGGCCGAACGGCGGCGCGCTGCCCAATACTGCCGTAGCCACCGTCAACGTGCCGGGCGTAACAAATTTATAATTAGCCGGGATCAGCGAAGCCGCCTGAGGGTTTAACGGCGTATGCACCGGCTTTTCATTAGCGATTAAATCTATTCCCGGCGCGGCCTGGGCGCTCAGGCTCAGGCCCAGCAGCAGCGCCAGCGCGCTTAAGCGGTTGCTATTCATCATTTTATCCCTGCGTTTTGTTTTTCTGCACTATTCAGGATGCGGCAGGGCAAGTAAAACAACAAAAACAAATAAAGATAGCGGGAAATAATCTTTTCCCGTGAGCCGTAATAATTTCATTGTTATGCAAAAGCTAAGCTGTAATTAATATTTAGCGTCGCCGTTTTTATATGGAATTCTCGCTGAAAGTATTCAGAGAGAATAAATTATGTCTTATCAGTTAAGTCTTTTAGATCAAAGCCCGGTGGAAGAAGGGCAAACGCCGCAGGCCGCGCTGGCGGCGACGCTTGCCTTTGCCCGCACGGCGGAGCGGCTGGGCTACCACCGGCTGTGGGTGTCTGAACATCACGACAACGAGCGCCTGGCGGGCAGCTCGCCGGAAGTGCTGATAGCCTGGCTTCTGGCCCACACCAGCCGGTTACGCATCGGCTCCGGCGGCGTGATGCTGCAACACTACAGTCCTTACAAGGTGGCGGAAAATTTTCATTTGCTGGCTTCGCTGGCAACCGGGCGCGTCGATTTAGGCGTTGGCAAAGCGCCGGGCGGGTTGCCGCTTTCCACCAAAGCTTTGCAGGGCGAACTGGCAGGGCAAAAGGATTTTCCCGCGCTGCTGGCGCAGTTAACCCGCTATCTTGACGCCGTGACCGAACCGGCCAGCGGTGAAGCCGCCAGAGCGTTGCCGGCGCCATCACACTCGCCGTCGCGCTTTCTGCTGGGTGCCAGTGCGGAAAGCGCCCGGCTGGCCGCGCATCTGGGATGGAACTTTGTCTATGCCGGTTTTATTAACGCCTCTGAGCAGGCGATGCGGGAAGCGGTGCTGACCTTTCACGAGTACGCGCAGCAGGGTAAGGCGCTGATCAGCCTGGCGGCGCTGGCGGCCGACACCACTGAGGAAGCGGCTTCGCTACTGGCCGAACAGCATAACTATCGCGTCACGCTTGGCGAACGGCACGTGACCGTCGGCAGCGAAGCGCAGGCGCTGGCTTTTGTCCAGCAGGCGGGCGCGGCGGATTACCGTATTGAAAAGCAGGCGCTGAACGTGCTGCACGGCACCGCCGACGTTATCCACCAGCGGCTGGCCGCGTTACAGCAAAGCCTTAAGGTCGACGAATTTATTCTGCATACGCCGCTAAGCAATCCCGCGCGGCGTCTGCGTTCCATTACTCTGCTGGCGGGCCAGCATTAAGGAGATCGTATGAGCACCCACATCAAATTCGGCCTGATGCTGCACGGCGCGGGCGGCCATATGAATGCATGGCGTCATGCCAGCGCGCCGGCCGATGCCAGCGTAAACTTCCGCTACTTTACCGATCTGGCACAGCAGGCGGAGGCGGCAGGGTTCGATTTCCTTTTCGTCGCCGACGGGCTGCACATCAACGAGAAGTCGCTGCCGCATTTCCTTAATCGCTTCGAGCCCGTGGCGCTGCTGTCGGCGCTGGCCGCGGTCACGCAGCGAATTGGGCTGGCGGGCACGATTTCTACTTCGTACAGCGATCCTTTCACCGTTGCCCGTCAGCTGGCGACGCTGGATAATATCAGCGGCGGCCGGGCCGGCTGGAACGTGGTGACCTCGCCGCTGGAAGGCTCGGCGCAGAACTTCGGTAAAGCGCATCCGGCGCACTCGCTGCGCTACGAGATTGCCGAGGAATATATTAACGTGGTGCAGGGATTATGGGATTCCTGGGAGGACGACGCCTTCGTGCGCGATCGCGACAGCGGCGTTTTTTTTGACGCGGCCAAACTGCACAGGCTGAATCACCAGGGCAAATTTTTCTCGGTAGCCGGGCCGCTGAATATTCAGCGTTCGCCGCAGGGGCAGCCGGTGATTTTCCAGGCGGGCGCGTCCGATACCGGCATCGGCCTGGCCGGAAAATCCGCCGATGCGGTATTCACCAACGCGCGCACGCTTGCGGAAGCGCAGAGCTATTCGCGGAAGCTACAGGCCAGCGTTGCCGCCAACGGGCGCGATCCGGTAGCTATCTTTCCCGGCATCAGCCCCATTATTGGCAAAACGCCGGAAGAGGCCGAAGCGAAATATCAGCATTTGCTGTCGCTGCTTTCCCTTGACGATGCGCTGGCCTATCTGGGTCGCTTCTTCGAGCATCATGATTTCAGCCAGTACGATCCGGACGGGCCTTTCCCGGACGTTGGCGAGCTGGGGCAGAACAGCTTCCGTTCCACTACCGACAGCATCAAGCATCGGGCGCGGGAAGAGCAACTGACGCTGCGTCAGGTAGCTTATGAAACCACGCTGCCGCGCGGCGAATTCTTCGGTACGCCGCAGCAGGTGGCCGACGCGCTGATTGCATGGGTAAAAAAGGGCGGCGCGAGCGGTTTTATCCTCAGCGGCCCGGTGCTGGTGGAGTCGCTACGCGATATCACGCGTGATGTGCTGCCGATACTGGCGGCGCGCGGCTACTGGCAGCCTTCTGACGAAACCACGCTGCGAGGCAGGCTGGGGCTGCCGTTTAAAGTCAATCGTTACGCTGAGCCGGTGCCGGAGCTGGTTGAAAACCAATAAGATTGATGACGGGCGGCGTCGTGCCGCCCGTGTCCGGGCCTACTGTGGTTTCTTATCCAGCGTCCAGGTGGCGCTGCTGACTTCCACCTTCACCGGCAGCAGGCCAATCTGCGTGAATTTATCGGCCAGCGCCTGCTGCTGACTGAACACTTCCGGCGTCATCCTTTGCGCGCCAAAAGGCATTCTGGCGAGGGCTTTTTGCCAGATCGGCTGCGGCAGGCCGGTTGAGGACGAGAGGATCTTCGCCGTTTCTTCGGGATGGCCGTTAGCCCAGTCGCTGAGCTTGCCCAATTCGCCCAGCACTTTTTCCGCCGTTTGCGGGTGTGCTTCCGCAAATTTACGGCTGGCCAGATAGAAGGTGTAATGCGGCACCAGTCCTTCCGCGTTTTGCACTATTCTGGCGCTGGCGTTAGTCTCTACTTCCGCCAGGTAAGGATCCCAGATAACCCAGGCGTCCACTGCGCCACGCTGGAAGGCGGCGCGGGCATCGGCAGGCGGCAGGTAAACTGGTTTGATATCCTTATAGCTCAGCCCGGCTTTTTCCAGCGCGGTAATCAGCAGATAGTTAACGTCCGATCCCTTGTTCAGCGCCACGCGTTTGCCTTTCAGATCGGCGACATTTTTAATGGAAGAAGCCTGCGGCACCACGATGGCTTCGGTTTTAGGGTTAGCGAGCGAGTGGCCCAGATAGACCAGTTCGGCCTGTGCGGCCTGAGCAAAGGCGGGCGGCGCGTCGCCCGTTGCGGCCAGATCGATGCTGCCGACGTTCAGTCCTTCCAGCATTTGCGGCCCGGCCGGAAATTCCACCCAGCGTACCTGAATGCCCTGTTTTTTAAATTCGTCGTCCAGCGTGCCGCGATATTTCAGCAGCGCGAAAATATTCGCTTTCTGATAGCCGATATTGACCGTTTCCGGCTGGCTTGCCGCCAGCGCCTGCTGTGAAGTGGCCGCCAGAACCAGCGCGGCAAGGCTGCTAACAAGATAATTTTTCATGGTTTTCCCCGTAAAAGTCATCAGCGCACCATAGCAAATTGGTTACGTAGCGCTTAGCGAGTAAATCTGCTGTCCTTAGCATGAAAAAACATATTGGCATTGAAGGCGGCTGGGGTAAAAAAATGGAAACAGGTCACAGCTTTCGATCGTGATGGCTTGCATGCCAGACACGGTTGTGCAAAATTTACCCGGCAATATCCAGGGAAATAGCAATCAGTTAAAACAGGGATGAAAAAGATGAAAAGATTAGTCAGCGCGCTGGCGCTGCTGCTTTGTGCCTGCGCGCCTCAGGGCAGCGTAGAACGCCATACCACCCATGCCGTCCATCAAATTGCGGATGCCAATTTCGATCCTAATACGCGCATGCTGCTGGCCGACTCCATCCGCGTGATGCGGCCCGGCTTTCAGGCTGTATATCAGGCAGGCGTAAAGGACAGGGCTGCCGGCTTAAGTAAAGCGCAAATGGAAGAAAAAGCCGCCTGTCTGCTTAAGCCTGAAAACCTGCCGGATGAGGCCGTTACCCATACTTTTCTGGGTCAGACGTACCTGGCCGATCGGCCAGAAAAAGAGCGTAAGATCCTGGCCGATGCGCTGGCAGCAACCTATCGGGATGGCTATGAAGGGAGGCCTTAGCGCTGCGTCAATCAGGTAAGCCAGCGCATGGCGGCAAGGATGGCCACGGGCGAGCCATCCTTGCCTTAACCTTTTTTTATTCGCCTTTGGCTTCGGTTAATGCCTGGGCCGCGCAGACCAGCGCCAGATGGCTCAGCCCCTGCGGCAGGTTGCCGCGCCAGCTGGCGGTTCTGACGTCAAACATCTCGTTAAAGATTTCTACGTTGCCTCTGTCGCACAGGCTTTCCAGAATTTCATGCATGGAAGCCTCCGCGCGTTTTGTATCCCCCATTGAAGCGCAGGCTTCCACCAGCCAGAAAGAGCAGGCCACAAAGGTGCTTTCTTCCTGCTCCACGCCGCTGTAGCGATACAGCATGGCGCTGTTGTGGCCCAGCTCACGGCGGATGGCATCATAAGTTTTCAGCATGCGTTCGGGATTGACGCTGTTGCCATAATGGTGCATCAGCGCCAGCGAGGCGTCCAGCCTGTCTTCGCAGCCGACATAGAACAGATAGGCCTGGCGGCTCTCCGACCAGCAGTGCTCTTCGATCCAGTCGCGAATACGATCGCGCTCGCGCTCCCAGCGGCCGACCCAGGTAGGTTCGATATGTTTGCCTTCGGCCATCGCGACGGCCTGATCCAGCGCCAGCCAGCAGGCCATTTTGGAGTGGGTGTAGTGCTGTTCGTCGGGCAGCTCCCAGATCCCCGAATCCTTTTGCCGCCAGCTGTCGGCACAGCAGTTGGCCAGTTCGCCAAGCATTCGTGAGGTAGCAATATCCAGCACGTGGCCCGCCTGGATAAACAGCCGGGCGGTAGAGAGCATATCGCCATACATGCTGAGCTGTACCTGATCGCGGGCATTATTACCCACGCGCACGGGTTGTGAATCTTCATAGCCCCTGAGCGGCAGGTAACGCTCTTCCGGCACCAGACTACCGTCCAGGGTATAGCAGGCGCGCAGCTTAACGCCGTGGCGAATAATGGTGTGCGTCAGCCAGGAGAAAGCGGCCTTACAATCTTCCAGCGCCCCCAGGTAGACGAAGGATTTAATGATCAGGCAGGCGTCGCGCACCCAGGCGTAGCGATAGTCGTAGTTCTTCTCGCCGCCAAAGCCTTCGGGTAAGGATGACGTCGCCGCAGCCGCCAGCGCGCCAGTTGGCGAGTACCAGAGAAATTTTAGCGACAGCGCGGAACGCTTAACGTGCGGTGAGAACAGCCCCTGATAAGAAAGGTGGTTGACCCAGTCGCGCCAGGCGGTATGACTGGTTTCAATCCTGTCGTCGATCGCCGCGAGATCCGGCACGGCTAACGGCTCTTTTTCACTCGCCAGCAGCGCTATCAGCGAATGCGAACCGGGAGAGGTGACCAGGCGTCCTTCGACCGCTTCATCGCACAGCCAGCTAATCGTTACGTCTTCGCTGGTGCGCAGCATGGTCATCAGATCGCCGATATGAAAAACCGCGCCGTGATGGGTATCCGCTACCCACGGCGAGCGGCTTTCCGCCATCGTGCTCAGCTTAAGGCGCAGGTTCAGCACGACTTCGCCTTCAACGCCTTCCACACGTCGCGCCAGCTCGCTCCACGGCAGACGGCCCGCCAGCGAGCTGTTCAGCGATTCGGTAAGGCGAACCGATCCGCTTTCTGTGCTGTATAGCGTTTCAAGGACGTTGCTCTCCTCGCGATAGCGCCGCTCGACGCGGTAGCTGCCTTCAGGCTCCAGCTGGAAAAAACCGCCGATACCGGGATCGAGGATGCGATCGAACAGCGGCGGCGAGTCCAGATTGGGCTCGCACCACCAGTCGATGGCGCCATCGGGCGCGATCAGCGCCACGGAGCGCCCCTCGCCGATAGCCGCATAGTCGCCGAGACCGGCAAAACCCTCTTTACGCACGGGAGAGCGGTAGGTTTTATTTTTCACTCGACGTCCCTTGTTCAGAATATATAGACGGCCTGAGCCATAAAACGATGATGGCTCACCGAATGACATCAGGCTCTGGATTGAAAAGTATAGATAAGTTTTCAGCTTGCGCAGGCAAAGCGCCCGGCATGACGGCGCCCGGGCGGCAACATTGGGGAAAATAGCGTAATAAGCGCGGCCGCAAATAGCATGGCGCAGGCGTGTTGGTTATTAAAGCGTCACTGGCGGGCGAGAAACCAGCATTTCAATCGGCACATCGAGCGCCAGAGCCAGATTATTCAGGGTAAGCAAACTGATATTACGCTTGCCGTTTTCAATATCGCTAAGATAAGTACGATCGATGCCGCTACGCTCGCTCAGGGCAATCTGACTTAGCTGCTTGCGTTTGCGGAACAGACGTACCCGTTCGCCGACGCTAATTAACAGACCGTCATGCAAAGTGTTTTCTCCGGCAAATTCAGGCTGGGATCCATCCTGAATCTATATAACAACATTCTGATTTAACAGTATTAAATTTCATTTAAGACTATTCCTGGTGTTTGCCATCTGCCTGGCCGGGCCGCTACTATTGCCTGTTCTCCGCCTTGATAATTTTTAATGCTGCTTGCCATTGCGGTCGAGATCCGGCTGACAGTCGGTTTCAGAATGCCGTAACAGTTAATCAGACGGCAGGTTGGGCAGCGACTTGCTTATTAATGCTCCTTCTGGCGTTCCTGCTTTCCCAATATTGTTGAAAAACCGCGCGGCTGGCAGCCTGCCGCCCCACAATTCTTTCTGAGTTGTTACACTCAGTTCTGGTGTCTCAACAGGAGTAATCATGAAACTGGGCTTTGCTTGTAAATATTTTAATGCTGAGGCAAAACAGCCTTTTCCATTAAGAGCCACCACGCGCACCCGATTTTTGAGCCTGGATAAAGCAGCGCGGCTGGCGCTAATCAGCGAAATATCGCAGCATAATCTCAGCAATCTTTACCTGACGCTGGAAGCGCTGGCGAAAGAGCCGGAAGCGCTACGTATGATGCGGCTGGGAAGCGATCTGCTGCCTCTGTTTACGGTGCCGGAAGCGAACGAGCTGTATCAGGACTATTTACCGGAACTGCATTCGGCGCTGGCGAAATGCGGCGATTTCGCCCGGGCCCATCATATCCGCCTCTCTTTTCATCCGGGACAATATTCCGTGCTGGCGTCAGATAATCCACTGGTGGTGGAACGCGCCATTGAAGACGTGGAATATCACACGCTGTGCGCGAAGCTGATGGGCTATGGCAAAACCTTCCAGGATTTTAAAATCAATATCCATATGAACGGCAAGGGCGGTTTTGAGGGATTTCAAACCGCGTTTCACCGCCTCAGCCCGGAAGCGAAAAACATGCTGACGGTGGAAAACGATGAGATTTCCTGTTCGCTGGATGACGTGCTTCAGGCGAAAGAGCTCTGTCCCATCGTGCTGGATATTCATCACCATTGGGTAAAAGAGAACGAATTTATCCAGCCCGACGATCCGCGTATCGCGCAGATTAAAGCCTCCTGGCGCGGCGTCAGGCCGGTGCTGCACTATTCGATTTCGCAGGAAGGTATCATTCCGCCACACGGCTGGCCAAATCAGGAAGAGTTAGGCGTGGCAAGAACTAAGCTGCGGGCGCACTCCGACTATTATTTTAACGATACGCTGAACGACTGGGCTTTATCGTTCAAAGAGTTCGATATCATGTGCGAAGTAAAAATGAAGAACCTGGCGAGGGATCGGCTGTTTAACTACGCAGGGCAGGACAAAGAACAGGATTAGCGAGCGCGGAACATGCGCGATGGCGCACATGTTCCGTTTCCCGCCTTGCCTAGAGCTTGCCGCTGCGGGTCTGCTCTGAGGTGGTAAAATGGGTTTCGCCATGAGCAATATCGCCGCCGCCCTTGACGCTTTTCAGCTGGACGGTATCGCCATGTTCCCAGGCGTTGGCGCCTGCCGCTGCCGGATGCGCAATGATATCTTTGCGTGACTCTCTGATTTTCTTCGTGTCCACGTCGAATCTTTTGTCGCGATCGATCAGCAAACGCGGATCCATCTGGCCGTCGGCGGTAAAGCCCATCATCAGCGCCGGAATGCCCAACGGCAGCGTTTTATCACGATCGGTATGCCAGGTATGCCAGGTTTTGCCGTAGGTATTAACGATACGCGACATCAGCGCTTTTTCCGCCAGCGGCGGCAGGCCAGGCGCGATCAGCGTGCCGGATTTCACCTCATACTGATGGCTGTGCCAATACTTTTTCTCTTCCGGCGGCAGCGTTTTAAACAGTCTTTCGCTGATAATATATTCCACGCCCATCAGCTTGGCGTCGCGCGTGTTGCCGTCGTAAATTACCGCCTGCATCACGTCGTCGTTGAGAATGGTGACGTAATGGTGCGCCTCCATCTGTCCATTGTGGTCGCCGTTATAGAAATGAAAGCCGTCCAGATAAGCGTTAATAGCGTCAATGGGCGGGCGGGACTGCATCGCTGCCGCGCCGGTATCCAGCAGCTTTTTTTCCGTCGAGGTCGGGGCGCCAGGGCTGGTAACTTGCGAGGGCGAATTGTGCGCGCCGCAGCCGCACAGCAGCAGGGCGATCAGAGGCAGGGTTCCTTTCATTTTGTCTCCGTAACTTGAAAGTGTCTGAAATTGTTTAATGCTGATACAAAATGTCAGTAAAAGCCTGGCAGGTAACGGTCATTTCGCAACGTCGTTGTTCCGGCAATGTTTCTTCACCAGCGTGAGGCCCGGCGTCCTTTACCCGCCACTTTTCTGCCTGAAATCAGCGCGCGGCATCTCCTTTGTGACACGGCGGCCGATCTTCTACTAAGTTAAACAGGAGGACGCTATTTTATAAAGGAGGCCACCTTGACTGACCAAAAGAATGATTCAGCAACGATCCAGACGACCGAACTGCTTCAAACCAGCGAAGCCTGGAACGATACGCCCTATACCGCTTATCCCGCCGGTAAACCCCAGCTTACGGTAATGAAGATGACTATTCCGCCGCATACGTCGCTGCCCTGGCATTCGCATCCGATGCCAAATATGGCTTATTTGCTCTCTGGCCAGCTGACCATTGAAGATAAAGAGAGCGGCAGAACGCATCAGGTAAAGGCTGGCGAAGCGCTGAATGAGGCAACGGGCGATATTCATCGCGGCTATACCACCGACGAAGCCGCTGAGCTGGTGATCTTCTACGCGGGCGCAGAGGGACAGCCGCTGTCGGAGCCGTTGCCCGGCGAGCCTGCGGAGTTTTAACCGGTTGACGGCAGACAAGCCCAGGCTTCAGCGTTAGTATGACGGTTTCAAGGCGCCAGATGCGCGCCGCTAAAGGTCATTATGCTATGAAAAAAATTGGGTTTCTCTCTTTCGGTCACTGGACGCCCTCTGCACAGTCGGCCACCCGATCGGCGGCAGATGCGCTGCTGCAATCTATCGATCTGGCGGTAGCCGCAGAAGAGCTGGGCGCCGACGGCGCCTATTTTCGCGTGCACCACTTTGCCCGCCAGCTTAGCGCGCCGTTTCCGCTGCTGGCGGCCGTTGCGGCCCGTACCAATAAAATTGAAATTGGTACCGGCGTTATTGATATGCGCTACGAGAACCCGCTTTATATGGCGGAAGACGCCGGCGTGGCCGATTTAATCAGCGGCGGGCGTTTGCAGTTGGGCCTCAGCCGCGGCTCACCGGAACAGGTCATTGAAGGCTGGCGCTACTTTGGCTATGGCCCGCAGGAGGGCGAAAGCGATGCTGATATGGGGCGGCGCCATACCGAGGCGCTGCTGGAAGTGTTGAAGGGCGAAGGGTTTGCAAAACCTAATCCGCAGCCGATGTTTCCTAATCCGCCGGGACTGCTGCGGCCTGAACCTTTTTCCTCCGGGCTGCGTGAACGGATCTGGTGGGGGTCGGGTTCGGACGCCACGGCGGTTTGGGCCGCGAAGCTGGGGATGAACCTGCAAAGCTCGACGCTAAAAGATGACGAAACCGGCGAGCCTTTCCATATTCAGCAGGCAAAACAGATCCGTGCCTATCGCGCCGCCTGGCGGGAAGCGGGTCATCAGCGCGAGCCGCGCGTTTCGGTCAGCCGCAGTATTTTTGCGTTGGTCAGCGAACAGGATCGTGCCTGGTTTGGCAGCAGCGGGCAGGGTGGCGATCAGATTGGCTACCTGGATGAAAAAACGCGTGCCATCTTCGGGCGCAGCTATGCCGCCGAACCGGAGAAGCTGATTGCCCAGCTGGCGAAGGATGAAGCGATTGCCGAGGCGGATACGTTGCTGCTGACCATCCCTAATCAGCTTGGCGTGGCATATTGCACGCACGTGCTGGAAGCAATCCTTAAATATGTCGCCCCGGAGCTGGGTTGGCGGTAGCACTGAGCCAGGGCAACCTGGCCGGTTAAAGGCAGCGCTGTTAGCGACGGAAAAGTAATCCTTTTAAGCGCAGAAAAGGTGCTGGCTGTGGCGACGGTCAGCACCTCCATTTAAACGTATTTCAGCTATGCCAATGGCTGTATCACAAAAATTTTTCGCTTAAACCTGGTAGGGAAGGTAATAGTTAAAGACAGATATCCAAAGAATAATAAATAGCCGGTGGCACATGAGCCGGGCAAAATAAAATCAACCCAATGCCGAACTTTCTCAGTAAACGATGGGCCATAACGTTTTCCCTTTTGTCTCGCCTGTATGGCACTTCTCTACCTTATTACGCGCAATACAACCTTGTTGCTAAGTGCTGTGCCGCATCCTTTTCGCTCTCATCCTTGCAAAGGCACGCTTTTTTCCATCGAAAACTGGCAATCCCGTCGTACGGCTTTTAGCCGCTACAGAGCGTGCCTTTCTGCTTTGCCGGTTCATCTTATGGTTTGTAAGCTGGCTGAGTTACCTAAAATAGTTACAACATACATTTATTTTCAATATCAATAACCTCAAATAGACACCGAGCAGCAGGCGCTTAGCAGAGGCTTAATGCACTTCTTTTGCTTACCCATAAGCCTTCCTGACGGACAAGCCTGAAGGATCCTTAAGGACAGGGCAGGGGAGAGAACGCGCGCGACAGCAAGATGTTAACCAGGTTTAGGGAGGTGATCAGAGGGGATGCCATCCAGCAAAAGAGGCTGTCTGACAGGGATCGTAAATCATCGGAAAAATCATTTAGCGTCATTCACAGGAAATAATTTCTATAAGAAAAGAGCGGCTACCGTAACAGAAAACTATCTTATCGGAGTATTTTAGTTGTGAGAAAAATTTTCGTAGTAAAAAAATATCACCTCATGCATAAACCACGCTGATTAATAAAGCGGTGGAATTTAAAGACGCTGCAATGAAGATCGCCACGTAGGTGGTAAATAAGAAACAGCGTTGCAGTTGATTAAAAGCATAAGAAGTTTCCTGCTACGCTTATTTTATCTGCGCTTATAAACGACTTTTCAAATTTTATTTTCATTAGCCTTTCTCAGTAAAATGAAATCTTAACACCTTTTATTTGAAGATAATCCTTCCTGTAACATAGCCCGTAAAAAAAGGAATGATCACTTATTGGTAAGTAATGGTGGTTTTACAGCCTGCGGCCGGTTGGCTAATAAAACAAAGTAGTTCATTTTTAGCCGTATGCTGCGCTTTTATCAGGCTGAGCCAGGGAAAACTTCAAGGCGAACTACTGGATGGCCGCTGGCTACAGCGTTTTTTATTGCTGTAGATAAATCGCCCGAGCGTCAGGCACAGCGCCTGCATGGCCGCTTTCTCTTTCTCCCTGAACTTTTGCTGCCTGGCGATGCTCATTTTTTACGCCTGAAGCGGCGTTTCGCAAAAATTATCAACAGAATTAGGGCGTTTCACCGCAACGGTAGCGCTTTTCAGAGCGATTTATACTTTTTTATGCACAGGTAATCCCCATTTTCTGTGGATAACAGTGGCCAGCAAACGTATGGTGTGGTCGAAAATTCGACCAGTTGATAAGTATGGCATTGTTTATGGTATCTTTTTGAATTTAATGGCTAAATGCACTTAAAGCCTTCTTGAGAAAGCTTTACTACTCCAAAACGCCCCGCATATGGATAAAATAGCTATAGCTGACTTTTTACGATTTGTGCATACGCCCAGGATGAGCCTGGGGAGCGGCACCTTATCGTAGGTAAATTTTGATAAAAGTTATTATTCAGTAATGTAATGGAAGTATTGTTATAAGTTTCGGTCGGATTTATCAGGCAAAAAACAATAAGATGCTTTCATCTGAATCTGGCAGTGAGAATAAGATTTTTTGCGCGGCGTATCGGTACTCTGCGGGATTAATCTTATTTTGGCTTAGGTAAATACTTAGAACGATTTCTGACAGGGAAAAAGATGAGATGAAAAATTTAATAGTATTGCTGGCATTGGCCGTAAGCGGGTCGGTTTATGCTGATGGCGTGACTACATTAAGAATTGCCGATCAGAAAGGCAATATGCGCGCGCAGCTTGAGGCCTCCGGCTTGCTTAAAAACCTGCCTTTCCATATTGAATGGGCGGAATTCCCGGCCGCCGCGCCGCTGGCGGAAGCGCTTAATGCCGGCGCGGTAGATGCAGGTATTATCGGCGACGCGCCGCTGTTATTTTCCATAGCGGCTGGCTCGCAGGTAAAGGCTATCGCCGTAGATAAATCTGACCCAATTGGAACAGCTATCGTGGTTAATAAGGATTCTACGCTGCACAGCGCGGCCGATCTTAAAGGAAAAAGTATCGGAACGGGGCGAGGCTCTATTGGCCATTTCGTGGCGTTGAAAGCGCTGGCACAGGCAGGGATTAAGGCAGAAGACGTGCGCTTTCGTTATCTTACGCCTGGCGACGCGAAAATCGCCCTGGCCAGCGGCGCGATAGATGCCTGGGCAACGTGGGATCCTTATACCGCGCTGGCGGAAACCTCCGGCATCGGCCGCGTACTGGTTAATGGCCAGGGATTGATCGCAGGTAATAGTTTTCTGGCTGCTACCGACAGCGCGCTCGGCAATGCGGAAAAACGCCAGGCATTACAGCAGTATGTGACCCTACTGGCCCGTGCTGAGCAGCTGGCCTACAACAATATTGACGGCTATTCGGCAACGCTGGCCAACATTATCGGTTTTCCTCAGCAGGCGGTAAAACTCTCATTCAGCCGCAGGAAAGCACACTGGCAGGCTATCGATCCCCAAACGGTGGCTCAGCAGCAGGCAACGGCCGATTTTTATCAGCAGCAGGGGCTGATCGCCAGGCCGCTACGGGTTGAGCCGACCTTTTATCGGGGCATAACCGTAGAGGCCGGTCAGCGTTAAGCTTGCCGATATTTTTCGGCCGGTGCTTACTTCTGCCGTGGCATGGTGCGGAGCAGTAAACAGCGTAATAATCATAGTGCCTGAACGGGCGCTTTAATGGCTTCACGCTTATACTGATAAATTCCTGTCATCCGCGGTAAATCATCCTCCCTGATGCACATTGTGTCGGCTGCCAGCCCGCTGAGTACGCGATATTCTCCGGCGTTATGCCTTTTGACATGGTTTAACTGCCTGTTTCAGTAAAACGATGCTAATAAGAAATCATTCCTTTCGGAAACTGTTACACTCAAATAACAACAAAAATTCCAGGGATTTATTATGAAAAGCTCCCCGATTTTCGATGGAAAAAAAAGGCGTGCCTTTGCAATGATGAGGGCGAAAGGGATGTGGCACAGCACTTACGCTCCGCCGTGCCATCGTCTTTTGTGGAACCTTGGCTTCAAGGTGGCGCCGCCGCCTTTATCGCCTTTCATGACTAATTTATTCAGCTTTACGATTGTCTATACGCCATTCTGGGGGATCGTGATGTGGTTTGTGTTCTGGAAAGCACAGTATGTGGATTTACTCTCTGCTTCCATAACCATACTGAGCGCAGGCCTGTTGTTTAGCCTTGTGATGTCCGTTTTTCAGCTGTGGCGAAAGAAAGCTAACCACCTGCCTGAATGGGAACAGATATAGCGGCGTGGGTGAGGGAAGCGTGATTGCGCCTTTCCGCCAAATCCAGGCGACAGGGCGCATCGCGTTCTCCCAGCATTTTTGCCCGGCTGAGCCTCATTTATTTTCCTCTGTCAGGCCGTACTCGCGAACGGCTCATCAAAAATCGCCTTCCTGAACATGCTTTCCCAGCCGTCCTGTTCAAACGACACCGGCGGGGAAGCTTTGTTGCCCTGATTAAATTATCGGCGTTTCGATGACGGATCTGTCCTGAACCGTACATTTTTCCGGCAATTCTAATCTGGTTGCGCTACGTGAATTCTGTGGGATGGGCAGGGGTAATATGCTGCAGAATTTACATAGCGCGATCGTTTTTATCGATCCTGATGTTTATAAAATAGCCCGATCCCGATCGCCCTGGATCCCATTGTTCTTCTTCAGGCGGATCGCCTGCTTTTTCTGGATTCATATAATGCCCATTATATGAATTTAGTAAGAAAGGATCGCAGCTGTATGTGTTCAGAATGACGCCGTTAACGAATATCGCAACGCTTTGGCTACACGTGAAAAGCGATTTTATTTTATGCGGCGATGCCCAGTCGATCGGCACTTTGCTCTGGTCGATCCCGAACAAAGCGCCGATCGATTCGTCCTGGCAACCGGCGGGAAGGTTGAGAAAGCCGCGCCGTTGCCGGTATTTATTACGGGCGAACCACCGACTGTCGACGCTGATTTTCGCGGAGAAATGCCAGTACCAGCCCCAGCCACAGCAGGCCGCAGGTAAGGTTTACCAGACTGAATCCTCGGCTGCCGACGCTGAAGTAAGAGGCCTTTGCGGCTTCAATTCCCAGAGCAAAAACCAGGATAGTGACCATGCCAACCATTGCCGCCACGCTCCCTTTTCCGGCGCTGCTGGAAAACAGCGTCATGCGGTAAAGCCCGGCGCTGACCAGACCAGTCCCGAAACCGTAAATGCTTAGCCCGGCCGTCAGCCACAGGTAGCTGTGCTCGTTAAGGGTGGTGGCGACCGCCGCCATGGCTAACCCGCTGACGACAGGCCAGGCACCCAGGCGCAGCGGCTGCGCAATAGATACACGGCTGGCAAGTCGGCTTAGCGTGAAATTGCCGGCAATCATGGCCATAAAGACCGGCAGTTGCAGCAGCGCATACCCCATGCGGCTAAGCCCGCTATCATGAATAAGGATCACTGGTGATAAAGCCACCCACGAAAGACAAGGGATAGTCACTAACCCTATTGCCAGGGATCCGCTCATCACCTGACGATCTTGCAGAAGCGCAAAATAGCCTTTACCAATCGACTTCAGCGAGAGCGGTGTTTCTTTGTCGCCAGCGGTTTCAGGCATAGCCTGCCACAGTCCGACCAGCGCAATCGCCGACAGGCCGCCAAACAGCCAGAACATAGTGCGCCAGTCGCCCACCGAGAGAAAAGCAGCGCCTGCCAGCGGCCCGGCTAACGGCGCCAGTAAAGCGACGTTTGCCATCAATGCCATTATCTTCACGCTGAGTGATTCATTAAACGCTTCCTGTACGGCGGCGTAGCCGACCGAGCCGATAAAACACAGGCTAATTCCCTGCAGAAAGCGCAGTAACACAAATTGTTCAATGCTTTGTACCCAATGCGTAGCCACACAGGTGAGCATAAAAAAAGCCACGCCGGAGAGTAATACCGGACGGCGCCCAACCCGATCGGAAAGCGGCCCGAGCAGCCATTGCAGCATCAGGCCTCCGATAAGATAGGCAGTCAGTGAGGTGGAGACCCACTCAGGGCCGACGGCAAATTCCTGGGTGACCAGCAGCATGCCGGGCTGGATCATGTCGTGGGCTATATAGGTTGCAAACTCAAATAACACCAGCGACAGCGGGAAAATCAGGTGTCGGCGAGTCAACTGCGATAGGGGGTGATAAAGAGCCATCTGTATACTGTCCCGGAATAAAAAAAGGAAAACGCGGCCGCCAGAGCGGTCGCGTCAGTAAAGCTTTTGTTAAGGCAAACAATGGGGTCGTTAACGCCAGCGCGCTATCGGGTTGATCAGCGTTCCGGCAAATTTAAGATTTTCAGCCGGATCGGAGAGATTGATCATCTGTTGATTATTTGCCAACTGCAGACGATTCAGACAGGAGCGGGTAAACTCCGGCGCAAACATGTCGTAGCGAGAAAATTTCTCTGCGAATTGAGGATGTGCCTGTTGATAGTCTTTAACGCACTGTGCCACTGCCTGCCAGAATTCTTCCTCCGGCAAGGTGCCCGATTCATGCAGGATCGCACTGATAAAGCGGAAGATGCAGTCAAAAACATCCGTAAAGATCGATAACAGTTTGAGGTTTTCCGGCACGTCCACCGCCAGTCGCTGTACCTTGTCAGGGAGAACCGCATCGGGATCCATTACGGCAATTTCTTCGCCGATATCTTTCATACAGGCGCTAACCGGAACATTGTTTTCTAACAGCATAATCAGGTTTTCGCCGTGCGGCATAAATACCAAATCGTACTGATAAAAGCAGTGCAGAAGGGGGCTGAGATAGCAGGTCAGATAGCGTGATACCCACTCTTTAGCCGGTAAACCGGAATCGGCTATCAGTGCCGGCAGCAGGGCTTGCTGATGATGGTCTCTGTGCAGGAAAGACGCCATAGTCATCAGACGCTGGCCGGGCTTCAGGCTGGCGGCCGGGTTATCCCTCCACAGCGCGGCAAACATCTTTTTATAAGCGGAATCGCCCTTGATAGCCTGCTCGTAATAGCGGTTGTGATAACCCACTGCCGCCACTTCACGCAGGATGCGAAAATCGCAGCGTTGCAGCCATGCATCACCGACAACCAGCTTTTCCAGCCACTCGTTAATCGCTGGCGTGGTAGCCATATAGTAAGGCGACAGGCCGCGCATAAAACCCATATTAAGCACGGACAAAGCCGTTTTAACATAACGTTTGCCGGGCTGGCTGCGATTAAAGAAAGTGCGAATAGACTGCTGGGCCTGATAGCTATCGTCGCCGCTGCCCAGATAGACAATATCGTTATTCGCAATATCTGCCGCAAAAACGGTCAGCAACTTGTTTTGCCACTGCCATGGATGAACGGGCATGAAAATGTATTCATCAGCCGACAGCCCTTTTTTAATCAGTTGCTGGGTAAAGTGCTCCACGGTTTTTTCCCCCAGCTCATCGCGCATCAGCTGCTCGTAGCTCAGGTTGCTCAGGCTGGAGAAATGGGCATTGCGTTGGTGAACCGCTACCCAGATGAGCCTGACAGGCGTAGCGGCCTCTGGCGCAAAAGCAAGATAGTCACGGGCATCAAAGCCAATACGGCCATTGTTGGCAACAAAGCAGGGATGACCTTCGGTCATGGAGGCTTCAACAGTCTGGAAATCCGCTTTTACCAGCGCCTGACTGTCAGGCTGGTTTTTTTGTAGCTTGAAAACGCTGCTGCACAGCGTGCTGCTAATCTCTTCCATATATGTTGCCAGCAGCGCCTGTGGGATGCCAATCTGTTGGTTAAACTCAACGATAAACTGCAGCGCATCCAGCGGCAGAGCACGACCATTCTCCTGTTTGCTCAGCGACTCAACCTCAATTTCCCAATGATCCAGCGCAAGGCGCATCGCCCGGAAATGATAAGTTAATTCGCTTCCCGGTACGGACAACATATAGCGGCAATCACCCGTTTCAACAGGCGTTACGATTTTTTCATGAGCAAATTCGGCAATAGCTTTGCGGATCAGCAAACGGTTAGCCTGGGTCCAGTTATCGCACGTCAGATGAGCGCCGTTCAGCAGTGAGGTCGTTTCAGTGGTCATATTCAGCTGTTCCTGCAGTAGAGCGTGTTGGTAATCTTCCCGCTGGCAAAAGGCCAGCCAGGCCGTTTTGTGTCCCATATCAATGGTTTGCTGATAACGAAAACCCGCACGCTTGTTTAGCACATGAATTTTGTCGTTACGTACGTCTGGCTCAACCACTACGCGGTTCACTTCCGGTCGGCTGAACATGTAATCCATCACCAGGGTGAAAACCTGCCAGCTGAAATCCCTGACCGGCTGGCTGGCAGGGGCGATCAAAATATGCATGCCATAGTCGTCCGGCGCGGCAGGATAAAACTTACCTACCTCATCGTCGCTGGCGCGGTAGCATTCGATCAGGAACACAGGCCGATCGTCGCAACAGCCGATCAGCGCTGCGTGCGGATCGGAGGAAGTTAAATCCTGGTAAAAAGCGGCAACCTGCTCAGGGCTATGTGTCTGCATCCCCCAGAAGCGCGCATATTCACGCGTAACCCAGCTATGGATCAACACAGCGTCTTCTGCGCGCATAGGCCGGAGGCTGAACGTGCCGGCCGGACGGTCGGCGCTAAAAATTGTAGGCGATGACATGTTATCGCTCCGTTTGTGCAGGAAAGGTCTGGAAGGCAATTTGCCGTTCGATCGGATAGACTTCTCGCCCGGTCAGCTCACGCAGCAAAACCGAGTTGCGATAGCAGGCCATACCCAGATCGGGCGTTACGAACCCATGGGTATGAAGCTCGGCGTTCTGCACAAAGATCTGGTTATGCTTATCGATACTGTAGTTGCGCTGAACATCATAACGACCCTTTTCATCCCAGCGCAGACGCTGAGTCACGCCTTCAAGAAACGCCGGCGGACGATACTGATAGCCGGTAGCCACAACCAACCCTTCGGTGCGCCGGGTAAATGTGCAATCCTGCTCCTGCTGATGCAGCGATAGTTCGAATTCTCCCTGCGGCAGCCAGCGCATATCCGTCAGCGCCGAGTGGGTAAACAGATTCACGTCCAGTTCGCCGTCAAGCTGCTTGATGTACAGCAGATCGTAAATGTCGTTGATAAGACTGCTGTTGATACCTTTATAGAGGTTCTTATGGCGGGCATTCAGTTCGTCGCGCTTGCCCTGCGGCAAATCATGGAAATAGTCTACCCATTCAGGCGAGGTCATCTCCAGCGTCAGTTTGGTATATTCCAGCGGATAAAAACGCGGCGCGCGGGTGATCCAGTTGAGCTGGTAACCAAAGCGATCGATTTCAGTGAGCAGATCGTAATAAATTTCTGCGGCGCTCTGTCCGCTGCCCAACACGGTTATCGAACGTTTTTTCTGCAGCTCTGCTTTGTTCAGCAGATATTCGCTGGAATGCGTAAGGCGCTGGCGGTGCGGAATACTACATTCGGGTAACCAGGCGGTAGGGCCCGTGCCAAGGATCAGACGGCGCGCGAACCATTCATGCCGTGTGCCGCTGCGGGTATCGGTGGCGGAAATACGGTAGGCGCCCGTTTCTTCGTCGTAGCTGACATAATCAACATGCGTATTCCAGCGCAGATTGCTGAGTCGCGAACAGGCCCACTGGCAGTACTGATTATACTCTTTGCGCATCAGGAAGAAGTCTTCCCGAATATAGAATGAGTATATCTTTCCTTTTTCCTTCATGTAGTTAAGCAAACTGTAAGGGCTGGTAGGATCGGCCAGGGTCACCAGATCGGCCATAAAGGGCGTTTGCAAATGCGCGTTTTCCAGCATCATGCCGGTGTGCCAGTCAAATCCCGGATTCCGATCGAGGAAGAAGCCGTTCAGGCCTTCAACCGGTTCACTAAGACAGGCCAGCCCCAGGTTGAAAGGGCCAATACCAATACCGATAAAATCGTAAACAGTCTTATTCATTTTAACGCTCTCACTGGTTTGCCGGGGTCAATAGAGAAAGCCGCATCTGCTCCCGCCCGTAATACGCAATCAGGCTGACCACGTCTTCGAGGTCAGCAGGGGTGGTGGTGGGATTTAACAGGGTAAATTTCAGATACTGACGTCCTTCTACTTTGGTACCGGCAACGACGGCATTTCCGGAACGGAACAGCGCCTTACGAATCGCTACATTAATGTCATCAATTTGTGCCTCGCTCATCGCTGACTCGGGAACGTAGCGGAAAATCTGCGTGGTCAACTCGGGCGCATGGAGCACCTCGATAGCGGGATGTTGGTTCAGCAGCTGATGGGCGATTTGCGTCAGGTTGATAATGCTGTCGAAAGCTTCGCCCAGCATGCGCGGCCCCATGATGCGCAGCGTCAGCCACATCTTCAGGGCATCGAAACGACGCGTAGTCTGAATGCTTTTATTGACCAGGTTTGGCGTGCCTTCCTGCTGGGCGCTTAACGGATTAAGGTAGTCAGCATGGTGGGTAACGTGCTTCAGATGTTTGCGGTTACGCACGAAGAAAGCGCCGCAGCTGACGCTTTGAAAGAACGATTTGTGATAGTCGACGGTCACCGAGTCGGCCTGTTCAATACCGTTCAGGCGGTGGCGATGATTTTCTGATACCAGCAGGCCGCAGCCATAGGCAGCGTCAACATGCATCCATAAGCCGTGATGTTGGCAAAGGCCCGCTATCTGCTGAAGCGGATCGATACTGCCAAAATCGGTGGTGCCGCTGGTGGCAACAACGGCGATCGGGATTAATCCCTGTTCATGGCAGCGCAGGATCTCCTGTTCAAGCTGTTTCGCGTCCATGCGGTAATGTGCATCGTAATCAACGGGGATAACGGCGTCATAACCCAATCCAAGGATCGCCATCGACTTTTGAATGCTGAAATGGCTGAGTTTTGAAGTGAATACTCGCCACTTAGCAGCATCTTCAGGCAGCCCCCGCTGTTTAATAAGGTGGCCGGGATGATGGGCTTCACACCAGCTGTCTCGTGCCAGTAGCATGGCCATCAAATTAGACTGGGTACCGCCGCTGGTAAAAATCCCATCCGATTCAGCAGGCAGGCCAATACGGCCCAGGGTCCAGTCAATAACTTTTTGCTCAATCAGCGTGCCGCCTGCGCTTTGATCCCAGGTATCTACCGAGCTGTTTACGGCGGCCATGATCTGCTCAGCCATAAGAGAAGGCATGACCAGCGGACAGTTGAGATGCGCCAGGTATTTAGGATGATGGAACCAGACAGCGTCACGGAGGTAGAGCTGGCTAAGCTCTGCCAGCGCCTCTTCGTTACTGCCCAGCGGGCGATCCAAATCGACCTCGCTGAACGCTGTGGCCAGCTCATGGGGAAGGATGCCGCTAAATGGCTTCTCAACGGCCTCCAGTGTTCTGGACATTAGCGCCAGCACGTCCTGGGTTTGCTGATTCCAGGCAGGCAGCTGCTGGTTATTGAAAATGTATTTTTCAGGGCTGCTAACATCACCGACAGCAGAAGAGGGGACTGATTGAGCGAATGAGCGTAAGACCATATTTAGTTCCTGTACTTTAAGACGCAAAGACTCTGCCTACGTTAACCAGGCAGGATTACCAGCTCGAAAATTCCAATAAAAATCAAGAGATGCAAAAAGGAGAAACACCTTAAAAAACAGGGAGTCATGCTTACTCGTTGTAAAGACAATATCCCGCGTGCAACCCATAGGTTAAATTACTGTTAACAGCTTTTGTTTGAATGCGATTATAAATAACAATCATTATCATTCAACATTTTTGGCGGTACAAATCACCCGTCTCACTATCTGATGCTAAAAGTGTGATGCAAATCACATTAAGCGGCGGCAAAAGACGAATTTTCTTAGGAATAATCTGAAGGGAAAGGGCCGGAAGGACGGTGAGGGATAAGGCCGTTTTGAACAATTCGGGCATAAGTGCACAGAGCATGCGACAAACGCAGCCTGGTACTGTCGAAATACACCTGGCAAAGCGGCGTGTTAAACGATCGGGCGAAAACGGAAAAAACCAGCGGGTGATACGAAGTCGGTCAGCGCGTTCGCAGCCGCTGAGCTGAGTTCAGGAATGTTCATCTTTGCGGGAGAGGGGGCGCTTCGCGTGTTGGCGGCAGCGTTCAGAACAATATTGCACCTCGTCCCAGCACTTCTCCCATTTTTTACGCCATGTCATTGGCTTATTACAATATTTGCAGAAACGCACCGGCAACGTTTTTTTATTGCCTTTAAATACTTTCATTTTTTCATCCGCTTTTACCGGTTAAGACGACTTGCCCAGATCGCGTAGCCGCCATTCCAGCCACTGATCCAGCTCTGCCTCTGGCAACGGCCTGGCATAAAAATAGTCCTGTTCCTGGTTACTGCCATATTCTGTTAACGCCGTATCCGCCTCCCCATTCTCCACCAGTACGGTGTAATCCAGCTCCTTCAGCATGGTTACAATACTGCGGGAAATGATCCGTGAAGAGGTATCCGAGGAAATATTTCGGATCAAAGATCGATCGATTTTTATTGCATCACGTGGCATACGTCGCAGATAGCTGATATTGCGGTAGCCTGTGACAAAATCATCCAGTGAAATACCAAACCCCCTGAGTTTTAACATTTCCATCCCACTCAGTGCCGCCGGGTTCTCAAGCATACGTTCGGTTTCGAGGCATTCAATGCCGAGCAGGGCATTAGGCAGTTTCTCTTTCAGCATTTTATTTTCCAGCATGGTAGCAAAGCCTTTATGCGAGAAGTCGCGTGCGCTGACATTAATGATTATCGGTAACTGAATATGGCTGTTTTTCAGTCTTGCCAGCCGGCTAATCACGCGATCTGTCATCCAGTTCGTCAGGACGGATAATAACTGCCCCTGTTCAGCCTGTGGGACAAAAAAAGCAGGAGAGAGCTCGCCCCGAGTGGGGTGGCGCCAGCGGATAAGCGCCTCCAGCCCGACAGGCTTACCGCTGTGCAGACAAATTCTGGGCTGCCAGGCCAGCCATAGCCCCTGGCCTTCCCGCAGCGCAGAAGCCAGATCGCTGATCAGCACAGGATCCTGCGTATGCCGTTCATTGACCACCTCAACAAAATGGAGCGATGACAAACCGCGTGCGATAGCTTCATGCAGCGCGCTGACTGCGCGGCGGAGTATCTCCTGGGCAGCGACCTCCCCTGGAATAAAGTCCGTCTCGCCCGTAAAAATTGTTAGCGCGATAGCAAGACCGTCGCCCAGATCGACGCTAATTCCCTCCAGCTTTTCGACGACCCGCTCAGCGCTGAGGTGGCTGCCCTGACGTGTCAACAGGGCAATACGGCCGGTGGCAACCGTATAAAGCCTGTCACCTGCTGCCAGCCTCAGACGGAGTGGCAGCAGCGTCGCCACATCTTTAAGCAGATTTTCTACCGGCCCCATGCCCATTGAGCGTGCAAGTTCGCAGGCGCGAGGCATATCAATACAGTCAATAATGATTAACCGACGCGACGTCTGATTCTCTGCTGCGGTCAGGTTTTGCAGATCCTGGATAAGGCGCTGACGATTAGGCAGAGCGGTAACCGGATCGGTAAAACTGGCGGAATTTAATGCTTCAAGGAAAGAGATCACCAGGGCAGCCAGCATTCTGAGCGTGGTAATTTGGCTGGCGCTAAAAGGATGGGGCTTCGTGTCGGTTACGCACAGCGTGCCGACCACAATCCCTTCGCTATTTTTTAGCGGCACGCCAGCGTAAAAGCGGATATACGGCGGCCCGATGACCAGAGAATGAGTGGCAAACCGAATATCGAGCAGGGTATCAGGCACCACAACCGGATTATCGCTGTCTACCACGTGACGACACAGCGACTCTTCGCGAGAAGAGTGTGACAGGGAAAAATTGTGGGAAGCGCGAACGTACTGAGTATCATCATCCAGTACGGAGATAAAGCTACCCGGAATGCCCAGCGTCTGGCTGGAAAGCTGAACAAATTTCCTGAGCACCTCATCCCTGCTTTCATCAGCGCTAAGGAGAGCCTGTAATGCACGGAGACGAGGGCCGTTATTGCTGTCACTGTTTATAATCATTGGGGCCTCAGCGCCAGCCTGACTCTGGTGCAAATTAAGCATTAAAATAAAGCGGGGAAAATATAACGACTTAGAAGTATATTGCCGCAAAAAAATAGATCTACTTTAAATCATAGCCCTGACAGGGGGTGTGTGTCACTTTTAATTTCTTTAATGAAAAAATCACGCCTTATCGATATAACAATTGAATCACAGGTGTCTTTTCCTTTTTTTCTCGGGCAATTGAAAAAAAAGAGATGCCGTTTGATTTAAAATCTGAGGCAGGCGCTTTTGCTCTGGGAAATGCCAGAATTACCGTGGTTTTAACATTACCGGCAATAAAATTCATTTTTAACACCGCGACTCCGGCTGGGTAATTTTTCTATTTTTTGTGGGTACATCCGGCAGGCCTTAGGGCACGCTAAGTCAGGCATAGCAGATGCGTACAATAACCAAGGAAAAAGGGAATTTTATCAATCAGGCTAATCAATAACCGGCCAGGCTGGGAGTATAAGGCCAAATTCTGATTACATCGTTATCGTTTTGGGACCAGTGTCGATCCCAGCGACGCCTACGCTGCGGCCAGCAAGGGCCCTGAACGCCAGAGGATTGGCAAAAGATCGGGCATTGTGTTTCGCCGTAAATTCAGAGACTATTCGCGCGCCGTTTTTATCAGATAAGATATCGCCTGCATGATAACTATTTCTCAAATAAAGCATTTTATAAAAAGATTCTGGCCGCGCCCGGTGGTAGTGGCACCCCGCCAGATAATCCTTTCCAGCCTGGGGGCTTTCACCGGTTTGCTGTTCGCCAGCCTGTTCAGCCACTGGACGCTGGGCGAAGTTAACGTCTGGTTTATTGCGCCAATGGGTGCCTCCGCCGTTCTGCTGTTTGCTGCATCTAACAGCCCGCTGGCTCAGCCATGGTCAGTAATAGGTGGTAATTTTGTATCAGCATTAACCGGCCTGACCGTCGCGCACTATATTGAACAGCCCGTGATTGGGGCTGCACTCGCTGCTGGCCTGTCCGTGGTGCTGATGTTTAAGCTGCGCTGTCTTCATCCCCCGGGCGGCGCAATAGCGTTGACTGCAGTGATGGGCAGCCACGCGGCAGGAATGAGTGGCTACCATTTCGCTTTTGTCCCGGTGCTGCTTAATTCAGTCTCGCTGACGTTTGTGGCCATCCTTTTCAATAATCTGATCGGTCGTCGTTACCCGCATACGCTTTCTGCCGCTGAAACCTTGCCAAAACCCGTACAGATGGATGTGGCCATTTCACGGCAGGATCTGCACGAAGCGTTAATGAAAGGGGAGTTCCTTGATATAGATGAAGAGGATCTACAGCAGGTGTTACAACAGGCCGAAAACATTGCGTTAGCTCGCCAGGCAGGAAAAATGGTGATCCACCAGGCTGCTTCAGAAAGAAAAAGCTAAGCATCGGCCATCCTCTTTGTTTGACAGGCTGAGCTGAATTCTCAGGCTGTCACTCCCGCTTCTGCCGCCAGCGTTTTGCCGGCCGTAAACGCCAGCCTGGCCAGATAACGAGCCGCCGGAAAGAGGGCGTTATCATCAACGCGAAATTCAGGATGATGCAGTGGCCAGGGGCCGCCGGAGCCGACCATCACAAAGGCGCCAGGGATCCGCTGCTGATAGAAAGCAAAATCTTCGCCTATCGGGCTGGCCGCAACGGTACGCGCTTCCAGCCCGCTGGCGCTGGCCTGTTCAAGCGCGAAAGCCGCCCAGCGCGCGTCGTTGCTAACCGAAGGCGGCCCCGGCTGCCAGTCCAGGCTGAGTTCTGCATTAAACGAGACGGCCAGGCCGCTAAGCAGCTGGCGCAAGCGGCGTTCGAGCAGGGCGCGGCTTTCGGCGTTAAAGGTGCGCACCGTGCCCTCCAGCCATGCCTCTGCCGGGATCACGTTCCAGGTCGTGCCGCTGTGGATCTGCGTTACGGAAACCACGGCGTTTTGCTCGGAGGGGAGATTGCGGGCGATCAGCGTTTGCAGAGCGGTAATCAGCTGGCCGGCAATCACGATCGGATCGTTGCCTTCATGCGGGCGCGCGGCGTGGCTGCCCGTGCCGGTAATGCGGATGGCGAAACGGTCAACGCCTGCGGTCAGCGCGCCCGCTTTGCAACCCACCACGCCGACCGGCAGGCCTGGGTCGTTGTGCAGGCCGAAAGGTCGGTCTGTTCCTCAATCGGCAAAGCATCGATATCGCCGCGTACCACCACCAGCGGGCCTGGCCGATCGCCGCGAATTTCCGCAACCAGGCCTGTCGCCAGCGGCAGATCCAGCACGGTAATATCGTGGTTAGCCAGCTGCTCGCGCAGATAAGCCGTGGTGGCGACTTCCTGACCCGAAAGTTCAGGGAATCGATGCAGATGGTGGCGTACCTGGTGCAGATAATTTACAAGTTGCGTCATAATGCTCTCCCGGTTAGCCAGCGACTCTGTAGGACGGGACTTCATTTATGGCGTTGCCCCTGGCGCGCCAGGCTGCGGCGCCGCTTATTTAGCGGCTAAAAATGCGCCGCGCCGGCTGAGATAACAGCCGCCCCGTCAGGCTGGCCAGAAAGCCTACCAGCCTTCAGGAGATTGCCATAGTTGGATTCCGGTAAAGCACACTCGCTATTCAGAAAATGCAGACCTCGGCACGATCCGTTTAAAGCGCCGCGTTATCAACGATCTGTCTGTCGCTGATGTTATACAGCGTGGCGGTGGCAGCCAGCACCGACTGCGTCTCCTGGCCCGGCTTATGGGATTCCACATGGGTAATATGGTAACCGACCGCGCCTGCGGCCAGCGCCTTTTGCACCAGCGCGTCGTGGAGATCTTCCAGCGAGGTTGCCCAGCTGACTTCCGTTACGCCGAAAGGCGCGATCGAGGCTTTTTCCCGCTGAGACAGGCCTGAGCGAACCAGCACCGGCTCGATCGATTTCGCTGAAAAAATAGAGAGCACATCCTGAACTAACGCTTTCATAACTTCACTCCTCATTAAGGTCGCCCGTGGTGCACAGTGTTACGCATTTGGATTTAATGTTAATAAAAAGTAAACCTCAGAAGCTATACAACGCCTTTCCGCCACGTTGTATTTAGCTATTGCTGCTAATCAGGCGTGGAGAAATCTTCGTTCACATTTAAAGGCGATCCGCAGGAAGTTATTTGCATTCCATTACATGTGCCAGGGCCAGCGCGGCGAACGGGCTGCGCTAACCCTGAGGCGATCCGCTGGCAGGTCTACGCTTTCGGCTTACCCGAAGTGCATCGACTACCAGAGAGAAGGCGGGTGAAGGCTGTTTCCGGCTGGGATAATAGAGGTAGTAGCCGGGAAAAGGCCTGCACCACTGCTCCAGCACACGGATCAACCGTCCCTCTTCAATATGATTGCCGAACTCTTCTTCGGGTAAAAAAGCGATGCCAAGTCCTGCCAGCGCTGCGGCAACAATGTGTTCAGAAGTATTGAAAATAAGCTGGCCGCTGACGCGTACGTTCAAATCGCCGCCGTCCTGATCGAAGTCCCAGACGTATAGCCCGCCAGAGCGAACCATACGCTGGTTAATGCAGGCGTGCTGCGTGAGATCATGAGGCGTTTCGGGAAGAGGGTAACGTGTAAAATACTCCGGCGTTGCCACTGCGGCCATGCGTAGCTCAGGGCCGATGGGTACCGCGATCATATCTTTATCTATGGTATCGCCAAGCCGCACGCCCGCATCGAACCGATCTGTGACAATGTCACGAAATCCGTGATTGGCATCAAATTCGAGGGTGATGTCAGGATACTGGCGCAGCAGCGGCGTCAGCTTTGGCAGTAGCGTACTGTGCAAAACGTTGGGACCGCAGGTAATGCGAACCGTGCCTGCTGGCTTATCGCGCATCTCGGTAAGCATATCCAGTTCGGCTTCGATTTCATCGATACGGTTACCTATGGTCAGCAGTAAACGCTCGCCGGCCACCGTTGGCGAGACGCTACGGGTCGTACGCGTAAGCAGGCGAATTTGCATACGCTCCTCAAGTGCGGAAATCGCCTGGCTGAGAGCAGGCTGAGTCACGCCCAGTCTCGCGGCGGCGCGGGTAAAGCTCTTTTCACGCGCGACGGTAACAAAATAGAGTAGGTCGTTCAGGTTGCGTTTCATCAGGTGCAGATCTCAATCATTGATAAGCTGTAGTTATAAACCTATTAAGCATTCATTAGCTAGTAATGCTGTGCGCCACCTGTAAAATTTCCTCAGGCCAGCATTGAGAACGAATCAACGCCGCGTTTTTCTGTGCTATTCCCGCGAGTCGTTTTTAATCCTGATGACTATAAAGCGTTTTGGCGATAGCGGCTTGCTTCATGTAAATATTAATAAAAGCTATTGAGGACTCTCCAGTGAGAATATTAACCTTGTTATTAGGGCTGGCAATCAGCTCGTTTGCTGCAACCGGAGCCGATATGTCTGACGGCGCAGATAACTTTTATAAAAGCGATAAGGTTACCCATCAAAAGGTGATTTTTAAAAATCAGTATCAAATGAACGTGGTCGGTAATTTATTTATGCCGAAAGGGATGAAGCAGGCAAGTAAAAATCCGGCTATCGTTATTGGTCATCCTATGGGCGCGGTAAAAGAACAAAGCTCAACTCTTTACGCCCAAAAACTGGCGGAGCAGGGATTCGTCACGCTGGCGATAGACCTCTCTTTTTGGGGCGAAAGCGAGGGGAAACCCGGCCATCTGATTTCTCCGGAAATCTATTCGGATGATTTTAGCGCCGCCGTCGATTATTTAAGTACGCAACCCTATATTAATGCAGAAAAAATTGGCGTGCTGGGGATTTGCGGCAGCGGCAGCTTTGTTATCAACGCGGCCAAAATAGACCCGCGTATGAAGGCCATCGCGACGGTCAGCATGTATGACATGGGGGCCGCTTTCCGTAATGGATTGCAGCATGCCGTAACGCCTGAACAGCGCCAGGCATTTATCAAAACGGCAACGGAACAGCGTCTTGCTGAATTTAAAGGCGGAGAAGCGGTCTATATTCCAGGTACGGTGAACAAGCTTGACGATACAACGTCTGCTATTCAACGGGAATTCTTCGATTTCTACCGCACATCACGCGGTGGTTATACGCCGGAGGGCGAGAAAGAAGCGCTGACGACAAAACCGATGCTGAGCAGCATCGGAAAGTTTATGAACTTCTATCCGTTCAATGATATTGACACCATTTCGCCACGTCCGATGCTGTTTATTACCGGCGATAAAGCGCATTCCAAAGAATTTAGCGAAGATGCCTACCAGCGTGCCGGACAACCGAAAGAATTATATATCGTACCGGGCGCGGGCCATGTCGATCTGTATGACCGTACCGATCTTATCCCATTTGCTAAGCTGACCTCATTCTTTAAAAATGCCTTAAAATAATATCTGAAGCCGCATCCTGAAGGGTGCGGCCAGGCATCCCGCTAAGGTTAACCGCTAATTCAGCGCTAAAATCCGTAACACGTTATCGTAAAGCATTGAAAATTATAATAAAAATATCTTTATTTTGTTTTTATCCTGTGCCAGCATTTGCCTGAATTTTCATCATAACGGCACAGGATGGCCCCAATGCAAAACAGTACGCCTACACCGCACGACGCAATCTTTAAAACGTTTCTGTCCAACACGCTCCACGCTCAGGATTTTCTGGAGCTGCATCTGCCTGAGGAACTGCGTGAAATCTGCGATCTGGACACGCTCAGGCTGGAGTCGGGCAGCTTTGTTGAAGACGATCTGCGAGCCTGCTACAGCGATATCCTTTACTCACTTAAAACCACCCGTGGCGACGGCTACGCCTATATATTAATCGAACATCAAAGCTCGCCAGACAGAATGATGCCTTTTCGTCTGCTTCGCTACGCTATTGCGGCCATGCAGCGGCATATGGACGCCGGTCATAAAATGTTGCCGCTGGTAATACCGGTGCTGTTTTACCAGGGCGGCCGCTCGCCTTATCCTTACAGCATGAGCTGGCTGGATCTCTTTAGTGAACCCAGGCTGGCAGCAAAACTCTACGGCGGCCGTTTTCCGCTGGTGGATATTACCGTTATCCCGGATGATGAAATTTTAAAGCACCGCCGGGTGGCGCTGCTGACGCTGCTGCAAAAACATATTCGCATTCGCGACCTGCATGATTTGTTTAATGAAATAACCCAGCTGATGCAGAGCGACGAACTGAGCGGACAACAGCAGGCCGCACTGATAAACTATATGATTCAGGCAGGAGAGACGCCCGATGTAAAAGGATTTCTCCACGAACTGGCACAGGCACTGCCGCAGCATAAGGATGAACTGATGACCATAGCAAAAAGACTTGAAGAGATGGGCAGGGAACAGGGATTACAGGTGGGACTTGAACAAGGCCGCAGTCTGGGACATCAGGACGGCGAGCGCGAAGCCAGCCTGAAAATCGCCCGCACCATGCTGGAAAAAGGATTCGATCGCGCAGCCGTGATGGAAGTGACCGGACTGTCAGAGGACGATCTTCGGCAAATTAAGCACTAACTTTCCTGCTTCCAGCTCCGCCGCCGGCAGCTTACCGGCGGCGTTGTACTGTTCAGACAATAATAAACTCGCGATAGCCCGAAATAATCACGTAAACCGCGAAATAGCTGAAGATTATGGCAGAGGCCATATAGGAATATTTCAGCAGACGAGCACCCAGCAGCCTGCCGCCGAAGCTGCCTACCAGACATAAAACGCAGGTCCAGAAGACGCCCGCCAGGAAAAAACCGCTCAGAAACCAGCCCGAATCCGTTGTGCTGTGCTGCCCCATACGAGAAATCAGCGCGCCGCCGACGGTTGCGAACCACAGGATTGCCGTGGGGGAGGACATAGCCAGCAGCACGCCGCGGCCAAACTCGTTGCGTAGCGGCCTGGCCTGCTGCGGCTCGTCAGTACGCAGTTCACCCTGACGACGAAACGCGGCCAGCGCCATTTTCAGCGCGAACCACAGCAGCATCGCGCCGCCGCCAATCCACAGTACCCAGCGCACCGCGGCAAACTGTAACAGCACCGTCATACCGGCCAGCGCCAGCAGCGCGTACGCCAGGTCGCCCACACAGGTGCCGATCCCAAGCCAGAAGCCATGAAAATAGCCGCGCTGCATGGCCAGCGTGATCATAGCGATATTGGCGATGCCGATATCCAGGCAGAGCGACAGGCTGAGAAAAAAACCGCTGGAAAATTGCATCACGAAAGCGTTCCTTATAGCCGATCCGCGGCCGTCATCAGACGGTGTAAAGCATGATTGCTCAACAGAAACAAAGTATCCTGGTTATTCATAGCGTTAAAAGGAAAAGTTGCGCCGCGAAGGAAAGTCAATCAACCCTGCTTAAGCGCACGTTTCAGCGCGGAGAAGATGGCAGGATCATTACACTGTGAGACATTAAAGCGCAAAAAATCCGCTGCCGAACCGGATTGACTGAACGCGTTACCGGGCGCCAGCACGACGCCTTCTTTTAAGCAGGCGCGTGACGCCCGTGCGGCATCGGCACCTTCAGGTAGACGGCACCAGAGGAACATACCGGCCTGTGGCGTATGCCAGGGCAGGATATCCAGCGCCGCCAGCTTTTCCAGCGTGGTTTGCATCGCTACCGCCAGCCGTAACCGTACCGATTCCATATGGCGTCGATAGCCGCTGCCTGTCAGCGCGCTGTGCAGCAGCATTGAGGCAAGCTGACCGCCGCCGAAGCTGGTAGCAATTTTCAAATCGACAAGGCTGTCCGTCCAGTCTCGCCGGGCGACAATATAGCCGCAGCGCACCGCCGCCGAAACCGTTTTGGAAAAGCTGCCGATTTGAATAACGTTATGTAAACCGTCATACGCCGCCAGTCTTGGCGCGGGATGGGTTTCAAAATCGGCAAAGATATCATCTTCCACAATAATCAGCCCGGCCGCTTCCGCAAGCTTAAGCATCTGATGGGCAACCACTGGCGTAAGCGATACGCCAGTAGGATTATGGATACCTGCATTAGTGATATAAAGCCGGGGAGCGTGGTTTTGCAGGATTTGGGCAAACGCCGTCAGATCTGGCCCCTGCGGCGTGAACGGCACGCCGACGATCTTTACCGGGTGAGCGCGAAGCAGCGCGTGAAAATTGAAATAGCAGGGATCGTCAACCAGCACGCAGTCTCCCGGCTGGAGTAAAAAACGGCAGATCAAATCTACGGCCTGGGTGCCTGATTCGGTCAGCATGATCTGATCTGCCGTCGCGGTAATCCCCGTTTTCGCCAGCTTGCGGCCTAAAAACTGGCGTAGCTCTGCGTGCCCATAGGGCGAGGCGTAGTCGGTCAGTAGCGCGCTCTGCGCTCGTGCCGCCATGCGCATCGCTTTGCGTACGCCTTCTTCGTACAGCCATGAGGGTGGCAGCCAGCCGCAGCCGGGCTTAAGCAGCTGTGGATCCGCCTCCAGCGCCTGGCGCGATATCCATAAAGGATCGATATCGCGCTCTTTATCGGCCGTCAGCTGCGTTAAATCAAGCGGAGCCGCCGGGCCTGATACAAAAAAACCGGCGCCGGGCCGGGCCGCAATGAGGTTTTCAGCGGCCAGCCGTTCATAAGCTTCCACTACGGTAGAAACCGACACGCCAGAAAGGCGCGCCTGCTGGCGCACGGAGGGCAAGCGCGCGCCGGGAAGATAAGCGCGGGCGGCTATCTGTTTGCGCACCTGCTCCATTACCGAAGCGATACGTGTCTGGCTACGCGGCATGGCGTTCCTCACGCCTGTACTGCATTCACAGCCAGTACAGTTCAGATTAATTGTACTGGATTGTATCTGGCGTAAGCGATCCTGCCAATGCTTAACTGAGCGAAGTCCAACGGGAGAAAGCATGAAAAATAAAGCGAACGGCTGGCTTAGCGGGCTGGCGGGTGTGGTGATTTTTGCCGGATCGCTACCGGCAACGCGGCTGGCGGTGGCAGACTTCACGCCGCTGTTTTTAACTTCTTCGCGCGCCAGCCTTGCGGCGGTGGCGGCACTGCTGCTGCTGGCGCTCGGTCGTCAACGAATGCCGCAGCGTGCGGATCTGTTTTCGCTTATGGTGGTTGCTATGGGCGTAGTGATAGGTTTTCCGCTGCTGACGGCTTTTGCGCTGCAGGACGTTTCCGCCGCTCATTCGCTTATGTACCTTGGGCTGTTGCCGCTCTGTACTGCCGCCTTTGGCGTGGTTCGCGGCGAGCGCAGGCCGCAGCCCGCTTTCTGGCTATTTTCGCTGGCTGGCGGCGCTGTTGTGGCGAGCTACGCGCTGGCCGCTAAAGAAAGTCATGCTTCATGGCAGGATTTACTGACCATAGCGGCCGTGATCGTCTGCGGCGCGGGCTATGCGGAAGGCGCTCGTGTGGCGCGCGGACTGGGCGGTTGGCAAACTATTGCCTGGGCGTTAGCACTGGCTCTTCCGGTAGCGCTGCCCATTGCTGCGCTGACCTGGCCAGCTTCGTTCCAGGCGGTGACGTTTTCCGCATGGATGGGATTAGGCTACGTCTCGCTGTTCAGCATGCTGATCGGCTTTATTTTTTGGTATCACGGCCTGGCGAAGGGCGGCACGGCGGCGATAGGGCAGCTGCAGCTGCTGCAACCTTTTATCGGCTTTGGTTTTGCGGCACTGTTTCTGCACGAAAGCATCAGCGGCGTAATGCTGGCATGCGCTTTGGCCGCGCTGGGCTGCGTGGCGGGCGCAAAAAAATTTGCCTGAGGGTGAACGAACCGGCGGCATGGGCTGCCGGTTCGCAGGCCGAAGGTTAATCGTTTTCGAGTTTTTCCGGCCAGGCCACGACAGGGAAAGCGTTCAGCGTGGACGGCGCGAACAGCGCGCCCTGGAAGTTGCAAATGCCTGCCGACTCCAACCACATCCACTCTTCGGGCTTGTTAACGCCTTCGGCAATCACGGCGATCTGCAAAGAGGAGCAAAATTTCAAAATCGCCTGCACGATAGCCTGTTTCGGGCCGCTTTTATGCACGTCGGCAATGATGTTGCGATCGATTTTGATTTTGTCAGGCTGAAACTGGGTCAGCAGCACCAGCCCGGCAGAACCGGCGCCAAAGCCATCAATCGCCAGGCTGATACCGGAAGCCTTGAGTTTTTTAATCGCCGCCTCGAATTCGTCCGCGCGGAATACCGTGCCGTTCTCCGTGACCTCAACAACGATTTGCTCAGGCACCAGCCCGTTAGCATGGATCGCCTCCAGCAGGAAATCGACCGCATCCGGCACAATCGCCAGCGACATCGGCAGCAGGTTGATCGACAGCGTCAGGCCATTAATGCCCAGCTGCTTCGCCATCGCAAAAACGTGCTGTTTGGATTTAAGATCGACGCTATACCTTTCACTGCGCGGCAGCCCGGCGAGATAATCGGCCGCCGACATGCCCGACGTTGGGCGCATAACGGCCTCAAGCGACACGATCTGGCGGGAAAGCGGATCGATAATCGGCTGAAAAGCGAAGCTGTAGTCGGCCGTGGCCGAGGGAACGGCCTCGCGGGGCAGCGCTTCCTCGCGATCGACAACGAACTCCCAGGAGTCGCCCGGCGGGATCTCAAAATAGTTTTCCCGTTCGGTGGCGTCGACAAACACGCGCAGGAACTGCAATGCGCGATCGTCGTAAGTCAGCTGATACTTAGAGGTGCCTTTATCGAGCACGGCCTGCAGCACGTTTTCCGGGTCGTATTCACGCAGGTCGAACAGTTCCATGCCGACATTGCCAAAACGTCTGGCGGGCGCGTAATCGCGCATCAGTTCTACCAGATTATGGTGCCGGGGATCGTTGCAGATCTCCTCATAGATAGCGGTCACAGCGTCCTCCGGGCCCTCCAGCACCTGGAAAAAGTGGGTGCCGTTGAACAATAAAATGCCCGTCACGCTGTGTGATTCGTTGACCTGATTGGCTTGTTCGGCCAGTTTCCCCAACGTCTTATACGCGACGTCATCGGAAATATGGCTACGATAGATGATGGTTGACAGCATGGGGGCTTCCAGATTTTTCGCTATTTTATGCATACCTTACCAGATGCCTTTGCGGTGTTGTCCAGCGCAATTTGAAATCGATTAAAATTCAGCTTGTGGCGTCAGCCCGCGAGCTTACTGGATTTCGACGACGTAGTCGTTAACCGGCGTAATTTTTTTAATCAGCCCATGGTTAAAAAGAAAAGTTTCATACTGCCGATAGCGCTGGCGATCCAGGCGGGCCGGGTCGCGGGCAAACAGCGGCAGCGTTTTTACCCATGCCTGTCTGTTCAGCCCGGTGTTCAGCTCAGGATGCAATTTAGCGAATGCCCGCCAGCTTTCTTCAGGATGGGCCTGCAAGTAGTCGTTGCCCTGCTTGAGCGCTATCAGGAACTTTTTGATAGCGGGTTTGTTCAGGCTATCGCGATTCGCCACCAGAATTAGCTCATCATAGGCCGGCACGCCGTAGTCCTCGACGTTGAACACCACGGGATCTTTGCCCTGAAGCTTCACTTCCAGCGCTTCAATATTACGGTAGCCGCCGATGACCGCATCAACTTTGCCGGTCAGCAACGCGCTGGTCAGCTGAAAATTGACGTTAACCAGCTTAACGTCGCTGAGTTGCCGCTGGTCGTGCTGCAGCATAGCGGCGAGCGTGGCCTGTTCGATGCCGCTGACGGAATACCCCACCGTTTTCCCTTGCAGGTCTGCCGGAGAATGCACGCTTTTATCAAGCGTAATCAGCGTGTTGAGCGGGGAATCAATCAGCGTGCCGACGCGTACCAGCGGTAAGCCCTGGTCGGCAAAAAAGTGCAGCTGTGGCTGATAGGTCACCGCCAGATCCACCTTACCGGCCGCGACCAGACGTGGCGGCAACGCCGGATCGGAAGGCGGAATAATCGTCACATCCAGCCCCTGAGCCTTAAACGCGCCAGTCTGCTGCGCCACCATAATCGGCGCGTGATCGGGATTAACATACCAGTCCAGCATCAGCGTCAGCTTTTGCGCCGCGCTGGTGAAAGGAGATAACGTTGCTACCACCAGCCCACAAACTAAAGCTTTTTTCATTATCTTGTCCTTACGGTGATTAACGCTCCGGCGACCAGCGGATCAGGCGGCGCAGCAGGATATCGGTACTCAGCCAGAGCGCAATCGTCATGGCTACCAGCACAAACAGGGCGGCGAAGCAGAGATCGCTCTGCATTCGCGCGTTAGCATTCAGCATTACAAACCCCAATCCTTCGGCGGAGCCCACCCATTCGCCGACAATCGCACCAATGGGCGCGACGGCGACCGCCATCCGCAGCCCTGAGCCAAAGGCCGGCAGCGCCGCCATCAGCCGCACATGCCGCAGCTGCGAAGCGGAAGAGGCACCCATCGTGCGCGCCAGATCCAGATAGTCCTGTTCGACCCGCCGTAAGCCATCAAAAAAAGCGGAGGCAACCGGGAAAAAAATCACCAGGATCGCCATCACAATTTTGGCGCTGATGCCAAAGCCAAACCAGAGCACCAGCAGCGGCGCCAGCGCAAACACGGGGATCGCCTGGCTGGTCAATACCAGCGGCATCAGCCAGCGTTGCAGGCCGGGCGAAAAGGTCATCAGCAGCGCCAGCAGGGCGCCGAGCAGCACGCCCGCGATAAGCCCGCCGGCGATTTCAGTAGCGGTAATAAGCGTGTGGTAAGCGAGATAGCCAGCGTTATCCCGCATAGCCGCAGCCACGGCGATGGGCGAGGGCAACAGAAAAGCCGGGATGCTGCCAAGCGTGGCCAGCTGCCACAGCGCCATCAGCCCGACAAATACCGTGACGCCACGGCGTATCGTTGCTGCATTCATGCCATGTCCTCTGTCAGCTGGCGCATAAGCTGCGCCTGGCTACGCAATAAATTGGGATCGTCGGGCGCTCGCGGCGGCTGACCAGCCAGCTCAGGAAGCTCGCTAAGCCCGGCAGCAGAAAGGATCAGCAGGCGATGACTGAGGCGACAGGCTTCTACTGGATCGTGCGTAATCAGCAGCACGGTGCAGTCGGCCAGCAGCTCTGCGGCCAGCGCCTGAATTTGGGCGCGGGTAATGGCATCAAGAGCGGAAAAGGGTTCATCCATTAGCACAATGGGCCGTCGCTCGTACAAGGTCCGGGCGAGCGCGACACGCTGACGCATCCCGCCCGACAGCGTGGCGGGCAGCGCGCCGGCATTGCCAGCCAGGCCCACGCGTTCAAGCAGATGTTCTGCCCATTGTCTGTCAGCTTTCTCGCCGCGTAAACGCGCACCCAGCGCGACATTGTCGATCGCGCTAAGCCACGGATAGAGCAGATCCCGCTGTCCCATCCAGGCGATGCGTCCGGCAACCGGCAGCCCATCGCTACCCAGCACCGATCCTGTCGAGGGTGCAAGCAGCCCCGCAATGATCTTCAGCAGGCTGCTTTTACCGACGCCGCTGGGGCCAAGCAGAGAAGTAAAGCGGCCACCTGCCAGCGTAAAGCTCAGCTGCTTAAATAACGTACGATCGCTAAAATGCAGGCTGACCGCCTTCACCTCTATACCCGGCGTCATCGCGCTTCCGGCGTAGCGCAGGCAGCATCAAGCCCCATCTGCCAGAATGCCGTTTCCAGCCGTGTCGCGGTGGCGAATATTCCCGCCAGCGCCTCAAAGCGGCTCGCGCCGCCGCGCTGGGCGGCCAGGTTTTCAAACAGCGTCAGCGAAGCCTGCACGCCGCTCAGGTAAAGCGGAGCGCCATAGTTTTCAATCCACGGCGCGTAGGGATTGCCGGTCAATACGGTTTGCGTATCGTTCAGCAAGCCGACGCCGATCTCGGCATAGCCAGCCACGCAGGGCATCAGGGCGGTCAACAGATCGAGCGCGTCGCCCGCGTGACCAATATCCAGCACATAGCGGGTATAATTTAGCGTTTCTGGCGCCTCGGTTTCCGCCGCCATCGCCTTCCCGGTCAGGCCCCACTGCGCGCAGTAGCGCACGTGGAGCGGCAGTTCGTCGACGATGGCGTTCAGCGAGCGGATTGCCGCACGCATCTCCGGCAGCGTTTGAAATTTGCTGACCAGCAGCGCGTAGGCGCGGGCAAAATGGATAAGGAACAGATAGTCCTGGATAAGGTAACGGCGAAAAGCCGACGCAGGCAGGGTGCCGTCAGCCAGCTGGCGAACAAAAGGGTGATGGATATAGTGCAGCCAGCGATCGCCGGTCTGTTGACGCAGCCGTCCGTAGAAACCGTCAAACACGGAACCTCCTCAATACTTGAGATCCGGTCAGGCGCGGGAACGTGCGTTATCTGGCTCAGCCGTCCCTTCGCTGGCATGACCCAGATCAGGTTCAAAGGGTTCGGCTTGCGCCATCTCAGCCCGTAACAGGACACCCCTCGGTGCGTATTGTTATACGGTATTTACTTTCTGTTTACAATGCGCAGGCTCAGCACCATTGTGGATTCAGGTCGCTGGCCGCTATGGGTTATTAATAGCGCCATTCGGTAACATTCTGAAAGCAAAAAACCGGTCGGAAGCCGCATGCTGTTCTAAGCTAAAAACTGGTTTGTAATGTGATGCGGAGTCGTATGAAACAACAAAATAAGACTATTGGAATAGCGCCTTACGGTGGTTCAGCGGGGGGTTGGGGAGCGTTAAAGGCCGTTGCCGACGCGATCCGCGGCCAGATGTCGGTCAAACAGGACGTGATCGCGTTGTTTAAAGTCAACCAGCCGCAGGGCTTCGATTGTCCCGGCTGCGCGTGGCCCGATCCTCAGCACGGTTCCTCCTTTGAATTTTGCGAAAATGGCGCCAAGGCCGTTTCCTGGGAAGCCACCAGCAAGCGCACCACGCCGGAATTTTTCTCTGCCCATACCGTCAGTGAGCTTTGGCAACGCAACGCTTTTGAGCTGGAAGGCGAAGGCCGTCTGACTCACCCGATGAAATACGATGCGGCCACCGATACCTATCAGCCTATAGAATGGGAAACCGCCTTCCGTGAAATCGGCGAAAAGCTGCAAAGCTACGAAGATCCGGATAGCGTGGAGTTCTATACCTCAGGCCGCGCTTCTAACGAAGCAGCGTTTCTCTGGCAGCTGTTCGCGCGCGAATACGGCACTAATAATTTCCCGGATTGCTCCAATATGTGCCATGAGCCGACCAGCGTCGGCCTGCCGCAGTCCATCGGCATAGGCAAAGGCACCATCGAACTGGAAGATTTCGATCACTGCGATCTGGTGCTGTGTATCGGCCATAACCCCGGCACTAATCATCCACGCATGCTGGGTACGCTACGTGAAGTCTCCAAACGCGGCGCAACCATCGTGGCGATCAATCCGCTGCGGGAAAGAGGGCTTGAACGCTTTACCTCTCCGCAAAGCCCGGTAGAAATGCTGTCGCTCAGCTCCACCACGCTCGCTTCTACCTATTACAAAGTGCGCGTTGGCGGCGATGCCGCCATGCTGAAAGGCGTGATGAAGTGTCTGCTGGTGATGCACGAGCGGGCGCTGGCGGCCGGAGAGCCCGGCGTGCTGGACGAAAGCTTTATCAGCGAACATACCGAAGGTTTTGACGCCCTGAAGGCGGACCTGGATGCCACCGACTGGCCGCATATTCTGAAAGTCTCCGGTATGACGTTTGAAGAGATCCAGAATATTGCCCACCTGTATGCCAAAGCAGAAAGAACCATTATCTGTTACGGCATGGGTATCACCCAGCACCAGTACGGCACGCAAAATGTACAGCAAATCGCTAACCTGCTGTTGATGCGTGGCAATATCGGCAAGAAAGGCGCGGGCATCTGCCCACTGCGCGGCCACTCTAACGTACAGGGCGATCGTACCGTCGGCATTACTGAAATCCCGCCGCAGTCGCTGCTGGACAACCTGGAAAAAGTGTTTGGCTTTAAGCCGCCGCAGAAACATGGACACGGTGCGGTGCAGGCTATTCAGGCGATCCGCGACGGCCACTCCAAAGCACTGCTTTGCCTGGGCGGCAACCTGGCGGAGGCGATCTCCGATCCGCAGCAAACCTTCGAGGCGATGCGCAAGCTGGATCTGGTGGTGCATATGGCGACCAAGCTGAACCGCTCGCATCTGCTGTTGGGCAAACATAACTATCTGCTGCCGGTGCTTGGCCGAACCGAAATCGACAGGCAGGCATCGGGCGAGCAGAGCGTGACCGTGGAAGATTCCATGTCGATGGTGCACGCCTCGCGCGGCTCGCTGAAGCCCGCTTCGGAATGGCTGAAGTCGGAGCCGGCCATCGTAGCGGGTCTGGCGAAAGCCACGCTGCCCAACACTAAGGTGAACTGGGACAGAATGATCGGCGACTACAGCTTTATCCGCCAGGCTATCGAAGCCGTTTTCCCGGCCTTTGAGGATTTTAACCGCAAGATCCTACAGCCGGGCGGCTTCCGTCTTTACAACGCCGCGTCGGAACGCAAATGGCTGACGCCGTCGGGTAAAGCGCAGTTTAAGATCATGCAGGGCATTAACGAGGATCCGCGTTCGCTGAAGTGCCACGATTTGGTGCTGACGACGCTGCGCAGTCACGATCAGTACAACACCACGCTGTACGGGCTGAACGATCGCTATCGCGGCGTGACGGGAAGGCGGGACGTACTGTTTATCTCGGCAGATGAGGCAGAAAAACGCCGCCTGCGGGTCGGCGACAAGGTGCATATGGTGGCGCTCGATCCGGACGGCAAGCAGACCTCGCGACGCCTGGATAATCTGACGATAGTGGTTTACGACATGGCGCCTGGCTCGGTCGCGGCCTACTATCCGGAAGCCAACGTGCTGGTGCCGCTGGACAGCTTCGATACCGAAAGCGGTATTCCGGCTTATAAAAGCATTCCTGTCGCGCTGGAGCACGCAGAAGCGACCGAAACGTCGGGCACGCTGCGCTAAAAATGGGAAGGAGGGGGCGACCTCTCCTTTTCTTCCTGACCCCGCAAAAATAAACGTAATGGCTTTAAAATTGCTTCAGCTGAGCGTACCCTGAGCACGCAATCCTTTCTCCTGCGAGGTTACTGAGCTTCCCGAATATCCGCAGTAATAAAACGAGTAATCAGCACAGAGTAATAAAGAACATAACTCGGATAAAATCGCATAGATATCAAAACAGGAAATTACGGATAGCCTTTCGGAAAACTGACCTAAGTTGAGGTCAATAACATGTTAAAACCTCCTGATACTTTAATGGATAAATAGCAATATTAAGGAAATAAAATGCGACAGAGGATAATCGTATGTCCTGTGATTCAAAACGAAGGTGAGTATTTGCTTTGTAAAATGGCTGCGGATCGTGGTGTTTTTCCGGGGCAGTGGGCCTTGCCTGGTGGAGGGATGGAGGCGGGCGAAACACTGGAAGAAGCCCTGAGGCGCGAAATAAATGAAGAGTTAGGCGAGGAGCTATGCATCACAGATATTCAGCCCTGGACTTTTCGTGATGACATCCGAACCAAAACGTACCCGGATGGCAAAACTGAAGAAATTTATATGATTTATCTTATATTTGACTGCATCAGTACTAATCGAAATATTACTTTTAACGAGGAGTTTCAGGAAATCGCATGGGTCCCCCCTGAAACCTTAAAAGCTATGGATCTGAATGAAGCGACTCGTATCACATTTGCCCACAAGGGGCTTATTTAGCGGCCTGCCCGGCCGCTAGCCCGGTTTATTAGGATGTGAGCCCCCTTATTTTTGATTAAAATCAAAATTATCTGTTAAATATTTCCTTAACTAAAATTTTTACTTTCGCTTGCTTCACAAACTGATTTTTCACCACTACTTTTTCTTTCAACAGGCTTTCTTAATTTCCCGATAGCCTGTGCTACAGGCGCTTTTGCGCGCAGACGCAGGGATAGTGTCTCTTTCGAACATTATACCTGCTGGTTGCCATCAGCCTGAAGGATACTTCTATGAGAGAACTTGATGCTTCAGAGTTAATTTACGTAAACGGAGGAAGCGATAGCATTACCAGTGGCCTGACTGAAACCGAAACAACGCTAACAACCCGCGGCGGAATTAAAGATTATGATGGCTGGCAAAGCGGTGCGATAGGCGCAGCGTTAGGAAACGCGCTGTACGTTTTGGGAAAATCATTAGGCTGGTGGAGTTAAAAGAGAAAATCCAGGTGTTTAATCGATACTATTGAAAATGGGATTCAGGGACGTTCGGCAAAATAATCAGAATAGTTTAAGGAGGCGATCAATCAGCATTTTTTCTAAACACATCATTGAAAAGATCCCCGCGCCATCCGGCGCGGGAAACAGGATTTACAGCGCCATATCGTGCTGGGCTGGCGTTTTCTCAGCCTGGCCAGTAATGGTGGACTGCGCAGGCTCCTGAGCAGGCATCTTGATAACCGGTGGCTTGGTCAGCTGCAGCGTGGCCGCGGTGTCATCCCAGACATGCTGCGTCAGCTCGGTGTTACCGTTCAGCGTCTGGCCGTAGGTTGGCACCACTTTATGGATCTTTTCCTGCCATTCCGGCGAGTTGAACTGCTCCGGGAACAGCTTCTTCATCACGTTGATAGCGATAGGTGCCGCAGTCGAAGCGCCTGGCGATGCGCCCAGCAGGGCCGCCACGGTTTTCTGCTGATCGGTCACAATTTCTGTACCCAGCTTCAGCACGCCGCCTTTATCCGCATCTTTCTTGATGATCTGCACGCGTTGACCCGCCTGGATCAGTTTCCAGTCTTCTTTCTTCGCGTCCGGATAGTACTCTTTCAGCGCGGCAAAACGGTCGTCGTCGCTCAGCATGACCTGACCAATCAGGTATTTCACCAGGTCAAAGTTATCCATGCCCACGTGGGTCATCGGCATAAAGTTGCTGGTGGTGGTGGTGCTCAGCAGATCGAACAGCGAACCGTTTTTCAGGAACTTGGTAGAGAAGGTCGCGAACGGCCCAAACAGTACCACACGCTTACCGTCCAGGTTACGCGCATCGATATGCGGAACGGACATTGGCGGTGCGCCTACGGAAGCCTGACCGTACACTTTTTGCAGGTGACGGCTGGTAATGGCCGGATTCTCGGTGACCAGGAAAGAGCCGCCAACCGGGAAGCCTGCATAGTTGTCCGCTTCCGGAATGCCGGTTTTTTGCAGCAGCTTCAGCGCGCCGCCGCCAGCACCGATAAAGACATATTTCGCGTCAATCGCGCGTTCGCCGCCGTTTTTCACGTCTTTGATGGTCACGTGCCAGGAGTTGTCGCTGTTACGCTTAAAGTCGGTCACTTCTGAAGAGGTTTCCAGCTTAAAGTTGCTGTTTTTCTTCAGGCTGGCGGTCAGCTGACGAGTGATCTCACCGTAGTTAACGTCGGTGCCTACCGGCGTCCAGGTGGCCGCGACTTTCTGCTTAGGATCGCGGCCTTCAATAACCAGCGGCGCCCACTGTTTGATCTGATCCTGATCGGTAGAGAACTTCATGCCCTGGAATAGGGTGGTTTTCTGCAGCGCAGCATAGCGCTTGCTCAGGAACTCAACGTTGTCGTCGCCCCAGACAAAGCTCATGTGCGGCGTAGAGTTGATAAAGGAGTGCGGGTTGTTCAGCACGCCGTTTTTCACCTGAGAAGTCCAGAACTGGCGAGAGATCATAAAGGCTTCGTTGATCTCCAGCGCCTTGCTGACGTCGATGGTGCCGTCGGCACGCTCAGGCGTATAGTTCAGCTCCATATTGGCGGAGTGGCCGGTACCGGCGTTGTTCCAGCCGTTGGAAGACTCAAGGGCGACGCCGTCGAGCTTCTCAACCATAATCTGTTTCCAGTCTGGCTGAACGTCTTCCAGCATCGTGCCCAGCGAGGCGCTCATGATGCCGCCGCCGATCAGCAGAACGTCGGTTTTCTCTGGTGCAGTTTCAGCATGGATCGCTGTAGAAATCAGTAACGCAGACAGCGAAACTGAGGTAATCAGTTTTTTTGATTTAATCATGGCAGGTGTCGATAGTCGGGATTTGACATTAGTTAAAAAGTGTCCATAAATATTAAAATATTGTTATGGCAGATTGTATGTGTTTTTAGTTACAAAACTAAAAAATGTCATATTTTAGTTAATTTAGTTACAAATGGGCAGGAAAAAGCGGAGCATCTGTTACGAGATGGTTCAGACATGCCGCTTTCGGCAAGCGTTAATGCAAATTAGCGGCAGCTTCCGTAATACCAGCGTTAACTATAGGGATAAGTTACAGCAGCACGTCCTTGTGCTGTAGAGTCAGCTTTACCGGCTAAGCAGAATAACCGGCATCCGCCGATCGCCTCCCGCCAGGCTAAAGCTTGTCTCCAGCGCAGATTCTGCGCCACTGATCAGATTGATATAGCGTCGGCCAGCCAGCGCCTCCGGCAGGGCGATTTCCGCCGGCGCCCAGTGCGCCTCCTGCAATCGGTTAAACACAAGGCGGGGCAGGATCACAATCAGCGCCGCCTCGTCGTTGGCTCGACCAAAAGCCAGCACGTTCTCCGCCTGCTGACCCGTGGCGCTCAGCGGCAGATAGTCGCCTTTACGAAACAGATCCGGCAGCTGCTGACGCAGGGGCAGCACTTTAGCAATCAGCTGCTGCTTCAGGCGACCGTCCAGCCAGTGCGCTTCATTAGCGGGATCGACCTGCTCAACCTGATTTAACAGCTGCTCCAGCGCGCAGAAATCCGGCTCGCGACGGTTGTCGGGATCCACCAGGCTCAGATCCAGCGTTTCGCTGCCCTGATAAATATCCGGCACGCCCGGTGCGGTCAGCTTGATGGCCGTCTGGGTCAGGCTGTTAACAAGGCCTGCGTGGATAAAGGGCTGGAGCGACGCGGTGAAGTCCTGCAAAAAAGCCTGATTATCGGGCGACAGCAGATGACGCACATAGTCGAGCACGGCATTTTCATAGGTTTCGTTGCTGTCGGCCCAGTCGGTGCGCAGCTTCGCCTCACGCAGCGCTTTTTCTACAAAGCCGGTAAAGCGCTCCTCCAGCGCCTTGAGGCCTTCAGCATCATCAGGCGCCAGATCGGTGGGCCATGCGCCCGCCAGCGACTGGTACAGCATCCACTCCACGGCGGGTTTTGGCGCAGGGCCGTCCTTAAGCTGCACCACCTGAGACTGGTTGCCTTGCCGCCAGCGAGAGACGCACTCCGCCCAGCGCTCCGGCGCTTCGCTCAGCGTATAGAGGCGCGCTCGCGCATCTTCGCCACGCTTGGTGTCGTGGGTAGAGGTGCCGGAAAGGGCGTCCGGCTGACGGGCCAGCCGCTCCTGCATCTCCTGGTGGAAACGTTCCGGCGAGAAGTCATCCGGCATCGGCTCCGCGCCGACCTCATTCAGCGCCAGCGCCATATGCAGGCGGAAAAACAGCGTGTCCTCGACCGATTTTGCCATCAGCGGCCCGGTCAGCTGCTGGAAGCGGGTGCGGAAGCTGGCGGCGTCGTCACTGGCGGCAGCGGAAACTTCGCCCGCCATAATCCGCGTTAAAAAGCCCAGCGCCTCGGGATCCGGTGCCTTAACGCCCTGGCGCACCTCGTCCGCTACTTTCAGCAGCAGGTCGGCATCTTCGGGCGGCAGCCCCTCTGTTGTGCCGTAAGTGCGGTAAACGGGGAAGGCGACCAGCAGCTCCCGCAGCGCCGTCAACAGCGCTTTCTCTTCCAGCGGCTCGTTATCGGCGGCGGCGATAGTGGTGGCAAGCTGCAAAAGCCTGGTCGCTTCACCGGCGAAGTTGCGGGTCGCCATCAGCATTTTGGCCGCGCGCAGCTCCGCCTGCACGTCAACCGGCTTGCCCAGCAGCGTTTCATAGGCCTGCCGCAGCTGACGAATATGTTTGCCGTCCACCAGCGCTTCGGACAGGGAAGCAATAAATTCATACCCAGTGGTGCCGGAGACAGGCCAGTCGGCAGGCAGATGCTCGCCCTTAGCCAGGATCTTTTCTACCGTGATATAGCAATCCGGTCCGGCTTCCTGACGCAGCCGTTCCAGATAGCTTTTAGGATCGGCCAGCCCGTCGACGTGGTCAACGCGCAGGCCCTGCACCGCGCCGCTGCGCACCAGCTCGAGGATCAGCTGGTGCGCATCATCGAACACCGCCTTATCCTCCACCCGCACGCCGGCCAGCCCCGTGATTTCAAAAAAGCGGCGGAAGGAGAGGTCGCGCGGCGCGTCCCGCCAGGACATCAGCCTGTAGGGCTGGCTGTCGTGCAGCGCAGCGATATCGGCTTTGTCGGTGAGTTGCAGCACCGCCTCCGCCCGATCCTGCCAGCTTGCAGGCGTCAGCGGATAGAAATGTTCGTAGTAAGCCAGCGCCGGTTTCCCGGTTTGCGGATCGGGTTTAACCGCGATAGCGCCGTTTTCAAGCTCCACCTCAAAATCATCGCCAAGGAAAGGCAGCGTCAGACGACGTGACCAGTCGATATCAAAATGGTGGGCGTAGCGGCTGTTTTCGCCGTGCTCTACCACGTCGCGCCACCAGGCGTTTTCCAGCGATGAGGCCATATGGTTCGGCACGATATCGATGATCAGCCCCAGGCCAGCCTGTTGCAGCGTTTTCACCAGACGATCGAAGCCCTCACGGCCGCCAATCGCCGGATCGATTTCATTGGCGTTGATAACATCGTAACCGTGGGTAGAGCCGGAAAGCGCGGTAAAAATGGGCGACGCGTAGAGATGACTAATGCCCAGCTGTTTCAGATAGGGAACAAGCGCGGCGGCCCGATCGAAAGTCATGCCGCTGCGGAACTGGATACGGTAGGTCGAGGCTGGAATAGTCACGCGGTTTCTCCCGGAGCAAGGCGAACAAGGATGGCATGCTGGGGCAGCTCGGTGATGGCCTGCGGCCAGCTAAAAATCGTCTCGCCCGGCATGTCCGGCACGGGCTGGGTTTTCTCGCCGATATTCAGCGCGATCGACAGCGTGCCCTGAGGGAACGTCCAGCTGACAGCGACGAAACCGGCGGCGGTTTGCAGCACTTTGCCGCTGTTGCCGCCTGCAGTGGTGAGCAGCGGCACGATATAGCGCTGCCGCACGGCCAGCAGCTCTTTGGTCAATGCCAGCCACGCCTGTCCCTGCGGGCTTTGCGTTTTTTGCCAGTCCAGCTTTGAAGCGTCAAACGTGCTTTTGGCATTAGGATCGGGCACGCTTTCGTCTTCATGTCCGGCATGGCCCTGGAATTCACGCGCGCGCCCTTCGCGCACCGCTTTAGCCAGATCGCCGTGGAAATCGGTAAAGAACAGGAAAGGCCGGGTTTCGCCGTACTCTTCGCCCATAAACAGCAGGGGAATATGCGGCGAGCAGAGCAGCGTGGCCAGCAGCACTTTGGTGCGATCGGCGCCCGCCAGCTGGATCAGCCTGTCGCCCTGGGCGCGGTTGCCCGTCTGGTCATGGTTCTGAATAAAATCGACAAAAGCGACCGGCGGCTGACCTGAACTTTTCACGCCGCGTTTTTCACCCGACTGCGCCGAGACTTCGCCCTGATAAGCGAAGCCTTCCGTCAGAATGCGCGCAATAAGCTTTTCCGGCTCGTTAGCGAAGTCGCGATAGTAGGCGTGGGTTTCGCCGGTGGCGAAAACGTGAATGGCGTTATGGAAATCATCGTTCCACTCGCCGGTAAACAGCGGCACGCTGCCGTCCTCTTCACGCGGGTGCAGGAAAATGACGTTACGGCTGTCCTCGGTGGTGAGGTGAACCGGCCGGTCGGTGATTTCTGCACGAATACGTTCGGCGATAGCGATCAGCGCATGTTTTTCCGAGGTGTCTTCAATCTGATCGATGGCGTCAAAACGCAGCCCGTCCAGATTGTACTCCTGTAGCCAGTACAGCGGCGCTTCCACCATATAGTCGCGAGCCGCCGCGACGTCATAAGCGATTCCGGCTCCCCAGGGAGTCATGCGCTCTTTATGAAAGAAGTCAGGCGCCAGCAGCGGCAGGTAGTTGCCTTCCGGACCAAAATGGTTCAGGACGATATCAAGCACCACCGACAGGCCATGACCGTGCGCGGCGTCGATAAAGGCTTTGAAATCGTCCGGCGTGCCGTAAGCGGAGTGCGGCGCGTAAAGCAGCACGCCGTCGTAGCCCCAGCCGCGATTGCCGCCAAACTGCGAAACGGGCAGCACTTCCAGCATGGTGATACCCAGCTCCGCCAGGTGAGGCAGTTTCTCTATGGCGGCCCGAAAGGTGCCTTCCGGGGTAAAGGTGCCGATATGCATTTCGTACACCACCGTTTCAATCCACGGACGACCGCGCCATTCATGCTGCCAGCTATAGCTTGCGGGATCGATAACCACAGAGGGGCCGTTAACGTCCGCCTTTTGCGCACGCGATGCCGGATCCGGCACCACCATGCCGTCGGCAAGCACAAAGTTGTATTCCGCGCCGGGCGCTACCTCGCTGACCTCCGCTTCAAACCAGCCGTCGCCGCTGGCGGACATGGCAATATCTTTTCCGGCCAGCCTGAGCGTGACGCTTTTTTGCCCGGTAGCCCAAAGGCGAAAACGAATCTTACCGTCGGCCACATACTCGGCCCCCCAGCTCTTACTAAATGTTCCGGATCCCATTCAATAGCCTCTTTAAGCACAGCGGTGAGCGATAGACGACATCGCAAGGAGTGCGATGTAAGCTTTGAAGAAATCATAGACTATTGCGTAGAAAGTGAAGGGTATGCGGCAGGGCGCAAAAAGCAGGATGAGGTTGGGTTTTGCCGGGCCTGGCGACGGCCCGGACGTGCTTATTACAGGCCTGGTGGAAAAATCACGGGTAAAGCTGCGCCAGTTCAACCTTGCTCAGCCCGGTTAGCGTTGCCACGGCCTGAAGGTCAAATCCCTGCCGCAGCATCGCCCGGGCGATATTGCGCGCCTCCGCTTTTCGACCGAGCCGCATTCCTTTACGCATTCCTTTTTCGACGCCCATTTTCATCCCTTCCTGAACGCCTGTTTGCTTGAGCTGCTGTGCGATAGTCATCAGTTTCTCCTCGTGTTGCGGCACGCGCTGTGCCAGCTGCTGTACAAATACCTTTGCGTCTGAAGCTTCACCTGCAAGCAATAAATAGTTTACCAGTGAAATCAAATGCTGTTCTGTGAGATCTCCCGCTAAAATCAACGCGGTCAGCCTGTCCAACAGGTCCGTCATATCGCGCAGGTTAATCCGCGAGAGCCAGCTTCCAGTTTCCTTCGCCCAGCGCTTCGCGCGCCTGAGCACTCAGGCGGCTATCGGTGACGATGGTGTCGAAGATCTCCAGCGGCAGCGCCATAAACGTGGCGATTTTATTGTATTTGGAGCTGTCGCTGAGCAGTACGCGCTTGCTGCTGACGTCGCACACCGCCTGCTTTACCGTGACCTTGTCCTCGTCCGGGGTAAAGAGGCCTCGCGGCCCCCAGCAGGATGCAGAGATAAAAGCGATATCAATAGCGAGATGGCGCAGGCTGCGCGCCGCGCTTTCCCCGACGCAGGAACGATTTTCGCGGCATACCGTGCCGCCGGTGTGGATCAGCCGACAGCGGCTTTTCTCCATCAGCAAGGCCGCCACCATAAAGTCGTTGGTCACCACCAGCAGGTCGTCGCGATCCAGCAGCTCGCCGGCCAGCGCCAGCGTGGTGGTGCCCGCATCAATATAAATACAGCTGTTGCGGGGAATATGCTGCGCGGCGCGGCGGCCAATCGCATTTTTCTCCGCATTATAGAGCGAGGTTTTGGTCTGGTGCGACGGTTCCGCCGCCAGCCGTTCCGCCGAACGCACGCCGCCGGATACCGCCAGCAGCGCGCCTTGTTCCTCCAGCTTCTGCACGTCGCGTCGAATGGTCATATGCGATACGCCCAGCCGTTCGCTCAGTTCCGAAAAGCTCACCACGCCGCGTTCGGCCACCATCGCCAGGATCTGCTGATGTCGTTCAACCGGGATCACGTCTGCTCCTGTGAAATTATCAATTTTTCACATTGTAATGGAAAGGGATGGCCGCGCGAATAGAAAATTTGCCGGTTCTGCGGTGTGGTTCCGCCTTTTCGCCTCAAGATTCAGTGCTGACAGCGCTTGTGAAGAAATGTTCTTTTTTGTTCGCCGCCTTCAATTTGTGATGCGCGGCACATTTATTCATCCGATAAGCTGGCACGATTAACAACATTGAACAAATAATCACTTAATTTAACAACGGAGGCCACGGTGCCAATTCAAAACGTTTGCGTAATCGGTTTAGGGTCGATGGGGATGGGCGCAGCCGCCTCCTGCATTCGTGCGGGGCTGAACACCTGGGGCGTCGATCTTAATCCAGCGGCGCTGGAAACGCTGCGCCAGACGGGCGCCCGCGATGCGCAAACCGCCGCCGACGGGTTCGTCGATCAGCTTGAGGCCGTGCTGCTGCTGGTGGTCAACGCTAAACAGGTTAACGCTATTTTATTCGGCGATAACGGCCTGGCCGCCAGGCTGAAGCCGGGGACGGTGGTGATGGTGTCGTCCACTATCTCTGCGCAGGACGCGCAGCAGATTGAACAGCGGCTGGCGCAGCATCAGCTGCTGATGCTGGACGCGCCCGTTTCCGGCGGCGCGGCCAAAGCGGCAACCGGTGAGATGACGGTGATGGCCTCCGGCAGCGATGCCGCGTTTGAACGTTTGCAGCCGGTGCTGGAGGCGGTGGCGGCAAAAGTCTACCGCGTCGGCAGCGAAATCGGCCTGGGATCCACCGTAAAAATTATTCATCAGCTGCTGGCTGGCGTGCATATCGCGGTGGGAGCGGAAGCGATGGCGATGGCCGCCCGCGCCGGTATCCCACTGGATACCATGTATGAGGTCGTCACCAATGCGGCGGGCAACTCATGGATGTTTGAGAACCGGATGCGCCACGTGGTCGACGGCGACTACAGCCCGAAATCCGCAGTCGATATCTTTGTGAAAGATCTCAACCTGGTGGCCGAGACGGCAAAAGCGCTGCAGTTTCCGCTGCCGCTGGCCTCTACCGCGCTGAACATGTTTACCGAAGCCAGCAACGCCGGCTATGGCCGTGAAGACGACAGCGCGGTGATCAAGATTTTCAGCGGTATCACGCTGCCTCAGGGCAAGGAGCAGGCATGACGCGTTTAGGAGTGATTGCCGACGACTTTACCGGCGCGACCGATATCGCCAGCTTTCTGACGCAGAACGGCCTGGCCACCATCCAGTTTAACGGCGTGCCTGAACAGCAGGAAAGCCTTGCCGCGCAGGCGATCGTTATCAGCCTGAAGTCGCGCTCCTGCCCGGTTGAGCAGGCGGTTGACCAGTCGCTGGCCGCGCTGCGCTGGCTCCGGGAGCAGGGCTGCGATCGTTTCTATTTTAAATACTGCTCCACCTTCGACAGTACGGAGAAAGGCAATATCGGCCCGGTCACCGACGCGCTGCTATATGAGCTTGGCGAAACGCAGACGGCTATCTGTCCGGCGCTGCCGGTGAACGGCCGCACCGTCTATCAGGGCCATCTGTTTGTCGGCGAACAGCTGCTGTCGGAGTCGGGGATGCGTCATCATCCGGTCACGCCGATGACGGACAGCAATCTGCTGCGCCTGATGGCGCGTCAGGCTAAGGGCAAAGCGGGCCTGATTGCCGCCGCCACGCTGGACCTCGGTGCCGAAGCGGTGCGCGAAAAACTAAGCGAGCTGAAGGCCGCCGGGGTGAATTATGTGGTGCTGGATGCGCTCAGCGAACAGCATTTACTGACCCAGGGCGAGGCGCTGCGCGAGATGCGCCTGGTCACCGGCGGCTCCGGCCTGGCTATCGGGCTGGCGCGCCAGTGGGCTACTACGCAAAACCTTGGTAACGAGGCCGAAACGGCAGGGCGTCCACGCGGCGAGCGCGCGGTGGTGATTTCCGGCTCCTGCTCGCAGATGACCAACCGGCAGGTCAACGCCTATCGTCAGCAGGCGCCCGCGCGTGAAGTAGAGGTCAGCCGCTGTCTGGACAATGTAGACGACTATGCCCGCGAGCTTGCCGACTGGGTTGCCGATCAAAACGCCCGGCCGCTGGCGCCGATGCTTTACGCCACGGCGGATGCGCAACAGCTACAGCTTATTCAGCAGCAATACGGTGCACAGCGCAGCAGCGAGGCGGTAGAAACCCTGTTCGCCGCCGTGACCCGCAACCTGAAGGCGCGCGGCTGGCAACGCTTTATCGTAGCGGGCGGCGAAACTTCCGGCGTGGTGGCGCAGAGCCTGGACGTGACCGCTTTCCATATCGGCCCGACCATTTCCCCCGGCGTGCCCTGGGTAAGGGATATTCATCAGCCGCTGTCGCTGGCGCTGAAGTCAGGCAATTTTGGCGACGAGCAGTTTTTCCGCCGCGCGCAAACGGAGTTTTCATCATGACAGAACAACAGGCCCGCCAGGAGATGGTGAAGCTGGGCGCCTCTTTTTTTCAGCGCGGCTACGCTACCGGCTCTGCCGGCAACCTTTCTGTGCTGCTGGAGGACGGTAATCTGCTGGCGACGCCGACCGGCTCCTGTCTGGGCGAACTGGACGGCGATCGCCTGTCTAAAGTGACGCCGCAGGGTGAATGGATCGCCGGCGACAAGCCCTCCAAAGAGATCGCCTTTCACCGGGCGCTTTATCTGAACGATCCCGACTGCAAAGCGGTGGTGCACCTGCACAGCCACTATCTGACCGCGCTCTCCTGTCTGGAAGATCTGGATCGGCAGAACTGTATCCGACCGTTTACGCCTTATGTGGTGATGCGCGTCGGCGATGTGCCTGTCGTGCCTTATTACCGGCCGGGCGATACGCGGCTGGCAGACGATCTCGCCGCGCTGGCGGGGCGCTATCGCGGCTTTCTGCTGGCGAACCACGGCTCGGTAGTGGTAGGCAGCTCGCTGCGCGAAGCGGCGGATAATACGGAAGAGCTGGAAGAGACGGCGCGCCTGATTTTCACGCTGGGCGACCGCGCGATCCGCTACCTCAGCGAGGCCGAAGTTGACGAGTTAAGGAGCCGATAATGCCGAAGTTTGCAGCCAATATTTCCACCCAGTTTACCGAAGTGCCTTTCCTGGATCGCTTTGCCGCGGCGGCCGACGCCGGTTTCGAGGCCGTGGAATTTCTGTTTCCCTATGACTACCCGGCGCAACAGCTAAAAGCGCGGCTGGATGAACATAACCTTAAGCTGGTGCTGTTTAACACCGCGCCGCGCGACGTGCAGTCAGGAGAATGGGGCGTAACGGCGATCCCGGGGCGCGAAGCCGATGCCCGCGCCGATATCGACAGCGCGCTGGAGTATGCGCTGGCGCTGAACGTCTCGCAGGTGCATATCATGGCTGGCGTGGTGCAGGAAGGCATGGATCGCGCGGCCTGCGAGCAGACGTTTATCAGCAATATTCACTATGCGGCCGACCGTTTTGCGCCGCACGGCATCACCATCCTGCTGGAGGCGCTCGGCCCCAAAATCAAGCCCAACTATCTCTATGCCAGCCAGTATCAGACGCTGGCGATGATGGCGCGTATCGATCGGCCAAACGTCTTCACCCAGCTCGACCTGTTTCACGCGCAGATGGTGGACGGCAACCTGAGCCACCTGATCCGGGAAAACGCTGGGCGCTATCGTCACGTGCAGATCGCCTCTGCACCGGATCGCCACGAGCCGGACGAGGGCGAAATCAACTACCCGTGGCTGTTTACCCTGCTGGATGACGTGGGCTACGACGGCTGGGTAGGCTGCGAATATATTCCACGCAACGGCACGCTCGCCGGGCTTGGCTGGTTTAAATCCTGGGCGAAAAAACGCTAAGCCTGTGTTACCCGGCGCCTTCGCGCCGGTTTACCTCACCCTTTACCTGCACCGGGTCTGTTAAAACGATAAGAATAGAAGGATTACCATGTCCACCGCTATGCTGTTAGCCATCGCGACCGCCAGCGTCGTTGTTCTGCTGCTGCTGGTCATTAAAGCCAAAGTCCATCCCTTCGTTGCGCTGTTGATTGTGAGCCTGCTGGTCGCTATCGCCACCGGCATTCCGTCTGAAAAAATCATGGAAATCATTATGAGCGGCATGGGCGGGCTGCTCGGTCATATCGCTATTATCATCGTACTGGGCGCGATGCTCGGCGCGATTATTGAGGCATCGGGCGGCGCAGAGTCGCTTGCGCAGCGTTTCAGCAAGACGCTGGGCATCCGGCGCACCGTAGCGGCGCTGACCATGGCGGCGTTTATCCTGGGGATCCCGGTGTTTTTTGAAGTCGGCTTTATTATCGTGATCCCGCTGATCTACGGCTTCAGCAAAGTTGCGCGCGTCTCACCGATCAAGTTCGGTTTGCCGATGGCGGGCGTCATGCTGACGGTGCACGTGGCGCTGCCTACGCATCCTGGCCCGGCGGCGGCGGCCGGGATCCTGCACACTGATATGGGCTGGCTGATGCTGCTGGGCCTGGTAATTTCGATCCCGGTGGGCATTGTCGGCTACTTGGTGGCGAAGGCGATGAATCGCCAGCGCTTCCAGCTGTCGGTGGAGGTACTGGAAAGCCTGCAAATGGCGAAGCCGGAAGGCGCAGAGAAAAAGAGCGAGACGCCGGGCGCGCTGATGATTTCTGGCCTGATCGTGGTGCCTATCGCGCTGATCGTGCTGGGTACGCTGGCGCATTCGCTGCTGGCGGAAGAGAGCCTGCTGCGTAAGGTGATGACGGTGATCGGCACGCCGCCGATAGCGTTACTTATCGCGCTGGCGCTGGCCGCGTGGCTGCTGGGATTGCGTCGCGGCTGGAGCAAAGACAAGCTGGAAGATCTGACCGGCCGCGCCATTCCGGGATCGGCCAGCGTGATCCTGGTGGCGGGCGCGGGCGGCGCATTTGGCAAAGTGCTGGTAGAGTCGGGCGTAGGTAAAGCGCTGGCGTTAACACTGGAAACGCTGCATCTGCCGCTGGTGCCGGCGGCGTTTATCCTGTCGCTGGCGCTGCGCGCCTCGCAGGGATCGGCCACGGTAGCGATCCTGACCACCAGCGGCTTGCTGACGTCGGCGGTGGGCGGCGCAAACGAGATGGACAGGGTGCTGGTGACGCTGGCCGCCTGCTTTGGCGGGCTGGGCCTGTCGCACGTGAACGATGCGGGCTTCTGGGTGGTAACGCGCTATCTGGGGCTGTCCGTGGTCGACGGTCTGAAAACCTGGACGGTGTTAACCACGGTGATGGGCCTGAGCGGCTTTGCGCTGACGTGGCTGGTGTGGGCGCTGGTCTGACCGGAGTGATAAAGGAGGAAGGGGTACTTTCCTTCCTCCTTTAAGGCTTACTGCGGATCGGCGGTTCTTTTTTCCAGCTTGCTGGCCAGATAAGGCGCGGTCAGGCTCTCAGCCGCCTGGCTGACCGTTTCAGGTGTTCCAGCCGCCACGACGCGGCCGCCGTTACTCCCGGAACCCGGCCCTAAATCGATCACCCAGTCCGCCTCGGCGGCGATGCGCATATCATGTTCGGCCATGATAACGGTATCGCCACGCTGCACCAGCCGATCCAGCACGCCCAGCAGTTTATCCGTATCGGAAGGATGGAGGCCCGAAGATGGCTCGTCCAGCAGATAAAGCGTTTTCCCCCGCTGCGCGCGCTGAAGCTCCCAGGCCAGCTTGATGCGCTGGCATTCGCCGCCGGATAATTCCGTGGCCGGCTGGCCTAATTTCAGGTATCCCAGCCCCAGGGCGGTAAGCGCCGTTAAAGAACGCTGAATGGTGTCATTGCCTTCAAAAACGGTAACGGCCTCATCCACGGTCAGATCGAGGACGTCAGCAACTGTTCGGTTTTGCCACCGTATCTTCAGCGTTTCCTCGTTGTAGCGGGCGCCGCCGCAGGCGGAACAGGGCGCGCTTACGCCCGGCATAAACATCAGTTCAATGGTGATTTGCCCCTGGCCTTCGCAGACCGGACAGCGCCCCTCGGGCAGATTGAAAGAGAACCGGCTCGCGGTAAAGCCTCGCCGTTTTGCCTCGTCGGTTTCTGCAAACAGCTTACGCACAGTGTCAAAAAAGCCGGTGTACGTTGCCAGGTTGGAACGAGGCGTGCGTCCGATAGGGCGCTGATCGATGCGGATCAGCCTTTTAAGGCTGTCGCCTCCGGCAACAATGTTCCCCTGCACATCTGACGTCTCGCCTTCTTCCCCGGCCTCTTCATCCCCCGGCGTGTTATCCAGCCGTGCCAGCAAGCCCGGCAGGACGCGGGTCAGCAACGTTGATTTCCCCGAACCCGATACGCCGGTGATCACGGTCATGCTTTCAAGGGGAATGGCCACATCAAGCGCGGAAATATTGTTGCAGCTAACCTGTTCCAGCCTGAGCCAGCTGGCCGGGGTGTTACGCTGGCGTAAACCCGGCTGCTGCTGGCTGAACAAATAAGGCGCTGTACGTGACGCTGTCACTTTCTCCAGCCCGTCCGGCACACCGTTATAGACGATTTCGCCTCCCTGGCGGCCCGGCCCTGGCCCCACCTCAATCAGCCAGTCGGCTTCGGCAATCACATCAAGATTGTGTTCTACAATCGCCAGCGAGTTGCCGGCCTCAAGCAGCGAACGCAGGGAATGTAGCAGTGCCTGCACATCGTCCGGATGCAGCCCGGCGGAAGGCTCATCCAGCACGTACAGCACCCCGAAAAGCTGTGAAATAAGCTGGGTCGCCAGCCGTATCCGCTGAAGCTCTCCGGAAGAGAGCATGGTGGTCTGCCGTCCCAGAGCAAGGTGGCCCAGCCCCAGCTTCTCAAGCTGATCAAGACGGCCGCAGATGTCCGACGCCATTCTTGTGGTGGCTTCCCGCAGCGCCGTTTCCTTTGGCAAAGAAGCAGCCTCGCCCTCGGCAAACGGCAGCAACAGCGTTTTCAGCTGTGTCAGGGTCAGCTCGCCCATCCCGGCGATATCGTAGCCGGCAAAGGTGACGGCCAGGGCGTTTGGGTTAAGCTTTTTCCCCTGACAGGCGGGACAAGGCGCCGTGGCGATAAAGGGGGAAAGCCGCTTTTTAACGGACTCTTTTCCGCCGGCATAGCTTTGCAGCAGATATCTTTTGGCGCTGGTGTAGGTGCCGGTATAGTCAGGTTTCATCCCGGCCGCGATCGCCGCTTTTTGCTGCTTAGCATTCATATCCGGAAACACGGGCACGGAGGGTTGCTCATCGGTAAACAGTATCCACTGCCGGTCCTTTGCCGATAAGGTTTTCCACGGCGCATCCACGTCGTAGTCGAGCATTTCAAGAATGGTGCGCAGGTTTTTTGCTCCCCAGCCGTTTGGCCACGCGGCTATCGCGCCTTCGCGAATACTTAACGACTCATCAGGCACCAGCGCATCGGCTTTCACTTCATGCGTCCTGCCCGTGCCCTGACACAGCGTACAGGCACCCTGCGGATTATTGGGCGAGAACGCCTCGGCAGGCATAAACGGGATCCCCTCAGGGTAATGCCCGGCACGGGAAAAAAGCAGGCGGAGCGTGACCGAAATACGGGTCAGGCTGCCTACCGTGGAGCGCTCCTGAGCGCCTGCGCGACTCTGCTGGAGCGCGACGGCCGGCGGCAACCCGTCGATGTTGTCCACGTCCGGCACCGGAGCCTGCTCAATCAGGTGGCGCACGTGTGGCGCGACGGATTCCAGATACCTTCGCTGCGCTTCCGCATAGAGCGTATCGAAAGCCAGTGAGGATTTGCCCGAGCCGGAGACGCCAGTAAAGATGACGATGGCATCGCGAGGGAAAGAGAGTGAGACATCTTTCAGATTGTGTGTTCTCGCTCCGTGTACGCTTACGTCAGTGCTGTCGACTTTCTGTTGAGCGGCGCGTTCAGTTCTGGTCGGCGTCATAGTATCCCTGTAAAAATTGATGTGGCTGACAGTATCGGGGCGTTCAAAGCAGGCCCGATCCTGAATGGCGTGCAGGAAAGGGTAGTTCTGTTAAGGCGATCACACAATTCGCCTCAGTCAGGCGAATTGCTAAAATTTTTTTTATCTCAGCGAAACTTTTCCCTGTTGTTCGACGAACCTCTGGTTAAGGAGATGGTTTCCTTTCACCTGTCGAATAATGGAGAGATGTTTATGCGTATGAACCTGAAAGCCCTGACCGCCGCCACGCTGCTGGCGCTTACCTTACCCATGACCAGCGCCTTTGCCGCCCTGCAGGTCGGTGAAAAAGCGCCGGACTTTAAGCTTGATGCCGCGCTGGCCGGTAAATCGACCACGTTCTCGCTGCAGCAGGCGCTGCAAAAAGGCCCGGTGGTGCTCTATTTCTTCCCGGCCGCGTTTAGCGCAGGCTGTACCCTGGAAGCGCATGACTTTGCCGAAGCGACCGATGAGTTTAACAAGCAGGGCGCGACGGTGATTGGCGTGACGGCAGGCAATACCGATCAGATTGCTAAATTTTCCCAGCTGGAATGCCGCGATAAATTTACCGTAGCCGCCGATCCGGGTGCGAAAGTCGCGACGGAATATAAAAATACGCTGGAGATGAAAGGGAAAACCTATTCCGACCGCACTTCCTATGTGATTGCGCCGGACGGCAAGATCCTGCTCAGCTATACCGACAAAAATCCGGACGCGCATATTCAAAAAGCGATGGACGCGGTGAAAAAATATCGCCAGGCCAACCCGGCATAACGGAGTAGGTTTATCATGCTGACTGCTATCGCTGCCGCCTTCCTGGGCGGCCTTATCCTGAATTTAATGCCGTGCGTGTTTCCGGTGATTTCGCTGAAGGCGCTGAGCCTGCTGCGCCATCATGACAGGCCTGCACAGGCTCGTGCCGAAGGCCTGGCGTTTCTGCTCGGCGTGGTGGTGACCATGGTGGCGCTGGTGGGCGTGCTGCTGCTGGCGCGGGCGGGCGGATCGTCGGTCGGCTGGGGATTTCAGCTTCAGTCGCCGCTGGTGATCGCGCTGCTGATCCTGGTGATGCTTGGCTCGGCCCTCAATCTTTTTGGGCTTTTTGAGGTCGGGCTTTCGGTGCAGCGGGTAGGGGGAATAGGCGGCGATCGCGGCGGTCTGACCGGCTCTGCGCTGACCGGCGCGCTGGCAATTATTGTGGCGACGCCCTGTAGCGCGCCCTTTATGGCCAGCGCGGTCGGCTATGCGCTGACTCAGCCGCCGGTGGTCAGCCTGATTATCTTTATCTCGCTGGCGCTGGGATTTGCTGCACCTTTTACGCTGATTTCTTTTTTTCCGGTGCTGGCGAAAGTGCTGCCTGCGCCCGGCGCCTGGATGTCGACGCTGAAACAGGGGCTGGCGTTTCCGATGCTGGGCGCGGTCGGCTGGCTGATTTGGGTGCTGGAGCGGCAGGCCGGCTCGGCGGCGCTGGCGGCTATCCTGGCCTGCTGTCTGCTGCTGAGCTTTGCCGCCTGGCTGTATGGCATGGCGCAAAAACGTCAGATGATGGGCAGGCGTCACTGGGCGCTGCATAGCGCAACCGTGGTATTTCTGCTGCTGGTGGCGGTGCCGCTGCTTAACCTTAACGCCACCGCCACGCCGCAAAACAGCGCCGAAACCGCACAGGCTGCGGCAGCCGTTGCCTGGACGCCGCAGAATGTCGAGGCGATTAAAGGGCAGGGCAAACCGATTCTGGTAAACTTTACGGCGTCCTGGTGTATTACCTGCCAGGTAAACGATCGCACGTCGCTTTCTACCCAGGCTGTTAAAGCAGCAATGGCGCGTACCGATACCATCTATATGGTTGCGGATTCCACTAAGTACAATCCGGATGTGGAACAGGCGCTGAGCGATTTCGGTCGGGGCGGACTGCCGCTTTATGTGGTTTATCCGGCAGACGGTGGCAAACCGGTCGTGCTGCCGCAGGTGCTGACGCCCAATATTGTTATCTCGGCGCTGGATCGCGCCACTGAACACGGGAAAAAATCGTGAGCAAGCGTAGTGACTACAAGCCCGGCAGATAACGTTTTGCAGGCGGGCAATGCCCATCACTGAGACGCAGCACTGGCCTGCGCTGATGGCGCGCGCGCAGGGCGGCGACCGCGAAGCCTATAACCGGCTGCTGAAAGCGATGGTACCTGCCATCCGCGCCTTTGCGCGTCAAAAAATCAGTGATGAAGCGCTGCTTGAAGATGTTATTCAGGAAACGCTGCTGGCGATCCATCGCGTCCGCCATACCTACGATCCGCAGCGTCCCGTTCTGCCCTGGGTAGCGGCGATTACCTCGGCCAGGGCGATTGACGCTCTGCGGCAGCGCGGCAGAAGTCAGGAAGTTCAGGACGAGGAGGCGGTAAACCGCCAGGCTGCTGTCCTGCCGGAAACGGATACCGATGGTCATGAACTGAATGGCTATCTGGACAGCCTGCCGGTAAGGCAGCGGGAAATTGTGGAATCCGTTCATCTGCGCGAACAGAGCCTTGCTCAGGCCGCGGCGGAAAGCAATCTGTCGATAGCCGCCGTAAAGTCGCTTTTGCATCGCGCAATGCTTAACCTTCGCAAATCAGGAAAAAGCAATCATGAGAAATCATGATCGGTTTATCGATCAACTTAGCGACTCGGCGCGGCCGGTTAAACGCCTCTGGCCTACGGGCTGGCGCGTGGCTGCCTGGATAGCGCTGGCCTTGCCCTGCGGCATGGTAAGCAGCTGGGCGCTGCACAGCAGATTCACCGACTGGTCACGGCCCGATGCGCTGCCTGCGCTGCTAAGCCTGCTGCTGTCTTTTATTCTTGGCAGCGGCGCTATGGCGGGCGCGTTTACGCTCAGTCTGGCCGGGCGACCACCTGTTCGTCTGAAATGGCTGGGCCTGCTGGCGCTCATCTGGCTGGCGCTTAATTTAGGTAATATGACGGCCACCTTACCGCCGGGCGACGGACAGTTTGGCGAGGGCGTACACTGTTATCTGTTTATGCTGTCGGCCAGCCTGCCGATGATGGTGATTGCCGTAGCGGCGCTGCATCGTTCCCGCTCGCTTTATCCGGGCAAAAGTCTGGCGCTGGCGGGCGGCGGCATCGCCTTTATGTCATCCATGCTGCTGTCGCTGTGCCATCAAACGCATCTGCATATGCTGGATTTCATTATGCACCTGGCCGCGGGCATCACGATTATCGCCGTGACCGTGCTGGCGGGAAGGCGCTGGATCCGGCTGGATTAATGACAGGACACCATAGAGACAGGGAATGGATTCAATTTATATAGATAATTTTTTCCTGTACTCACTGAAGCTGCATTTATAAAATATTTGGTAACCAGCGGTATCTGTTAAATATGACGGCTTTACATAAATCATCAGCCCAGTGCACGGTTCCTGATCGGGGCCGGCACTCCCCTTAGTGTAAAAAAATTGAGTAATGATCTTCGGCCAAACTCTTATCGTCATGCGCAATAAGTGGTAATCGTCTCGCTTATATCTGTTGACAAAGATTGCGCCATCGCTTATATCATAAGCAATATTCAGCTTTATGTTTCTGCTGAAGATAAAATTTAGCATTTTTAAAATTTTTTAGTCAAAAACGCCATTTATATTTAATTAACATCAAACCATATCTCAATACAGTATCAGCCGGGGCTGGGTCCAGGCTTAAAACGCTAATGGTGATGAATGGAAATTTTAGATGAATTGAACGCACTCGCAGCAAAAATAAAGCAGCAATCACTTTTAATCCAAACAGAAGAGGCAACCAAAAGTGCATTAGTTATGCCCTTTATAAGCAAGATATTAGGGTATGACGTGTTTAATCCAACAGAGGTCATTCCAGAATTTATTTGCGATGTAGGCACAAAAAAAGGGGAGAAAATTGACTATGCAATTGTCAGGGATGATGAAATTCAGATGCTTGTTGAGTGTAAGAAAATAGGCGACTCGCTTAACATTAAACATGCTTCCCAACTTTTTAGATATTTCCATGTTACTACTGCAAGGATATCCATCCTCACCAATGGGCAAGTCTACAAGTTTTTTACTGACCTGGATGCGCCTAATAAGATGGATGAGAAACCTTTCCTTGAGTTGGATCTCCTTAACATTGACGAACATGTTGTTCCCGAGCTATTAAAGCTAACCAGAAGCGCTTTCGATGTCGAATCTATAGTGAATGCCGCTGGGGAACTTAAGTATGTAAGCCAAATCAAAAAGATAATCTCAGCCCAGTTTCAAAATCCTGAAGACGATTTTGTTAAACTTGTAGGATCTCGCGTGTACGAGGGCGTTTTTACGCAAAAGGTTAAAGAACTTTTCTTTGTCTTGACAAAAAAAGCGGCAAGCCAATGGCTGAATGACCAGGTTAATGAGAGACTTAAATCTGCCATTAGCGGTAGTGTAACAACGAAGTCTGAAAAGGATTCTAATGGTCTACTTAATGAAGGCGATACTCCTCAGCCTGAAGATGATGACGGTATTATCACAACAGCGGAGGAAATTGAGGGGTTCCATATAGTTAAATCTATTATCAGAAAACATATCTCTTCAGAAAGGATATCTTACAGGGATACACGAAGCTATTTTGGCATTCTGATAGATGATAATAACAGAAAGCCGATATGTCGTTTGCACCTGAATCGCAGCCAAAAATATCTTAGCCTGTTTGACGCAAACAAAGTTGAAACCCGACATCCGATTACTACGCTTGATGAAATTTATGATTTTACTGAAACGCTTGTTGAAACTGCGTTGCGATATAAATAGCACAGGGGGAGCCTCATCGCTCCCCTGAACTATACAAGAATAGCCAAAAACTATACCCAGTCCTTCTTACGGAATTCACGCAGCTTATCGGCGACCCACTGCATTTCTTCCGGTGTACCAAGCGAAATCCGGCACCAGCTGTCGGCTGGTGGAAAAGCGCGGCCGACCAGTACGCCAGACTCTGCCATCCGCTTTTGATACGTTTGCAGCGGCGTTCTGAGCTGGTGGAAAACAAAGTTTCCCTCAGACGGCAGGTAAGGGAGCTGTAGCTCGTCCAGCGCTTTCACTAAAATCTGACGGGAAAGATCGTTGCTCTTTTTGCTGTATGCGATAAACGCATGGTCATCCATAGAAGCCAACGCCGCATCAACGCCGCAGAAATTTATCTTTTCTCCGGCAACATGCTTTTCGAGCCGCGCAATTGCATCCGGGTGCGCCACCGCATAGCCGACGCGCATTCCGGCCATAGCGTGAATTTTAGAAAAGGTCTTCAGCAGAATAATATTATCCATGCCTTGCGCAATCAGCGGCGAGACGGAGCGGAAACGTTGGTCGTTAACAAACTCGGCGTAGGCTTCATCAACAATAAACATCGTATCGGCAGGCTTGCTGGTTATCCATGGTTCAATCAAGTCGGCTGGGGTAATAGTCGCCGTCGGATTATTAGGGTTTACCAGATAAACCAGCGACGGGCCACGATGATTGGCTACGACCGCCTTCATTGCCGCAATATCAAATGCCCAGTTATCAAGCATCTTAACTTTAGCGATCTTCATACCGGCAATCTTTGCGAAATGTTCGCCATCGCCATAGGTCAATTCCGGGATAACCAGCTGCGATCCCTGTGGTGACCAGGCTTCCACCGCCGCCCGAATCCCTTCTGATGAGCCGGCGGTAAGCAATATGGCTGACGGGGAAACCTGGTGATGTTCAGCAACTTTTTGACGCAGCCCGATAATTTCCGCTTTAGCGTAGCGATTTGCTTTTAAGACGGCATCACGTGCGGCAGCCTGCGCTTTGGGCGACATGCCAAGCGGGTTTTCGTTGAAATTAATGCGGACAGGACGATCCGGCGTGGGCGGGGTAAAGGCTGATTTGCTGAGCGGTGCGGCGGCAAAGGTCGCAGCATTAAATCCGGCGGTTAGCGCCGCGCCGCCCGCCATGATGCCGGAAAGCTTCAGTAAGGATCTGCGTTTTGCATCCACGGCCTCGTGATCATTCACCATTACATTCATCATACATTCTCCTTTTTAATCGATGACGAAAAGGAGAATGCAGTAATTATGCCAGTTTCCGCGGCAGATGACCAAGCGCCGTTTGTTAACATCATGTAATAGCTGCAGAAGCCTGTTTTCCGGCGCAGGAGGAAGTTTGCTAAGCCCGAAGCCTAAAGATTGCAATCATAAGGCAGGTTTATTTATCACGCCCGTTAGCGCTTTAATGGTGCGCTTACGCACCAAAGGTTATCACTGCCCGTGAAAGCAGCAGAATAAGAAGAGCAGGGAGCCGCCTTGCTCCCTTTTCCTGTGCCTACACATCCAGCCGATGAATAACGCTGACAAACTGGTGCACGCCGCTGTTGATCTCCCGCAGGCTGCGCGAAAGCTCGCTGATTTTATCCTGCTCGGTGACCATAAACTGTTTGACTGAATCCAGCTCCTGGTACATCTGCTTAATCAGCTGCGTATTAACGTCCACCACGGCGGTAATTTTTTGCGTGGCGCTGGCGGTTGAAGCGGCAAGACGGCGAACTTCCGCCGCTACCACGCTAAACCCGCGGCCAGCTTCACCGGCACGAGCGGATTCTATCGCGGCGTTCAGCGCGAGGATATTGGTCTGCGAGGCGATAACGTTAATCGTATCGACCACTTCGCTGATGCTTTTTGCCGATGCGTTCAGCTGGGTGCCAATTTCCGTGGCGGCGCTTACCTGCAACGCGACCTGGCCGGAGTTCCGCACGGTTTCGTCCAGCACTTCATTAGCGTTATGGGTGATTTGCGAGGTTTGTTCCGACGTGGTGACCGCTATATCTGCCACGCGCTTCGCCGCCTCAACGCGGGCCGTAATATCTGAAGCCAGCTTGATAACCTTGCAGACTTTGCCGTCGGCGTCATAGATGGGGTTGTAGCTTGCCTCAAGCCAGATACGTTCGCCGCTGGCGGTTTTACGCTCAAAGCGGCCGACAAAATGCTGGCCTTTGCTGATTTTTTGCCAGAAATCGGGGTTTTCCCGGTAAAAGCTGTCATAACAAAAAATACGATGGTGCTGGTCAACGATGTCCGACAGCGCATAGCCCATATGGGTAAGGAAATTGCTGTTAGCGGTGATTATCTTGCCGTCAGTGGTAAATTCTATCACCGCCATAGAACGATCCAGCGCGGTGATCACCGCTTCTTTCTGCTCCAGCTCCTGATGGCGAGCGGTAATATCAGAGGCTATCTTGATGACCTTATAAACCTCACCCTTATCATCACAAACGGGGAAATAGGTGGCGCTAAGGTAAAAGCGCTGATGCTGTTTACTGAAACGTTCAAAGATACCCGTGACCGACTCGCCTGATGCCAGCGTTTGCCAGAAATGATGATATTCCGATGAGCGGACATAGTCCGTATCGCAAAAAATACGGTGATGCTTGCCCTGGATTTCGCTTAGCGAATAGCCGGTCATCTCCAGAAACTGCTGATTGGCGCTGAGAATTTCTCCATCGGGCAAAAACTCAATCCACGCCACATGCTGCTTAATCGCGTTAATGTCCTTAACAACGGCGCTGCCTTTAGATAAAGACAGGGAAAAACTCGATTTTTTTACACCAAACATAGACAACCCCAGGAAGTTTTCATGATCTCAATGATCCATTGCGGGCCTTTTATCCTCGCCAATGAATACTGTGCGCCGACCGCCAGCGCGGTGACGCATGATTTTCCCGGGTGGAACGTTTTATCCTTTGACTCTACAGAGCAAAGAACCGTGTCTCTTCTCGCACTTCGGTGCGGAGGCCGGGATTCTGTCTTGGTAAATTTCCTGATGTGTAGTAACGGGCCAATAAGCCTGTCTATAAACCACTATCGGCAGGCTGGAGAAAAATTTGAGTAAGATGTTTCAAAATGTGCGCTTTGAGCAAGGTTTTGCATAAAGCAGCGCCGCGTAATAAACACGCCCGGTTTGCACCTGACTATGACAGTCAGTATGGTAGCGGCATTATTTTCGCTGAGAGAACGCTATGACTAACCACACTTCAAAAGATCCGCTGCATGGCATGACGCTGGAAGCCATTATCAATGCGCTTGTCGCACGCTACGGTTGGGACGAAATGGGCAAACGCGTTAATATCAACTGCTTTAAAAGCGCCCCCAGCGTTAAATCCAGCCTGAAGTTTCTGCGTCGTACACCGTGGGCGCGGGCAGAGGTTGAGGCGTTATATATTGAATCGCTAAGCGATTCTGCCGAACCTGAACCACCTGCCGACAGCCCGTGGGCCAACTGGAAAAGCAAAAAAGAAGAGTAGGCAGCGGCTGCCTTGTTTTGCCTTCCGCATTATCCTGCCGCCGGTCGTATCTGAAAATGTGACCGGTAACGCATCGACACCCCGCTTATTTACATAAAGTTAACATTCTTGATGTAAATTGACTTAAGCGAGGAGATACGGCATGAAGGCCAGTAAAGTTTCAGGGAATCGGTTTACCTGGTTTGTCTGCATGATGGCGGCGCTATCGGGCCTGCTGTTCGGGCTTGATATCGGCGTTATTGCAGGCGCGCTGCCTTTTTTAGCGAAAGATTTGCATATCAGCAATCACGAGCAGGAATGGGTGGTCAGCTCGCTGATGTTTGGCGCAGCCATTGGCGCGCTGGCCGCCGGCTGGATGTCCTCGAAGCTGGGACGCAAAAAAAGCATGCTGGCCGGGGCCACGCTGTTTATTATCGGCTCGCTATGGTCGGCGCTTTCGCCGGATGTGGAATCGCTGATATTTTCTCGCGTTCTGTGGGCGTGGCATCTTATACCGCGCCTCTGTATCTTGCTGAAATTGCGCCGGAACGCATTCGCGGCTCTATGATCTCCATGTATCAACTGATGCTGACCACCGGCATTGTGGTGGCTTATCTTTCCGATACCGCCTTTAGCTATAGCGGCAGCTGGCGCTGGATGCTGGGCGTTATCGCTATCCCGGCGGTGATCCTGTTTATCGGCGTGCTGTTTCTGCCTAACAGCCCACGCTGGCTGGCTTCGCACGGGCGTTTTAACGAGGCGCAGCGCGTGCTGGATCGTCTGCGTAATACCAGCGAGCAGGCGAAGCAGGAGCTGGACGACATCCGGGAAAGCCTGAAGGTTAAACAGCACGGCTGGTCGTTGTTCAGAAACAACGGCAATTTTCGCCGTGCAGTATGGCTGGGGATGCTGTTGCAGCTGATGCAGCAATTTACCGGCATGAACGTGGTGATGTACTACGCGCCGAAAATTTTCGGCATCGCCGGTTTTTCCAGTACCGGCGAGCAAATGTGGGGAACGGTGATCGTCGGCATGGTCAACGTGCTGGCAACCTTAATCGCTATTGGTCTGGTCGACCGTTGGGGACGTAAGCCGATGCTTACGACCAGCTTCCTGGTGATGGCCATCGGTATGGGCGTGCTGGGCACGCTGCTGCATCTGGGCGTTGAAACCGATTTTCGTAAGTACTTTGCAATTGCGATGCTGCTGATCTTTATCGTCGGCTTTGCGATGGCAGCCGGCCCGGTGGTGTGGCTGCTGTGTTCGGAAATCCAGCCGCTGAAAGGCCGCGACTTTGGCATTACCGCCTCCACGACCACTAACTGGGTAGGTAATATGATCGTCGGCGCGACGTTTCTGACCATGCTGGAGAAGTTTGGTAATGCCAATACGTTCTGGTTCTACGCCGCGCTTAACCTGGCGTTTATCCTGCTGACGATATGGCTGGTGCCGGAAACCAAACACGTCACGCTGGAGCATATTGAGCGTAACCTGATGAAAGGCAAAGCGCTGCGGGATATCGGCGCCTGAAAAAGACGGTATCAAAGCCAGCTACGTGAATTCTGCAAGGCTCTGGCCCTGTAGATTTTACGTAGCGCGAGCGATTCAATGGGCAAATAAGCGTTTTTATGGATAAATAATGAGATATCAAGCCCGCTTTATGGAGCAAGCGATAACGGCCGGTGAAGTTAACATAGTTCATATCAATCCGTTTGCCGGACAGGGAAAAAAAGACAGAAGGGTGCTTATTAGTGATAATGGCGTGCCAGTCCTGGTTTTACAGCTTTATATCCGCGCTGATGAAGAAGGATTTTTGGTTTCCAGCGCGTTCTGCGACTTTCTGTGTAATGACCACTCTATAGCGATAATCTGCGGCGACCATCTACACATTGCAGAAATAATCTCAGGCCATTTCCGTAGTTTCCCGCTTGATGACTACGTTGGACACATTTATGCTGTTCCTGATATTAATTCTGTCAGGCTGCATGAGCATTTCCTTGTCGCTACCTACAGCTATGTTTTTCTGGTTCACCTGACTGAAGGCATTCTCTGGCAATCCGCACGATGCGCAATTGATGGCGTGACGCTGTCAGCAATTGAAAATGATGTGATTGAAGGCGAGGGCGACTGGGATCCGCCGGGAGGCTGGCAGCCGTTCCGGCTTTCACTTAAAACCGGTGAGCCGGTTTGCATGGACTAATAGCAAGGAGCGTACATTGAGAATTCATCACGACAATAAAGCCCAAAGACTTTACCGCCGGGTCAACACGACCACGCGGCATCGCTCGAACCACCCAAGCGCCGAGTATCGCCACGAAAGGAATAAAAAAAAGCTGCCTGCTGAAATGCTGCCGCAGCGCGAATCTATGCACGGCAGGCATCAGCGCGGGCTGGATTATTCCCCGTTGTTTTACTTTCTGCTCAGCAAGCTTGGGCAATGCTGGGATGAGGTGTACAGCGAGGCAAAAAGCCGGTTAGATAAACCCGAGCCCATATTCTGGATGGTGGCGCAGCATGAGCACCAGCAGCGCGAGTATGTTTGCTGCGGCGAGTTTAGCTTTTTCCCTGGCTTGTTTATTGATGAACAGGGAATGCTCCAACAGGTTAATCCGCAAATTTCAGCAGAGGATATCCCGGTAACGTGCCGTTGCTGCACGCATACTTTTCTTGGGGAAGTCGTGCCGTGGCGAGAAGAGTGAGCATTGAATTAAAACGGGTCAGCGTGAAGCGCCTTGCCCGGTAACGTAGCCCGTGTTGCCCCATGATGAAACGCTGCATACGGGCGGCGGATTTGCTCAAAGCCGCGCGGGAACGTCAACTGGGGAACAGGGTACAAAGAGCCGCCTTACGGCGACGATCCACATGACCAGTTTTGGATAAAAGCAGGGAATTGATTACGCGAGGAAAGGTAGCCGGACTGTCTGGCACGTCGTTAATTTAACATAATATACATTATGCGTACCAAAATAAAGCTACGTGAAAACTATGACTTACCGGCGGTTCATCCAATACGTTTTGGAAAAATACGATGAAAACCAGCTTGTCGCAAAGCTTAGCTCGCTGCATCAGCCCTGGCGGCTGAAGTCTATCAAATCGTTGCCGATAACCTCTACAGTGCTGTTTAACCCTTGATGGTGTTTGCATGAATAAAATTCTTCCACTGTTCGCTTTAGGCTTTTCCTTTTGCAGTTCCGCTGCTGTAGATTCCGGACCGGGAACATATGTGTGTGATATCCGCATAACCAGTTCCCGAACTGAAACGCTGGTATTACCGGAAGCGGCGCTTGTTCAGGATCATGGCAGTGACTATCAGGTGAAAATGCTTGGTAACGAAGTGGCGTCGCCAGAACTGGCAAGCGTGATGGGCGGAGTCAAACAGCAGGCCACCGTTAACGGGGTGACATTTTTCAGGCGAGCTAAATATGACGATCGCTTTATCATTGAAAACACCAACACGGGCTTCTTTTATCGCCTGAGGCACTGCAAAAAAATGTAGGGCGCCGCCAAAAACAGATAGCGGCGCCCTTTTCTTTCATTAATATCACCCCGTTCATGCCGGTAAACTGCTAGCCGCAACAACATTCCCGGCCATACCGCACGGCGAATGTTCAGGGAGCGAAAATCGCTCTGACGCAGCCGTCTTCCTTGTGCTTGAACATTTCATAGCCGCGCGGCGCGTCTTCCAGCGAGAAACGGTGCGTCGCCATAAACGCCGGATTCAGCTCGTTTTTCGCCACGTGATCCAGCAGCCGATGCATATAGCGCTGGCCATGCTGCTGCGCGGTGCGGATAGTCAGGCTTTTATTGATCATCAGCCCCAGCGGAAATTTATCCATCACGCCATATACGCCAAGAATGGCGATATTGCCGCCTTTGCGACAGGCATAGAGCGCCTGACGCAGCGCCGCGCCGACGTCCGTTTCCAGATGCAGCAGCTGTTTGGTTTTGTCGTATACCTGGCTTAAACCTTCACCTCGCGCCTCCATACCGACCGCATCGATGCAGCTGTCCGGGCCGCGTCCGCCGGTAAGTTCCAGCAGCGCCTCGTTGATATCCACCTGGGTATAATCCAGCGTGATGCTGCCGGCATAGTCGCGCGCCATCGCCAGCCGCTCCGGATAGCGATCGATGCCGATAACCTGATGCGCACCCATCAGCCATGCGCTCTGCTGCGCCATCAGGCCAACGCCGCCACAGCCCCAGACCACCACGGTGTCGCCAGGATGGATATTGCAGAAATCCGCGCCCATATAGCCCGTGGGCGCGGCGTCGGACAGAAACAGCGCCTGCTCATCGGTTACGCCATCCGGGATCACAAAGCAGTCATTATCAGCAAAAGGTACGCGAACGTATTCGGCATGGGAACCTGCGTAGCCGCCAAAAGCGTGGCTGTAGGCATAAATGCCGCCAGTCGGATGGCCCAGCACCGTCTCGCCTTTTTCCCATTGGGGATGGGTGTTATCGCAGCAGGAAGGCAGCTCATGCTGGCAATACCAGCATGAACCGCAGGAAATAAAGGAAGGAACCACCACCCGATCGCCACGGCGGATATTTTTCACCGCGCTGCCTACTTCAACCACCTCACCCATAAATTCATGACCAAGGATATCGCCCTCGCGCATGCTGGGGATCAGCCCGTCGATAACATGCAAATCGGAGCCGCAGGTGGTGGTCAGGATAACGCGAATAATGGCATCGTGAGGATTAAGCAGACCGGGATCCGCCACTGTTTCAACGCTGAGATCGTTAACGCCATTCCAGCAAAGTGCGCGCATTTATTTCTCCTTATCCTGACGTTCGGCATGGCGGCCAGCGGGCTGACCGTTAATCGTAGGGATCTCTCCGGTTTCGGCGAGGCTTTTAAAGCGATGCAGCGCGATGCTGGCAATCTCTTTAGGCAGCAGATCGAAAAAGGTGGTCACTTTTTTACCCAGGGTGCCGCCAGGCGGCGTGAAAGTCAGAGTTAATGCCAGCTCGGTTCCCCATTCGCCGGGCGCCGGCGTCAGCACCAGCTTGCCCTCGTTAGGGATATCAGCGCCTTCCAGCGACTGCCAGGCAATAATCTCACCCGGCTGCGCCTCTACGATACGGCTTTCCCAGGCATATTTTTTCCCGAGCGGGCCATCGATCTGCCAGTGCGCATCGCTTTTATTGATCGGCGTGACCTTTGCGAAATGGCTCATAATGCGCGGCAAGGTATCCGGCGCCAGCCAGAGAGCGAAAAGATCGGTGGCGGGAAGTCCTATGGATATCCAGCGGCGGAGCGTCAGTTCTTTAGCGGATTCAGGTAGCGGTTTTCTGGCCAAATGTTCCCCCTGTAAGGTACAAAAAGCGGTGTTCGATGTAGTTGAGTTAAGTTCAGAAAGGCGAATACTGCGAGCGAAATTGCGCTGTGCAGACGCAACAGGCGCCGGGCTATCCCCGGCAGGATTTATTGCTGGCTATTTTGCCAGTGCTGCTCGCAGTGCTCCCTGGCTTCGGCAGGCAGATCGCGCAGGTCCGGCAGGCTGTCGCCAGAGCCGTAACCCATCGCTTCGGTGGCTTCTTTCTGTTCATCCTCTGCGGCAAAGCTGAGCGTCTCATCCAGCTTTTGCCAGCCGCCGTCGTCTTTGCAGTAAATTACCGCATGGGTTGGCGTGCTCTCGTCATCGCCATAAATTTCATATTTCTGCACCGGCGCGTCTTCCGGGCCAAACTGTAGCGTGTCGATCAGAACTGAATCAGCCATCTTGCTTCTCCTCTGTGATTGAAAAGTAAGGGTAGTCTAAAGATTCAGGTGCTGTCAGGCGGATAGCGAAGCGAGGATGGTGGCCAGGCCCTGAGGATAGATAATCTCAGCGGTGATCTGTAACTCAGCCATGTGCCACCAGCTGTGGTCGCTGATAACACGCTTTTCATTACGACTCCAGCCGTGAGTGCTGATGGCGTGGCTTTGTACCCACACCACGTAAAATTTTTCCAGCGCCCTGACCTTCTCGCCATCCGGCAGCGTCATGACAAAACTTTGTTGCGCGATGCTGCTGCCCATATCGGCACAAACAATCCCGGTTTCTTCACGCAGCTCTCTGATGGCAGCCTGAGCAAAAGATTCGCCCTGCTCAACGCCGCCGCCGGGCGTTGCCCAATAGGTCTTTCCCACCAGCGCATCCGTTGTGTGGCGATATCTGAACAGCAATATCCGCTGGCCTTCATCAAGGATCAAAAGCCGGGCTGCCGGGCGAACACGCATCTTTATTTCCTTTTAAGTCAGAAAGTCAGGCCGTGGCTGTCTGCAAGTAATTCAAAGATTTCTGATGATGATAAAGGGCCGGAAAGAATCACGCTGATCCAGTGTCCTTTATTCATATGATAAGCGGGCAGAATGCCCTCTTTCAGACGCAGCGAACCGATGTGCTCCGGCCTGACTTTTACGTTAAGGATATCTACCCTCTCTTCATGCTTCAGCCCCAGTTTTGTACCGGACACGTTCATGACGATAGCGAACCATTTCTTGCCATTGGCATGACGAAGTACGGCATAACCCGGCTGGCTGCGCCAAAGGTATTCCGGTTCTGACTTAAAGTTTTCCCGAACGTAGCTGAATAATGTCTCTCTTTCCATGACGTCTCCTGCCACAAAAAATCGTCCCGGGATTATGCCCCTGCTGCGGCGGAATGGCGAAGAAATTTGCCATAAAAAAGGCCGTGTTCGACACGACCTTGTCACTGATTTATGCAGTATTTTTAATGCCGAGCAGCACCAGGATGCCGCCGGCAACAAGCCCTGCCGCAGCCAGCAACAGCGCCGGTTCCAGCGAATGAAACAGCGTCACGCTTAACGACGACATCAGCGGTCCAGTCAGCTGCCCCGTTGCGTAACCGGAAGTCAGTACCGCTACCGTCCGCGCCACGGCACCCTGCGTAACTTCACGCGCCAGCCGCATCGAAAGCTGCATGATGGAAAGAAAACCCAGCCCGGTTAACAGCGTGGCGATAAGCAGCCCCTTCGCATCATGGAAAAAAACCACGCTGGCGACGCCCGCGCCCTGCACTATCATGGCCGTAACCAGCGCAGGCTGCGTACGGATACGCGCGGCAAAGGCAATAACCAGCAGCACACCCGCTACCGCCGCCAGCCCGAACAGCGGCCAGAAAAAGGCGGCCTGGTTGCCGACCGTAAAAATAGCGTGCGCCATCTGCGATAAAAACGTTGCCGGCAGAATATAGCCGAAGCCCGCCAGGCTATAGGCCGCCAGCAAAAGCTTCAGGTTGCGGTTTAGCGGCTCGGGTTTTATTTTGCCGTTGGTGGTCGCCAGCGTCTTTGGCAGCCGGGTAAAAATCATCAGGGCGGCAATAGTCGCCACCACGCCGTAAACCAGCCAGGCCTGTGAGGCATGAAAGCCCAGACAGGCCATCGCCCAGGCCAGCACGCCGGTTAAGGTAATCCCCACGCCGGGGCCGGTAAATACCGCCGCCGACAGTTTTGGCGCCTGCTTGCCCGCCAGCACCAGCTGTGTCCAGGAAGTCACGATAATCAGCGCCCACGCGCCGCCCACGCCAGAAACAAAGCGGAACAGGCATTGCAGCATAAAGCTGGAGGTAGCGGCGGAGAGCAGCGTAACCAGCACCGTCGCCATCAGGCCCGTTTTTAAATAAAAGGTATGATGGCGTTTTAATTTACTGACGTGGATGGCGCCCAGCAAATAGCCGATGTAGTTCATCGCCGCCAGGATCCCCGCGCTGGAAAGCGTAAGAAAGCCATCCTCAATCATTAAAGGGATTTGTGGCGTTAAAGAAAAACGGCCAATGCCCATCACGGCGACAAGGGTAATGATCCCCGTAAGCATGACGCCGGGCGCGCCGGTATATTGCGAGGCCTGAGTAGACATAATTTTTGCTTTGCTCCTGCGAAATATCTTAATCTGGCGGCCATACTATTTCGCAATCGCTGAATGAAAAATGGGGCGAATTATCCTATGACAGGCAGTCATACCCGGGAACGCAACGAGGATATTAAAAACTTCCTGACGCATCACCGTTCACGGCTTAATCCTGAAGATTATGGTTTTACGCTGCAACAGCGGCGGGTAAAAGGCCTGCGACGAGAAGAAGTGGCGCAGCTCGCCGCCGTCAGCGTCAGCTGGTATACCTGGCTTGAGCAGGGACGCGATATCAGTATTTCGCCCGCCGCGCTGAAGCGGATCGGCAACGTGCTGCAGCTTTCCACCACCGAACAGGATTATCTGGACAGGCTGATTTTCGGCGCGAAAAATGCACCGAAACCGGGCGCAATACCGCATGAGGTTAAAGTGATGGCGGACGCGCTGGCGCCGCATCCCGCGTTTATCCGGCGCGCCAATATGGATATTCTCTACTGGAACGAAGCGGCCAGAAGCCAGATTTTTGACTGGTCGACTATCCCCGAAGACGATCGTAACTCGCTGAAGCTGATGTTTATCAGCGACGACTATAAGCAAAAAATCCATCACTGGGAGCTGGCCGCGCAGCATACTATTGCCGCCTTTCGCACCTATTACGCTGCCAGCAACTATGCAGAAGATTTCGGGCGGGTGATTGACGATCTTACCGCCCGCAGCGAGGCGTTCCGGGAGATGTGGCATCGTCAGGACGTCAGCAAGTTCGGCACGGGCAACAAGGCTATTATCGATAGCCAGGGAAAAATCAGTCATTACACCTATAGCGCGCTGGAAGTGGAAAGCGCGCCGGGTATCTTTCTTATCTTTTATCTTTGCCGCGCTTCAGAACAGCCATAACCCTTATTTACAGGGCGTACGCGCCCTCTTCTTTTTCAGTTTTATTGATTAAGAATGGCAAAACTATCGGCTTTCAAACCCGCACCAACGCGCTTATCATTCCTTACATCAAGGCGACATGCCTTTAAATCTGATAATTAAAGTAAGGAATCTTCCATGAAAGCCATCAAAAAATTAGTTGTTTTTACCGCCCTTTCACTGATCTCTTCCGTGAGCTTCGCCCAAAGCGTCACCGCCTGTGCTTCCACCCTGGACGCCGCCGAAGCGCAGATTTCAGCTCAGGCAAAAGCGGCCAACGCCTCTTACCGCATTACCGAAGCCAATTATAACAACGGCGTTCATATGACCGCGGTTCTTTCTGCTAAAGAGTAATAGCCAGCTATGGCCTCCGTTACTGGCGGCGCAACTTCATTGCTGTCCGCCCAAATGTTATGTTATAACATTTAAAAATTACGGGACGGAGGATGGTATGTTGGCGGCAAAAGTAAAAAACGTGGGCCTGGCGCTAGGCGCCCTGCTGATGTGCGGACAGGTTTTTGCACATGGTGCCCACTCGCACGGTAAGCCATTGAGCGAAACCGAACAGAAAGCGGCGGAAGGCGTTTTTAATAACCAGGACGTTAAGGAAAGAAGCCTGACGGACTGGGACGGCGTCTGGCAGTCGGTCTACCCTCTGCTGGACAGCGGCGAGCTTGATCCCGTGCTGCAAAAGAAAGCCGAAAAAGATAAAAGCAAAACCGTTGAGCAGCTTAAAGCGTATTACCGCAAGGGCTATGCCACCGATATCGATACGCTGGCGATTGAAAACGATGTTATCGAGTTTCGTCGCGGCGACCAGGCCAGCAGCTGTCAATATCACTACAAGGGTCATCAGATCCTGACGTATGCTTCGGGAAAAAAAGGCGTTCGCTATCTGTTTGAATGCCGCGACGCCAACAGCAAGGCACCAAAATACGTGCAGTTCAGCGATCACACCATTGCGCCCCGCCAATCGGCTCACTTCCATATTTTTATGGGCAACACCTCTCAGGAAGCGTTGCTGAAGGAAATGGACAACTGGCCTACTTTTTATCCGTGGCAGCTGACCAACGCTCAGGTGGTTGATGAGATGCTGCATCACTAAAAAAACGGCCCGGTTAATACCGGGCCGGATAAATAGTTAACCGCGAAAAACAGGCAGCCAGCCAAGCCAGCTCAGTGTCCACGCCAGCACGTTCAGCCCGCCAAACAGCATTACAACGACAATGGCTACATTTTGCCTGCCGGCGTGCGTGGTCGCTTCCGGAAACTTCTGCTGCGCTTTTCGCGCCAGCAGCGCAGGCACAATCACCGCCCACAGCGTGGCGAACAGACCGGCAAAGCCAATCGCGGCGATAAAGCCGTTCGGAAACCACAGGGAAGCGCACAGCGCCGGTAAAAACGTCAGACAGGCCGTTTTTAATCGGCCCAGCCGCGTATCCGCCATCTGCAATCGGTCGGCAATAAAATCAAACAGCCCTGCCGTCACGCCAAGAAACGAGCAGATCACCGCGAAGTGCGAGAAGACATCCATCAGCAGCGCCAGCGCGCTGACGTGCAGATAGCGCCGTAAGGCCGCCATCAGCGCCTCGATATCCCCGCCCGCATCGATAATGGCAGGGAAAGAGGCGCGCGGAAGATTGCCCATCGTGCCGGTCAGCCAGAACAGATAGATCACCAGCGACATAAAAGTCCCCAGCATCAGCGCTCGATTTACCTGTTTTTTATCGCCCGCATAGTAGCCGATCAGGCCGCTGATATTGCCGTGATAGCCGAAGGAGGCAAGGCAGAACGGCAGCACCGCCAGCGTATAAGGCCAGTAGGCCTGCCCGGAGGCGCCGCTGTTAGCCAGCGTGGCAATATCCAGCTGCGTCAACAGTCCGCCAAACAGCGTCACCAGCAGCAGGATTTTCGCCAGCACGCAGAAGGTCATCAGTCGGCTGACGCCTTTGGTGCCCAGCCAGACCACTGCCGCCACGCACAGCGTGAGCATGATTTTGGCGTCCGCCACGGAAAGATGCAGACCCGCGCGATTTAAAGAGCTCTGGTAGACCGGCCCGCTGGCGGAGATATAGGCATAGGTAAGAATGCCCAGCACAAACAGAATGCTCAGCCCGTTTACGGCCGCCCAGCCGCGTCCGAGCAAATCGCGCGTGATGGTATCAAAACCGGCGCCCAGCGGATAATGCTGGCTGGCCTGCACAAACAGTAATCCTGTCAACAACATGCAGACCCAGCTGACCATCAGGATCAGCAATGACCAGCCGTACCAGGCGCCGGCCATGACCACGGGAAGCGTAAACATACCGGCGCCAACCACGGTTCCGCAGATGATCATCGCGCCCCACCATACCGAAGGCCGATGGCGGGCTAACGAACTCTCCCTCATAAGTTTCCTGCTAAATAAATGACGTTAAGCCCGCAATTCTACTGCAAATGCCCCGCTATAACTGTACATAATTCCGCCCGACGGCGAAAAACCGCACGCGGCTGAATTGAGGGGACGATTTTGCCGAGTTTCAGGAACGTTTTGCAAAGGGAGTTGTTATACTGCGGCGCACTATTTGCTTGTGGAAACGGGTTATGAAACGGAAAGAAACAAAGCGGTTTATCGCCGCGCTGGCTGTTGTGCTGGTTATCGCGCTTACCGTGATGTCGAAAGTAATGATCGGCGGCGCGATTGACGAATACCATATTCCTTTACACGACTGGTCAGCGGGCATGCTGGCGCCACAGCTGTTTATGATCGCCGTCTATTCGCTGGTCTTTACCGGCCTGCTGGCTATTCCGCTCTGGTACTGGTTTTTGGGCGAAAATATTGACTCAACCCGTCATTGAATCGCATTCAACAAAAATAAAATATTGATTTAAAATAGTTTATTTGAGAAGCCAGTGACAACGCGCCATTGAACGTGCGCAGGCCGCCCGCGTCCCGCTTTTTTGCTGCTACGGTTAAAAGACCGCTAACGCAGAATATAAAAAGAGGATCGGGCATGAATAAAATTGCATTGATTACCGGGGCTTCCAACGGGATCGGGCTGGAACTGGCCAGAATTTTTGCGAAAAATGGTTATGACATTGTGGCCGTAGCGCGCAATGAGGAAAAACTGCACAAGGCCTGTGAGGATCTGTGCGGCTACGGCACAAAGATCCACGCACTAAGCGTGGATTTAAGCCGCTATGATGAGATCGAAAAGCTGAAGCAGCGCATCGATAACGACGGGCTGGCGCTGGATGCGCTGGTTATTAATGCCGGTCAGGGGCTGGGCGGCCGCTTTATTGGCGGCACGGCGCTGGAAAAAGAGCTACAGCTAATCCGCCTTAACGTCGATTCTTACGTTCATATGGCTAAAATTTTCCTGCCTGCGATGATCGAACGTCAAAGCGGCCACGTCCTGATGACCTCTTCCATCTCCGGCACCTCGCCCATCCCTTTCGAGGCGATTTATGGCGCGAGCAAAGCCTTCGTCAATTCCTTCTTCTGGGCCATTCGCAACGAGCTGAAAGGCTCGGGCCTGAATATGACGCTGCTGATGCCCGGCGCGACGGAAACCAACTTCTTTAAGAACGCGGGCCAGGCCAATACCAAAGTCGGTGCCAGTCAGCCGACTAAACCGGCGGAAGTGGCCGAACGCGCCTGGTATGCATTGATGAGCGGTCATGAGTATGTTTACGGCAGCGATGAGGCGGAACATGAGGGCGACGTGCTGAACCGCATTCAGAGCGAATCGCAAAAGGCGCAGCGCCACCGCATTATTTCAGAGCCGGATTCGGCGTCACGCTAATCCTTCTGCCTGCCGGTAAAATCGGCAGGCGATGCTTATTTAATAAGCTATACCTTTGTCTTTGTTGAATAAAATTAAATTATGCCGTTATATATCCCCGGTAATTTTCTGACCCGGAGCTTTATCGTTTAATCCGTCTCAACATCAGTATTTCATTCACTTCCCACATTGATACGAGCCGGAAACGTCTCTGTTAACCAGTCGATAAAAACGCGCAGACGGTGCGTGACGTGGCGATTTTGCGGGTAAACCACATGAAAAGGATAAGGCGCTGGCCGCCACGCCTGCAGGATTTCCTGGAGCTGGCCGGTTCTCAACGCTTCGCAGGCCGCGTAGGTAAACGTCTGTACGATACCCAGTCCGGCCAGCGCTGCCGCCAGGTGCGCGTTGCTTTCGTTTACGCCGAGCCGGTACGGCGCTTTGATTTCCATTTTTTCTCCCTGCCGTGCGAAGCGAAACGGAAAAGCCCTGCCGCTGTCCGACGAGAGATAGCTAACCAGCCGATGGCCATTGTTCAGCTCCTGCGGGCTGGCAGGTACGCCGTAGCGCTTCAGATAGCCCGGCGTGGCGCAGGTAATCAGCGTGGCAAAACCAATCTGCCTGGCAACCAGCGATGAATCCGCAAGCGGGCCGCCGCGAATAACGCAGTCCACGCTGTCGCCGATGAGATCGACTGCGCGATCCGATACCCCCAGATCGATACGGATATCCGGATAGCGGGCCATAAATTCAGGCAACGCCGGGATCAGCACGTCACGGGCCGTAGAGCCGCCAATATCAATACGCAACTGCCCGTGCGGCTGGCCGCGAATAGCGGTAAAAGCGCCGTCAATATCTTCCAAATCCTTCAGGATCCGGGCGGTTTTTTCATAATACTCGCGTCCTTCGGGCGTGACGGTAACGCGACGGGTGGTGCGCTGTAACAGCCTGATACCCAGATGCGCCTCCAGCTGCTGCACCAGTTTACTTAGCGTCGCGTTGGGCATCGAAAGCGAATCCGCCGCGCGGGTAAAATTTCCCGTTTCCACTACGCGGGCAAAAGCCCGTATCGCCATAAGCTGATCCATCTCTTTTGTCCTGATTATTTCCGTACAGGGATAGTTATTTTCATTTTACAGGATTTATCAACAAAAGGCGGAAGGCTACAGTGCCTTCTCACCCGGACAAGCCGGGCCATTATCTGTCCACAGCGGAGAAGAAGATGAATGCACTGAATGGCAAGATCGCATTAGTTACCGGCGGCACATCGGGAATTGGCCTGGCGGCCGCGCATGAACTGGCAGCTCAGGGTGCACGCGTGTTTATTACCGGAAGGCGTCAACCCGAGCTGGACGCGGCCGTCGCCGCCATCGGTACGGCGGCAACGGGCATTCGCGCCGATGCCGCCGTGCTGGCCGATCTGGATAGGGTTTACGCCACTATCGCGGAAAAAGCGGGCCGTCTGGATATTCTGTTCGCCAATGCGGGCGGCGGCGATATGCTGCCGCTGGGCGCCATCACCGAGGCGCATTTTGATCGGATATTTGGCACCAACGTGCGCGGCGTGCTGTTTACCGTGCAAAAAGCGCTGCCGCTGCTGAGCGATGGCGCTTCGGTGATCCTGACCGCCTCCACCACTTCCGTTCAGGGGACGGCCGGCTTCAGCGTCTACAGCGCCAGCAAAGCGGCGGTACGCAACTTTGCACGATCCTGGTCGCTGGATCTGAAAGAACGCGGTATTCGGGTTAACGCCATCAGCCCCGGCCCGGTAAAAACGCCTGGCCTGGGTGGATTAGTCAGTGAAGAGGAGCGCCAGGGATTGTTTGATTATCTGGCGGCTCAGGTGCCGCTGGGGCGCCTGGGCGAAGCGGAAGAGATTGCTAAAGCGGTCGCTTTTCTGGCTTCCGATGCGGCCAGCTTTATCAACGCGAGCGAACTGTTTGTCGATGGCGGTATGGCGCAGGTGTGATAATCAGGCGGCCCGCAGGCCGCCTCTTTCTTATTTCAGCGCGATACGGACTACGCTGTCCTTGCCTTTAGTCGAATCATCTTTGTTGAAATCCTGCTTGAGCGTGACGTAAAGCGTCTGCCCGTCCGGCGAAACCAGCAGGCTGTTCGGGCTGCTGTCGAACGACCAGCTGTTTTTCACCGCATAGCTGGTGGCGTCCAGCTGCAACACCTTTCTGGATTCGCGCTGGCTGATATACAGCTCGTTGCGCTTCGCGTTGAACTTGATGCCCAGCGCGTCGCCTTCGATGCGTTTGATCACTTTGCCGCTGCGCTCGTCGAACACCAGCGTGGTTTTCGCCTTTGAGTTGTCGGTGACGAACAGGCGGCCGGTGGCCGGATCTTCCGCCAGGTTCAGCAGCAGATAAGCTTTGCCATCGCCCGCCGTCCAGCGTTTTTCAATTTTCTGCGTGCGCGGGTTGATCACCAGCACTTCGCCGCCGCCGTTAGCCGCATAAAGACGATCGGTCACCGGCGAATAAATAATGCCCGTCACCCACTTGCCGGCGTTCCTGATGGTCTTGCTTAGCTTCAGCGTTTTGGCATCCACCACCCAAATGACGCCCGGATCGCCCACGCCGCCCACGTAAAGCTTCCCTTCGTGCCAGAAAATTTCACGCGCACCGTAAGGCGAGCCGTCTTTGCCCTTCTCGCTGAATGCCAGACGTTTCAGCACTTTGCCGCTCTCTGCATCCACCTTAGAAATAGTACCGTCGAGCGAGTTAGTGGTGTAGAACACGCTGCCGTCCGGCTCGACCGCCATACCAAAGTTTTTCAGATCGGTGTGAGTTTCACCGGTGGTTGCCAGCGTGGCGGGATCCAGACGATACAGAATGCCGCCGTTAACGTTTTTAAAAGATTGCGCGCTGGCGACGTAAAGCGCTTTCGGCGTCCAGGCCATTTCATACAGTCCATCGCCCAGCGCGCGCTCGGCAGGCTGCGCTTGCGCTTTGGCCGTCGCGGCAGAATTAACGGGCGCTTCTGGTTTTTTTGCCGGGGTCTGACAGGCGGCCAGACTGAATGCAGCAACGACCGCAAGGGCTGCTTTACGCGGGCTAAAAGATTTCATGCAGGACTCCATCAATGGATAAACGGCCTGATAGCCGATAAAAAGAATGAGAAGCATACGCATTAGCAAAGGAGATGTAAATCTGCGCCATGCGTCAGACGGGATGAAGCGGCACGGCTAATGAGTTTTCCCTGTAAAAATAACAAGTTGTTACACTTTGCTGACAGGTTGTTTAGAGACTACTTAAAAGCAAATACTTATCATTAACATTCTCACTGCGATCTCCCCGCTGCGTGGCGCAGCCGGAGCGCCGTGAATGCACGTCCCACCGGACAATAAAAAGCAGTGGCCTATTGTGAGAATTTTATGTTTTTAAACCTCAGGGGAAACGGTGCGCGAGCGCCGGTATTTACCGTCTCGTTGCTGGCGCTGGCTATCCACGCCCTGCTCACTCCGGCCCTGGCCGAAGAGTCTGCTATGGTCGTTAACGCGGCTTCTGACGACGGCAGCGCCAGCGAACAGCAGGATTACAGCGTTAAAACCACGCGCGCCGGCACAAAAATGCTGATGACGCCGCGCGACGTGCCGCAGTCGCTCAGCGTGGTAACGAAGCAGCGTATGGCGGATCAAAATTTGCAGTCGGTCGGCGACGTACTGGATAACACCACCGGCATCGCCAGCGAGGTTATCGATAGCGAACGCTCCGCTTATTTTTCACGCGGCTTCCAGATCACTAATTTTACCTACGACGATATTCCGACCTCCGTCAGCGATACCTGGAACTTTGGCGATGCGGCGGAAGATACCGCCATCTATGAGCGTATTGAAGTGGTGCGCGGCGCGACTGGCCTGATGACGGGCGCAGGCAGCCCTGCCGCTTCGGTTAATATGGTGCGCAAACATGCCGACAGCAAAACCTTTACCGGCAACGTGTCGGCCAGCTACGGCAGCTGGAACAAGCAGCGCTACGTGGTTGACGCTTCCGGCCCGCTGAGCGAGTCCGGCAACGTGCGCGGCCGCGTGGTGGCGGGCTATCAGGATGGCGACAGCTGGCTGGATCGCTACCATAAAACTAAAAAATTTATCTACGGGGTTATCGATGCCGATGTGACCGACAGCACCACGGTTTCGCTCGGCTATGACTATCAGCAGACCCATACCGGCAATCCAACCTGGGGCGGCCTGCCGACCTGGTACAGCAACGGCACGCGCACGCATTACGATCGCAGCACCAGTACGGCGGCGGACTGGACGCGCTATAGCGTGGACTCGCGCAAAGTGTTCGCTAATCTCAGCCATCAGTTCGACAACGGCTGGATCTTCCGCGCCGACGGCACCCATGCGGAAGAAACCTTTAACGACAAGCTGCTTTATTTGCAGCAGTGGCCGGATGAACAAACGGGCGAAGGCACGACTGGCTTCGGCAGCAAGGACAGAGGCAAGCGCAAGCTGGATGCTTTCGATACCTATGCCAGCGGCCCGTTCAGGCTGTTTGGCCGCCAGCACGAGCTGGTGGTGGGCGGAAGCTACAGCCGTCAGCATAATGCGACCTACAGCGCCGACGGCCCTTACGACGAAGGCCAGATCGGCAGCTTCCACGACGGCTGGAACGGCGATGCGGACGAGCCTGCCTGGGGCGACTGGTATCAGAACGCGGACGATATGGTCAGGCAGAAAGCGCTGTACAGCGCCGCCCGCTTCTCGCTGGCCGATCCGCTGTCGCTGATTGTCGGCGCGCGCTATACCCAGTGGAGCACCACCGGCAGCAGCGGCGATGTGAAAAAGAACAACATCACGCCGTACGGCGGGCTGGTGTATGACATTAATGATACCTGGTCAGCCTATGCCAGCTATACCTCGATCTTCCAGCCGCAAACGTATCGCAGCAAAGACGGCGGCTATCTTTCGCCTGTGACCGGTAAAAATTACGAAGCGGGCCTGAAATCCGCCTGGGACGATGGTCGCCTGACCGCCACTTTTGCCCTGTTCCGTATTGAACAGGAGAACGCTGCCGAAGCGGATGGCGACAATTATGTGAACGGCTCCAGCGAACAGGCTTATGTTGCGACCAAAGGCGCAGTGAGCAGAGGCGCGGAATTCGAGCTGAACGGCGCGGTAACGGATAATCTGCAAATGACGTTCGGCGCGACGCGCTTTGTCGCGACGGACTCCACCGGGCGCTACAACAGCCAGATGCCGCAAACCCAGCTGAAGCTGTTTACCCGCTACCGTTTGCCGATGCTGCAGCAGCTGACCGTCGGCGGCGGCGTAAACTGGCAGAACCGCACTTTCCAGGACGCAACCGGCCCGGACGGCGAAACCAAACGGCTTTATCAGGGCAGCTATCCGCTGGCTAACCTGTTTGCCCGCTACCAGGTAACGAAGCAGCTGGCCGTGCAGGCCAACGTCAATAATCTGTTTGATCGCACCGAGTATACCTGGCTAAGCGACTCCGCCGTTTACGGCCAGCCGCGCAACTATGAGGTTAATCTCTCTTATACGTTCTGATTTTTTGGCATATACCCGGCGCGAAGCCGGGTTTTCATAATATGCCCCACAAATTGTGGCGCTGTCCGGCCCTCACCCTTTTTCGACCAGCTCAAAGGTGGCCATAAAGGAGGATCTGTTTAGCGGCAGCTTCTCAATGCTGTCCAACTGTCCCAGCGTCACAAGCCCGGCGGCATAGCCAGAATCCTTGTAGAAGATAGCCAGATTGCCCCAGGGCGCATAAAAAGCGATATCGCCTTTTAAGGCACGGGTGCCCTCAGGCGATCCCTCTACTGAGAGTTTTGCAGGAAGATCGCTGATTTTTTCAGTCGCTGCGTAGTCGTTTAATTCCAGCGTTAGCGGCAGCATAGCCGCAAAATCCCTGGCCGCCTCGCTGTCATTCAGCGAGGCCAACAGAATAACGTTATCAATAACCATATTTATTTTCATGTTTTTCTCCCTGAGCGCGCACGCAGCCTCAGATAGCAAAGGATCAGCCGTTCCCGACTAACGTGTAGCGGTTTTTAAAGGGAACTAGTTTTAGCAGAGGCGCCAGGAAGGTTGAATGACTGTTTTAAGCATGCAGTAATGAGGATCGTTCATTAATGACCGCCGAGTATAAAGAGAAAGATCCCCGCATTGATTTACCGGCAAAAAAATAGCTCCCGCAGGAGCTATCTTTATCTGTGCCGCATCAGAACTTATAGCTGGCCGTTAATGAGAAATTACGCGGTTCGCCGTAAACGATATATTGGTTCACGCTGGTGTCATATTCTTTATCAAACAGGTTATTGATATTGGCCTGTAGCGTCAGCTGCTTAGTCACCTCATAGCGGCTGAACAGGTTCACCAGCGCATAGCTGCCCTGCTCCGCGTGCCAGGTGCCGTTGCCTTCCGGCGCGGGCACATCCTTCCAGACGTGCGTCTGCCAGTTTACGCCGCCGCCGACCGTCAGCGCCTGGAGCGACGGCAGACGATAGCTGGTGAACAGCTTCAGCGACGTGCGCGGCAGCTGAGGGTTAACCGCTTCGTCTTCGCTGTCTTCCGCTACATAACGGGTACCGCCCACGGTCATTTGCCAGTTATCGGTCAGCGCGCCGTTCACTTCAAATTCAATCCCGCGGCTCACGGTGCCCGATTTGCCTACGTAGGCGGTATCGGTCGATCCGGCAATGATCTGTCCGGTGCTCTGGGCTACGTTGTCCTGTTCGATGCGGAACACCGACAGCGAGGTCGTGAGGCGGCTGTTCATCCAGTCAGACTTCAGGCCTGCCTCGTAGTTTTTCCCCACCACCGGCGACAGGTAGCTGCCGTTGATATCACGATAGGTCTGCGGCTGGAATACCGAGGTATAGCTGCCGTAGGCTGACCAGTTTTCGTTGATGTCATACACCAGGCCGCCGTACGGCGTGATGTTGTTTTTCTCCATATCCTGGGTCAGCGTATTGGTGCTCCAGCGCGTATAGCGCGCGCCGAGGATCAAATGCAGCGGATCGGCCAGGGTAATGCGGGTTGCCATATAGGCGGATTTCTGACGCGTCACGTCTTCCTGCGCGAGCGTTCGCTCGCTCCATTCTGTTTCCGGGTATTGGCCGTTATAACTGTTGAAATCGCCCAGCATCTCTGAGGAAATGTTGTCAAAAGCGCTGTAATAAGTGTTCTTCTGCTTGCTGTAGCTGACGCCCGCCATCAGCTCGTGCTGGCGACCAAACAGCTCATAAGGGCCGCTGGCGAAGGTATCGACCGAGTCGACCTTGCGTTTACCGGTGTTATAACCGGTGCCGCCTACGACCGGGTAATCCGCATAGGAAGAGACGCCCGCGCCGGTGTTCTTATCGAAGAAACCGTCGATATAGAGCTGACGGCTGTCAAGGAAGGTTTCGTTATGGGTGCCGTTTAGCGTCAGCATCCAGCCATTGTCAAAACGCTGCTTCAGGTTAACAAAAACCTTTTTGCTTTCTTTATCGTTATAGGCCCACTCTGGCGCCGTGTTATAGCCGCGACGATAGTCGGTGGGCGATCCATCGCTATGCCAGCGAGGCACGCCGCTCCAGGTTGGGCTGTCCGCGTTGGTTTGCTGGTATTCATAGCCAACGGAAAGCGTGGTGTAATCGGTCAGATCGGCATCCACCACGCCGTAGATAAATTTCTTTTCGGCGCCGTAGCGCTCAACGAAGCTGTTGTTGTCCTGATAACCGGCAACTACACGGCCTCGTACGTTGCCGGATTCGCTCAGCGGCGAAGAGAGATCGGCTACGTAACGCTGCTTGTCCCAGCTGCCGTAAGTGGCGGAAAGCTCGCCCGTCGCGGTTTTGCTGTCCGCATGTTTGCGCACCATATTGACCGCGGCGGAAGGGTTGCCCGCGCCGGTCATCAGGCCGGTTGCGCCACGTACGACTTCGATACGCTCGTACAGTGCCGTATCAGACTGGGCGTCGCCCAGATTCCAGCGCCCTTCAAATACGGTCGGGATGCCATCGACCATATAGTTGTCGATCAGGAAGCCACGCGAGTAATAGGTGCGGCGATCCATATCCGCTACGGACTGCATCACGCCCGTTGTATTGTTCAACACATCGCCCAGCGATTGCAGCTGCTGATCTTCCATGCGCTGCTTGCTGATAATACTGACTGACTGGGGAATATCGCGCGCAATCATCGGCATTTTGGTGCCCGAAGAGGTGACGGGAACGCTGTAATCGGTAGCGGAGGTATCGGTGACATTATCTGACGCGGCGCTCACCGTAAGCGTTTGTTCTGCGGTTTCCGCCGCTGCTGCCTGAGGCATCTGTAACGCCACGGCGACCAGCGCGGCGACGATGGAGTAAGAAGTGGCTACGCCGCCGTGCCGGCGGATTTCCCTGTTAATGTGCTGAGCAAAAAACATCACTACCTCGATCTTGTCATTAACGGCCTGAGCCGTTTAGCCACTGTGATTTTTGTTTTATGGAACGCTTTTACCGACGCTGCTACCCCGGCGATCGCCGAATGATACGGCCATCTACAAATGCGAATGAGAACTATAATTTTTTTTATTTCTTATGTAAAAGACTATTAATGAACTTTTCAGGATTTTGTAAGACGTAAGCCATGACGGGTAAACCGGCTACATAAGGGCATTCTGAAAAGGTTTACAACGGCGCTTTTTAGCCGTTAACATAGCGCCCAGACAGCCGGGCCAGCTCGGTTGCGTAAGCGTTAACGTCAACCAACGCATAATCAGCGGGCCGCGCCTGCTCTTTTTGCGATGTCGATAATGTCCCCAATTTTTACCCGTTCCGGTTTTTTCCTTACTGTTTTACTGCTTACCGCAGCCTGTTTGCGCGCCCCCCTGACGTCGATTGGCCCGGTGCTGGAAGATATTCGCCTGACCTTTAGCCTGACGGCTACCGACGCTGGCCTGCTTAATTTTATTCCGCTGATGATGTTTGCCCTGCTCGCGCCACCTGCAGCGTGGTCAGGCAATCGCTTTGGACTGGAGAAAACGCTGTGGCTCGCGGTCTGGCTGATCTTATCCGGTTCCGCTCTGCGCATTGCCGGCAGCAGCGCTGCGCTATGGCTGGGCACGGCGATCCTGAGCGGTGGTATTGCCGCCGCCAACGTGCTGCTGCCGCCGCTGATTAAGCGTGATTTCGCCCGGCATTCCGCCCGCTATATCGGTCTTTATGCCTGTGTCATGTCGATTACCGCCAGCCTGGCTTCCGGTATCGCGGTGCCGCTGGCATCGTTAACGAATGCGGGCTGGTTTTTTTCGCTGGCCGTCTGGCTGATCCCGGCGGCCATCGCGCTGGCGGCCTGGCTACCGCTGCTGAAACGCGCCCGGCAACGACAAACGACGCGCACACCGCTGGCGGTTTCTACGCTGCGCTCGCCGTGGCGTGCCGCATTAGGCTGGCAGGTTTCGCTGTTTATGGGATTGCAGTCGCTGGCCTTTTACACGCTGATTGCGTGGTTTACGCCCTGGGCTGAGGCGCAAGGATTCAGCCAGTTTGCCGCCGGCTGGCTGCTGTTTCTCTATCAGATTGTGGCAATCGTCGCCAATCTTGCCTGTATGCGGGCGCTGAAACGCCTGGCCGATCAGCGCGCTATCGCCCTGCTGGCTTCGCTGGCAATTTTTACCGGGCTGTGCGGCCTTTATCTGTTCCCTGCCCTGGCCGTGTTTTGGTTGATTATTGCCGGACTGGGCGCGGGCGCCTCTTTGGTGATAAGCCTTTCTCTGTTTGGTCTGCGTTCGGGCGATCATCATCAGGCTTCGCGCTTATCAGGCATGGCACAATGCGTAGGTTACGGTCTGGCCGCGCTGGGCCCGCTGGTTTTCGGCGTGCTGCACGAGCATTTTGACAGCTGGTCGGCCCCGCTGCTGTTTATGATTGCGTTAAGCCTGTTACAGGTGGCGATTGCGCCGCTGGCGGGAAGAAATAAGGTGATAGGTTAAGCCATTTGCCGCTTCGTTCCTGATTCGAAGCGGCACTTTACCCGCAAAAAATGCCTTTCTTACTGATAGTCTGTATCTGATTTAGCTGCGTTTTAGCCTGTATGAATGCGTGTTATCTCTGGGGTTCAGGTATGGGATTATTATCAGCACCTTTAGTATGATGTAACTAAAGTGCGATCATGACTCCCGTTAGCCGGTTTTTATCCATCACGATTATCGGAAAACTGAGATCTTGCCTGCTCAGGCACGTCAGGTCTTTGTCTGCGCCGGTTAAAAAATGCGATAAGGCACATTTTAAGAAGAGACCTGACTGTTTTCAGACGCGGCCAGGCGCTAAAATAGCGCCTTAAAAGCCGTAGAGGATAGTGAGGTATAATGATCTGTCGTTTCACCCTGGCCGTAGCGATGGCCGCCATAACCCTGACCGGCTGCACCAGCCACAAGAAAGATGAACCGGCCACAACATCGATAACGGCATCGGCTAAAGATTTCTTTAAAGGCCCGGCCGTGGTTTCGGCCGAAGATTTCTCCACGGGGCCAACTCAGGTTGACGTTTCCCACGTGACCAGCCGTACCGATGACGGCTCTGCCGTTTATGTCACAGTGGACGGTAAAGATGCCGGCGCGCTGATCCGCGGTCAGAGCCTGCAACTGCATTTGCCCGCAGGCGAGCACCAGGTTGGCGGCTATGTCCCTACCCTGCTCGGCTTTGGGCGTGTCACTATCCCGGCGGTAAAAGTGACCACCACGCCGGAAAAAGTAAAAAAGGTAGCCTACTCCACCGGCCTGAAGACCCCTGCTTTTACTGAAACGGACGCAGGCCAGGGCTAAGTACACATCATGGTTGTATCCGGCCAGGGCAGGCTAAAAAAAACGGCGACCGCAGGGTCGCCGTTCAGCATATCAGCAGCTAAAAGACCGCATCAGAAATCCGCTTTCAGCACCACACGATAGTTCGCCTTACCGGCGCGCACGTGATCCAGCGCTTCATTGATTTTTGACATCGGGAAATACTCCACGCGCGGCGCGATATCGCGGCGTGACGCCAGCTTCAGCAGCGAGCGCAGCTGGCCCGGAGAACCGGTAGACGAGCCGGTCAACGCTTTATCGCCCATAATTAGCTGGAAAGCGGAGACTTCAAACGGTTTCAGCACGGCGCCCACGGTGTGGAATTTGCCCTGCGGCGCCAGCGCGTCGAAGTAAGGTTTCCAGTCCAGATCCACTGCTACAGTGCTGATAATCAGATCGAAACGGCCCGCCTGGCTTTTCAGCGCTTCCGGATCGCGGCTGTTGATGACCTCGTCAGCGCCCATTTCCAGGATGGACTGCTTTTTATCTGGCGTGGAGCTGAACGCCACCACTTCCGCGCCCATCGCGCGCAGGATCTTGATAGCGATATGGCCCAGGCCACCAATGCCGATGACGCCCACGCGGCTGGTCGCCGTGACGTTGCTCATCAGCAGCGGTTTAAAGACGGTGATGCCGCCGCACAGCAGCGGGCCAGCGGTCGCCGCGTCCAGGTTTTCCGGCAGCGGAATAACCCATTGCCAGTCGGCGCGAAGCTTCTCGGCAAAGCCGCCGTTGTTCAGAATGGTAGGGATTGAACCCTGCTCGCAGTTAACCTGCTCGCCATTAATACAGGCGTCGCAGTGCTGACAGCTTTTCGCCGTCCAGCCAATGCCCACGCGCTGGCCAACGGAAAGCCCTTTGGACTTCGCTGCTTCGCCCATGGCGGACACGCGACCAATCACTTCATGGCCGGCAATAGTCGGATAGCGTGAGATGCCCCACTCGTTATCGATCATTGAGAGATCGGAATGGCAGACGCCGCAATATTCCACTTCGACTTCCACTTCCTCGGCGCTCAGCTCCGGCGCATCATACTCATACAGCTCCAGGGCCTTACCGGCTTCCATCGCTGCATAGCTTTTGATTTTCATGCTCTCTTCCTCTGTTTCGTTAACGGACTGAGTTTAGCAAAGCTCGCCGGATGGTCAGGGAGCGAAACGAGTCATTAGCGGCAGGGAGTGTATCAGGATGTAAAAATTGACGATCTGCGCCGCAATATGTCCACTATTGCGGCAGCCCGCCGGAAGATGAAGCCGCTATTTGGTCAGATGCTGCGTCACGTTGCCGATGGCGTCAACCACCTGCTCGGAGTTGTTCTGAATATTTACGATAACGTCGCCCGCTTCTTTTACCAGCGCCACGCCGCTGTCGGCCCGCGCCAGGTTTGCGGTAATATTTTTTTGCGCCAGCTGTGCCAGCTGCTGGTTACGATCGACCACGCTCGCGATCTCCTGGCTGGCGCTATTGATATTGGCCGCCAGGCTGCGCACCTCGTTAGCCACGACCGCAAAGCTGCGTCCATGCGTGCCCGCTCTGGCCGCTTCAACGGCGGCGTTTAACGCCAGCAGGTTGGTCTGATTGGCAATAGAACGGATCGTTTCCACTATCTCGCCAATTTGCGCGGACTGGGAGCTAAGGCCGTTGATGTCTCCTGAGACTTTATGCATCTCGCTGGCGACTTCGTTCATGCGCGCCACGCTGTTTTCAATCACGCTGACGCCGAGCCGCGTGTTTTGACTGGTTTCCACCGCCGCTTTATACGCGTGATCGACCGCTTCGCGCTCCTGCTGGTTTTTCTCTACCTGTGCCGTTACGTCGGTAGCGAATTTGACAACCTCATAAAGCTCGTTGTTAGCATCGAAAATCGGGTTATAGGTGGCGCGTAGCCAAATCGTTTCGCCCTTGCTGTTAACGCGGGGGAATTGCCCGGCGACAAAGTCGCCCTTTTGCAGCTTGTGCCAGAACTCGCTGTATTCACGGCTATTATACACTTCCGGCGCGCAAAACATGCGGTGATGACGCCCGATAATTTGCTCATGGCTATAGCCGGTGGTTTTTAAAAAGTTCTGGTTGGCGCGTAATACTTCACCCTTCAGGTTAAAAGCAATCACCGCCATTGAGCGGCTGATAGCAGTCGTCATCGCCCGCTGCTCCTGCGCATCCTGAATATGGCTAGTAATATCGGAGGCTAGCTTAACGATTTTAATCACCCGGCCGTGGCGATCCTGTACCGGCACATAGTTAGCTTCAAGCCAGATCGGGCGCTGATTTTTTGCCAGCCGCAGGAACTTATCGCTGAAACTTTCGCCACGCGCAAGGCGCTGCCAGAACTGACCATATTCCGGCGAGTGAATCAGCTCGTCGGTACAGAAAAGCCGATGATGCTTGCCAACGATTTCGCTCAGTTTGTAGCCCATTGTCTCTAAAAAAAGTGCATTTGCCGTCAGGATATGACCCTGTGGCGTAAATTCGATCATGGCGATGGCGTTGTTCAGCGAGCTGAGCGTTGCGCGTAAATGGCTGGCGTTGGATTTCAGCCAGGATAATATCCCCGATTTGGTAGAGCCGATCATGTTGTAACCTTTTGTCATATTTATGGTATTCGTCACAAAATCGTTATCGGCACTTTGGGTAAAAAATTAACCTCGGCCGCGCCTGTTATTGCGATAGGCGCTGCTTTTTCCAGCTATTTTCCTTAAAAATTAACCTGTTCCTGACTTTTTTTTGCGTCATGAGCTGAGTAAAACACGCTTTACCCTCTTATTTCTGCATTTGATTTAAGTCCACTCGACTACAGTAAATAGAAATTTGGATTAAAACTTATTGAATCCTGACTAAAAAAGGTCTTTGCGTGGCTAAACTATTTTTACGCAGCGGAAGCCTGGACGCGGTTCTGCCTCTTGGCGAAAACGGTCAGCCCGTTTATTTATCAGCCCTGCAGCTGCGCGAGACGCTGCGCCTGCGGAAACAGCAGCAGATAGCTGACTGCCTGGCTATCCCTCAACCCAACGATGCCGGTGACCGTCTGGACTGGTATTCGCCCATTTCCGGCAAAGTTATCTCCTGGGCTGCGGCCAGCGACAGCGCACGCGCGCACGCGTTAAATCAGCTGGTTGCCTGTCAGCAAACGGTGGCCGACCTGTGCCAGCGTGCGCTGCAGTCGGATAAAAACAGTCAGAAACTTTTTGGCGCGCTGCTGGCTAAAGCGATTCAGTTTCCCGATCAAAACTTTGTCTATCTGGTCGGCGGCAAACCCGTTCTGACCTTCTGGGGATTTGTCAGCCTTGAGAAAAAAGGCCAGCTGGATCCGCTGGATTGTCTGCGCGCCGTCGAAGAAGAAGTGCCGTTGACGCTGTCGAAAATGACGGCGGCCGCGCCGGTGGTTGCCGTCGCGCCTGCGGTAAGCGCGCCGCCTGTCGCTGCCGCCGTCGCGCCTGTCGTTACGCCTGTCGTTACACCTGCCATTGCGGCTTATCAGACCTCCGCCGAGCCGGAAAATGCGCCTGAGCCGCCGCCCGCTGCATCAGCGCCCGTTAAACCCGAGCCTGTGAAAAATACGGCTAAGCAAAACCTGCTGCGCTATGGCTGGATACTGCCTGCTGCCGCGCTGCTGGTTGTGTTTGGCGTGCAGATGAAAAACTATTTTTCCGCCATGCGTCAGGAAGTGACAGCGTCACAAGCCGCGAACGTAAATGAGCCGAAACCTGCGGTTGCGCCCGAGAAAACCGCTGCTGATATCAAGCAATCTGCTGCCGAACCGGCTAAACAAACCGCTGAGACGAAGCCGGCTGCCGATGCGGCTAAACAACCTGCCGAAACGCAGCCTGCTGCTGATGCGGTTAAGCAGTCTGCCGTTGCGCTGCCGGTAGCACCCGCCAGCGTCGCGGCCGTTACGGTGACGCCGGCGCAGTCCGCTGCTGAGACCACGCCAGCCCCGGTTGAACAGCCGCCTGCCGTGCCTGCGGGTAAAGATGATTTAGTGCTGCCTGCGGACGCGGTCAAGCTAGGCTCTACCCGTTTCCTTAACGGCAACTGGCGCGTGATTGTCGGCATTAAAACCCCGCTCACCGGCAAGCCGCCCGTGCTGCGCTATCAGCTGCGCAACGGCAAAGGCCAGGCGCAGATGACCCAGGGCGACGGCACGGTTTGTCGCGTGGAGGTCTACGCGGGCGTGATGAAATCCGGCAACCTGGTAATCAATAGCCGCACCCGAGCAAAATGCAGCGACGGTTCGCGCTACCACATGCCCGAGCTGACCTGTGTACAGGGCGCCGAAGGCACCGCCGCCGCCTGTAGCGGCCAATATGATGCCGATACCGTATTACCGATGACGATGAAGCGCGAGAGTAAATAATGATGCTGGCGACCGCAGATTTTAAACCGAACATGACGCTGATTCAGAACAGCGGCATCCAGTTCCTGGATTTTGCCCTGACGCCGGATCCGGAAAACGATTTGCCGGGCAAATTTGTCCGCCAGACGGCCAACGGCCCGCTGCTGCGTCTGAACTTTAACGCGCAGAGCGGCAAATATTTGCTGCCGATCGCGGTGGGCGGCATGCCGGAAGTGGTGAAGCCCGAGTTTAGTTTCCCGCTGGCGCAGTCGCTGGCGCTGCTGGACGGCGTGTGGCTGCCGCTGCCCTTCTTTCGCTTTAATCCGCCCCGCACTTTTATCGGCGGGCCTGATAACTGGGCGCGCGTGCAGATTGTCGCGCTGGATAAGCCCGATCAAAACGGCAAGACGCATCGCATTTGCCTGGCTTTCGAAACCCGCACCTGGCAGGAAGGCGAAGACGAGTCGCTGGCGCTGGTGGAGAGCGACGTCAAAAACGGCGTCAGCTTCGCGCTGGCTTATCGCAGCAACGAGCTGGGCGAGTTTCTGGATCATACCTGGATCGACGGCTGGCTGCGCGAGGTCTTCAGCCAGCAGGCCGCCGCCGTCGAGCAGCGTCCGCAGGTTAATATCCGCACAGCGCTGCGCGAATTCGAATACCAGGCCCATTACCTGAATATTCTGCATATGCTCGGCCACCAGCTGGCGATGCCGGAGCTGAAGATCAGCGCCGCCACGCTACAGGAGCCGGCCATCCCGGTCGATTTGATCCTGGACGTTGGCAACTCGCATACCTGCGGCATTATGGTGGAAGATCACGTTGACGATCATCACGGCCTCAAGCACACCTATGAGCTGCATCTGCGGGATCTGGGCACGCCGCACCGCGTCTATAACGAGCTGTTCGAGAGCCGCGTTGAATTTGCCCAGGCCAGCTTTGGCAAGCAGAACTTCTCGATGGAAAGCGGACGCGATGACGCCTTTATCTGGCCTTCGATTACCCGCGTAGGCCGCGAGGCGAGCAACCTGGCGCTGCAGCGTTTAGGCACGGAAGGCGCAACCGGCATTTCCAGCCCGCGCCGCTATCTTTGGGATGAGGATGCCTACACGCCAGGCTGGCGCTTCAGCCGCACGCCGGGCAACGCCGCGCTGGAGCCGCTGGCAACCGCCGCGCCGCTGACTAATCTGGTTAATGACGAAGGCGAGCCGCTGTTCAGCCAGCCGCTGGAGGAGCGCCTGCCGGTCTTTACGCCGCAGTACAGCCGTAGTTCCGTAATGACGTTTATGCTTGGCGAACTGTTGGCGCAGGCGCTGCTGCAAATGAACAGCGCGCTGCAGCGCCAGAAGATGCTGCACAGCAGCGCGCCGCGCCAGCTGCGTAATATTATCCTGACGCTGCCTTCCGCTATGCCTAAACCGGAGCGCGAGATTTTCCGTCGTCGGATGCAGGAAGCGATCGCGCTGATCTGGAAAGCGATGGGCTGGCATCCGGCGGATGACGACTTTACCAGCGCCAAAGACAAGGCAAAAAGCAGCGTGCCGGTGCCGGAAGTCCAGATGGAATGGGACGAAGCGACCTGCGGCCAGATGGTTTATCTCTATAACGAAACGCAGGTGAACTTCGGCGGTCGCGCCGAGGCGTTCTTTGTCAGCATGGCGCGCCCCGATCGCGTTCGCGCGCCCGACGAGCCGGTGGGCAAAACGCTGCGTATCGCCTCCATTGATATCGGCGGCGGCACCACCGATCTGGCGATCACCCAGTATCGCCTGGATGACGGCGTCGGCAACAACGTGAAGATTATGCCGCGCCTGCTGTTCCGCGAAGGCTTTAAGCAGGCCGGCGACGACATTCTGCTGGATGTGATCCAGCTTTACGTGCTGCCCGCCTTGCAGCACGCGTTCAAAGAAGCCGGTATGGTGAACCCGGAAGGCGTAATGACGCGGCTGTTCGGCCATGAAGGTCGTCTGGACGGACATTCCACGCTGCGTCAGCAGGTTACGCTGCAAATTTTCATTCCGGTAGGCCAGGCGATTCTGGAAGCCTATGAAAAATTCGATCCGCTGGAGCTGAACGCCGAGCTGGATGCCCGCTTTGGCGAGCTGCTGGCCCAGGCGCCGACGCAAAAGCTGCTCGACTATATCAACCGCGAGATCCAGCGCGAGCTGCCGAACGAGGCGGAAGCTTTCGATCTGCTGCGTGTCCCGCTGGTGGTCAGGCTGAGCAAGCTTCATGCGGAGTTCCTGTCGCCGCGTATGAATATTACCCAGAGCCTGCGCTCGATGTCGGAAGTGGTCGCCGTGTATGACTGCGATGTGCTGCTGCTGACGGGTCGCCCTTCGCGCTTCCCTGGCGTGCAGGCGCTGTTCCGCCATCTCCAGCCGCTGCCGGTCAGCCGTATTCTGTCGCTGGACGGCTACCACACCAACGACTGGTATCCCTTTAACAAACAGGGCCGGATTGAGAACCCGAAATCCACGGCGGCGGTCGGCGCTATGCTGTGCCTGCTGTCGCTGGATTTAAGGCTGGCGAACTTCTGGTTTAAGGCAGGTGATTTTCAGCCGTACTCCACTATTCGCTATCTGGGCATGCTGGACGGTAACGGCAGCCTGAGCGCCGAGAACGTCTGGTATGCCGATATCGATCTGGATGACGATAATTTCCGGCTCGACCCACGCGAGCGTTTTCAGGTTCGCGGCGCGCTGACGCTGGGATTCCGGCAGCTGGATAACGATCGCTGGCCCGCTTCGCCGCTTTACACCCTGTCGATCGCCGATCCGCAGCTGGCCCGCAGCGTGGCAGGCGACAAGGTGCTGAAGATCAAGCTGGCGGTGGCGGAAACCAAAGGCGAATTCGGCCCGGAAAGATTTGCTATTGCCGAGGCAACGCTGGACGACGGCAGCCGCGTGCCGCTGGAACATCTGCGGCTCAGGCTGAATACGCTGGCCAGCAGCGGCTCAGGATTAACCCATTACTGGATTGACAGTGGGAGCGTATATAAAAAATGAAAGCGTTGACGCCTAAGCCATCGGGGCAGTTCGGCAAAAAACTGGAAAACGTGACCAAGGGTATCGATCGCGCGCTGATTTGGCTGGAAAGCGCCCGTACCACCGCCCCACGTCTTAATATGGAAGCGGATCGCCTTGGCGTCCGGCTGCGGCATCAGCATAACAAGGCAACCCGGCTGAATGAGGCCGCGAGCAATGAGTGCGCGGTCGGCTTTTTCGGCCTGGCGCAGGCGGGCAAAGCCTGGCTGATCGCCGCGCTGGCCGCCAGTGAAAAAGGCCGGATGGAGCTGGCGCTGGGCAATACCACCTTTGACTATGCGCAGCTTAATCCGCAGCAGCAGAGCGCCACCATGGTGATGCGCTTCAGCGGCCGGCAGACCAGCACCGATAACGAATGGCCGGTGCAGCTGTCGCTGATGAGCGAAGAAGAGATCGCCGGCGTGCTGGCGCAAATCTGGGCCAAACGCAGCGGCAGCGAAACCATCGCGCTGGATGAGCAGCAGATTGCCGAGCGCATGAAAAGCGTCGCCGTTTATCGCCAGGCGCAGAGCGTGGAAGGCATGAGCAGCAATAACGTGGTGGCGCTGTGGCACCGTCTGAACGCCGCCCAGATTTGCCGCAGCAAGGCGCTGGAAAGTCATTTCTGGCCGCAGGCCGTGGAGCTGGCGCCGATGCTGGGCGTGGACGATCGCGCCCGCCTCTTTTCCCTGCTGTGGAATGAAGACCGCGATCTTTCCGCGCTTTATCGCCAGCTGGCGCACGTGCTGCATCATCTTTCCGGCGCGCGACGCGTGCTGGCGCCCATCAGCACGGTGGACGATCCCGGCCTGAGCGTATTAAACAGCAGCGGCCTGCGCTATTTTAACGCCTCATCGGATCGCGTTATTCAGGTAGTGCCGCAGCATAACGGCCGCAGCCTGAGGCCGGTTAACCTGGCGCTGGGCGAGCTGAACCTGCTGAGCCGCGAAGTGCTGCTGCCGTTCTACAGCGCGCCGCGTGAAAACCTGTTTGAACAGGTCGATCTGCTGGACTTTCCCGGTTTTGAAGAACCGTCAGTTCTGCCGGATGACAGCGCGCACGAACTGGCGCTGGCCTTTACCACCGCCAAGCGTCCTTTCCTGTTAACCCGCGCCGCAGAACGGCAGGATGTCGACTTGCTGATGGTCTGTAACGCTTCCAGCCAGCGCGCGGATACCCGCATCGTGGGCCGTGTGCTGGACAACTGGGTGAAGCAGACCCAGGGCCAGCCGCACAGCGGCCGCAAACCTGCGCTAATCTGGGCGCTGACGCCTTTTGACCAGCGTATTACGCACGGTCAGAACCACGACGCCGCCGTACAGCGCTACGTGGGCAATCCCGGCGATGCCTGGGGCACCATGCTGACGATGGACGATAAGGGCGTGAAGCGGATGGCGGGCTGGCTGACCAGCGAAGTCAGCCGCGAAAACAAAATGACGCGCTTGCAGGAACAGCTCAGCGAGATCCGTCGCGAGCTGAGCGATAACCTGCTGGGCCGCTGGTATCTGGCGGCGGAAAAAGAGGAGCCGGAGGCCCGCCTGCGCGTTGCCGAATCGCTGCTGAAGGCGTTGCAAACCAGAACCGGCGTGCACGGCGAGCTGCTGGAGCGGCTGCTGCCGACGCGCGAAACGCTGCGTCACCTGTTTATGCAGCAGCAACACCCCGCCGAGCGCCGCAGCAACGAAGAGTATGCCCTGACGGAAGAGGATCCCTTCGGCATTGGAATGAGTATCGATCTGTTGAGCAACGATCCTTTACCGCTGCCGCTGGATGCGCAGCAAACGGGCGAGGAGAGCGAAGCGGAAAATGGCTTTGCGCAACAGGTCTACCGTTACTGGATCAACCTGCTGGGACAGCTGCCCGAACAGGACGCGCTGCTGGAGCTGCTGGGCGTGACGCGCCCCACGCTGGAGATGCTGACCGAAGAGCTGACCACGGCCAGTATTCGTCTGGATATTGAAGGCGCGCTGGTGAAAATCCTGACGGATAAAGATGCGGCGAATACCCCGGCCGAGATGCTGGCCGATCGCCAGGTCTCCCGCGCGCTGAGCGTGCTGGGCGATTTCGTCGCCTGGCTCGGCTTCCAGCATCTGCCAGAGTCGGCGCGCCCCGACAGTAAAATCAATCGTGGCCAGAAGATCTTCGCCCGTCCGGAAACCCAGGCCGCCAGCCTGGGGCCGGGCCAGCGGCTGACAAAGCTGGCGCTGAAGCCTAATAACCATGCCGCCTACTATATCTATGACTGGCTGGTGGGGCTGAATGAAACCATTCTGCTGAACGCCGGTTATTCCGCCGCTCGGGAGATTGACGGCGAGCACCGCGCGCAGCTGGCTGAGATTTTGAAGCAGACAGGTAAGTAGCAGGCACGGGAGAAAGCCGTTGCAGGATGGCGGCGGTTTAGTTGAACCGCTGGTTACTTTCAATAAAGGTAAAAAACGCAGAGTACCCTTCCCATGTGCTCTGCGTTGCCATTTAACAGCAGCCCGAAATGAATACTTTTCAGGCTGCCTGACTCAGACCTGGGTTAGATCTCTGTCCATGGACGGCCGTCGCCGTCTGCCGCCCCGGTCGTGCTCTCCAGGCCGGGTTCGGTGCCCTGCCCAATCCACCATTTAGCCAGATAGTTTCGTCCTTTGTGCGTCACCCTGTCGCCTCCGACGTATATGCGACCGGCTTCCCAAAGCGGATAAAGCGGCGGAGCCGGCGCCACCGGTTCTTCAGGCACTTCAGGCACTTCAGGCACTTCAGGCACTTCAGGCACTTCAGGCACTTCAGGCACTTCAGGCACTTCAGGCACTTCAGGCACTTCAGGCACTTCAGGATGCTCCGTCAGCTCGTTATGCATAGAAAGATAAATATAATATTTTGCAAACAGGATATCGCGCAGCGGACGGCTCAAAGCCATGACGGCCAGCCAGAGATCGTCTTTAGCCGCCGCATAATCCGCGCCCACAACCGCATCGTTAGCGGCAATCGCCAGCGAAGCGCTTTCCAGCCTTTCGGCCAGATCCGTCTCTGGGTTGTTGTTTAATTTTTCATTTTTCAGGCCGCTGGCCGTAATAACAAAATGATTGGTTTCGCCAGTAGCATCGATTATGCCGGATACGGCGGGCGACAAACGTAAACGAGAAGGTTCACGATGGTAGATTTCAATCCGATCCCCGTAAGAGAAAGCGATTTCGTCGTGAGCAATAAGGCGATCGTTGCCCAGAAAAGTTCTTTTATAGATTTCTCTGTTGCTGCCGTCGCGGATCGTAATCTGAGCATAGGTTTGATCCGGGAAATAAACGTGCGGACTGTTTCCACCCGCATTAATGCTGAGCAGGCCTTTGCTGTGGTCCAGCTCGACGCTGGCAAAGCTGACATCGCCCAGCCCCAGCAGGTTAAATACCTGATTAAGTAACGGTGAGGCTATTTTACGCTGGTAGTGAATAACCTGCGCTGACTGCCCGGTTTTAACTTTCAGATAGCCTGGCTGCACAGCATACTTTTGGCTTTTACCGGTGGGTAAATGCAGCGTGTAAACGCCAACAGGCAGATCCTCAAGCAGCACTTCCTGCCGGTTAATTTTTACCTGCCGTACGACCGTTGCGCCGTCAAGCAGCGTCAGGGTTTCATTTTCAATCTGACGGAAGTCATCGATATCCAGTTTCAGGCTGACGCTGCCGGTCAGACCGGTTATTTTCAGTTGCTGAACATCCACCAGCGCCAGCGGACTACGCAAATTCAGCTGCTGCTGCAACGCCGCCAGTCGTCCCTCTTCTACCAGCTGATTTAACGGATAAACCGCCTTACCCTGGCAAAACAGATTATTGTCGCGCTGCTGGCGAGTGAGTGGCGCGCCAACCAGCTGCATAAAAGGCGTAACGTCAATTTTGGCGCCCGCTTCGGCAAAGCTGACAGAAAGCATATCCAGCAGCGAATGTTCTTCAGCAATAAAGCCGTCGCGGTTACTGAGCAGACGGTACTGCTGATTAAAGTGGGTAAAGGCTTCCATGCCCGCCTTGTTGACCATCTGCATCATAAAGTAGAGTTTCGAGCGCAGATCCCACTGATTTACTGGCGTGCCGTTACGCACAAAATCATTGATAACTTTTTCCACCGCAGCCTGTCTGCCGTAGTCGTACAGCCAGCCTTCCTGATATTGCCTGTCGCCCATTGTAAGATGCTGGTAGCAGGCACAGTGAATATTGTTCCAGACCTCGCGCACGTCGATAAATCTGTCCGACATGAATTTGCCTTCATAACCATGGGCAATTTCGTGCAGGCAGCCCCAGCCGGGCTCTTTGCTGAACAGCCAGAAGTCGCTAACGGTCGGGCTGGTTTCGGCGGTCCAGCGATCGCTGTAATAAGCCGCGCCCGGGCCGCTTTTGTCCGCCTTGATAAAGTAGCGGTTGCGGATATTCCTATCGGTAATAACAGGCGTCTGGAAAGAAAGGCCAAGCAGCGTGTTATAAAAATTAAAGATATTGCTGTAGCCTTCGATTAAACGGTCGATGCTATTTTGCGCGTGGAGCGTACGCAGTTTTTGTTTATCGGCTGCCGGAATTAAAATATTCACAAACTCGCTGCTGATTAATGCAAACTCAGCGTTCTGGCTGTCCCACAGCTGAAAGAAAGCGCTTTCGCTGCCGCCTTGCTCATAGACAGGCAGCGTGTTAGCCCTGTCGTCATATTCATATTCCACAACGGCAGTGGAAAGATCGTAAGGGGTATCAATAAAAGGCACAGAGGCCGCGCCGGCACTTAACTTCACCCAGGCGGAGCCAAAGCTGACAGAAGCTTCAGTTTGATCATCATTATTCAGTAAACGCAGCGTCAATGAGCCGTTATTGGGCGATAGCTGGCGGACTTTGATCGCCTGCCCTGCAGACAGGATAATTCCCAGATGCTGACGGTCATGATTAATTCCCTTACTCAGACCGGCCGCATCCATCCATACCGGCCTTTCCAGGGAATATATGTTTTTTACTTTACTCAGGGTTGCCATGATTATTTTCTCTTCAGGGGTTATGTCCAAAGAAAGATATCAGGCAAGCGTTATCGCCAGGCGGCAATTATTGATAACAGGTCAGCATTAAATGAAGGAGGTGGCTATATATTTAACTAATTAAAGGGTAAACGCCATGAAAAAAAGAATAGAAAAATATAATTACCCTGCTGGCTTAACAATAAAAGGTGACGCTCTTAACCCTGTCGCTAAATAATTTATTTTTTTAATAGTGAAATAATGGTTATTTAACAGGGTACTCTGTGGCAAAAATAGCAGAACGAAAAGGTACGTTGGGCAGGTCTTCCGCCTATTTATTTAGTAAAGAGAGAATGCGACAGCAGCCGGGCCGCCGTCGCGTTTCTGTGTCCTATACAATAGCGGAAAGCTTAAACACGCTGACGCTACACAGCAGATTTTCAGCCTGCTGCTGCAGGGACTGCGCCGCTACGGTCGATTCCTGCGACAATGAGGCGTTCTGCTGAGTGGCATCATCCATTTGCGTTACCGCGAGGTTAACCTGATCGATACCGACGCTTTGCTCATTACTTGCCAGCGAGATCTCTGCCACCAGCGAGCTGACGCGGTGCACGTTTTCCACAATATTTTCCATCGCCTGACCCGCGCGTTCGACCAGCGCGTTACCCGTATTGATACGGCTGACCGAGCTGTCAATTAAGGTTTTAATATCCCTGGCGGCAGCGGCAGAACGTTGCGACAGCGCCCGCACTTCAGCGGCCACCACGGCAAAGCCCCGCCCTTCGCTTCCTGCCCTTGCGGCTTCAACGGCGGCGTTCAGCGCCAGAATATTGGTCTGGAAGGCGATGCCATCAATCAGGCTGATAATATTGCTAATTTGGCTGGAAAAATGCTGAATCTCGCCCATCGTATGTACTACTTCCTTCACCACGCTGCCGCCCAGCTGCGCGGCTGACGTGGCATCCTGAGCGATATCGCTGGCATGACGTGCGTTGTCGGCATTTTTTCTGACTACGGATGTTAACTGCTCCATCGAGGCCGCCGTTTCTTCCAGCGCGCTGGCCTGTGCCTCATTACGACCGGAGAGATCCTGACTGCCCAGGGCAATCTGTGACGAAGCCGAGGCGATAGTTTCCGTGCCGTCACGCACGTCGGAAACGATACGCGTAAGATTGGTGTTCATCTCTTTCAGCGCGGCCATGAGCGAGGCCGTTTCATCACGGCCTTTCACCACGATTTGCGTCTGCAGATCGCCGGCCGCCACCGTCTGGGCGATTTTTACTGCCTGCGCCAGCGGCTGGGTGATGCTCCGTACCAGCCACCAGGTAATGATGCAGCCGGTCAACAGCGCTAACAGCATCGACAAGGCCAGGATCAGTCTGGTGTGCTGATAACTTTGCTGATTAGCAGCGGCGATCTGCTTATGTAAGCTTTGCGTGTGCGTCAGCACGTTGGCTACCACTTCGTCGATCATTTTCGTCGGCAGACGATCGACGCCGGTGACCAGACGATCGACGCGCTGCGCGCTGTCGGCATCACCCTGCTGGTAAGCCTGTAGCGCGCTGAGATAGCGCTCTTGCAGCTCGCCATGAAGCTTACGCGTCTCTCGCGCTTCACGGTTATCCATGCCTACCGTCGGCATCGTTTCGATCAGCGTGGCAAGCAGCTGCTGAGTCTTGTCGCCCTGTTCAATAAAAGCCGTCCTGTACTTAGCAAAAGCCTCCGGACTCTGGCCGCCGCGCAGCAGCGTATTTTTCCACTCCTGTACCTGAATCTTAAACTGCACTTGTGCATTTCGCGCGGTGTCGATAACCCGCTCAATCTGCATTTCCTGCTGCATGATCTGACTGCTTTGCTCAAGCGCGTTTTCGTTGATAGCGAGGCCGCGCAGGCCGATAAATAGCGTGGCGCAAAGCAATACTGCGGCCAGCAGGCCTAAACGCACGCCGATCTTATAATTAGAGAGTTTCATTTGATGCCCTGGTAGATGAAGCGGAAGCAATTTTCCGGTTCTTCAGGAGAAGTTATCGGCAGAAGAATAAAGAAGCTTTATAGCGGAGACTGGCCCCGAACGGGGCCAGTAAAGCAGCTTAAATCAGGCGGGCGTGGCGCAGTTCGCTTTTCAGATAGGCGTAAAACACCGGCGCGGCAACCACGCCCGCCAGGCCAAAGGCGGATTCAAACACCAGCATCGCCAGCAGGATTTCCCAGGTTTTGGCGTTGATACGGGTGCCAAAGATACGGGCATTGATGAAGTATTCCAGCTTGTGCACCAGAATCAAGAAAATCAGCGCGATCAGCGCTGCCTGCAAAGAGATGGAAAGCCCAATCAAAACAATAACCGTGTTGGAGATCAGATTGCCGATCACCGGCAGCATTCCGGCAATAAAGGTCAGGACGATAACGGTTTTGGCAAACGGAAAGTGCAGCCCGAACAGCGGCAGCACGCCGAACAGAAAGCCACAGGTCAGCAGCGTGTTGACCAGCGAGACTTTGATTTGTGCGAAAACCACATCGTGAAAAGAAGCCGCAAGCAGCGTCAGACGTTTTAGCATTGCCTGGGTTAGCGGCGCGTTGCTGGTATCGCTGCCGCTGATGCGCAGCGAGATAATCGCGCCCAGCAGCATTCCGATAAGCATAGTGGCAAAGGTGTGCGCGGCGGTACGGCCCAGCGTTTGCACCACAACCAGATGCTCGCGCAGCCAGGCCATAACCTGATGCTGCAGTTCATCGATATCTGCGGGCAGATAGCGCGTGACCACCGGCGACAGCGTATCCTGCGCATCTTCAAGCAGCTTGCTGGCGGCGGCATGGAAAGCCGCCGGACTGTGGAAGTCGTGCAGCAGAAAGCCAATCAGTTTGGTGATACCGCCCGCCAGCGCTAACAGCACCACCACGGTAAGAAAGAAAATGGTGATCCAACGCGCCAGCGGCCCTTTGACCAGCCTCTCTATCCAGGGCGTCAGCGCCAGAATGGTTTCGTAAACGATAAATCCGGCCAGAAAACACGGCAGCAGGCGTAAAGGAAAAATCATCAGCAGCGCGATAAAGACCAGCAGATAGCTGGCGGCTTCGCAAAGCTGGCGTTTGGTGAGGTTCCGTATCTCCATAGGGATTCCTGTCTGTCTGAAGTCAAAAAGCATTACAATTCAGACAGTATACAATCCTCCGCGTTTTTTCAGGCCTGTTTTGATTTGGTCGAACCTATATTTATGCACTGCGGCAGGAGAACGAAACGGAGGCGGGACGGAAAAGTTAGTTTTGCCCTGGTCGAACTGATATTTATGCGATGCGGCGAGGAACGAAACGGAGGCGGAACGGAAAAGTCAAAGCGGGCCGCTACGCCCGCCATTGAAAAGCAATCAGGCGCTGACCTGCACCTGACGACGCCATGCGCCCGGCGACTGGCCGAACTGACGTTTGAAGCTGCGGTTAAAAGATTGCTGGGAATCGAAACCGAATGAAATCGCCACGTCCAGAATAGGCTCGCCGCCTTTAGCCAGGCGCTCGGCGGATTTTTTCAGACGACGCGCGCGGATATATTCGCCTAAAGCGTGGCCGGTATGCTGCTTAAACATACGCTGCAGATGCCATTTGGAGTAGCCTGCCCGGCGGGCCACGGTATCCAAATCCATCTTGCCTTCAATATGCGTGTCGATCCACATTACCAGGTCGCTGATAAAATCATCATGGCTCATTGTCTTCCCCTTAGAATTATAACCTGTTTTTGCTGTTGACCTCCGCCGCCGGGCGGGGTAAAAGGTAACTGTCATTAGTGCATTTAGTAACGGTAAAACAGACGCGCGCTTAATGCAAGTATAATTGTTGCATTAAATGCGATCGCGAAGCGGCAAAAAGAGAGCGCACAACAAGCGGCGTAGTGCGTAAAGATTACGGCAGCCGTGGCGGCCCGACAGGATTTAAGACAATAAAAAAGCCGGGCATTGTCAGTGCCCGGCCATATTCAGGGTTATCTTGCCCTTCAGGTTTCAGCATTTTCACGGGTTTTCATCGCCTCGCAGCTGCCTTCGGGATAGCGGCGGTCGCGCTCATAGATTTCCCGTAGCGCGTCGGCAACCGTCCGCTTCGCCAGCACGTTGAGCGACGCCTGCTCGGCCTCGTGAGCCAGCTCTTTAAAGAACCAGCAGGTGTTGGCGCTAACCAGACAACGCGCCGGCACTTCCGGGCGGCCTGCCAGCAGCGGTTTATCCTCCAGCACGGAAGTATAGATATCGCAAAGCGTAATCTCCTCCGCCGGACGCCCCAGCCGGATAGTTCCGGTACGGCCCAGCGTAGAGACGATAATGCCATCGCGGGTCAGCGGCACCATCATTTTACGGACAAAACTGGGGTTGGCCTCAAGGCCCATTGCCAGAATTTTGCTGGTGCTGCGTTTACCTTCCCGCTCCGCCTGGGCTATGCAGAGCACCATTTGTAAAGCTGTAGGAAAACGAATATCAAGCATGTTCAGATCCTTGCTTTTAGCTGTGCCTCACCGTGTCGGCGGTGATCTAAAAAAGCATTAAAATCAATCAACTAATAAAGATGATAGTAAATTAATATACCAAATAGTGTTGCACTTTAGAAGAAAGCCGTTAAGCAGTTCCTGCTATTTACGCTATAACCCTGAATAACAGAGGGATTATTCCCTCTGTTTTGACAAGAAACTTACCTGTTTTCCTGCAAATAGCGATAGATGACCGACAGATCTTTTTCGCCATAGCCTGCATCCACGGCCTGCTGCCACAGTTCGGCGATGGTGGTTAATCCCGGCAGACGGCTTTCTTTTGCCGCCGCCAGCGCCAGGCGAGCATCTTTTAACGCCCAGGTCAGGTGCATTTGCGGTTCATAGCTGCCCTCTTTGATCATGCCCAGTTTCGCTTTGGCATAGGGAACCGCCAGCGGCCCGCCGTCCAGTACGTCCCAGAATTCATCCGGTGTAAAGCCAAACTCTTCCGCCATTTGGGTACTTTCCGCCAGCCCCTGCACCATAGAAATAAGCCAGGCGTTGACCACCAGCTTCATGCGCGACGCCGCGCCCGCCGCCCCCAACCACTTCACGCCTTTTGAGATGGCGGCAAAAACCGGCTCGACGGCCTGCGCTTTCTCCCGGTCGCCGCTGGCCAACACCAGTATTTGCGCGTTTTCTGCAGGTGCTTTAGTGCCCGAAACGGGCGCATCCAGAAAATCACGTCCGGACGCTTCTCGTGCAGGGTTGCGAGCAGCTTTTCCGTCGCCTCTACGCCAATCGTGCCCATTTGCACCAGGATCGCGCCCTGTTTCAGGCTCGACAGCGTTTTTTGCAGCACTTCCTCGGTGATTTCCGCATTCGCCAACATGCTGATGACCACGTCGGCCTCTTTCACCGCCTGTTCCGGCATTTCCGCCAGCCGCAGGCCGGCGCTTTGCAAATCTTCACCGCGCGCGCTGGTACGGTTCCAGCCGCTGGTGACAAAGCCGTTTTTCAGCAGGTTCGCGGCAAAAGCGTGCCCCATCGCGCCCAATCCCAATACGGCTACAGCGGAACGTTGATTCATTACAGACTCCTTATCGTAAGCGATAAATAACGGTATTCTCTTTCCAGGGTAGCGCAACCCCGTGCGAAATGCTGATTTTCCCGCAGCGGTTATGTAAGAAGGTGTTCCCTGCCTGGCGCATCCCGTAATTGTGGCTATACTCACCGGTCGACAGATTTTTCGCCGTTAAATCAAGAAACAAGGGTGAAAAGCGGTGAATGACCTTCGCCACGCGCCGATTATGCTGATTTACATAAAAACGGCGTTTTTCAATGTCATCTGTCGCACAAATCAAACACAATATGGACACTTTTCTGTTTTCGCGTAACGCGGAACTCACTTATCAACAAGTCGTTAAACCTGATGCAATCAATAACCGTTTCTCGCAAGACCGCATGGCTACGCGTCATTATGCTGGCCATCGCCGCATTTATTTTTAACACCACCGAGTTCGCGCCGGTTGGCCTGCTTTCCGATATCGCCAGCAGCTTCGCCATGCAGACCGCCCAGGTCGGCCTGATGCTGACGATTTATGCCTGGGTGGTGGCGCTGATGTCGCTGCCGATGATGCTGCTCACGCGGCAAATCGAACGGCGTTTTCTGCTCATTGCCATCTTCCTGCTCTTTATCGCCAGCCATGCGCTTTCGGCGTTCGCGTGGAGCTTCAACGTGCTGGTGGTTTCGCGCATTGGCATCGCGCTGTCACATGCTATTTTCTGGTCAATTACCGCCTCGCTGGCTATTCGCGTGGCGCCAGCCGGCAAGAAAACCCAGGCGCTGAGTATGCTGGCGACCGGTACGGCGCTGGCTATGGTGCTGGGCCTGCCGATTGGCCGCGTCATCGGACAGTATCTTGGCTGGCGTATCACTTTTGGCGTAATCGGCGTGGTGGCGCTGATGACTATGCTAACCCTGGCGAAACTGCTGCCGAAGCTACCAAGCGAACATACCGGCTCGCTAAAAAGCGTGCCGATGCTGTTCCGTCGCCCTGCCCTGGTCTCGCTGTACCTGCTGATCGTGCTGATTGTTACGGCGCACTATACGGCCTATAGCTATATCGAACCCTTTATTCAGGCCGTGGCGCAGATGGGTGGCAATTTCACCACCTTCCTGCTGCTGATTTTCGGCGCGGCGGGCATTATCGGTAGCGTGCTGTTCAGCGCGTTGGGCAACAAGTTTCCGGCGACGTTTCTGCTGGGCGCGATTACGCTGGTGTCGGTCTGTATGCTCGCGCTGTTAATCGCGGCAACGCATACCGTGGCGATCTCGACGCTGTGCGTTATCTGGGGGCTGTCGATGATGATTATCGGCCTGGCGGTTCAGGTCAGGGTTCTGACGCTGGCGCCGGACGCCACCGACGTGGCGATGTCGCTGATGTCGGGCATCTATAATTTGGGCATTGGCGGCGGCGCGCTGCTGGGCAATCAGGTGAGCCTGCATTTGGGCATGGCGCATATCGGCTATGCCGGCGGCGCAATCGGCCTCTTTTCGCTGGCCTGGTGCGCCTGGAGTATGAAACGCTATCCGCAGCTGCGGATTAACTAACGAAAAGGCTCATCAAATGATGAGCCTTATTTTTAGATGCGTTGTTGTCAGTCCTGAAGGCCCATCCAGGGCTTTTTACTATGCCAGATAGAATACCGGCTTAAGCTCTTCGCTGACCGGGCTGAAATCCGGGTTTGACGGCATCAGTTCACACATCGACCGCCACCAGCGCTGGCACACTTCCGTGCTGGCGACCGCGTTCCAGCGCGCTTCCGATTCGATCTCCACCACCGCAAACAGCAGATGGCGAGACTCGTCCAGAAAGATGCTGTAATGATGCGCGCCGTGCGCTTTCAGCGTCTGCGCCAGTTCTGGCCAGATGGGATTATGCCGCTGCTCGTACTCCTGATGCTTATCAGGATGCACCTGCATCACAAAAGCCTTACGCAACATGCGGATGCCTTGCTTCCAGCGCGGCGTGCCATGGCTGCACATTGAACCGTTCACCCAGCGCGACCAGCTGTTCCGTGGTAATGCTCTGGCGCATTCCGCCCATCGACAGCACTTTTACCACCACCTCGGAAGATTTCTCCGCCGTGTCGATCAGGCCAAAGGTTTCGTCCAGCGTCGGGCCTGCGCCGAAAATGCCGTGGAACGGCCACATCACCAGGCTGTGCGACGCCATCTGCTCCGCGGTTTTTTCGCCGATGCCGTCGGTGCCCGGCACCATCCACGGCACGATGCCCACGCCGTCCGGGAACACCACCAGACATTCGGTGCTGCCTTCCCAGAGCAGGCGGGTAAACAGCGCGGAGTCCAGCTCCACCACATAGCTCAGCGACATAAAGTTAGTGGCATGGCAGTGCATGATGACGCGATCGGCGCCGTTGGTCACTTTCATGCGCACGCTGTGCGACTGGAAATGGGAGGCCAGCTCGGAAGTGGGCAGGCCGCCGTTGCTCAATCCCCAATAAATGCTGTAGGCGCGGCCGTCTTCGCTGACGCGCAGCAGCACCAGGCAGTCCGCCGGATCCAGCTGCACGTTGCGGAAAAATTTGCCGGAGCCGGTGACGATAAACCAGCAGTTTGCCAGTTCCGGTACGGGCTGCGTCAGTTCAACCGTGCGCGGCTCACGGTAGAAATCCTGAGCAAACGGCCGGACTTCTTCATCAAGTAAGCGGTAGCTGACGTTGCCGCCGTTGCGTTCATCCCACCCTTTTAACCACATATCCGTAGTGGCTTTTACCATTCCCTGGACGAACCATGAAGTCAGAATGTGTTGCATGTTGCATCCTTAACGTTTGCTGAGAGTTTGTTGTTCATAATGGCGAACGCTGTCAAGCCAGCCTGCGCCCGCCGGGACGTCGTGACGTACGCAGTACGCTTCCCACACCGCCTGCCACGGCAGCGATTTTTGTTCTTCCAGCAGGGCCAGACGCGCGGTGTAGTCGCCTTCCAGCTCCAGCTTTTTCAGTTTGTCCACCGGCTCCAGCAGCGCCCGCAGCAGCGCTTTTTTGGCGTTGCGCGTGCCGATAACCCAGGCGGCGATACGGTTGATGGAGGCGTCAAAGAAGTCGAGACCAATATGCACCTTGTCAAACAGGCGCTGACGCACGATTTCATGCGCGATGGCCTGGGTTTCGTCATCCAGCAGCACCACGTGATCGCTGTCCCAGCGCACCGGGCGGCTGACGTGCAGCAGCAGACGCGGCACGTAGAGCATGGCAGTTGAGATCTTGTCGGAGATAACTTCAGTCGGATGAAAATGACCGGCATCCAGCGTCAGCGCCGTCTGGCGGCTGGCGGCATAGCCCAGGCAGAATTCGTTTGAGCCAACGGTATAGCTTTCCGCGCCGATGCCGAAAAGTTTGCTCTCTACCGCATCGATATGGTGCGCCGGATCCAGCTTCTCGCTGATGATCTCGTCAAGCGAGTTCGCCAGGCGTTCGCGCGGCGCAAAGCGATCGATGGGCAGATCTTTCATGCCGTCCGGGATCCAGATATTCATAATCGACGGCGTGCCCAGCTGTTCGCCAAACGCGGCCGAAATTTTGCGGCTGGCTTTACAGTGTTCGATCCAGAATTCACGGATCTCTTTATTGGCGCTGGCCAGCGTAAAGCCGTTTTCGCTCAGCGGATGCGAAAAGCAGGACGGGTTGAAATCCAGACCCAGGCCGTTGGTTTTTGCCCATTCCACCCAGTTGGCAAAGTGCTGCGGTTTGATTTCGTTGCGTTCGACCCGGCTGTCGCTTTCCAGATAAATGGCGTGCAGGTTCAGCCTTTTGGGGCCAGGGATCAGCGACATCGCCTGTTCCAGATCGGCGCGAAGTTCGACCGCCGTTCTGGCTCTTCCCGGATAGTTGCCGGTCGCCTGGATGCCGCCGGTCAACGCGCCCTGAGGATTTTCAAAACCGCGGACGTCATCGCCCTGCCAGCAGTGCATTGAGATCGGCAGCTGATCCAGCTGCTTCAGTGCGGCGTCAACGTCCACGCCTTGCTCGGCAAAGCGTGATTTTGCCAGTTCAAACGCCTGCTCAATTGCTTGGGTCATACGCATAGCTCCTTAACCGAATGTGTCAGTGACTGAAAAAGCGCCCAGCTGCGGCTGTAAGCGTCACTGGCCTGTGGAATAAAAGTGTTCAGCGGGAAATTTTGGGTGACCAGCTGGCGGAAATGGGTGACATCCCTGACGCTGCCGTGGGCGATCAGCTGGCTGCCGATATTGCCAAGCGTGGAGGCTTCGACCGGCCCGGCAACCACCGGAATACCGCAGGCGTTGGCACAAAGCTGATTCAGCAGCGGATTCTGACAGCCGCCGCCAACGATGTGCAGCTGGCTGAAAGGCGCGCCCCGTACGGCGGCAAGCTCTTCCAGCACGAAGCGGTAATAGAGCGCCAGACTGTCAAAAATACAGCGAGCCAGCGCGGCGGCCGTGGCAGGCGTCGGCATCCCCTGTCCGGCGCAGGCGTCCTGAATTTCACGCACCATATTGACCGGATTGATAAAGCGTTCATCGTTGGGGTTAATAAGCGACCGGCAGGCGGGCTGCGCTTCTGCCTCGCGCACCAGCGCCGGCAGATCGTCGATAGCCAGTTCGCGGCAGACGCGCTGCAGCAGCCAAAGGCCCATAATATTTTTCAACACGCGGTAGCGCCCTTCCGCGCCGCCCTCGTTGGTAATGTTGGCGGCCAGCGCGGCGGCATCGTTATAAGGTTGCAGGCTTTCAAAGCCCATCAGCGACCAGGTGCCGGAGCTGAGCCAGGCGACGTTGTCCGTGGTGAGCGGCGCCGCCAGCACGGCGCTGGCCGTATCGTGCGTAGCGACGGCGATGACCGGGACGGATAAGCCGGTGCTGGCCTTCCAGTCGCCAATTTTTACGCCGGGCGCGGTGGGCTTGCCGAACCAGGCGGGATTGGCACCCGTCCATTCCAGCAGCGCATTATCCCACTCGCCGCTCTGGCTATTCAGCAGCTGCGTGGTGGTGGCGTTGGTGTATTCCCAGTTAAGCTTGCCGGTCAGGCGATAGTGGAAATAGTCCGGGATCAGCAAAGCGTGACGTACGTCATTGAGCCATTCCGGCTGGCTCTCGCACAGCGCACGCAGCTGATAAAGGGTGTTGAAAGGCAGGAACTGGATTGCGGTGCGCTGGTAGATGGCTTCCCGACCCAAATCGGCGCAGGCCTTCTGCATTACGCCCCAGGTCCGGTCGTCACGATAGGAAACCGGCAGCCCAATCCGCTCACCCTGCTTATTCAGCAGCACGTAATCCACGCCCCAGGTATCAATACCGATACTGTCCGGCGCAATGCCCTGCTGAATCAGCTTGTCCAGCGAAGCAAGGATAAATTTTTCCAGTGCATCCACATCCCAGCATTGCCGCTCTTCCCTGACGACCAGGCTATTGACGCAGCGGGCGACCTCTTCCAGCGCCAGCTTGCCGCTTTGCAGATCAAAGCGGCCCAGCATCACGCGTCCGCTGGAGGCGCCCATGTCGATGGCAACACAATTTTGTAGGCTCATGGCGATGGCTTCCTGTCTGTTTAGTGCCCCCTAGTCTAAAAGCCGCTGCTTTTGGCACCTTCCTGCCAGTGCCAGGCGTGATCCCTCGCTGGCAACAGGGCAAAGGTGAACGTGAAGCAGCTCACATTTCCTGCTGAGGCGCCGGCAAATTAACGGTGTGACGCGACGCGCACTTCCCAACTTGCCTGCGCACTTTCTTGAAAAACAAGCGGATTTGCCGATGTTTCCGGTCAAAAAATCAAGGCAGCAACGCAGGCGGCGGCGGTAAACTGACCCCAGAGTCGACCCAGGAGATGCACCATGACCCTACTACATAGCGTGGACTTTTTTCCCGGCGGCGGCCTGCCCGTTGCCATTGAACCTCGTATGCCGCAGAGCGCCTTTCCTGAACATCACCACGAGGATTTTCACGAAATTGTGCTGGTTGAACAGGGTGCGGGCGTGCACGTGTTCAACGGCGAACCCCGTACGCTTTGCGGCGGATGCGTTTGCTTTGTGCGCGATCATGATCGCCATCTTTATGAAAAAACGGATCGTCTGATCCTGACCAACGTGCTTTATCGTGGGCCGGAGGCGTTTCGCTTTATTACCAACTTCCAGCATCTTTTACCTCAGGAAAAAGAAGGACATTACCCCTCGCACTGGCGTATCAGCGGCCGGGTGATGGAACAGGCGAAAACGCTGATTAAAGAACTGGGCGCGCCGGTAGATCCGAAACAGCCCGAAGCGAGGGCCGAGCAGGAGCTGCGCTTTATGCAGCTGCTGGTGCTGTTGCGGCGCGGATGCAGCGAGCAGCCCGGTGACGATCAGAGCGGGAGAATGCGCGGTCTGCTGGACTGGCTGGCCGACCATTACAGCGAGGAAGTGGACTGGGACGCGCTGGCGGATAAGTTTTCACTTTCGCTGCGCACGCTGCATCGCCAGCTGAAACAACAGACGGGCAGCACGCCCCAGCGTTACCTTAACCGCCTGCGTCTGTTGCAGGCGCGGCATTTGTTACGCCACAGTGAAATGCGTATTACCGATATCGCCTACCACTGCGGATTTGGTGACAGCAATCACTTTTCTACCCTTTTTAAGCGTGAATTTGGCTTTTCTCCGCGTACCATCAGGCAAAATGACCTGTGAGGTGACACGTGAGCAAGCCGCTTTGTCTGGCGAAAGCCGACTATTTTCCGTCCGGGCTGATGCCGGTCGCTATTGCCGACCGCGCGCCCCAGCAAACTTTCCCGTCCCATATTCATGAGTTCTGCGAGCTGGTGATCGTCTGGCGCGGCAACGGGCTGCACGTGATGAACGATCGCCCCTGGCTTATTACCTGCGGCGATCTGTTCTACATCAGTCCTGAAGACTGCCACAGCTATGAGTCGGTCAACGAGCTGGTGCTGGACAACGTGATCTACTGCCCGGAGCGCTTTCGTCTTGGCCTGGACTGGTCGCAGTTTCTGCCGCAGGAAAAAAAGGCCTGGCGGCTGACGACGCGCGGCATGGCTTTGGCGAGAAGCGTGATCCAGCAGCTGGCGCAGGAGAGCGCCAAAAGCGATCGGCTGTCGCGTCAGCTGACGGAGGCGCTGTTTTTACAGCTGGTGTTGATCCTACAGCGTCACCGCTACGCAGCGGACGTTGCCTGGCAGCTGCCTGAGGGCGAACAGCTGGATCTGCTAATGTCGGCCATTCAGGGCCAGCTGGCCCATTTCGATCTCAGCGATTTTTGTCTTCAGCATCAGCTGTCGGAGCGCGCGCTCAAGCAGCTGTTTCGTCAGCAGACCGGCATGACGCCAGGCCAGTATCTGCGGCAGCTGCGCATGTGTAAGGCTAAATTTTTGCTGCGCAGCACGCCTTCGCTGATTGGCGACGTGGCCGCGCTGTGCGGCTTTGAGGACAGCAACTATTTTTCCGTCGTGTTTACCCGGGAAACCGGCATGACGCCCAGCGCCTTTCGCCAGCAGTTCGAACAGCACCGTCAGAAAAAAGCCGCCGCATGGTAAGCGCCACATCCCTGTGGCGTTCCGATCAGGAGATCATCCCCAGACCAACGATGTTGGCGGCAAGAATAATAACCAGACAGCCGCCGCACAGCACGCTGACCGGACGTTTGCCGACGTTCTTCCACTCTTTCAGCACCAGCCCGACCAGCCCTCCGCAGAGCACGTAGAAACTCATGTGCAGCATCCAGCTGATAAAGTCATACTGCGCGGGAATGCGGGCGTGGCCCCAGGCATAGAAGAAGAATTGCAGATACCACATGGTGCCGCCCAGCAGCGACAGCAGCAGATTGCTGACCAGCAGCGGTTTCGCTACCGAGAAATCCGCCTTTACCGACAGGCTGGACTGGGTAGCCAGACGGATAAAGCAGTAGCCCAGGTTAACCAGCGCGCCGCCGCCCATAATCACCACATAGCTGGGCAGCGCGGCATATAAAGGATTGATGCCCAGCTCCAGGGCGGCGTCTTGCATCGGTTTGGCGGCGTTCATCGCAAACGACATGCCGGCGGAGAAAATTCCGCAGAACACAGCCAGCACCAGCCCTTTTTTAAGGTTGAACTCTTCCGCCGTAATGCCCATTGCCCGCTCTTTCAGCAGCCCGGCGCGGGAAACAATCGCCACGCCGCACAGCGCCACCAGTACCCCCAGCAGCGTCAGCCGGCCGCCCGTGGAGCTGAACAGTTCGACAAATCGCCCCTGTAACAGCGGCGTCATCAGCGTGCCGACCACCAGCGTTACGCCGATAGCGATCCCTATTCCCATCGACATGCCCAGGTAGCGCATGGTTAAACCATAGTTAATATTGCCAATCCCCCACATGGCGCCGAACAGAAAAACAGGCAGCAGCTGCGCGAGCGAAAAAGAGCCGTAAAATTCCCAAAAATCAGGCAGCAGCGCGGCGCTGACGGCCCAGGGCAGAATAAGCCATGACATGATCCCGCCTACGGACCACATGGTTTCCCAGGACCAGTGACGCACTTTTTTAAATGGCGCATAGAAGCAGGCGGCGCTGGCCGCGCCCACCAGATGCCAGAAAATGCCTGCAAAGATAAGGTGGCTCATGCTTTTTTTCCTTCGTAGGAGGGTAAAATTCCCGGTAGGCTGAGTCTACGAAGGTTGCCTCTCTCCACACCTTTGGCTGGCTGCCTGCGCCGGCATGAAAATGGCAAAATCCACCGTCTTATCCCGTCTGCGATCACAGATACAGGTTATCTGTCTTTGTTCTGAAAAACAGCCAAATATCTCCATTAACCTGCTGTTTATTCAGCAATCTTCGTCAAATCTCTTTGTCTTTTTGCCAGTTTCACGCGTGGCGTGGCGCTCAGAGAAAGGCATTAACTCTCTCAATGCGGCAGCATAACTGCAACATTGCATTAACTAAAACACAAAATATCATTTACGGAGACGACGCCTGTGACGCGCCTGCATCATTGTTTTATTAACGGCCAGTTTGTTGAGAATCGCAGCGATCGCTGGATTGACGTAATTAACCCCGCTACCGAAACGCTGCTGTGCCGCATCCCGCAAAGCGATAAAGAAGAGGCCGATCGCGCCATCAGCGCGGCCAAAGCTGCCCAACCCGCCTGGGAAGCGTTACCGGCCGTTGAACGTGGCCGCTGGCTGCGCCAGATTGCGGCAGGCATTCGTCGTCGTGAAGCGGAGCTGACCGCCACTATCGTGGCGGAAGGCGGCAAAACGCAGCAGCTGGCCCAGACGGAAGTGCTGTTTACCGCAGACTATCTGGACTATATGGCCGAATGGGCGCGCCGTTATGAAGGGGAGATTGTGCAAAGCGATCGCCCTGACGAAACCATCCTGATATTGAAAAAAGCGATTGGCGTGACCACGGGGATCCTGCCGTGGAACTTCCCTTTTTTCCTGATTGCCCGCAAAGCCGCTCCGGCATTGATAACCGGCAATACCATTGTGATCAAACCCAGCGAGCTGACGCCGGCCAACGCGATAATATTTGCTGAAATCGTTGAAGAGATTGGGCTTCCGCCGGGCGTGTTTAATCTGGTAACCGGCTATGGGCCGGAGGTAGGACAGGCTCTGGCCGCCAGCCCGGAAGTGGGAATGGTCAGCCTGACCGGTAGCGTAAACGCCGGGATCGCCACGCTGGAGGCGGCAGCGAAAAACGTCACCAAAGTCGCGCTGGAGCTGGGCGGCAAAGCGCCCGCCATCGTCATGAACGATGCGGATCTGGATCTGGCGGTAAAAGCCATCGTGGCTTCGCGCATGATCAATACCGGGCAGGTCTGCAACTGTACGGAGCGCCTTTATGTCCAGGAAGGCGTTTATGATGAGGTGGTGCGCCGCCTGACGGCGGCTTTTAATGCGGTCAGCTGCGGCGATCCCGCGCAGGACGACACGCTGGATATGGGCCCGCTGATTTCTGCCGACGCGCTGGCGCGGCTGGAGCACAAAGTGGCCCATGCTGTGGAACAGGGCGCGACTGTAGCGGCTGGCGGCAAACGCAAAGGCGATCGTGGGTTCTTCTTTGAGCCAACGCTGCTGACCAACGTACGCCAGGACATGGCTATCGTCCGGGAAGAGACTTTTGGCCCGGTGCTACCGGTTATCCCCTTCGCAACGCTGGATGACGCGATCGCGCTGGCTAACGACAGCGAATATGGGCTGACCTCCTCCATTTTTACCGAAAACCTGAATACGGCGATGCAGGCGATGAAAAAGCTGCGGTTTGGCGAAACCTACGTTAACCGCGAAAATTTTGAAGCGATGCAGGGTTTCCATGCTGGCTGGCGTAAATCCGGCATTGGCGGCGCCGACGGTCGCCACGGCCTGGAAGAATATCTACAGACCCATGTCGTTTATTTGCAGGCACGCTGAATAACCAGGGCCGATGGTAGTCGGCCTTTTTCTTCTCACTCAAAAGTTACCACGCGCTTATAATTCTGCGTGTTACCTCCGCTTAATTAATTTTTTTAAAATATAAAATATATTTTATTTCCAGCCTGATTTTTATCCCTCCTGATTATTAATCCTCAACAAACCCTCTCAGCAAAATAATAAAGTGCGCGTTAAGACTTTTTTAATATCCGATGCGAGATCCGGATCACTGTTTATCCGTCGCGTTCAGGTTAGTTTCCTTGCCGCCGCCTGAGTAGTTTAATATCGCGCTCCGAGCGGAATAACCCATACTAAATTTTGATAATTTGGCAGCTTTTTAGATTATTATTTTAACCGGAGAGTACAATGCATATTCCTCAGGCAGCCGCAGAACCGCTTGCCGCTACGACGTGGCGTAAAACCGATACCGTCTGGATGCTGGGACTATACGGCACCGCCATCGGCGCAGGGGTGCTTTTCCTGCCGATCAATGCCGGCGTTGGCGGGTTAATTCCGCTGATTATTATGACCCTTCTCGCCTTCCCTATGACCTATTACGCCCATCGCGGGCTGACTCGTTTTGTGCTGTCGGGTAAAAATCCCGGCGAAGATATAACGGAAGTGGTGGAAGAACATTTTGGTCGCGGCGCAGGCAAGCTGATAACCCTGCTCTATTTTTTAGCTATCTATCCTATTCTGCTGGTTTACAGCGTGGCGATAACCAATACGGTAGAGAGTTTTCTGACGCATCAGCTGGGTATGATCAGCCCACCGCGTATGGTGCTGTCGCTGCTGTTGATCGTGGCGATGATGGCTATCGTGCGGTTTGGCGAACAGATGATCGTAAAAGCGATGAGCGTGCTGGTTTTTCCATTTGTCGCCGCGCTGATGGTGCTGGCCGTTTATCTGATCCCTCGCTGGAACAGCGCCGCGCTGGATACGCTTTCTTTTACTACGACCAGCTCAGGCAGCCTGATGTTGACGCTCTGGCTGGCGATACCGGTGATGGTATTTTCTTTTAACCATTCGCCAATTATCTCTTCTTTTGCCGTCGCCAAACGCAAAGAGTATGGCGCGGACGCCGAGCCGAAATGTTCCCGCATTCTGGCACGCGCGCACGGCATGATGGTGCTGACGGTGATGTTTTTTGTTTTCAGCTGCGTCCTCAGCCTGACGCCGGCCGATCTGGCCGCGGCTAAAGCGCAAAATATCTCCATTCTTTCTTATCTGGCCAATCATTTTAACGTCCCGGTTATCGCCTGGATGGCGCCGATTATCGCCATGATCGCTATAACAAAATCTTTCCTGGGACACTATTTAGGCGCGCGCGAGGGGTTTAACGGCATCGTAGCAAAATCGTTGCGCTCCGTCGGAAAAGAGATCGGGCCGAAAAAGCTTAACCGCCTGACGGCGCTGTTTATGCTGCTGACCTGCTGGCTTGTCGCCACGCTGAATCCCAGCATTCTGGGCATTATCGAAACGCTCGGCGGCCCGGTGATCGCCATGATCCTGTTCCTGATGCCGATGTATGCGATCCGCAGGATCCCGGCGATGCAGCAGTATCGCGGCCACCTCAGCAACCTTTTCGTGGTGCTGGCAGGCCTGGTCGCCATTTCGGGCATTGTTTACTCGCTGATGAATTAATCGGCCGGGCCTTCTCTTTTCGCGCGGAGTTTTTATGATTAGCGTTTTCGACATGTTTAAAATCGGTATCGGGCCTTCCAGCTCGCATACCGTCGGGCCAATGAAGGCCGGTAAAACTTTTATTGATGAATTAATTGCCCACCATCTGCTCCTTGACGCCTCCTCGCTGGTTGTCGATTTATACGGCTCGCTTGCGGCGACGGGCAAAGGGCACAATACCGACACCGCTATTATTATGGGGCTGGCCGGCTGGCTGCCGGAAAGCGTCGATATTGATGCCATTGCGCCTTTTATGCAGCAGCTGGCCGCTACGGGTCATCTTCCCCTGGCTGAAGGCAAACACGAAGTCGCCTTTCCGCTTGAGCAGTGCATGGTTTTTCACAGCGTGAATTTGCCGCTTCATGAAAATGGGATGCGTATTACCGCCTTTGCCGGTTCCCGGCGCCTGTTGACCAGAGTCTACTATTCCGTGGGCGGCGGCTTTATCGTTGATGAAGCGCATTTTCATCAGCCACGGCAAAGCGCCGTTGCGGTGCCCTGGCCCTATAAAAATTCCGCCGACCTGCGCCAGCACTGCGCCGAAACCGGGCTGTCGCTTTCCGGGCTGATGATGCAAAACGAGCGGGCTTTACATTCTCCGCAGGAGTTGGATGCTTACCTGTTGCGGTTGTGGGAAGTCATGAGCAACGGCATTGCTCGCGGCATGACTACGGAAGGCATTATGCCAGGCCGTTTGCGGGTGCCGCGTCGTGCGGCAGCCCTGCGCCGCACGCTGGTCAGCAGCGATAAAACCACCAGCGATCCCCTGGCGGTAGTTGACTGGATCAATATGTTTGCGTTGGCGGTCAGCGAGGAAAATGCCACGGGCGGCCGCGTGGTAACCGCACCGACCAACGGCGCCTGCGGTATTATCCCGGCGGTGCTTGCCTATTACGATAAGTTTATTCGTGAAGTCAACGCCGGTTCGCTGGCTCGCTTTATCCTGGCCGCCAGCGCTATTGGCTCGCTGTATAAGATGAACGCCTCGATTTCGGGCGCGGAAGTAGGCTGCCAGGGAGAAGTGGGCGTCGCCTGCTCCATGGCCGCCGCCGGGCTGGCCGAACTGCTGGGCGGCAGCCCAGCCCAGGTTTGCATCGCGGCGGAGATTGCCATGGAGCATAACCTTGGGCTGACCTGCGATCCGGTGGCGGGCCAGGTGCAGGTACCCTGCATTGAGCGCAACGCCATCGCGGCCGTCAAAGCGGTTAACGCGGCACGGATGGCGCTTTATCGCGTCAGCGAGCCTCGGGTCTGTCTGGATAAGGTGATTGAAACCATGTATGAAACGGGAAAAGATATGAATGCTAAATATCGTGAGACTTCTCGTGGCGGCCTGGCAATTAAAGTGGTCACCGCCAGTTAAGCCAGGGTTGGCTTAGCCGTATCGATCGTTGCCCTGTTTGGCCCGCGTCATAACCACGCGGGCTTTTTATCGCTTTAGAAAGGCGCGCGCCTGTCGCGTTTGGTTGCTGCACATAGCCTGAAAGGCGCATATCCGTTGTTTCAGGCTGGTTTTATAAGGCACGCATCTTTTGTTCCTGGCCAGTTGCCAGAGTTTTTACTAAAGGCATGAACCTTTCGTTTCGGGCTGCTTCTACAGCGCTTCACCCCGCTCGCCCGTTTGTTCTTCTCCTGGCCTGGTTTGACTTTTCAGTAGCGCCCAGCCGCTGAGCAGCGTCAGTGCCATCAGGTAATAGCCCGGTGCCAGGCTGGTGCCGGTCGCGCTAATCAGCAACGTACAGATCAGCGGCGCAAAACCACCAAACAAGGTCACAGCGACGTTGTAACTAATCGCCATACCGCTGGCGCGCGTGGTCACCGGGAAGAGATCGGCCATCATTGACGGCACCACTGAGAAGTAGACCGATTTCAGCAGCGCCAACCAGCCGACCAGCAACAGCAGCCTGCCCGCCGTCGGCTGGTTCACCACCAGCGCGAAAGCCGGATAAATAGTTACCAGCAGCAGCGACAGCGAGCCCCACATCAGCGGCCTGCGCCCGATTTTTTCCGCCCACAGCCCCATCAGCGGCGTGACCACCGTCAGGATTATGCCCGCAAGCAGCGTGGCGCTGAAGGCCGTGGTCGCAGAAAGATGCAGGCTTTTGGTGGCGTAGGTCGGCACGTAGTTAAGCATATAGTTGATGCCGGTTGAAATAATCATCAGGCCGATCGCCAGCAGCATCAGGCTTTTCTGCTGCCCTGCCAACAGCCGAAGCGGCGAGCGAATTTTCTCGCGGCGGCTGAAGCTTTCCGGCTCGTGCAAATGACGACGAATGTACAGCCCGACCGGGCCAATCAGCAGGCCGAAGGCAAAAGGAAGGCGCCAGCCCCAGCTTTCCATCTGCGCCTCGCTCAGAGAGTGTGCCAGCCCAAGACCAAACGCCGAAGCCATCAGCGTGCTGGCTCCCTGAGTGGCGAACTGCCAGCTGGCGATAAAAGCGCGGCGCTGCGGGAAGTGCTCAACCAGGAAAGCCGTCGAGCTGCCGAATTCGCCGCCGGCGGAAAAACCCTGGATCAGGCGAGCCAGCAGCACCAACACCGGCGCGGCCAGGCCGATAGTGGCGTAAGCGGGCATAAGAACAATGATAGCGCCGCCCAGCATCATCAGGGAAATGGACATCAGCAGCGCTTTTTTGCGCCCGACGCGATCGGCATAGGCGCCCAGCACCACCGCGCCAAGCGGGCGGATCAGAAAAGAAACGCCAAAACTGCCGAAGGTCAGCAGCAGCGACACCGCCGGATCCGCCGTGGGGAAAAAAGCCTGCGCGATATAGCTGGCGAAGAAGCCATAAATCGCAATATCGAACCACTCCAGCGCGTTGCCGATACAGGTGGCGAACAGCGTTTTATACAGGTTGGGCGTGGCCGCTACAGAACGCTGCTGGTCGATTAAGGTACTCATTGCGCGCCTCCTTGCTGCTGCCTGAACCGCTGGTGGCTGGCAATCAGTTCGCTGCCCTTCTCGCCCAGATCCCACAGCAGCCGGGTCATTATCTGCAAACCCTCACGCGCAACAGATTGCAGCATGTGTTCATCCACGGCGTGTTGGCCGCAGGCCGGATAGGAGTGCGGGATCCAGAGCGTGGGCAGGTTCAGAATATGCGCGAAGACGTCATTCGGCAGTGAACCGCCCAGGTTTGGCAGCAGCGCGGGCTTTTTGCCGCTGACCTGCTGGATTGCCTCCAGCGCCCAGCCCACCAGCGGATTGCGCGGATCGAGCCGGGTTGCTGGCGAGCCGCGCAGCATCTTCACTTCTACCTGGCTGAATCCTGCTGCGGCCAGGTGCTCACGCAGGTGACGCTCAATGTTTTCCCAGTCGGTGCCCGGCACAAAACGCAGCTGGCAGACCGCCGTTGCGCTGCCGGGAATAGCGTTCATCGGCCGCGCCGGATTGCCCGTCAGAAAGGACAGCATCTCCAGAGTGTTCCAGCCATAGAGCCGTTCGGTAGGCGTCAGCCCCGCTTCGCCCCATTGCGCATCGATCTGCGGGCCGTTGACATCCTGTTGCAGGGTAATGTCGCTCAGGATCGCGCGGATCTCTTCCGTCAGCGCTGGCGGCTTCAGCGACGCAACCTGAAGCTGGCCGTGCTGGTTCACCAGAGAGGAAAAAGCGTTCGCCAGCTGGGTGCCAGGATTGCTGAGCAGGCCGCCCCAGTTGCCGGAATGGTAGTCGCGATCGCGGGCGTTGATGCTCAGCCGAACGTTTACCGCCCCGCGCGAGCCAAGAAACAGCGTGGGCCTTTCGGCGCTCAGCCTGGGGCCGTCAGAGGCGATAAAAATATCTGCGCCGAGCAGTTCCGGGTTTTCGCGACAGATTTGCGCCAGGCCGGGCGAGCTGATCTCTTCGCCCATTTCGAACAAAAATTTGCAGTTAAACCCCAGCCTGCCGCCGCGAGCCGCGTAGATCTGTTCGAGCGCGGCGATATTGACCGAGTGCTGGCCTTTGTTGTCCGCGCTGCCCCGCCCGTACCAGCGGTCGCCCTCTTCCGTCAGCCGCCACGGAGCCAGCCCTTCGCGCCAGTTTTCGTCGTCGCCGAACACTACGTCGCCGTGTCCGTAGCAGAGCAGCGTCGGCAGCGCGGCGTCTTCAATACGCGAGGCCAGCAGAAACGGGTAGCGCGGCGCCTGAGGATTATCGATTGCGATTAGCTCAAAGCCCATTGCCTGCATGGCCGGGGCGATTTCCTGCTGCAGGTAGCGCTGGATCTCCGCCTCGCGGTTCTCCCGCTGGCTTTCGGAACGAATGGCGATGCGTCTGGCCAGCACCTGTTTAAACTCACCGCGGTCAAACCATGCCATGGCCTGCGTCAGAAGCTGCTCGAGGGTCATAAGTCACCTGTGTTTGCTTTTATAGTGTTATGGCTTCCATCTAAGCTAAAATCTGGCTTTGCCACAATTATAAAAATATCAAACAAGCTTTGCTGCAAAAGCAAAGGTTCGCTGCACTACCAGGCAGCATGCACCATAAAGAGGCAGGTTTATGCTTAGTCCTGAAGTCCGCTATTTTCTGGCCGTCGCCAGTACAGGTTCGCTTAGCGCCGCCAGCCAGCAGCTGTTTGTGGCCGTTTCGGCTATCAGTCGTCAGATCCAGCGTCTGGAGGCGGATATTGGCGCGCCGCTGTTTGAGCGCCATGCGCGCGGTATGATCCTTAACGATGCGGGCAGAATTTTTGAGGGTCACGTCAGGCGAAGCCTGCTGGGCATGGAGCAGGCAAAAGCGGAAATCAAAGGCCTGAAGGCGGTACGGCGCACGGCGCTGCGCGTCGCCTGTACCGACGGCATGGCGTTCAGCCTGCTGCCGGGGCTGTGTTCGCGGTTCCGTCAGCTCAATCCGGCGGTCAGCTTTAACCTGACCGTAGGAAGCGTTGAGGAGGTGGCGGATATTTTGCGCCAGGGCGAATGCGATGTGGCTTTTCAGTTCAGCCTGCATCCGGAGCGCGGCGTCGAGGTGCTGGGCTCCTGGCCCGCGCCGGTGCTGATGGTGATGCGTAAAGACCATCCGCTGGCGGAAAAGTCGATCCGGCTGCAGGATTTATCCGCCTGGCCGATGGCGCTGCCCGATCGCGCTACCACGGTGCGCCAGCTGTTTGATCTCTCCTGTCAGATGAACGGCACCTTTATCGAGCCGGTACTCACCTGCAATAATTTCAGCACGCTCTATGCATTTTTACAGCAAAACCCGCTGGCGATCACGCTATGCAGCCCGTTCACGGTGCTGTTCCAATACGCCGGGCTGGATCTGGCGCTGCGTTCTCTCGGGATCGATCAGCTGACCCAGCGTACATTGCAGGTTCAGACCGTGACCGGCCGTCAGCGTTCAGCGGCGCTGAATCTGTTCCTTGCCTATGCCTGCGAAGAATTAGGCAAGCACAGCGGGAACGGGCGCTGAAATGGCCCGCTCCCGCGCCGAATAGCCGCGGCTATTTAAGATCGACCTGCCAGAAAAGGTGTTTGCCAAAAGGATCAACCTGATAGCCCGTCACCTCTTTGCGTACCGGTTCAAAAATGGTGGAATGGGCAATCATCACCGCCGGCATTTGATCGTGCATCATCTGCTGCGCCTGGCGGTAAAGCGCCACGCGCTTCTGATGATCCTGTTCCGAGCGCGCCTCAGTAATCAGCGCATCAAACGGCTTGTAACACCACTTAGCCGAATTCGATCCGCCTTTCGTCGCGGTACAGCTGAACAGCGGCCCGAAGAAATTATCCGGATCGCCTGTTGCGGTGGTCCAGCCCATCAGCGCCGCCTGATGCTCGCCGTTTTTAACGCGCTGCAGATACTCGCCCCATTCAAAGGTGACGATATGGGCGTTGATGCCCACTTTTTGCCAGTCGGCCTGGATCATCTCCGCCATACGGCGCGCGTTGGGGTTGTAAGGCCGCTGAACCGGCATCGCCCACAGCTCTATGGCGGTGCCCGGCGCCACGCCCGCCTCTTTTAACAGCGCTTTAGCGCGCTGCGGATCGTAAGGATAATCCTGTAAATCGCTGGCGGCGCTCCAGACGTCAGGCGGCAGCAAATTTTTTGCCGTCGTGCCCGTACCCTGAAAAATAGCGTCGATAATCGCAGGTTTGTTGATCGCCATCGCCAGCGCCTGGCGCACCCGGACGTTATCCGTCGGGGCTTTTTGCGTGTTAAACGCCAGAAAGCCCGTGTTGAGTCCGGGTTTTTGCATCACCACCAGATTGCTGTCCGCCCGTATTTTGGGCAAATCGGCCGGGTTGGGAAACGGCATCACCTGGCATTCATTTTTGGTCAGCTTGGCGAGACGTACCGAGGCATCCGGGGTAATAGAGAAAACCAGCCTGTCCAGCTTCGCTTTCCCCTGCCAGTATTCAGGGAAAGCGCGGTAAAGAATGCGCGAATCTTTCTGATACTGCGCGAGCACAAAAGGCCCGGTGCCGAGCGGATCGCTGTCGACCTTCTCCGGCGTGCCCGCTTTCAGCATGGCATCGGCATAGTCAGCCGAAAGAATAGAAGCAAAATACCAGGCCAGATCGGCCAGAAACGGCGCTTCGGCATGGGCCAGCGTAAAGCGCACGGTGTGCTCGTCCAGTTTCTCGATATTTTTAATCAGCGAGCCGAACTCCAGGCTTTCAAAGTTGGCGTAGGTGCCGCCGGAAACGTTGTGATAAGGGTGCTGCGGATCTTTCTGCCGCATAAAAGAAAAAATTACGTCGTCTGCGCCAAAATCGCGCGTGGGATGAAAATAGCGGTTGCTTTGAAATTTTACGCCTTTGCGTAAATGAAAGGTGTAAACGGTGCCGTCAGCACTGATATCCCAGCTTTCTGCCAGGCTTGGCATAAGTTCAGTGGTGCCGGGTTTAAAGTCCACCAGCCGGTTATAAACGGTCGCGGCGCTGGCATCTACGCTGGTGCCTGACGTATAAAGCTGCGGATTAAAATTTTCTGGCGATCCCTCCGAGCAGAATACCAGCGTATTGGCCGCCGCGCCCGTTGCCGCTGCCAGTAGCATAGCGGCTGTTACTCCTTTCAATACCGATTGCTTCATCCCCTTCTCCCCTGATTAAAAGATTAAGTCAGTGCCGGATATCAATGCCGTGAAGCCTGAGTCGGAATCAAGCCGCAAACCACTATTAACCTTGTTTTATCCAAATAGCAAAGGGAATTCGGTTTGATATTTATCCATACAACTTACTGATGGTACGGTTAATCCTGAATGCGCGCCCCGGCAGAAGCGAAATAAAATAGCGCGTTGGAGATAACGCTGATTAAACAGACCTGCTGTTAAGATCGGCCAGGTATTTAGAGGATGTTTACCGAGGAGATTTAATTAACGAGTAATTAGCAACACATTGCCAGCGCGCTATAAAGAGATTTTCAGTAGAAAGAAGAGATAATACCCTGCCGGGCGGCAGGGTATCGGGGCCCGATTAGTTCAGCTTATAATCCAGCGTAATTTCCGCATTCATCAGCTGGGAAACCGGACAGCCCGCTTTGGCCTGATTGATGATTTCATCAAACTTAGCGCTGTCGACGCCCGGCAGGGCGATCTGGCTCTGCAGCGCGATTTTGGTAATCTTAAAGCCTTCGCCAACTTTATCCAGCGAGACGTCCGCCGTGGTGTCAATGCTGTCCGGCACCAGACCTTCGTTGCCCAGCATCAGCGAGAGCGCCATCGAGAAGCAGGCAGCGTGTGCCGCGCCGATCAGCTCTTCCGGGTTAGTGCCCGGCTTGCCTTCAAAGCGGGTGTTGAAACCGTAAGGCTGTTCTTTCAGCGCGCCGCTTTCGGTGCTGATAGTGCCCTTACCTTTCTTGATATCGCCTTCCCAGTGTGCCTGACCTTTCTTATGAATAGTCATCAATATCCTCCCGTTTGCTTTGCGTGAAGGGTAAGTATAGTGACTTTTCAGCAGTTTGCTGACGAAGCACTTGCAAATGCTCATTTACTAACCGTTAATAGAAGGAGACCACAGGAGAAATACCATGTTTAAAACTGATGATATTGTGCAAAGTAAAACCGGCGGCCCAAAGATGGTGGTATTGCAGGTTAAAGGCGAGACGCTTTATTGTGCCAGAGTGGATGATGCCGACAAAAAAGAGATCGAGGTGCCTGCCAGCTCGGTCAATCTTTACCATGAAGACGGCGACTTTGGCGTTTGCTGATAAGCAGGGCCGCCCGGCCCTTTTCTTCTCTTAAGCACAGGATTGTCTATGTCTCAGCAACTGGCCAGCCAGTTAACCAGCCGTTTTTTCCACTATCTTGCCGTCACCAGCCAGAGCGATGCCGCCGCGACCAGCCTGCCCAGCACGCCCGGTCAGCAGACGCTGGCTAACCTGCTGGCGGAAGAGCTGCGCGCCCTGCGGCTGGAAAATGTGCAGGTCGATGAATGCGCGACCGTTACCGCTGTCCTGCCCGGCAAGGCGCCGGGCGCGCCGCGTATCGGTTTTATCACCCATATCGACACCGTCGATGTCGGCCTCTCGCCCCATATTCACCCGCAGATTTTGCGCTTTGAAGGCCAGGATCTCTGCCTCAACAGTGAACAGGAGATCTGGCTGCGGGTGGCTGAACACCCGGAGATCGTTCCTTATCAGCATGAGGAAATTATCTTTAGCGACGGCACCAGCGTGCTGGGCGCCGATAATAAGGCGGCCGTTACGGTCGTGATGACGCTCCTGGAAAACCTCCGCGACGCAGCGACGCACGGCGATATCGTGGTCGCCTTTGTGCCTGATGAAGAGATCGGCCTGCGCGGTGCCAAAGCGCTGGATCTGGAGAAACGCTTTAACGTCGATTTCGCTTATACCATTGACTGCTGCGAGCTGGGCGAAGTGGTCTATGAAAATTTCAACGCGGCGTCGGCGGATATCCACTTCACCGGCGTGCCGGCGCATCCGATGTCAGGCAAAGGCGTACTGGTGAATCCCCTGCTGATGGCCTGGGATTTTATCAGCCATTTTGACCGCCGCCAGACGCCGGAGCACACGGCCGGACGTGAAGGCTATATCTGGTTTAACGAGATGACGGCAAACGCGAGCGAGGCAAGGCTAAAAGCCTCTATCCGTGATTTCGGGCTGACGGGCTTTGCGCAACGCAAGCAGCAAATCAACGAGGTCGCCGCCTTGATTGCCGGACAGTATCCGACCGGCAAGGTGGAGGTCAGCATCAGCGAGATCTACAGCAATATCAGCAACGCTATCGGCGAAGATCGACGAGCGATAGATCTGCTGTTTGCCGCGCTGGAGACGCTGAACATTACCGCGAAGGTTACGCCGATGCGCGGCGGAACCGACGGCGCGGCGCTGTCGGCGAAGGGCATGCTGACGCCAAACTTTTTTACCGGCGCGCATAACTTCCATTCCCGCTTTGAATTCCTGCCGGTGTCCTCCTTTGTGAAGTCTTATCAGGTAGCAGAACAGCTTTGCCTGCTGGCCGCGCGGCAGGCATAAAAAAAGCGCCGGGTCACGGCGCTTCAGGCTAAGGCATAACGAGGATCAGAAAGAGACCCAGTCATCGGCGCTGGCTTTCGCCACGGCTGGTCGTGCGCTAATCGGCGCGGCCTTGACGTAAGGCGCCGGTGACGGCGTGGCGGCTGTAGCCGGTGAGAGACGGAACTTAGAAACGGAGAGCGTCAGCTCTTCGGTCTGGCGCTCCAACGCGCTGGCCGCTGTAGAAACCTCTTCCACCAGCGAGGCGTTTTGCTGCGTCACGCTGTCCATTTCGGTAATGGCGGTGCCAATCTGCGAAATGCCCTTGCTTTGCTCTTCCGAAGCGGAGGCGATCTGCTTCATGATCTCCACAACTTCCGCTACCGCCTGTAGCATGTCGTCCATGGTGCTACCGGCTTCGCCAACCAGTCGGGATCCCTGATTCACGCGAGTAACGGAATCCGCAATCAGCGTTTCAATCTCTTTAGCCGCCCCGGCGCTGCGCTGGGCAAGGTTGCGCACTTCGCTGGCTACCACGGCGAAACCACGGCCTTGCTCGCCTGCCCGCGCCGCTTCTACCGCTGCGTTCAGCGCCAGAATGTTGGTCTGGAAAGCGATGCTGTTAATCACGCTGGTGATTTCCGCAATCTTGCGAGAACTGCCGGAAATGCCCTGCATGGTATCCACCACGTCTTTTACCAGCTTGCCGCCCTTGCTGGCGGTGGTTGAGGCGCTCTGTGCCAGTTCGCTGGCCTGACGCGCGTTGTCGGCGTTGAATTTCACGGTGGCCGTTAATTGCTCCATGCTCGCGGCGGTTTCTTCCAGCGCGGCGGCCTGCTGTTCGGTACGGGAGGAAAGATCGTTGTTACCGGAAGAGATTTCCGCCGCGCCACGGTAGATATTATCCGTGCCGCTGCGGATGGCGCTGACGGCTTCCCGCAGGCTATCCTGCATGGCGCGCAGTAGCGGCATCAGCTTGCCAACGCAGTTGCGGCCGATATCTTCCAGCGGATGGCTCAAATCGCCCTCGGCGATGCGGCGGAAGTGCTCGCGCATTCCATCCAGCGGGCGCACCAGCATTTTTACCAGGTAGCGGTCGGTAAAAAGCAGGATCAGCAGGCCGGCAATCACCGCCATAACAATGATCATTTTAGTCATATCGGTCAGGTGATCGACGGTGACGCGCGTCACGTCCAGCTTTTCGCCAGCGGCAAGATTGAATTTATCCACGCTGGCGCCAAAAGCGCGGCTGAGCGGCGGCGTCACGCTGGCGGCATGACGACGGAAATCGTCCAGCGACGCCTGCTGCGCCAGCTGCATCTGCGGCAGAACCCCTTCGTCCAGCAGTTTCTGCCAGCTGGCGATGACGGCAGCAGCGTAGCCTGGCGCCAGTGGGCCTGGCGCTTCGGCTTTGAAATCGGCCAGCAGCTTGGTCATGTTATCCAGCGCTTTTTGTACCGAGGCCATATCCGCAGCCGCCGTTGGGCTTCCCGCCTGGCGGGATTCTACTGCGCGCGTCAGACGAGTAATAAAGCGAAAATATTGATCGTTGCCCTTGCTCAGGGTGGTCATCTGGTTCACCAGCTCACGGTCAACCTCGTTGCCCTGGCCCAGCGAATTCAGCGCGCAGACGCTGTAAATGCCCACCGCCGTCCATAGCAGGCAGAAAAGCCCGAGGATCGACAGCATTACGCTGCGGATGGTAAAATCTTTTAGCAAATTCATAACTACTCCGTAACGATGTTAAAACCCGAGTGCTCGTCCTGCGTGGTGGACGCTTGACAGGAGTTATCGGCATCGCCAACAAAATCATGAGTAATTATTTCTTTCTTATTCAGGGCGTTACTGACCATAGCGCAGCGTTAAGTCCTTGCTGCGCCTGTTATTTGTTTTTTTATCCGTTATAAATCCAGCGGGACGATGTTAAAAAATTATTCTCGAAGTTTAACAATATTTTTCATCAGCAGGCGAAACAGCTGCATCCGTCTGCGCATAAAGTTTTTCTCCAGCCTGAGCGTCGGGCCCGTTTCGCCGAAGCGCATCATTACGTCTGCGCCAGGCTGCCAAACCGGCCAGTCGGGTTCGCCTTCGAGCCGGTGAGAAAAGAGGCTGGCGTGGCGGGCAAAATTCAGCCAGTAACCGCTAACCTTTTTAGCAAACTCGCGATCGCCTGCGGTAAAGGGGCGATCGCCCATTTGCGTGGTCAGCTCGTCGAGGGTATTGAACGTATAGGGGATCTCATTGCCGTGCCAGGTTCCGTCAGGATAAAGGTCACGCGAATTTTCTGATACGTAATCGAAGTAGTAGCGCCAGACAGGGATACCTTTGCGGGCGTGGGAGAGCGCGGCGATATAGCCCATGGCGGTAAAAGTCATATCACGCGCCACCTGCCTGCCGAGCTTGTCGTCATCATACAGGCCGTCGTACAGCAGGCGGATCATTTTCATACGCAATCCCAGGCGCTGCGTGGCGCGCAGCTGCCGGATAATCAGCGCGGGATCGACCCCAAAATAGCTGAGGACGCTGGCCTCATCGCTGTTGCTGCCGATCATTAACGGCAGTTTGTGCTGGGCGGCGTTGTTAAAGACTTTCAGCATGGGTACGGGTAAAACCCGATCGCCCGCTATCGCCACCGGGCCGTTAGCCAGCGAACTCTCCAGCGGCCAGAAGGCGTCGGCAGGCAGCGCGCGCAGCTGCTCCGCCGTGGCGTGCGGCAAATCAAAATGGCGGGCCAGCTTTTCGCCGTTTGCCAGCGCCTTTTCGCGCGGTAGATCGGGCAGCGCATAGGGGCTTTGCGCGATGCCTTTATGAAACAATCCAACCGAAAGCGGCGAGGAAAAAAGCGAAAGCACGCTGCGCGCGCCGGATGATTCTCCGAAGATCGTCACGTTATGCGGATTGCCGCCGAAGGCAGCGATATTACGCTGTATCCATTGCAAAGCAGCGATTTGATCCAGCAGCGCAAAATTATTGACGACTTCGCCCGGCGCATACTCTTTATCCAGCGCCGGATGCGCAAAAAATCCCAGATGACCCAGCCGATAGTTAAGGGTAACCACCACCACGCCCTGCGAGGCCAGCGGCTGGCCGATATAGGGCGCCAGGCCTGCCGCGCCAATGGTAAAACCGCCGCCGTGGATCCAGACCATGACCGGCATTGGGCCCGCCGGCTCCGTTTCCGGCGTCCAGACGTTCAGATAGAGACAATCCTCACTGAACGCGCCTGGATCGCCGCCGCCCACCGCCATGCAATATTGCCGGTTCTGCCAGCTGGCCGCCCCCCATGCCGTGGCGTCACGCTCTCCCTGCCACGGCGTTACCGGCTTCGGCGATCGCCAGCGATACTCGCCGACAGGCGGCGCGGCATAAGGTATGCCCCTGAAAACAAAAACGTCCTTATCCAGACTGCCGCACAGGGTCCCTTCTGCCGTCCTTATCCTTATCAAGCGTTCGTTTTTCATTGCTGCGTCCTGAGTAATCTGCTGACTATTATTTGCAAGCGCCACGGCAAAGTCCAACAGGTGACCTCATTTACAGAAAATGCTTACGGTTCCTTAACATTTGGATCATGCTGTTCCAATTTTTCTGATTATTAATCAAATAATTATCATTTATGAAACCGTTCAGTTTATGTTGTAATTTGCAGCCTGCTAATCAACAGAACCGGGAAAACAACGTCGTTCTTTTGCAGGGCGTAAGGGGATATTTACAGCCAAAGTCAGCTCAAGCCGCGCCGTTTCCGACACGGTTTGATAACGAAATGGCGACGGCGGGCTGAAAGCTATTACCGCATCGTTTCCGACACGGTTTGATAACGAAATGACGACGGCTGGCTGAAAGCTATTACCGCGCCGTTTCAGGCATGCGTTTGACGACGAAATGACGACGGCTGGCCGGAAACTATTCTTCGCTACGCTGGTGGCCGAAGCGGTATTTCGCCAGCAGCATCAGCGAGGTCAGCACAGCCGGAATAGCCAGGCTGGAGAAAACTTCCGTAATATGCCAGCCCATCGCCAGCATCTGCGCGCCGGCAAAGGCGCTGAGAATAGCGCCCATGCGCCCTACGCCGTGCATCCAGCTGGAGCCGGTCGCGCGGGCGTGGGTAGGATAATAGCTGGCCGACAGCGCGTTCATGCCGGTATTAGCCCCGTTAAGGCAGAAACCGCTGCAAAAAGCGACCAGGCTCAGGATTAGCGTATTTGCCGGCGCGTAGCCAATCGCTACCGTCGCGATAGCGCCGGTAAAGTAGATGGCGGCCAGCGCCAGGTTGGCGTTAAAGCGATCCATCATCCAGCCGGCAAACAGCGAGCCAACGGTGCCGCCGGCCTGATACATGGCGGTCACCAGCGCGGCCTGCGTAACCGTCATGCCCATATCTTTCACCAGCGAAGGTAGCCAGCTGCCGATCAGATAGACCAGAAACAGCCCCATAAAGTAGCTGCCCCACAGCAGCACGCTGCCGGAGAGATAAGGTCGCGTCAGCACCAGCTTCACCGCGCCCTCGCGCTGCGCTTTTTCCGCCATGGCGAACTGGCTTCCCTGCTGTACCTGGCCCGGCGCCATTTTTTCAACTATCTGCCGGATGCGCTCTACGGGCGCCTGCCGCGACAGCAAAAAGCGCACCGATTCCGGTAACCATTTCAGCAACAGCGGCACGATCAGCAGCGGCAGCAGCCCGCCCAGAATCAGCACGGCGTGCCAGCCGTAATGAGGGATTAGCCAGGACGCAGCAAAGCCGCCGCCCGCCGCGCCGAAGGTAAAGCCGCAGAACACCACGGTAATAATGAAAGCGCGCTTGCGCTCGGGAGAGTATTCCGCCACCAGCGTGCCCACGTTGGGCATGGCCGCGCCCAGCCCAAGGCCGGTAAGAAAGCGGAACAGCATCATCTGATCGGCGTTATGCGAAAAGGCGGTCGCCAGCGTCCACAGGCCAAAGAAAAAAACGCTGCTGATGATGATGACGCGACGGCCAAAGCGATCGGCTAGCGGGCCGGCAAACAGGGCGCCCAGCGCCAGACCGATCAGCGCGGCGCTGATGATAGCGCCCAGCTGCTGCGTGGTGACGCCCCAGGAAACCTTAAGCGCCGGCGCGATAAAGCCCATCAGGGCGATATCCATGCCGTCCATCGCCACTACCGCAAAGCAAAGGGCGATAATACGTTGCTGATAACGAGTGACGCCGCCTTCGTTGATCAGGGCGCGGACATCTGTCGCAACAATACTCTCCACGTTAACGCTCCATGGCCAGCAGTGTGCAAAGCGGCTGGCGTCGGTTCCGAAAAAAAGTGTTGGCTATCATAACGGATTGTTATCGATTTCACCCGGTGAATTACCCGTTTGCGTAGCAATTTCCCCGAAAAAAGCAAGCATCCGCAAGGAAAAAAAGGGCTTTTATCAGTAAAGGTGATGAGGCTATTGCCTCCGGGCGGCGAAAAGTGATGGAAAAACGCCCTTATGTTAATGAAATTTTGCAATAAGGTTAACAGTATTCCAACGCGCCGCTTGCCTGCCTGCCACCTTGCTGACTACGCTGCAGTTATGGAAAAAAATTACCTGTTTAATCAGCGCATTCGTCTGCGCCATCTGCATACTTTTGTCGCCGTGGCGCAGCAAGGCACGCTGGGGCGCGCCGCCGAGGTGCTGTCGCTTAGCCAGCCTGCGCTGTCAAAGACACTGAACGAGCTGGAAGAGATGGCCGGGGCCAGACTGTTTGAGCGAGGCCGTCTTGGCGCGCAGCTGACCACGGCGGGCGAGCAGTTTCTGACCCATGCGGTGCGGATTCTGGATGCGCTTAACCATGCCGGTCAGTCGCTCAGCCCCGTGGCCGCGCGCGATCCGGCCGTGCTGCGCATTGGCGTGTTAACCACGGTAGCGCTGGGGATGCTGCCTTCAATTCTGGAACGCTTTCACCAGCAGCAGCCCAGAACGCTGGTTCAGGTCGCTACGCTGCACAACAACGTGCTGCTTGCCGGACTGAGAGCGGGCGAATTTGAAGTTGGTATTGGCCGCATGGCCGAAACGGAGATGATGACCGGGCTGACCTACGAGCTGTTGTTTCTGGAGTCTTTGCGGCTGGTGGTAAGGCCCGAACACCCGCTATTAAGTGACAACGTCACGCTGTCGCGGGCGCTTAACTGGCCCGTAGTGATTTCACCGGAGGGCACCGCGCCGCGCCGTATCGCCGATGCGATGCTGAAAGATCACGGCTGCCGCCTGCCGGACGCGGTAGTGGAAACCTCTGCGACCTCGCTCGCCCGTCAGCTGGCGCTTCGCTATAACTATGTCTGGTTCGTGCCTTCCGGCGCGATCAAAGACGACCTGCTGCATAATGCGCTGGCCGCGCTGCCCGTCGCCTCACATGGGCCGGGCGAACCGGTTGGCATCATTACCCGTACCGGCGCGCCCCTTAGCCGCAGCGCCGAAGTGCTGATGGCGACCATCCGTAAATCCCACTCCGGCTAGCGGCTGCGCTTGGCGTGCCGTTCGCGGTTGTCCAGGCGCGCCTGCTCGCTTTTACGTAGCCCCACATAGCAGGCGCCGTTGCCGCCGTGCTGCGGCTGAGCGCTGCAAAACGTCTGCACCTGATCAAACTGCTGTAGCCAGCGCGCCAGATAGCTGCGGACGATATTGGCGTGCGATTCATCCTCTTTGCCTTTGCCATGCACGATCAGCAGATTGCGGTAATTTTCGCGCTCCGCCTGCAGCATAAAGCTGTAAAGCGACTGACGGCAGATTTCCACCGGCTGACGCAGCAGATTAAGACTGGCATCGATCTGATATTTGCCCAACCGCAGCTTATCCAGCACGCCCTGCTGGATCCCCTCCGCTTTGTATTCCAACGGCGTTTCCCGGGGGATAACGGTCAAAAAGCCGCTGGTCAGCGGATTATCCAGCTGCTGCTCTTCCTGGCGCTGGCGAGGCGATTTCGTCGAAGGGGATTTTAACCAAAGAATGTTGCTGCAATCCTTGAGCGGCGTAACGTCTTCCATCGCGTCTTTAAACAGGTCTTCATCATTAAAGCTCATGATACAGGTTCCCCGGTGGCCACGATTAAGGATAGTGTAATGGTATCCTCACCGGGCCGCTCTGGCAAAACTTCAGGCGGACGCCGCCAGCGCATAACGTGCGCTCGCCTCGTCGGTGACCAGCCCGCTGATCCAACCGCCCTTTAGCACGGCGGCTATCGCCCGATGCTTTTCGCTGCCTCCCGCAAAGGCGACGATATTGCGTTGGGTATGGGCCGTCAGCCGCACGCTGGTCAAACGGCTGTCCAGAGCGGTTGCCGCTCTTTCGCCTTCCTCACCGATAAAATGGCCAAGCATCTCTGCGGCCACCCGATCCGCCAACAGCGTGGTCACTTCATCGTCGCTGATAAAGCCATCCGCGTTCAGCGGGCAGCCCGGCGAAACCTGACCAATGCCGACAAACATAATATCCGCCTGGGCGGCCTTCTCCGTAACGGTGCGGTAGATGCGATGATTGCACCACAAATCGCGATCGTCGACGCTGTCGGCATACAGCGGCGCGGGCAGGATAAAATAGCGTCCCTGCGTTTTTTCCGCCATCCACAGCGGCACATCATAACGGGTGCAGGAGCCGTCACTGGCGATAGCGCCGATCAACGAAACGCAGCTGTGCTGCGGCCTGTCCAGCTCTGGCAGCTCGTTGATAGTGGCCCGCAGGGTTCTTCCCGATCCTACCGCGACAATTTGCGGCTGCTCGCTTTTCAGCGTTTGCGCCATCACTTCCGCACCCGCTACGGCAATCATCTGCTGTAAGCCGCCGCCTTCCACATTGCCAGACGGCACTACCTGACAAAACGCCAGGCTGAATTTTTCCTGTAGCTGCTGCGCCAGCGTCATGCAGTCGGCCACGGCATGATTGACGCTGACGCTCACCAGCCCCTGTTCTGACGCCAGCGCCACCAGCCGCTGCGCTACCTGACGCGATACGCCAAGTTTTTCAGCGATATCCTGCTGGGTTTCTCCCGCCACGTAATACATCCAGGCTGCTCTGGCCGCCAGATCCAGCTTTTTGTCGTGCTTGCTCATTGTGATATCCCACTCCTTAAGCCCAATCCGAATAATTGCCCGATTGACGGGCAAAAGCAAATTTTGTGATCGCTCCCGCAGATCGTTGGTAAAAAATTCACCAGGCTGTAACGCAACTAAGCAAAAGCTCAACACAAGAGCAAAAGCCCATTTACAGGAGAGAATGATGACCGCTGCTTCCCCCTCTGTCTGGTTACATATCGGCGCCGGTTCTTTTCATCGCGCCCATCAGGCCTGGTATCTGCATCGTCTGTTGCAGCAGGACGGCCCGCGCTGGGAAATCGCGCTCAGCAATATTCGCGATGATGCCGTGCCCTTGCTGAATGCCCTGACGCAGCAAAACGGCGAATACGTGCTGGAAACGGTCACCCCAACAGGCGAACGTCAGTATGAGAAAATTACCTCAATCAAACATATCGTCCCGTGGGACGCCGGGCTGACGGCTATGGTTGCGCGAGGCGCAGACGCCGCCACGAAAGTGATCGCCTTTACCGTCACCGAGAGCGGCTACTACCTGGACAGCGACCACCGTCTCGATCCGCGTCACCCTGATATTACCGCAGATTTGCAGGGCGAAGCGCGCACGCTTTATGGCGCGTTACGCCGCGTTTTGCAGGCGCGAATGCAGGCGCACGGTCAGCCGGTTACGCTGTTAAACTGCGATAATCTGCGGCATAACGGCGAGCGTTTCCGTGAGGGCTTTCTCGCTTTTCTGCGTTTATGTCACGACGATGCGCTGCTGGCGTGGGTAACGGAGCAGACGACCTCGCCCAATACGATGGTGGATCGCATCACTCCGCGCCCGACGGCGGATATCGCCCCGCGCGTGCTGGAAGCGACCGGTTTTGCCGACAGCGCACCGGTTATGGGCGAAGCCTTTATTCAATGGGTGATTGAAGATAACTTTGCCGCCGGACGACCTGCACTGGAGAAGGTCGGCGTGACCCTGGTCGACTCCGTTCTGCCGTGGGAAGAGGCAAAAATCCGCATTCTTAACGCCAGCCACAGCTGCATCGCCTGGGCAGGGACGCTGGTCGGACAGGACTTTATTCACCAGAGCACGCAGACCCAGGCGATCAAAGAGATGGCCTGGGAGTATGTGACCCAGGACGTTATTCCCTCGCTGTCGCCCAGCCCGCTTGAGCTGGAAGCATACCGCGACGTAGTGTTGGCCCGCTTTGCCAATCCTTATATCCGCGATACCAACCAGCGAGTCGCGGCGGACGGCCTGTCAAAAATCCCGGGATTTATTACGCCGACCCTGACGGAATGCTACGCCCGTGGCGAGACGCCTCGCGCTACGGCGGTGCTGCCCGCGCTTTTTTTCCTGTTTTTACAGCGCTGGCATCGCGGCGAGCTTCCTTATGTCTATCAGGATGGCGCGCTGGAAGCAGAAAGCTGGCACCGCATCATGGCAAGCCCGGACGCGCTCGCACGTTTTGCCGCCGACGAGGCGCTGTTTGGCCCGCTTGCCCACGATACCGCCTTTGCCACGCTGCTGGCGGAGACGGTTGCCACGCTCGATGAATGGGCCAAAGTCCCTCAACCGGTGAACGAGTAAGGAGTCGGTAATGTATCTCGGGATCGATCTTGGCACCTCTGAAATCAAAACGCTGGTTATCGATGCCGCAGGCGAAATCGTGGCCGCCAGCAGTGTAAAACTGGACGTACAGCGGCCGCAGCCCCACTACGCGGAGCAGGAGCCGCACAGCTGGTGGCTGGCGCTGGAGCAGGCCATTGACGAGCTGCGCCAGCAGGCTGGTGCTCGCTGGCAGCAAATCCGCGCCATCGGGCTTTCCGGCCAGATGCATGGCGCGGTGCTGCTGGACAGGGAAAATCAGGTATTGCGCCCGTGCATATTATGGAACGACACGCGTAGCGCAGCCGAGTGCGAGGAGCTGACGCAACGGGCTGCCGACCTGCACAGCGTGGCGGGCAATTTAGCGATGCCCGGTTTTACCGCGCCGAAGCTGCTGTGGGTCGCCCGCCATGAACCCGAGATTTTTTCTCGCATCGCCAGCGTTCTGCTGCCTAAGGACTATCTGCGCTGGCAGATGTGCGGTGAAAAGATCAGCGATATGTCCGATGCCGCCGGTACGCTGTGGCTGGATATCGCCAGGCGCGACTGGTCGGATGCCTTGCTGGCGGCCTGCGGGCTGAACCGCGACCAGATGCCGCGGCTGACGGAGGGATCGCAGCCCGGCGGCAGGCTACAGGCTGATGTCGCGCGGCGCTGGGGCTTGCAGGAAGGTATAGTGATTGCGGGCGGCGGTGGCGATAACGCGGCCAGCGCGGTCGGGCTGGGGGCGATCGAACCCGGCGACGCTTTTATTTCCCTTGGCACCTCCGGCGTGCTGTTTGCGGTCAACGATCGTTTTCGTCCCGCGCCCGCCTCGGCCGTACACGCTTTTTGCCATGCCTTGCCCGATCGCTGGCACCAGATGAGCGTCATGCTGACGGCGGCCTCCAGCCTGCGCTGGCTGTGCGATCTGCTGAACGCCACCGAAACCGATCTGCTGGCCGAGGTGGCGGCGCTAAGCGAGACGGTTCAGCGCAGCGCCCCGCTCTTTTTGCCCTACCTTTCCGGTGAACGCACGCCGCATAACGATCCGCAGGCCACCGGCGCTTTTCATGGTCTGACCCATGCCACTAACCGTGCAGCGCTGGCCTATAGCGTGCTGGAGGGCGTCGCCTTCGGCATTGCCGACGGCCTACAGGCGTTGCGGGCGGCGGGCACCGAGCTGGAAAGCTGTTCGTTGACCGGCGGCGGCGCGCGAAGCGGGTTCTGGGCGCAGCTGATTGCGGATACGCTGGATCTGCCGATAGTTACCCATCAGGGCGGCGAAGCGGGCGGCGCATTGGGCGCGGCGCGTCTGGGCTGGCTGGCCGACGGCGGCGATCCGGCCGAGGTCTGCCGTAAACCTGCCGTGCTGCGGCGCTATCTGCCCAATGCGCTTCGTCATCATCATTTGCAAAGGCGGCTCGACCACTTCCGCCTGCTCTACCAACAGCAGCGCGATGCTCGCGCATCCGGTTTCTGAACACTGATGCGGACGCCTCAGGCGTCCGTCACCTGCACGCCTGAGAGGAAATATGATGAAATCAGCCAATAACTGGTTCGGCCTCCCCTTGTCGTTAATATGGGGTTATATCGCCATCGCCGTCTTTATGAGCGGGGACGGCTTTGAAATGGCTTTCCTGTCGAAGCACATTACCGATCTCGGCTTTTCGCCCGCGCAGTCTGCGCTGGTGTTCACGGTTTACGGCGGCGCAGCGGCGCTGGCGGCCTGGAGCTCCGGCGTAGTCGCGGAGATCATTACGCCGCAGCGCGCAATGCGTATCGGTTTTCTACTGTGGGTAGTGATGCATATTCTGTTTATGACGCTGGGCCTGGGGCTGCGCAACTATCCGCTGATGCTGCTGTTCTACGGCATTCGCGGTCTTGCCTATCCGCTGTTCATTTATTCGTTTGTGATGCTGATTGTGCAGAACGTGCCTAAACACCAGCTCTCTTCCGCCATGGGCTGGTTTTGGGCGATGTATTCCATCGGCATCGGCTGCGTCGGCAGCTATCTGCCCAGCTTTACCATTCCCTGGCTCGGTGAAACCGGCACCCTGTGGTTTGCTATAGCCTGGGTAGCGGCTGGCGGGCTGATGGCGATGACTCTGCTGCGCAAGGTCGGCGGCGAGAGCGAGAAAGCCAATCTTTCCCCACGTGAAAAACTGACCGAGCTGTCGCGGGCCGTGACCATTCTCTTCACTAACCGCAACATCTTCCTGGCCTGCCTGATCCGCATTATCAATACGCTGTCGCTGTTTGGCTTTGCAGTGATTATGCCGATGCTGTTCGTCGGGCGCCTGGGCTTTACCATGTCGGAATGGCTGCAAATCTGGGCGGTATTCTTTTTCGTTACCATCTTCACCAATATTATGTGGGGTGTGCTGGGCGAATATATCGGCTGGATCCGTCAGGTGCGCTGGTTTGGCTGCCTGGGCTGCGCGATTTCCAGCCTGGCCTTCTATTACCTGCCGGTGACCTTTGGTCATAACTTCTGGATGGCGCTGGTGCCCGCCGTCATGCTGGGCATTACCGTCGCGGCGTTTGTGCCGATGACGGCGGTATTTCCCGTGCTGGAGCCGAAGCATAAAGGTGCGGCGATCTCCATCTACAACCTCTCCGCTGGCCTGAGCAATTTTCTTGCGCCCGCCATCGCCTCGCTGGTACTGCCCTTTTTTGATATCAAGGGCGTGGTCTGGACCTACACCGCGCTTTACCTGTTAGCCGGGGTGCTGACGTTGATTATTCAGGTAGAACAACCCTCCAGAAAAAGCGCTAAAAACAACCTTAATAACTACGGTTCAACGGCCGCGACGCCCGATAAAACGTAGGTTTGGCTTTTGGCACTTTTTTAAACGGGACGTCACCAAAAGTGACGTCCCTGTTTTTTATGTGGCTAAAAAGGCCTGGATGAGTTCCCTTTGCTGAGCAAAAAATGTTAAAATTGACCTCAATCAATAATCACTCGAGCCAACACTATGATCCCGGAAAAACGTGTTATCAACAGACGTATCCAGTCTGGCGGTTGTGCGATTCACTGTCAGGATTGCAGCATCAGCCAGCTCTGTATTCCTTTCACGCTGAACGAGCACGAACTCGATCAGCTGGATAACATCATCGAGCGCAAAAAGCCTATTCAGAAAGGGCAAACGCTGTTCAAAGCCGGTGACGAACTGAAGTCGCTGTACGCCATTCGTTCCGGGACCATCAAAAGCTATACCATTACCGAACAGGGCGACGAGCAGATCACCGGCTTTCACCTGGCGGGCGACCTGGTAGGCTTCGACGCCATCAGTGGCGGTCAGCACCCCAGCTTTTCTCAGGCGCTGGAAACCGCTATGGTCTGCGAAATTCCTTTTGAAACCCTGGACGATCTGTCTGGCAAAATGCCCAGCCTGCGTCAGCAGATGATGCGGCTGATGAGCGGCGAGATTAAGGGCGATCAGGAGATGATCCTGCTACTGTCGAAGAAAAATGCGGAAGAGCGTCTTGCCGCCTTTATCTATGGCCTTTCCCGCCGCTTCGGCGAGCGCGGCTTCTCCCAGCGCGAATTCCGTCTGACCATGACCCGTGGCGATATCGGCAACTACCTCGGCCTGACGGTTGAAACCATCAGCCGCCTGCTGGGCCGCTTTCAGAAAAGCGGTATGCTGGCGGTGAAAGGCAAATACATCACTATCGAAAATCATGAGGTGCTGTCGCAGCTGGCTGGTCAAAGCCGCGCGATTGCCTGATGCTATGCCGGACTGGTTCGCCAGTCCGGCTGCTTTTCTTCGACCGGTGACCCGGTGCGTTAATCCATCTGTTTTTCCATTCTCTGGCCCGGTACGTTAATCCGGCCGGTTTTTCATTCTCTGGCCTGGTGCGTTAATCCGCCTGTTTTTCCATTGTCTGGCCCGGTACGTTAATCCGCCTGTTTTTCCATTCTCTGGCCCGGTGCGCTGACCTGGCAGTTTTGTCCATCCTGCCGCTTGATTTGCGTCTTTTCACTCGCCTTTCACTATGCTGTCATAGCCCCCGTTTAGCCGTTTTCGCGCGGTGGAAAAGCGGGTAGACGACCGTACCAGCCGCTTTTAGCGATCCTTTTGTTATAATATTGATCTGGCTATAACTTTTTCTTTCTTTCCCGACGTTGATTGGGCTATCTTTTAAGCTAACCAGCGTATGGAGGACCCGTTATGGCTAAGTACCAAAACATTCTCGTGGCGATCGACGCGCAACAGGACGACCAGCCAGCGCTGCGCCGTGCTGTCTATCTTAATCAGCGCCTCGGTGGTCAGATCACGGCTTTTCTGCCTATCTATGATTTTTCTTACGAAATGACGACGCTGCTGTCGCCCGACGAGCGCGTCACCATGCGCAAAGGGGTGATTAGCCAGCGCACCGAATGGATCCGCGAGCAGGCAAAAGCCTATCTGGCCGCGGGCGTGAACATTGATATCAAGGTGGTCTGGCATAACCGCCCCTACGAGGCGATTATTCAGGAAGTGCTGGACGGCGGCTACGATCTGCTGCTGAAGATGGCACATCAGCACGACCGACTTCAGTCGGTGGTGTTTACGCCTACCGACTGGCACCTGCTGCGCAAGTGTCCCTGCCCGGTATGGATGGTAAAAGACCAGCCCTGGCCGGAAGGCGGCAAGGCGGTAGTGGCGGTAAATCTCGCCAGCGAAGAGCCACATCACGACCCGTTGAATACTCAACTGGTCAAAGAGACGCTGGAGCTGGCGAAACAGGTCAACCATACCGAAGTCCATCTGGTTGGCGCCTATCCTGTTACCCCGGTAAATATCGCCATTGAGCTGCCCGACTTCGATCCCAGCGTTTACAACGATGCGATCCGTGGTCAGCACCTGCTGGCGATGAAGGCATTACGGCAAAGCTTCAGCATCGACGAAAAGTTTACTCATGTAGCAAAAGGCCTGCCGGAAGAAGTGATCCCGGACCTGGCGGATCGGCTGGACGCTGGCGTGGTGGTGCTTGGCACTATTGGCCGCACCGGACTGTCAGCGGCTTTCCTGGGCAATACGGCGGAGCAGGTTATCGATCATCTGCGTTGCGATCTGCTGGCGATCAAGCCGGAAGGCTTCGTATCGCCGATCGAACTGGATGATGACGAAGACGACTGATCGTTAGTCAAAAAAAAGGCCGGGGAACTCCCCGGCCTCTTACCTTCAGCGCCTGTTACAGCGCTTTCAGAATGGCATCCACCGTGGCTTTCGCATCACCAAACAGCATCTGGGTGTTGTCACGAAAGAACAGCGGGTTCTGCACGCCGGCATAGCCGGTGTTCATGGAACGCTTAAAGACCACCACGTTCTGCGCTTTCCACACTTCCAGCACCGGCATCCCCGCGATTGGGCTACGCGGATCTTCCTGCGCCGCCGGGTTGACGGTATCGTTGGCGCCAATCACCAGCACGGTATCCGTTTCGCTGAAGTCGTCGTTGATTTCATCCATTTCCAGCACGATATCGTAAGGCACCCGCGCCTCGGCCAGCAGCACGTTCATATGGCCCGGCAGACGTCCGGCGACCGGATGAATGCCAAAGCGCACCTTAATGCCCTGCGCACGCAGCTTCTCGGTGATTTCCGCTACGGGATACTGCGCCTGCGCTACCGCCATCCCGTAGCCTGGGGTGATGATCACGCTGCGCGAGTTTTTCAGCAGTTCCGCCGTTCCCTGCACGTCAATTTCGCGGTACTCGCCCGCCTCCTCGCCTTCGCCGGTCGAGCTGCTGTCGGTGCCGAAACCGCCTGCGATAACGCTGATAAAGGAGCGGTTCATCGCCTTACACATAATGTAAGAGAGAATGGCGCCGCTTGAACCGACCAGCGCGCCGGTCACGATCAGCAGGTCGTTGCTGAGCATAAAGCCCGCCGCCGCCGCCGCCCAGCCCGAATAGGAGTTGAGCATAGATACCACGACCGGCATATCCGCGCCGCCGATGGAAGCCACCAGATGCCAGCCGAACGCCAGCGCAATGATGGTCATCAGCAATAGCGCAAAGCCCTGCCATCCCGTGCTGTCGGTGCGCACAAAGATAATCAGCAGGCAAAGCGATACCACCAGCGCCAGCAGGTTAAGCCGGTGCCGGTGCGGCAGCGCCAGCGGCCGGGAAGAGAGTTTCCCGCACAGCTTGCCCCAGGCGACCAGCGAACCGGTGAAGGTCACCGCGCCGATAAAGATACCGATAAAGACCTCAGTGAGATGAATGTTCTCTATCACCGCATCCATTCCGGGCGCGTGATCGAGATAGCTGTTAAAGCCCACCAGCACCGCAGCCAGGCCAACGAAGCTGTGCAGCACCGCCACCAGCTCCGGCATTTCGGTCATTTCGACCTTTTTTGCCAGCCGCACGCCAATCGCGCCGCCGATCACCATCGCCAACAGCACCCAGCCGACGCTGCTGCTGTCGGGGCCAAGCAGCGTCGCCAGCAGCGCAATCGCCATGCCGCTGATGCCAAACAGGTTGCCCTGCTTAGCGGTTTCATGCTTCGACAGCCCGGCCAGGCTGCAAATAAAAACAATTGCGGCAACAATGTATGCTGCAGTCACTAATCCGCCAGACATTGATTACCCCTTAGTTCTTACGAAACATTTTCAGCATGCGCTGAGTCACGGTGAAGCCACCGAAGATATTGATGCTGGCAATCAGCACGGCAATAAAGGAGAAGAAGCTGACCCAGCCGCCGTGCCCCATTTGCAGTACCGCGCCGACCACGATGATGCCGGAGATAGCGTTAGTGACCGACATCAGCGGCGTATGCAGCGCGTGGCTGACGTTCCACACCACGTAGTAACCCACCACGCAGGCGAGCGCGAACACGGTAAAATGGGTCAGGAAGGCGGGCGGCGCAACGTTAGCGAGCCAGCCGAACAGCACGATAGCCAGCGCAAACAGCGCATATTTTCGGAAGGGTGAAGCGGGTTTCGCTTCTGGTTTCTCTGGCGCTTTGGCGGCCGCAGGCGCCGCTTTCGGCGCGGCGGAAACCTGAATCGGCGGCGCAGGCCAGGTGATTTCGCCCTGGCGCACCACGGTTACGCCCCGGATGACCACATCGTCGAAGTCGACAGTAATCTCGCCATTCTTCTCCTTGCAAAGCAGTTTAAGCAGGTTGACGAGGTTGGTGCCGTAAAGCTGTGAGGATTGACCAGGCAGGCGGCCCGGCAGATCGGTATAGCCGATAATTTTCACGCCGTTTTCAGTTGTGGTGACCTGGTCCGCTACGGTCAGCTCACAGTTGCCGCCGGTTTGTGCCGCAAGATCGACAATAACGCTGCCTGGCTTCATGGCAGCCACCATGTCGGCAGTGATCAGTTTCGGTGCAGGTTTGCCGGGGATTAGCGCAGTGGTGACAATGATATCCACTTCCTTCGCCTGCGCGGCGAACAGCGCCATTTCCGCTTTAATAAAGGCCTCTGACATCACTTTCGCATAGCCGTCGCCGCTGCCCGCCTCTTCCTCGAAATCGAGTTCAAGGAATTCCGCGCCCATGCTCTGCACCTGCTCTTTCACTTCCGGGCGGGTATCAAAAGCACGCACGATAGCGCCAAGGCTGCCTGCCGCACCGATGGCCGCCAGCCCGGCGACGCCTGCGCCGATAACCATCACCTTAGCCGGTGGCACTTTGCCTGCGGCGGTGATCTGGCCCGTAAAGAAGCGGCCAAACTCATGCGCGGCCTCGATGATCGCACGATAGCCGGCGATGTTAGCCATCGAGCTGAGCGCATCCAGCGACTGCGCGCGGGAAATACGCGGCACCGCATCCATCGACATCACGGTGACGTTGCGCGCCGCCAGCTTCTCCAGCAGCGCCGGATTTTGCGCGGGCCAGATAAAGCTGACCAGCGTACTGCCCTCACGGGTTTGCGTAATTTCTTCATCCCCGGGCGCGTTGACTTTGAGCACGATATCCGCCTGCCAGACGGCGTCGGTATCGACCAGCGTAGCGCCCGCTGCGGCATAAGCGTCGTCGTCAAAGCTGGCTAACCTGCCTGCGCCCCGCTCCACCGCCACGCTGAAGCCCAGCGCCAGCAGCTGCTCAACCGTTTTGGGCGTGGCGGCGACTCGCGTTTCATTGGGCAACCGCTCTTTGGTAATTCCAATCAGCATAGTATTCCCTTTCATCAGAGGTAAGACGATTTCTTACTGCGGCGGCGCGGCTTAAGCGCCACCTGTTTTACTGCGAACACCTTATAAACTACTGAAAACGGCACGGTCATACCAGCCGTTGCCGTACCGTTTGCCCTTTTTATATCTGAAAAATTCGGCGCAGGCGGCAAAAACGCGATTTTCAGCGCTTATTTCGCGATGTTCCTCGCATAATCTGCTAAGGAAAAGTAACAAAACGGTAAAGAAGCGGCGACAAAAGGTAATATTTAACAGCCAATTAACTGTAATAACGATAGTATTTAGTGGCTTAAGTGGTAAAGCCGTTGGCAAAGGTATTATTTAACATTTTTTTAATATGACCTGCCGCCGCTGCGCTTATCGCGGTGCCGCCTGACTCAAAATGGCTGAGACAGGACGCATTATTACATGCAATAATCGAGAGCTAATCTGTTACACATCAAGAGTCCAGCACGTTTTCGTACTCATTTTTTTTGCGCAAGGCGAAGGATTATTTTTATGAAGCTGAAGATTACTATTCTGGCATCAGCCCTGTTGTCGCTCACCTCACTTTCCGCTTATGCGGCCCAGGAACTGACGCCGGAAAAAGCGGCGGCGCTGAAGCCTTTCGATCGCATCAGCATTACCGGCCGTTTTAATGCCATTAACGAAGCCAACGAGGCGATTTCAAAACGTGCCGACGAGCTGGGCGCGAAAGCTTTTTACGTACAAAGTATTAACGACAGCAACAACAATGGCGGCAACTGGCGCGTGGTGGCGGATATCTATCGCGACGATGCGCAGCCGGCGCCGAAATCGCAGGATCGCGTGATCAATGGCGTGCGCGAGCTGACCAAGTCGGAAGCCTATAAGCTGGAACCCTTTGATACGGTTTCCGTCAGCGGCTTCTACCACAGCCAGCCGGACGTTAACGACGCTATTACCCGAAAAGCGAAAGAGAAAGGCGCGGCTTCGTTCTTTATTATCCGTCAGATCGACGCCAACAGCGGCGGCAATCAGTATATTACCGCCTATGTTTACAAAGCCGATGCGAAAGCGCGCCAGGTGCAGTCTCCGGATCTGATCCCGGCCGATTCTCAGGCAGGTAAAGCTGCCATCGCCGCAGGCGGTACTGCCGCGAAGGCTGTGCAGATCCCCGGCGTCGCCTCTTCCGAAACGCCAAGCAATAAAGTTGGCCGCTTCTTTGAAACGCAGTCCTCTACCGGCGAACGCTATACCGTGAGAACGCCGCAGGGCAAAAGCGTGCAGGAAGTCAACGCCATTACCGCAGCGCAGATGCAGCCGTTCGACAGCGTAACCTTTACCGGCCACTTCGGTACGCCTACGGAGATCTCCGACGCCGTGGGCCGGGCCGCGATTGAGAAAGGCGCCAAGTATTATCATATTACTCGCCAGTGGTCTAACCAGAGCGGCGGCAACCTGACCGTTTCTGCCGACCTGTTTAAGTAAGCATCAGCAAAGGCGCGCCTGTACGTCTGGCGCGCCTCTCTCAGGCAAAACGCTACAGCGCTCACCGCCGCCCCGCTGCATAACTTCCCGCCATAATTTGCATACTCAATCACTTTTCGCCCTCTTTCGCATTGCATCTCGCTGGGCCACTCCGTAAAATCGCCGCCGGTTTCAGGGGATCTCTTCGGGTTTAGCCGTGCAAAGCGTATAAATTGCGAGCCATTCATCCTGTTATGGTTTTTTATTCTGGTTTTGGGATGCTTTTTTGGACAAAAAATTAGGTCTTACCGCGCTGACGGCGCTGGTACTGAGTTCCATGCTGGGCGCCGGCGTTTTTAGTCTGCCGCAAAATATGGCGTTAGTGGCCGGCCCGGCGGCGCTGCTGACGGGCTGGGCGATCACCGGCGTCGGCATTATTATGCTGTCGCTGGCGCTGCTGCTGCTGACCCGCCTTAAACCCGAGCTGGACGGCGGCATCTATACCTATGCCCGTGCCGGTTTTGGCGAGCTGGTCGGCTTCTGCTCGGCCTGGGGCTACTGGCTGTGCGCGGTTATCGCTAACGTCTCATATCTGGTGATTGTGTTCTCCGCCCTGAGCTTCTTTACCGACTCGCCGGGCCACGTGGTGTTTGGCGATGGCAATACCTGGCAGGCCATGCTGGGCGCTTCGGTGCTGCTCTGGCTGGTGCACTGGCTGGTGCTGCGCGGCGTGCAGACGGCGGCGAGTATTAACCTTGTCGCCACCCTGGGCAAGCTGGTGCCGCTGGGGCTGTTTGTGGTGCTGGCGATAGCGGCCTTCAATCTCGATCGTTTCCGCTTTGATTTTTCAGGCATCGAGCTGGGCGTGCCGGTTTGGGAGCAGGTCAAAAACACCATGCTGATCACGCTGTGGGTGTTTATCGGCGTGGAAGGTGCGGTAGTGGTTTCCGCACGGGCGAGGAACAAAAAAGATGTGGGACGCGCCACGCTGCTGGCGGTAATTGCCGCGCTGGTGGTCTATCTGTTGGTTACGCTGCTTTCTCTTGGCATTGTGCCGCGAGCGGAACTGGCCCAGATGCGTAATCCTTCGATGGCGGGCCTGCTGAACCGCCTGATTGGCTCATGGGGCGATATGGTTATCGCGCTGGGGCTGATCGTCTCGGTTAGCGGCGCCTATCTCAGCTGGACGATTATGGCGGCGGAAGTGCCGATGCTGGCGGCCGGAAACGGCACCTTCCCGCGCTCGCTGGCGAAGCAGAACGCGCGCGGCGCGCCCTCTGCCTCGCTTTGGCTGACCAATCTGAGCGTTCAGGGCTGCCTGATCCTGATTTGGCTGACCGGTTCAGATTACAACACGCTGCTGACCATCGCTTCCGAAATGGTGCTGGTGCCCTATCTTCTGGTCGGTGCCTACCTGTTTAAAGTCGCTCGCGCGCAGCAGAAAACGGCGGCGCTGGTCGTCGCATTGGGTGCCAGCGCCTACGGTTTGTGGCTGCTGTACGCCTCCGGGCCGCTGCACCTGCTGCTTTCCGTGGTGCTTTATGCGCCCGGGATGCTGCTGTTTATCTGGGCGCGCCGCAACGGCCGGGGAAATGGCTATCTGAATAAACTGGAAAAAATAGCGATGGGCGTACTGATTGCCGGTGCTGCACCGGCAACGTGGATGCTGCTGCGTTAGTGAGAAAAAGCGGGCATGGCGATCGTTAACCGATCGTCATGCTGTTCCAGCGAAAGTGGCTTGACGTACTCTTCGCGGATAGCCTCAAGCTGCTGTTCAGAAAGCGGATAAGGCAGCAGGATTTCAAAGCGTTCAATGTGCTGTTGTTCAGCCAGGGTTATCAATCGGGCGATATTTATCTCATCGCTTACCTGGGTAGAAATGATTTGCAGCGCCAGCGCTTTCAGCCTTTCCGATGGCGGACAGGACTGGTCGGGCGAGTTTTTGGTCACCATGCCGAAAATAGGCATGACGCCGTAAATAGCGTCGACAAAGCTCCAGCGTTTTTTACAGGAAGCCGCGAGAAAATCGATATAGTTCAGGCAGATATGGCAATCCCGTCCCGTTGAAGCCAGCTCTTTATCAGACACCCTTTTCTCCCCTTTCTCCGTTAATCAACGCACCGCGTCGTCAGGCAACAACCCTGTCGAATATAATGACATATTTTACGCCATTTATACTATACATCGAGAGTTATTTAGCCCTGACTTATAGTAGTCAGCGTAAACATTGGGTAATGTTGTTACTCCCAGGTAAAAAAATGTCGCTATGAATAAAATAGTATTCGTTGAGGACGATCGGGATGTGGGCGAACTTATCGCCGCCTACCTGAAGCGTCATGATATTGAAGTGATCGTAGAAAGCCGTGGCGACCGCGCCGAAGCCACCATTGTGGCCGCCATGCCGGATCTGGTGATGCTGGATATTATGCTGCCCGGCAAGGACGGCATGACGCTGTGCCGCGATCTGCGCGCCAGCCAAACATGGTCCGGCCCGATTGTGCTGCTGACCTCGCTGGACAGCGATATGAATCATATTTTATCGTTGGAGATGGGCGCCAACGACTATATCCTTAAAACCACGCCGCCTGCGGTGCTGCTGGCGCGCCTGCGGCTGCATCTGCGTCAGGCCGCGACGCACAGCGGCGACGAGGCGGTGATTGCTCCGGCCATGAGCGCACAGAAAACCCTGCGTTTCGGCACGTTGACCGTGGATGCCGTTAACCGCCAGGTCACGCTGGGCGGCGAAATCATCGCTCTTTCCACCGCTGACTTCGATCTGCTGTGGGAGCTGGCGACGCATGCCGGATCGATTCTTAACCGCGATGCCCTGCTGAAAACGCTGCGCGGCGTAAGTTACGACGGCATGGACCGCAGCATCGACGTGGCGATCTCACGCCTGCGTAAAAAGCTGCTGGACAGCGCAACCGAGCCTTATCGCATTAAAACCATCCGTAATAAAGGCTATCTGTTTGCGCCACACGCCTGGGATACGCAATAAAAATCGTTCGTCTGGCGGATGTCGGTAAAATTTTGTTCTGCCGATCCGTGTCAGGACGATTGTGCAGCAGGCAGCCTTTTTGTTCTGCCGATTCGTTCAAGGACAATCGCGCAGCAGGTAGTCCTGTTCCCGACATTACCAGCCGGGACATGTAACCGAAACAGCGGCTCAGCACTTTAATAAAACCGAATAAACCTGTGACAAGGCCCACCGAAGTGGGCCTTTGCATTTTCAGTGGTAAAATCCGGTATGGCCCGGAGGGCCAAAATGCTGAGCCGCGCTCCGTGGAAGCGGCGGTGGCCCTATATGTTGACTGCCGCTGCCTGCTGTCCCTGGCGCACCAGCATGATGATGCCGGTCTGATGATGGGCTGGAATGATGATGCGTGCCGTCAGCCACTACGCAGCCAGCCAGGGCTGCGCTTCCCAATACTATGAGCAAACCTGATATTACTTTTTTTACAAACATAATCTTTTCCGGTTAAGTAGCACCCGCTCAGAATATGGCTGGGATTTTATACCAACGTTAAATGCAAAGGGAGTTTTACAGCATTCTTCAAATTTAATGCCCAGGATCAATTTAATACAGAAAATTTTTTCTGGCATGAGAAAACATGACACAAAAGCGAACACCCAAGGACATGCATCACTTTTTAGCGCCAAAATCCTTCCTTTCCTGTTCTGAAACCAGACGTTATAAGTTGATGATACCGTGAAAACAGATAAGCCTTTTCAACTTCTCCATAGGGTGAAAGAGGATTTATGCAAAGACACATTAACACATTCCAATTAAATAACTTTTTTGAAAATAAAAATCAAATAACCGCTATAAAAATAGCTATAAGTTCCAATATTAATAATTAAGTAAATCTGTTTTTGGAGAGAAATTCGTTGGGATTTTAAAGAATATCTCTTTACAATCACCAGAGAAAAACACATAGTATTTTTATCTAATTTTCCTTCAGAAACGGCCTTATTTTAACTATCTTACCGGTAAGCTATTTCAATGGATAAAAGGATGAGTTATGGATAACTACTTAGCGAGAGCCCCCTTCACCCGTTACTTCCTTACAATGGCAGACCTTGAGGCACGGCAACTTTCAAGACTTGCTGCCCAACTGGCGGATCGCCACCTCAGAAATACAGCTGTAAGAATGGATTTCAGAGACAATATACAAAATTTTATCGTTCATCAGTTACAAACTATCCGAACCGCCCGGCAGGATCGTCTCTGCCAGCAATCTCTCAATAATCTGAAGCAGGAAAGAGCGTTTCTGGAAAGTCAGGATCGCCAGCTAAGCATGGGTAATGCTAAAATCGTTGCGACCGCTCAGTTAAGGCAGGAAAATGGAATATGGGGTTATGTAATTAATGGTGTTGGCGTAGTACTGAGTGGGTTTCAGATTGTTGCGGGTGGTGGGATATTAGCGGCTTCGATTGGATCGGGCAACATTATTGGAGTTGCATTTGGTGGTATGCTCGCCTTACACGGTCTTAACGCATTTCAGGAAAGCATTTCTGACTTTTTTGATGGTAAAAACGATCGTATTGGTGATTTAAAACAAGGTTATATCTACGCGGTGAAACTCCCTGGCTTCGATAGCAGAACCGGCAGGCTTGCATATAGCTATATGGATTTATTCTTATCAGCTTATGGTATGTCGCGACTGATTATGAAACCAGATGCATGGAGGCTGTTTCACTACCTGAGATCGGATTATGTGCGGAACATTAAGAACATGTCACGAACCGACCTTCTGATTGAAATTGCAAGTGATGCCATGACAATTAAATCAATTCATGGTGAACATCATAAATAGCTGTTATTCCTGATAAACAGATATGCCTTGGCACCCAACTTTAACGGTGCCAGAAACCAGAAAACAATCAAAGTAAAAATTAATGTTAAAATGGTTGATAAAAAATCAGGCTTCCCTCTGATAAAATAAGCCCCTCCAAAATAAAAAAGCACAACTAAAAGAAATATTACACATCCAATAAACCTTTTCCTTAAGTCAATCAGCAGCGCCTGATACGTTGTTGTATCTTGTTCAACCCGATGTTTGAGCAAAGCAATTTCCCTGGCACTAAACCCCTGCTCTGAAAGTTTTTCTTCCATTTCAATATTTGTCATCTGTCATCCTTACTTGACGTTATCCCCATCAGTTATAATAACGCGCTCGATGCAAAGGGCAACACAAAACCCCATTTTTTCCGGGGCTATAACTGTACTATCAATAAGCTGTCCATGCTGAAACAGGGGTTCGCCGAATGTATAGCGGCGGTATTCATACTATAAAATTATCTCCCCCCGAGTTTTATACGTTAAGGGAGCAGAAAAAGCTTACGGGATATTTTCCAAAAATTTCCGTGACTCTTCAGCGGCGCGGATTTTGCACCACAAGGATATACAAGCTTTATTTTGTGTTCGTCTCCGGATCGAAGCGTGGTAGCCAAACCTCTCACTATCGGGACTCTGGAACATCTATCCGGGACAGAGCCGTGAGGCGAGCAGGGTTTTATCGCCGCCCATATCAGACAAGGCATACATTTTACCTGCTGGAGGCTATCTGCCGACGCAGGCCCGGCTTTCATTGCTAATCGGAGGATGCAGAAATGGTTTACACCGTCTGCTCACCGTGAATAAATGCACTGGGCCGAACTGTTGAACAAGCGCACAGGGGGATTACGTCCTGCCCCCACAGTGCCCTTTCAGCCATCGCGATATAGCTAAATTTATGTTTTTAGGTAAAAAAAAATGAAGAAGCTGTTTATTCAGTTTTATCTGCTGCTGTTTGTCTGTTTTCTGGTCATGGCGATGCTGGTGGGGCTGGTGTATAAATTTACCGCCGAGCGTGCCGGGCGAGAGTCAATGGATGACCTGATGAAAAGCTCGCTCTACCTGATGCGCAGCGAGCTGCGGGAAATCCCGCCCCGCGACTGGAATAAAACCATCGATAATCTGGATCTTAACCTCTCTTTTAAGCTGCATATCGAGCCGATGAACAAGTATCAGCTGGATGCGCCTACCATGCGCCGCCTGCGCGCGGGCGGGATCGTGGCCCTTGATGACGAATACACTTTTTTACAGCACATTCCGCGCAGCCATTATGTGCTGGCCGTGGGGCCGATCCCTTACCTCTTTTTCCTGCACGAAATGCGCATCCTGGATATCGTGCTGCTGGCCTTTATCGGCATTTCGCTGGCGCTGCCGGTGTTTATCTGGATGCGGCCGCACTGGAAAGACATGCTGCGGCTGGAGTCGGCGGCGCAGCGCTTCGGCCAGGGCCATCTGGACGAGCGGATCCATTTTGATAACGCCTCCAGCCTGTTGCGGCTCGGCGTGGCCTTTAATCAGATGGCGGACAATATCAATACGCTGGTGGTCAGTAAAAAGCAGCTGATTGACGGCATCGCCCATGAGCTACGCACGCCGCTGGTGCGCCTGCGCTACCGGCTGGAGATGAGCGATAATCTTAGCGCCAGCGAAGCCGCCGCGCTGAATCGCGATATCGGCCAGCTGGAGTCGCTGATTGAAGAATTGCTGACCTACGCCCGCCTGGACAGGCCAAAGGTCGATCTGCATCTTCAGTCGCTCGATCTGGCTGCCTGGCTGAGCGAACGGCTGGACGATATCCGCATGGTGCATCCCGAATTTACCCTGGAGCTGGATACGCCGCAGCGTCAGAACCTGGGCGTGGCGGACACGCGGCTGATGGAGCGAGTGCTGGATAACCTGGTCAATAACGCGTTGCGCTATGCCCGGCAGCGCCTGCGCGTCGGGCTGTGGTTCGACGGCGATACCGCCTGCTTGCAGGTAGAGGATGACGGGCCGGGCATTCCACTGGCCGAGCGCGAACGGGTATTCGAGCCTTTCGTGCGTCTTGACCCCAGCCGCGACCGCGCGACCGGCGGCTGCGGGCTTGGGCTGGCGATTGTGCACTCGGTAGCGCAGGCCTTTGGCGGCACCGTGACTATCGACGCCAGCCCGCTTGGCGGCGCAAGCGTTCGCTTTTGCTGGCCGGTTGATTTACCCTTAACGCCTCCTCGCGCTGTCTGACAGCGCCATGACTAAAAGGATATCTATGTCATCCGCCTATGCAAATCTGACCCGAACCTTTACCCGTCTTTCCCGCTTCGGCCATCTGTCAGCCATCGCCGGCTGGGATATGATGACCATGATGCCGCCCGGCGGCAGTAGCGCACGCGGCGCGGCGCTGGCCGAACTGAGCGTGCTGCGTCATGAAATCCTGACCGATAAAGCCGTGGCGCAATGGCTGGATCAGGCTGCCAATGAAACCCTGAATGACGTGGAGCGCGCTAACCTGCGTGAGATGCGCCGCGCTTACGATCAGGCCGCCCTGCTGCCTGCCGCGCTGGTCGAGGAAAAATCTCTCGTCGGCGCCCGCTGCGAACACGCCTGGCGTCAGCAGCGCCCCGCCAATGACTGGCAGGGTTTTGCCGCTAATCTGAAGGAAGTAGTAAAGCTGAGCCGGGCGGAAGCCGAGCTGCGCGCGCAGGCGAACGGCTGCTCCCGTTACGATGCGTTACTGGATCTTTATGAGCCTGGCATGACCGCCGCCAAGCTGGACAGCACCTTCGGCGAGCTGAAGCAGTGGCTGCCTTCGCTGCTGGCGCGTATTGTCGAGAAGCAGTCACGCCAGCCGGTTGCCGTACCGGTTGGCCCTTTCGCGGTGGAGTCGCAGCAGCTGCTGGGCAACGCGCTGATGAAGCTGCTTAATTTTGACTTTAACGCCGGGCGACTGGACGTCAGCGCGCATCCGTTTTGCGGCGGCGTTCCGGAAGATGTACGCATTACTACCCGCTACAACGCTAACGAATTTATCAGCGCGATGATGGGCGTGATCCACGAAACTGGCCACGCCTGCTACGAGCAGAATCTGCCGAAGCAGTGGGCCGGTCAGCCCGTTGCACTGGCCCGCTCCACCGCGATTCACGAGTCGCAAAGCCTTTTCTTTGAAAAGCAGCTGGGCCGCAGCACGGAGTTTTTGAGCCTGCTGCTGCCGCAGGTTAAAACGCTGATGGGCGACCGTCCTGAGCTGGAAGAAGCTAACTTTATCGCCCTTAACCAGCGCGTTAAGCCTGGTTTGATCCGCGTGGATGCGGATGAAGTGAGCTATCCCGCGCATATCATTCTGCGTTATGAGATCGAGCGTGCGCTGATCGAAAGCGAGATTGAAGTGGACGACATCCCGACGCTGTGGCAGGAGAAGATGCAGGCGCTGCTGGGGCTGGACACGACCGGCAACTATCGCGACGGCTGTATGCAGGACATTCACTGGACGGACGGCTCGTTCGGCTATTTCCCTACCTACACGCTGGGTGCCATGTACGCGGCACAGCTTTTCAACAGCGTGAAAAAGGCGCTGCCGCAGGTGCACAGCGATATCCGCGAAGGAAATCTGCAACCGATCTTTGACTGGCTACAGCAGAATATCTGGCAGCACGGCAGTCGTTTCACCACCCGTCAGCTGATTGAAAACGCCACCGGCGAAGATCTTAATCCGCGCTTTTTCCGGCAGCATCTGGAAAACCGCTACCTGTAACCAGTCCGCAAGCCCGTCGCGCCGGCGGGCTTTGTACAATCGGTAACACGCCGATACCAATCACTCACGGAAAGCCCGCCGCCCTTCCCTTATAGTCTCTTCACCGGCCCCGCAGTGGGCTGAAAAATGAAATAACACTTTGAGGGTTGTGCAATGAAAAAATTATTCGCTCTGGTTGTAGCCGCTGCTATGGGTATCTCTTCAGTTGCTTTTGCTGCTGAAACCACCGCCGCGCCAGCCACTACCGCACCGGCTGCTTCTACTACCGCCGCGCCAGCTCATGCCGCTAAGCATCACAAAGCGCACAAGAAAGCCGTGCAGAAAGCGCAGGCTGCTAAAAAACACAAGAAAGCCGTTAAACAGCCGGTAGCCCAGAAAGCTCAGGCAGCCAAGAAGGCCCACAAGAAAGCCGTTAAGCCAGCTGCACAGAAAGCGCAGGCTGCCAAGAAAGTACACCACAAAAAAGCGGCTAAACCAGTAGCGCAGAAAGCGCAGGCCGCCAAGAAAGTGCACCATAAAAAAGCAACCAAGCCAGTAGCGCAGAAAGCTCAGGCCGCCAAGAAAGTACACCACAAGAAAGCCGCTAAGCCAGTAACGCAGAAAGCTCAGGCCGCCAAGAAAGTACACCACAAGAAAACCGCTAAGAAAGCCGCCGCGCCTAAAGCGTAATTGCCGAAGCAAGCCTTCAACTTAGTCTGTTCACTTAAACACCCGGTTCAGCCGGGTGTTTTTTTCCTGGAGTATCGGATGATGGTGCGCCGCTATTTATTCGAAATTATCCTGGCCTGTATGATTATCTGCGGCGCTATCGCCTTTAGCTTCTATCTTTAATACCCGTAGCCTGCTGATTTATAAATTAAACTTCCTTTTTACCGCCAGCCGACTATAGTTATTACCACCTGCGGTTTTTAATCTCCATTCAGAGAGAGACATGCGCCTGAAAGCTTTTTTTTTAATGGGATGTTTAGCCCTTTCATTTTGTAGCCACGCCGGTGACGACGACGCACAGGATGTCAGAACGCTGTTTTTCGGCAAAGACGATCGCCACCCTGTCAGCGATACCGCCAGCCAGCCGTGGGAAGCAATAGGCCAGCTGGAAACCGCCAGCGGCAACCTGTGTAGCGCCACCCTGATTTCGCCTCATTTAGCCCTGACTGCCGGCCACTGTCTGCTGGCGCCGCCGGGCAAAATCGATAAAGTCGTTGCGCTGCGTTTTATCGGGCATGATGGCGACTGGCGCTACGAAATTCACGATGTGGATACCCGGGTCGATCCCGCTTTAGGCAGAAAGCTTAAGGCCGACGGCGACGGCTGGATCGTGCCTTCATCGGCCGCACCTTACGATTACGGGCTGGTCGTACTGCATAATCCGCCTTCCGGCATAACACCCGTGCCGCTGTTTGACGGCAGCCGCAGCGATCTGACCGCCGCGCTGAAAACGCAACAGCGTCGGGTAACTCAGGCGGGCTACCCGGAAGATCATCTTGATACGCTCTATTCACACAGCAACTGTCTGATTACCGGCTGGGCGCAGAAAAATGTGCTGTCGCATCAGTGCGACACCCTGCCTGGCGACAGCGGTTCGCCGCTCCTGCTAAAAAGCGACAGCGGCTGGCAGCTGATTGCGGTACAAAGCTCTGCACCGGCGGCAAAAGATCGTTACGAAGCGGATAACCGCGCCATTGCCGTCACCGCTTTCCGGGACGGCCTGGAAACGCTGGCGCAGGAATAAAGGGATAAATGAATGCCGTCGGTTTGCGGCATTCAGGCAGGTTTTTAAGCTGTACTAGTGAATATCCTTTTTGCCTTTTCTCCAGCCGGATGCAGCAGGCAAAGCCGCTCACCAATCCTTAACGCGTTTTTACTGCTAATTCTTTTAGCAACAGCTATTTAAGTTTAAGAGCGTCCGCTGGCCTGTATTGCCTGCGGACGAGTTAATCTCAGAGCACTATCTCATCCATCGCCTGCTGAATACGCTTTTCCGAAACCGGATAAGGCGTGCCCAGCTGCTGAGCGAAATAGCTGACGCGCAGCTCTTCAATCATCCAGCGGATCTCTTTTACATCCTCATCATCGCGGCGAACCGGCGGCAGCTTGTTAAACCACCCCTGCCAGGCCTGCTGAACTTTCTCTATCTTGACCATTCTGGCGCGGTCGCTGTGCGGATCGACCGGCAGCTTTTCCAGACGGCGCTCGATAGCCTGCAAATAGCGAAGGGTGTCGGCAAGCTTGTTCCAGCCGTTGCCGGTAACGAAACCGCGATATACCAGGCCGTTCATCTGCGCTTTGATATCGGAAAGCGCCAGCGCCATCGTCATATCCACGCGCCCTTTCAGCCGCTTGTTGATAGCAAACACCGCCGTCAGGATCTGCTCGACCTTTTTGGCTATTTCCACCACGGTTTCGTTCAGCTCCGCTCGCACTTTTTCATGCAGCTGGCGGAAGCCCTCTTCCTGCCAGGTCGGGCCGCCATATTCGGCAATCAGCTTGTCCACGCCGCAGGCGATGCAGTCATCTATCAAATCCAGCACTTTGCCATAAGGGTTAAAGTAAAGCCCCAGCTTGGCTTTGTTCGGCAGCTTTTCATGCAGATATTTAATCGGCGAAGGGATATTGAGCAGCAGCAGCCTGCGCTGACCGCGCCACATCGCTTTTTTCTGCTCGTGCTCGGAATCAAACAGCCGGATCGCCACGCTCTCTTTTTCATCCACCAGCGCGGGCCATGCCTTCACGCTGTAGCTGCCGCGCTTCTGCTCGAAATGGTCTGGCAGATCGCCGAAGCTCCAGATATGCAGGCCGCTCTGCTCCAGCCCGTCATCCGCCACCAGCGACAGCGTTTCCTGCACTTTGGCCTTCAGCTGCTCTTTCAGCGCGGCGAGATCGCGTCCTTCCGCCAGCTTGCGGTTATGTTCGTCCACCACGCGGAAAGTCATTTTAAGATGATCGGGCACCTGATCCCATTGCCAGGCCTCACGGTCGATAGTGACGCCGCTCATCCGACGGAATTCGCGCTCCAGCGCGTCCACCAGCGGCAGCTCCAGCGGCGTGGCGCGCGCCAGAAAAGCGTCGGCGTAATTCGGCGCGGGCACAAAGTTACGGCGTAACGGTTTTGGCAACGACTTAATCAGCGCGATAACCAGCTCCCGCCGCACGCCGGGGATCTGCCACTCGAAGCCTTTTTCCTCAACCTGATTCAGCAGCGGCAGCGGGATATGCACCGTAACGCCATCCGCATCGGTTCCCGGCTCGAACTGGTAGCTCAGCTTCAGCTTCAGGTTGCCCTGCTGCCAAAAGTTAGGGTAATCCAGCTTGCTGATGTTCTCAGCGCCTTCGCGGATCAGCATCTCTTTAGCAAAATTAAGCAGCTCGGGCTGCTCGCGGCTCGCCTTTTTCCACCAACTGTCGAAATGCCGGGCGGAAATCACCTCGTGCGGAATACGCTGGTCATAAAAGGTAAACAGCGTCTCGTCATCCACCAGGATATCGCGTCGGCGCGATTTATGCTCCAGCTCTTCCACCTCTTCACGCAGTTTAAGATTGGCGCGGAAGAAGGCGTGACGCGTCTGCCAGTCGCCTTCCACCAGCGCGTGGCGGATAAACAGCTCGCGCGACAGCACCGGATCGATCGGGCCGTAGTTGACCTTGCGCGCCGCTACGATCGGCAGGCCGTACAGCGTGACTTTTTCACTGGCCATCACGGCGCCCTGGCCTTTCTCCCAGTGCGGCTCGCTGTAGCTGCGTTTAATCAGATGCTGCGCCAGCGGCTCGATCCATTCCGGCTCGATACGGGCGGCAATACGGCCCCAGAGACGGCTGGTTTCCACCAGTTCAGCGACCATCGTCCACTTCGGCGGCTTTTTAAACAGGCCGGAGCCGGGGAAAATCGAGAAGCGGGCGTTGCGCGCGCCGGAGTACTCCTGCTTCTCGACGTCTTTCTGACCAATATGGGAAAGCAGCCCGGTCAGCAGCGCGGTATGCACGCCCCGGAAATCCGCCGGTTCGCTGTTCAGCGGAATACCCAGCTCGCGCACCACCTGCCGCAGCTGAGTATAGATATCCTGCCATTCGCGCACGCGCAGATAGTTCAGGTAGTCCGTTTTGCACAGGCGTCGGAACTGGCTGGACGACAGCGCTTTCTGCTGCTCCTGAAGGTAGTTCCACAGATTGACGAAAGAGAGGAAATCGGAATCTTTGTCGGCAAAACGGCGATGTTTCTCGTCGGATGCCTGCTGTTTCTCTACCGGGCGCTCGCGCGGATCCTGAATTGAAAGCGCGGCAGTGATAATCATCACTTCGCGGGTACAGGCGTATTTTTGCGCCTCCAGCACCATTTTCGCCAGGCGCGGATCGACCGGCAGCTGCGCCAGCGAACGGCCGGAAGGCGTCAGCTTGTAGTGCTGGTCGTCCAGGGTTATCGCGCCCAGCTCTTCCAGCAGCTTAACGCCATCCTGAATATTGCGTTTGTCCGGCGCTTCCACAAAAGGAAACGCGCCGATATCGCCCAAGCCCAGCGCGGTCATTTGCAGAATGACCGAGGCCAGATTGGTGCGCAAAATTTCCGGATCGGTAAAGGCCGGACGGCTTAAAAAATCCTCTTCCGAATAAAGGCGGATACAGATGCCCTCGGAAACGCGGCCGCAGCGTCCTTTACGCTGGTTTGCCGACGCCTGGGAAATCGGCTCAATCGGCAAACGCTGAACCTTGGTGCGGAAGCTGTAGCGGCTGATACGCGCCGTGCCGGGATCGATAACGTACTTAATACCGGGCACGGTCAGCGACGTTTCCGCCACGTTGGTCGCCAGCACGATGCGCCTGCCGCTGTGCGACTGGAAGACGCGATTCTGTTCGGCGTTGGAAAGGCGCGCATAGAGCGGCAGGATCTCCGTATGCGGCAGATCGCGACGGTTCAGCGCATCGGCGGTGTCGCGAATTTCCCTTTCGCCGCTCATAAAGATCAGGATATCGCCACGGCTTTCCTGACCCAGCTCGTCCACCGCGTCAAAAATCGCCTGTAGCTGATCGCGTTCGGTGTCGTCCGCCTCTTCCACAATCGGCCGGTAACGCACTTCGACCGGATAAGTGCGGCCGGAGACTTCAATCACCGGCGCATGGTGAAAGTGCCGGGAAAAGCGCTGCGGATCGATAGTGGCCGAGGTAATGATAATCTTTAAATCAGGACGGCGCGGCAGCAGCTCGCGCAGATAGCCCAGCAGGAAGTCGATATTCAGGCTGCGCTCGTGCGCCTCATCAATAATGATGGTGTCGTACTGCATCAGCAGGCGATCCTGCTGGATTTCCGCCAGCAGGATACCGTCGGTCATCAGCTTGACCTGCGTCGTTTCGCTGACCTGATCGTTGAAGCGCACCTTGTAGCCCACGCAGCCGCCGAGCGAGGTTTCCAGCTCGGCCGCAATGCGATCGGCCACCGTTCTCGCCGCCAGACGACGCGGCTGGGTGTGACCAATCAGCCCCGTGATGCCCCGGCCCAGCTCCATGCAAATCTTCGGCAGCTGGGTGGTTTTCCCCGAGCCGGTTTCGCCTGCCACAATCACCACCTGGTGATCGCGAATAGCCTCGGCGATTTCCTGTTTCTTCTGGCTGACCGGCAGGTTTTCCGGGTAGCGGATGGTCGGCGTGGCCGCTTTCCGCAGCGCCACGCGCTGTTCCGCCGCGGCGATTTCGCCGCTCAGCTCATCGGCTATCGCCTGCTGAGCCGCAGGGTTCTTCACTTTTTTTGCGCCGTGCAGGCGCTTTTGCAGCCGCTGACGATCTCTGAGCATCAGCGCGTCCAGGCGCGGCGCCAGCGTCGTTAAAGGCGTACGGGGAGTATCAGACATAAAAAAGCTCGCTAATCGCCAGCAGGCTGGCAAACAATAAAGTATGAATAAAAAATTTTGCGTATTGTAGCACAGACAACCACTTAGCTACGGCTGCGGCGCGCTAACCTTGTTCAGTAAATTCGAACACGGGCTTCAGAATATTGCACTATCCCTACGGCTGATTTGCCAATAGAGTGTAAGTCATTGAGCGGACACATCCGCATAACAAAGGAAATTCATTATGAGCAAAGTTTTAGTACTGAAATCGAGCATTCTCGCAGGCTACTCACAGTCCAACCAGCTGGCCGATCACTTTGTTGCAGAGTGGAAAGCGGCGCACAGCGGCGATGAGATCGTGATCCGCGATCTGGCTGCAAATCCGATTCCGGTACTGGACGGCGAACTGGTCGGCGCGCTGCGTCCTTCCGATGCTGCTCTGACGCCGCGTCAGCAGGAAGCCCTGGCGCTTTCCGACGAGCTGATTGCTGAAATTCAGTCTGTGGATACCGTTGTTATTACGGCGCCGATGTACAATTTCAACATCCCGACGCAATTAAAAAACTACTTTGACCTGATTGCCCGCGCCGGCGTAACTTTCCGCTACACCGAGAAAGGCCCGGAAGGTCTGATCGTCGGTAAAAAAGTAATTGTGATCACCAGCCGCGGCGGCATCCATAAAGATACGCCAGCCGATCTGCAAACGCCTTACCTGAAGCTGTTCCTGGGCTTCCTGGGTCTGAGCGACGTACAGTTCGTTTACGCTGAAGGCATGGCATACGGCCCGGAAGCGGCCACCAAAGCCAGCGAAGAAGCGAAAGCCACGCTGAACCAGCTGGTTAACGCCTGATCTTTTCCTCAGATCTCGCCTGAAAAAGCAGCCGCCCGGCTGCTTTTTTATTGCCGCAGCGGCGCATCTTCGCCGTTTTTCAGCAGCGTCTGCACGTCTTTGTCCGCTTTAATCACGATTTCATGCTCGATTTTCACGTTCATATTGATGGTAATCGGCTCTTTTGGGGCAGCGACCTCAATACGGGGCACGCAGCCGCTGAGCAGCATCCCCGCGAGGATCGGCAGAGCTGTTTTCATTCGGTTTTTCCTTGTGCTGACAGCGTGGCGTGCTGCTCTGTCCAGGATTGCAAATTGTCACCAAAGCGCAGGCTACGCCACAGCTGAAAAATATTTTCCTGCTGCGTGTAGTGCAGCGAGACGTGCTGATTTTTATCGCTGAAGCGGCTGGTGCCGTTGACCTGCGCCGTCATGGTCATCTCGCCTTTATTATCAATATTCAGCGTGGCCCGACTGCGGGAAATTTCCATATAGCGCAGCCAGTCCATCGCCGCGCCGGTGGCAATATTACCGGAAGCCAGCGCGTCGGCGAAATCTTTATCCAGCCGCAGCGTCAGCGGGCCGCTGTTGGTGATCCAGCCCTCTTTGACCAGCCAGGCAGAGTTTTGCAGCCACAGCGGCAGCGCGCCGTCAACGCGGCCGGACATGGCGATTTTTTTCGGCTGAATGGCCGTTACCAGCTCGCTCATGCTGATAGCTTTCAGCCGTAGCGTGGCCGCTTCGGTTTGCGGTAGCTGAAGGCTAAGCAAACTCAGCTCGCCGCCCAGCACCTCCACCCCGACGTTGCTCAAGCGCAGCGGCCGGGCGGTGCTCCACGGATACCAGCCCTGAAGATCGGCGCGAATATTTTTTAGCGCAAACTGGTTTTTAATTGCCTTGATGCGCAGCGAAACCGGGCCTTTGGCGCCAAAGTACCACTGGCCCGCTTGCAGCCTGAACGGCAAAGAGAAATCGATGCCGGTAAACTGGTTATCCGGCGTGCGCACGCTGCCATCGCTGACCACCCAGTGGCCGCCTGCGGCAAAACCCTGATCCGCCGCCGCTGAAAAAGCGACCTGAGCTTTCAGCGTGCCGCCGCGAACAGACATTTTCAGATCGTCGTTCAACAGTGACTGGAAAACCCTTAGCGACTGCTGCGGCCACCAGGCCTGGCCACGCAGCCGCGTACCGTCCCAGCGGCCCTGTATCCGTACCGGGCCGACCGGATCGGCGGTCAGTTTGCCCTTATAGAGGAAACGAGCGGGATCGCTACCGTTGAGGTCAAGCATTAACTCTGCGGGCGGCAGATAACCGCCGCTGTCGAGGCTGGTGCGCTGCGCGTTGAGCCGCAAGCTTGCGCTAAAAGCGGGGATTTTCTCGTCGCGTAGCCAGCGAACTGGTTCCACCAGCGTTAACCTGGGCGCGGCCATTGTTACCCCGCCGTAGCGAATTTTATCGAATCCTGTGGACAAAGAAGCGAGTTCGATTTGCCGATCCTGCCAGCTTCCACACCCTTTTACATCCCATTTGGCCGCCAGCGGTGCCATCAGCCCGTCGCCCCAATAGCGCCATCGCCAGCGGCCTTTATCCGGCCAGAATCCCGTGGCGCGGCCGTCCAGATGAAGGCGGAACCGTCCCATCTGGGTATCGTGCGCGCTAAGAATGGCCTGGAGCCGTCCTTCAATGCCCGCTGAAGAGACCGCCACGCCGGAAAGCGGCCAGCGCGCTTCGTCCACTTCCAGCGTAGAAAGCAGACGCCCGCGCATCCGCAACAGCGCGCCGGGCTGAAGGCGCAGCACGGGATCAAGCAGCGGGCCTTGTAGCTTGCCGGGAATGCCGGCGAAAAATAGCAGCTGCGCCAGTTTGCTTTCGCCCGTCAGGCGAAACGGCAGCTGGCTTTGCGTCCAGTCCAGATGGCCCGGCCCTACTGACAGCACGACGTTGCCTTTGCCGCCGCGTCCCTGCGTCAGCACGTTGAGTCGACCTGTGACTTCCATACCCGGCAGCCCTTGCCGCCAATCCTTTAGCATCAGGGTCACGCCGCCCGACACCGGTTGTGCGGCCCAGGGCCAGCGCCATTTGCCCTGGCTAATCGCAATTTGCTGTGCCGAAACCCGCCACGGCAGCAGCAGCAGCGGCTCCTTCAGATCCTGCGCCCTGAGGCTCAGCGTACCGCTGTTCTGCTGCCAGTTGAGGCTGGCCCGCAGCGGCTGTGGAACGCTTGCCGTTTTCAGCGTGGCCGCCAGCTCGCCGCTATCCGGCAGCCGGTCAGGTATTTTCGGCAGCGTCAGCAAACCGTTCATGGTGATGGGATCGGTCATGCCCGCTACGCTAAGCGCCAGCGACTGTACATCCAGCTGCTGGCCCGCCAGCACGGCCCGTAACGAAAGGTTTTCGCCCTGCCAGTGAATAAGCTGCCGTTGCGGATCGAGGTTGAGCCGCAGCGCTCCCGCCCAGCTTTGCCAGGGAAGCAGGCTGACGCGCTCAATGGCAACGTCTGCTTTTGGCAACATTGACTGCCACTCCGCCAGCGAACGCGGCGCGGCAGGCTGATCGCTGCTTGTTGACAGCTTGCTGAAACAGGCGCTGTTGACTTCAAGCAGCGTCGCGCCCAGCGTCCAGCGGCCTGCGGCTCTTCCCAGCGTCACGTTGCTCGCCTTTGCCAGCTCGCAGTCGCCTGTGCGATAGCGAAGGCCGGGCAGCCACAAGGCGCCTGAACGCCAGCGGGGGTTGCCATCCAGCCTGACCGTGGTGGCAGCGGGCAGCCAGAAGCCCGCCAGCCGCGGCAGCCACCAGCTCAGCGTCAGCAGCCCGGCGCCGCTTAAAACCGCAGCCGCTGCGATGGCGATAATAAATAGCTTCCAGCCCCGGCTCATACGTCAATCTATTCCTTAGGTTAAGGCGTAAATCATGGCACGTCCTGCGCGCCGCGAGAAGATTTTAGCGGGTAATTATTCACCTGCCGAACAAATATTGCCTGCCATTGGCTGACTAGCCGCCCAATGCAAAGTATTGTTAAGGGAGAGCTGTCTGACGGATACAGGAGATCATGCATGAAACTTGCGGTATACAGTACCAAACAGTACGACCGGAAATACCTTGAGCAGGTTAACGAAAGCTATGGATTTGAGCTGGAATATTTTGATTTCCTGCTGACCTCGCGCACCGCGAAGACGGCGGCCGGCTGCGATGGCGTCTGCATTTTCGTCAACGACGATGGCGGCCGCGAGGTGCTGGAGGAACTGGCGTCGCTGGGCGTCAAATATATCGCGCTGCGCTGTGCCGGATTTAATAACGTCGATCTGGACGCGGCAAAAGCGTTGGGATTGAAAGTGGTACGCGTGCCGGCCTACTCGCCTGAAGCCGTGGCGGAACACGCCGTTGGTATGATGATGACGCTGAACCGCCGTATTCACCGGGCCTACCAGCGAACCCGCGACGCCAACTTCTCGCTGGAAGGCCTAATCGGCTTCAATATGCACGGCCGCACCGCCGGTATTATCGGTACGGGCAAAATCGGCCTTGCCACGCTGCGTATCCTGAAAGGATTCGGTATGCGGCTGCTGGCTTTCGATCCCTATCCTAATCCGCAGGCGCTGGAGCTGGGCGCTACCTACGTCGATATCAAAACGCTGTTCAGGGAATCGGATGTGATTTCACTACACTGTCCGCTAACGCCCGAAAACAATCACCTGCTGAACATGGCGGCTTTCCAGCAGATGAAAGATGGCGTGATGATTATCAACACCAGCCGTGGCGGCCTGATCGATTCTCAGGCGGCGATTGACGCGCTAAAAATGCAGAAGATCGGCTCGCTGGGTATGGACGTTTACGAAAACGAACGCGATCTTTTTTTCGAAGATAAATCTAATGACGTTATTCAGGACGATATCTTCCGTCGCCTGTCCGCCTGCCATAATGTTCTGTTCACCGGCCATCAGGCTTTCCTGACGGCAGAAGCCCTGACCAGCATCGCCGCGACCACCTTGCAAAATCTGCAACAGCTTGAAAAAGGCGAACTCTGCGATAACGAGCTGACGGGCTAACGCCGCTTTTTAGCGAGCGCAGCTGCCGCTGGCTAGCGCGCTTTCGCCGCAGCGACGCCCGTTGGCCAGCTGGCACATGCCTACAGCACTTCCATCCAGCTGGCGCGAAAGCGCCAGCGTTCCCCCGGCGTCGGAGCAGGCGCTGGCGGCCAAATCGGACATCACAACTTTAGGCGGCACGTGGGCGCTGGTAGCCTGCTGCGGTGGCTCGTTATCGTGGCTACAGCCGGTAAGCAGGACGCAACCAGCAAGCAGAAATATCGCTGCTCTCATCAGAAAACTCCGGAAGAAGGACTTAGGCGTGGGTCAGCATATGTCAGGATGCCGTCAGGGTCGAGCGCAGTCACGAATATTTACTAAATTAAAAATAATGAATGGCAATAGCCGCTGGTCTGATTTTACCAATAAGGTCATCAACGCAGACAGTAGTGACAGTGTCACCAGGATGAACCTGGCGCCCGCCTGAAGCTGAGCATAAGCGTGACGTTGTCACCTTCGTCGACTTTTAGCTGTTGGCATTACGTGCGTTGACACTAAAGCCTGGCTGAATAAATAGCGTAACGACCTGAAGGATTAAGCAATTTATGGCATGATGTCTTTCTCTCTTCGGCGGCTAATCCTGTCGAACGGAAACGGCCTTACACCGGGTTTTATCTAAGGAGAATAAAATGAGCGACAAACATGTGCGTATCGTGGCGAAGTTTACCGCCAGAGCAGGTAAAGCAGACGAACTGAAGAAAGTGCTAAACGCGGGCGTTAAGCCGGCACGCGCGGAAGAAGGCTGTATTCATTATGACCTGTACCGCAGCGTAGAAGACGGCAACGTGTTCCTTTTTCACGAAACCTGGCAGGACGCGCAGGCCGTAGAGACGCATGGCAATCAGCCGCACTTTAAAACGCTGATGGCCGATGCCGAACCTCTGGTGGCGCAGCCGCCGGAAGTGCTGAAGTTCTGAAGCAAGAACACCCTGTTCAGGGTGTTCCGGGCCTGCCGGCGCCGCTACTTCAAAAGTCGGGCGCGGCAGGTTTTCCCTTTGATTTTCACCTGCTGCAATTGCTTCATCACCTGGCGCGCGCTGCTCTGACGGATAGCGACATACGCCTGCGTTGGGCCAATATCGATTTTACCGATAGCGTCGCCGCTCAGCCCTGCCTCACCGGTTAACGCGCCCAGAATATCGCCAGGGCGGATTTTTGCCTTACGCCCGCCGTCCAGGCTCAGCGTCGCCATTTCCGCCGGTAGCGGACGAGGCGCCACGCTTTTCAGCTCCGACACGCTGCGCCAGCTCAGCTTCTGCTGTAAAAAGTCTTCCAGCGCGTGGGCGCGGATCATCTCGTCCGGCGCAACCAGACTGATCGCCAACCCTTCCGCACCCGCGCGGGCCGTACGGCCAATGCGGTGCACGTGCACTTCCGGATCGTACGAAAGCTGATAGTTGACCACCATTGCCAGCGCTTTAATATCCAGTCCGCGCGCGGCGACATCCGTAGCCACCAGCACGCGACAGCTGCCGTTGGCAAAACGGATCAGCACCTGGTCGCGGTCGCGCTGTTCCAAATCGCCATGCAGCGCCAGCGCGCTGATTTGCTGCCCTTCCAGCGCGGCGGCGATATCGTCGCATTCGCGTCGGGTGTTGCAGAACACCACGCAGGAAGACGGCTGCTTATCGCTAAGCAGGCCGATTAACGCCGGCAGTTTCTCTCGCGAGCCGGCTTCATAAAAAGTTTGCTCAACCGCTGGCAAATCGCTGACCACATCTGTTTCCACGCTCAGCGGATCGCGCTGAACACGCTGGCTAATCTTTGCGATATCCTGCGGCCAGGTCGCGGAGAACAGCAGCGTCTGACGCGCGGGCGGCGTGTAGCTGATAATGGCGTCGATATCATCGCGGAAGCCCATCTCTAACATGCGGTCGGCTTCGTCCAGCACCAGCGTACTTAGCTGGCCCAGCTGCAAGGTTTCACGCTTCAGATGATCCAGAATACGCCCCGGCGTGCCGACGACGATATGCGGCGCATGCACCAGCGAATCACGCTGGGCGCCCATCGGCTGGCCGCCGCACAGGGTCAGAATTTTGATATTGGCGGTAAAACGCGCCAGGCGACGCAGCTCTTTGGTGACCTGATCGGCCAGCTCGCGCGTCGGGCAAAGCACCAGCGATTGGGTAACAAACTGCGTGGCGTCGATGCGCTGCATCACGCCGAGGCCGAAAGCGGCCGTTTTGCCGCTGCCCGTTTTTGCCTGCGCGCGGACGTCGCGACCTTCCAGGATCGCCGGTAACGATGCGGCCTGAATGGGGGTCATGGTGTGGTAGCCCAGCTCGTTCAGATTGGCGATCTGGCTGGCTGGCAGGGAAGTCAGGGTTGAAAAAGCGCTCACAAATTACTCTCTGAAAAACCGGAGGGGAAATTGCCGCTGAGTGTAGCAGAAAAGCGCTGGCGGACGTTACTGCCGCGGAGGGAATTGTGTGCCGGGCCGACGAAGGGATGCACGGGCAGCAAAAGCAGCGGCTGAAAAAGCAGGCGCGGCTTCCGCTGCACGGTTAACGACAGGGAGCGGCCTCCCCGGCTTACTCAGATATTGGTGACGTCGATAAACATCGCTTTATCAATGTTGGTAGAGGAAACCGTCGCTTCGGTAAAAGCGTACTCCTCTCTTTCGCCTTCGCGATCCAACGGCAGATTGACGAAATCGAACAGATTGCGATCCGCCAGCTGGCTTGGACTGACGTTTTGCAGCGATTTGAATACGCTTTCCACGCGTCCCGGCTCTTTTTTATCCCACTCGGCAAGCATTGCTTTAATCGCCTGACGCTGTAGGTTTTCCTGCGATCCGCAAAGGTTGCAGGGAATAATCGGGAAGTCTTTCTGTTCAGAATAGGCGATCAGATCTTTTTCGCGGCAGTAGGCCAGCGGCCGGATAACCACATTGCGGCCATCGTCGGAACGCAGCTTGGGCGGCATTGCCTTCATGCGCGCGCCGTGAAAAATATTCAGAAACAGGGTTTCCACAATATCATCAAGATGGTGGCCCAGCGCGATTTTGGTGGCGCCGATGCGTTCTGCAAAAGAATAGAGCGTGCCGCGGCGCAGTCTTGAACAAAGCCCACAGGTGGTTTTGCCTTCGGGAATTTTCTCTTTTACAACAGAGTAAGTGTCTTTATCCACGATATAGTAAGGGATATTCAGGCTCTCGAAGTACTCTGGCAAAATATGCTCGGGAAAACCAGGCTGCTTCTGGTCGAGATTCACGGCGACCACCTCAAACTTCACGGGCGCAACCTTTTGCAGACCCAGCAAAATATCCAGCATGGCAAAGGAATCTTTACCGCCGCTCATGCAGGCCATCACCACGTCATTCTCTTCAATCATGTTGTAATCAATGATGGCGTTGCCGACGTTTCTTCTGAGGCGCTTTTGCAACTTGTTGAATTCGAGCGTCTCTTTTCTTGTATCAGTCTGATTCATAAATACTTATTACGCCGAGCGGACAAACCGGCGGCGGGTTTCCTGGTTGAGCGTTGGACTGTCGCGGATTATACGGGTTTTTAACAGAGGTGGAAATATTCGGGAAGCGGCCGTCAGCTGCAAAAAAGGCCGGCGATGTTAACCGGCCTGGCCGTGCTACATGTGCGGCGGCGGATCGGTGATGGGATCCGGCATATCAGGCGGCGGATCGGGCATCGGCTGCGGTGTTGGAATAGGATCGGGAATCGGTACGGGATCGGTCGGCACCGGATCGGAAGCTCTTGGTGTATCCATTACGTAGTCGGACAGCATATCTTCCTCCTCGAACATAAGGTGAACTGTAAGCATAGGCACCACCGCCAGCGCTGGCAAACGGGCAAAAAAAAGCCGGCTTACGCCGGCCTGTATGAATTAAAAATGCTATGCAGTAATTCAAAAAAGGAAGTAAGACAATATGGAGCGCAACGCCCATCGCTTGACGTTGCATTCACCTGCGAGAAAGAGTTTGCCCCAGCCGTCTGCTCCTTTTATTGATATCGATCAGCTTTATTGCCCCTTTTTGCGCTTTATCGCGGCAGAGTGGCGGTAAATTACAGCCATTTACGGCGACGTAACCACCAGGCAACGCCAAGCACCAGCGCCACTAACAAAAAGCAGAAGGTGGCAAAGCCGAAGCGCCACTCGCCGCCCGGGATGCCGCCAAGGTTGACGCCAAACAGGCCGGTGAGAAAGGTTGTCGGTAAAAAGACCATCGCCAGCAGCGACATGGTATAGGTACGACGGTTCATCGCTTCCGCCATCACCGTGCTGATCTCATCCGACAAGACTGCCGTGCGCGCCACGCTGGCATCCAGGTCGTCCAGCCCACGACCCAGCCTGTCGGCGATATCCTGCATGCGTCGTCGATCGTCATCGCTCATCCACGGCAGCCTTTCACTGGCGATACGCGAAAATACGTCGCGCTGAGGTGCCATATAGCGCCGCATAATAATCAGCTGTTTACGGATCAGCGCCAGCTCGCCTCTGGGCGGCACCTGCTGATCGACTACCGCATCTTCCAGTTCGATAATTTTATCGTGTAGGTCCTCAATAAACTCGCTGGTGTGATCGGTTAAGGCGTCGCAAACGTCCACCAGCCAGCCGCCGCCGTTGGTCGGGCCGTTGCCGTTTTGCAGATCGGTCAGCACTTCATCAATAGCGAACACCTTACGCTGGCGGGTAGAAACAATGAGCCGGTCATTAATAAATACCCGCACAACCACCAGCTGATCGGGACGCGATTCGGTATTCAGGTTGACGCTGCGCAGCGTAATCATCGTTCCGTCGCCCAGACGATTGACTCTTGGGCGCATACTGTCGCCGCCCAGGGCGTCACGCACGGCATCCGGGAGCAGCGGCGTGGACATCAGCCATTCTGCGCTTTCCCGGTGGGTGTAATTCAGGTGCAGCCAGCAGGGCTTGTCACAGTGAATTACGTCTTTATCATCAATCGGGATCAGTCCGCCCTTTCCGTCCAGCTGGCAGGAAATAATGGCGTCCGATACCTGTAAGGCCTTGCCTGCTATGCTTTCCACAACCTTTCCTCGCAGCATAATCAATGCGATACAGTCTAGCCTGCGCGAATGCCAATGCAAAACCTCCTTTCTGAGCACACAGGTTAAAAAGCGTGTCAGTGTGCAAATAAAACTCGATCCGCCTCACGATTCAGTCATCAACCCATCGCCGATGCTTGTTATTTGTTCGCCTTTAAGAAACTATCCTGAATGCTAATCAGGGTTGTCACTGTCTACGCAGGCAAAACCTGAACCGCTTATTTTCATGCCCGTGGCGAAAATAAGCGGTTCAGGTTTTTTTTTGGTTTTTTTCAGTTAAGGCGAAGGTGCAGGGAGCGTTTTATGAACTATCAGCAGCTGGCCCAACAAATTCTGCAAGGCGTGGGCGGCCGGGAAAACATAGCGTCACTGGTACACTGCGCGACCCGACTGCGCTTCAGGCTTAAATCCGTAGCGCTGGCCGATACGGCCTCGCTAAAAAACAATCCGGGAATTATTACGATCGTCGAGAGCGGCGGTCAGTATCAGGTGGTGATAGGCAATCATGTCGGCGACGTCTATCAGGCGCTGTTGAGCGAAGGCGGCTTAAGTGAAGGCGAACAGGCTGCCGCTGCGCCCGTAAAACTGTCTCTCTTTAATCGTTTTATCGATATCGTTTCGGGCATTTTCACCCCGTTCCTTGGCGTAATGGCCGCTTCCGGCGTGCTGAAAGGCCTGCTGGCGCTGGCGCTGGCGATCGGGCTGCTGCAGGAGCAGAGCGGCAGCTATCGGGTTCTTTTCGTCGCCAGCGATGCGCTGTTTTATTTTTTCCCCCTCGTGCTCGGCTACTGTGCCGGTAAAAAATTCGGCGGCAACCCTTTTACGTCGATGGCGATTGGGGCTGCGCTGGTGCATCCCTTAATGCTGGAAGCCTTTAATCAGGCGCAAAGCGGCGAAGCGCCGCTCTCCTTTTTCGGCGTTCCTCTGATCCTTATCAATTACGCTTCGTCGGTGATCCCCATTTTACTCGCCGCCTGGGTCGCCAGCCTGCTGGAGAAAATGGTTAATTCGCGCCTGCCGGATGCCATCCGGAATTTTATTACGCCGCTGCTTTGTCTGGGGGTGGTGGTACCGCTGAGCTTTTTAGTTATCGGTCCGGTCGCCACCTGGCTCAGTAACCAGCTGGCTGACGGCTATCTGTGGATTTACGCCCTGAGTCCGCTGATCGCCGGGCTTTTCCTCGGCGGTTTCTGGCAGGTGCTGGTTATTTTTGGCCTGCACTGGGGGCTGGTGCCGCTGATGATTAATAACCTCAGCATGCATAGCCAGGACTTTATGATGCCGCTGCTGTTCGCCGCCGTAATGGGCCAGAGCGGCGCGACGCTGGGCGTGCTGCTGCGAACCCGCGATCGCAGGCTGAAAGGCATTGCCGCTTCCGCCTTCAGCGCCACCATTTTTGGCATTACCGAGCCGGCGGTTTATGGCGTCACTCTGCCTAACCGCCGTCCCTTTATCTTTGGCTGTATCGGCGGCGCGCTGGGCGCGGCGCTGATCGGTTTTTACCATGCCAGCGTTTATTCGTTTGGACTGGCCAGCATCTTTACGATTTTTCAGAGCGTGCCTAAAACGGGCATTGATATCACCGTTTATGCCGTGCTGGCAGGGGCCCTGCTGTCGCTGATTTTTGCGGCCGTCGCCACTTACTTTTTCGGTCTTGCTCCACAGCAGGAAACCGAAACCCTCGTCGATGCGACGCCGGAGCCTCCCCCGGAAAAGCTGACGCACACCTTTACCCTGACCAGCCCGCTAAGCGGCAAAGTAGTGCCGCTGGAACAGATCGCCGACGAAACCTTTGCCAGCGGCCTGCTGGGGAAAGGCGTAGGGATTGTGCCCGACTGCGGTCGTGTCGTTTCCCCACTGGACGGTCGCGTGGCTTCGCTGTTTCGCACCGGACACGCGATTGGCCTGATCGCCGAAAACGGCGTGGAGCTGCTGATCCACGTCGGGCTGGATACGGTACAGCTGAACGGCAACTATTTCATCGTTCACGTGGCGCAGGATCAGCCGGTGCGCCGTGGGGAGCTACTCATTGAGTTCGATCTTCCGGCTCTGCGTGAAGCCGGTTATGACCTGACCACGCCCGTCATCATCAGCAACAGCGACGACTATCTTGACGTGCTTCCCGCCAGCGATCGGGAACAGGTAGCGGAAAACGGCGCGTTGCTGAAGCTGATTATGTAACTGCTTAAGGAGCAATTATGCATACATTTCCACAAAACTTTCTTTGGGGCGGCGCGATGGCCGCTAATCAGGTTGAGGGAGCATGGCGGGAAGGTGGTAAAGGCCTGTCGACCTCCGATCTGCAACCGCACGGCATTTTTGGCGAACGCGTTGCGCGCCAGCCGGGCGATTTTAACATCAAGGATATTGCCATCGATTTTTATCATCGCTATCCGGAAGATATCCGGCTGTTCGCCGAAATGGGCTTCACGGTGTTACGCATCTCCATCGCCTGGACACGCATTTTCCCACAGGGCGACGAGGAGCAACCCTGCGAGGCCGGACTGGCTTTTTACGATCGCCTGTTTGACGAGATGGCTAAATATAATATTGCGCCGATGGTGACGCTTTCGCATTACGAAATGCCCTACGGCCTGGTCAGCAACTACGGCGGCTGGGGCAACCGTCAAACAATTGTTTTTTTTGAACGCTATGCCCGCACGGTATTTGAGCGCTACAGGCACAAAGTAAAATACTGGCTCACCTTTAATGAGATCAATATGTCACTGCATGCGCCTTTCACCGGCGTAGGCCTGCCGGAAAACAGCAGCAGGCAGGCGATATACCAGGCCATTCACCATCAGCTGGTGGCAAGCGCACGGGCAGTAAAAGCCTGCCATCAAATTGTGTCTGAAGGCAAAATCGGCAATATGCTGCTGGGCGGCCTGCTTTATCCTCTGACCTGCCGTCCTGAAGATATGCTCGAAGCGCTACAAAAAAATCGTGAATGGCTGTTCTTTGGCGATGTACAGGCGCGCGGCGCTTACCCACCCTATATGGCACGCTTTTTTAAACAGCAAGGTATCGAAATAGCTATCAGCGAGCAGGACAACATCGATCTGCGCGAACCCGTTGATTTTATCTCCTTCAGTTATTACATGAGCGGCTGCGCCACGGCGGATAAAACAGCGGCCCTGGCGCGTGGCAACGTGCTGGATATGGTGCCGAACCCACATCTTCCCGCCTCTGAATGGGGATGGCAGATCGACCCGCAGGGACTGCGGCTGCTGCTGAATATGCTTGCCGATCGCTATCAAAAGCCGCTGTTTATCGTGGAGAACGGCCTGGGCGCCAGGGATAAGGCAGAAGCGGATGGCGCAATCAACGACGATTATCGCATCGCTTATCTGAACGATCATCTGGTGCAGGTGCGTGAAGCCATTAAAGACGGCGTGGAGGTCTGGGGCTATACCAGCTGGGGGCCAATTGATTTAGTGAGCGCCTCGAAAGCCGAGTTTTCCAAACGCTACGGTTTTATCTATGTCGATCGCGACGACCAGGGAAACGGTACGCTGGCGCGCAGGCCCAAAAAGAGTTTTTGGTGGTATCGCGAGGTTATAAAAACCCAGGGTGCCTCTCTGAGCCAGCGGTGAATAAATCCAGGCCGGACATGCTCAATCCGGAGGGCAGTTAACGCCTTCCGGCAATGTCGTTAATAGCCTGCCTGAATCGGTTAAAGGAATAACGGATGAGAAAGATCGCTTACACCTTTAAAGTCAGAACGCTCATTACGCCAATCGTTTTTGGCCTGATGGTTTCAGGCCCGCCCGCTTACGCCAGCGAAGCCTGGCAAGGAGAGGCTCTGGGCTTTGTTCCTTCCACGCCAGGGCTGCTCGGCGATATGGGTGGGGTAAGACCGGTTCTGGAGGCGGATGGTTTCCATTTCAACCTCGGCTATTTAAGTCAGGTTGCTTATAATGCTGCCGGTGGTTACAACCACGATCGTCATGCAGCCTATATCGATCAGTTTTCGCTGACGTTCGGGCAGGATCTTGAAGACCTGACGAATATTGCCGATGCCAAAATCGAGGGCAATATTGTTAATCGCAATCACGATGACAGCCTGACCTTTAAACGATTACAGGATCCCAGGGTCAGCGCTAACGATATTGCTCAGGAAAGCTCTGGCCGGGGTTCCATCACCCGTCTGGGCTGGTTAACTTTCGCCCGGACCTTTCACGATCGCCGTCTGCACTGGCGCATTGGTATGATGAACAAGGTGCAGGATTTCGATCAAATAATCCCCTGTGACTTTCAGCTACTTTCGCAGTGCGGCGGCAAATCAGCTAACTCTTTTACCTGGTATAACTGGAACGTGCATTACTGGGGAACCACGCTGCAATATAAACTTAACGATGAGCTGACCTTAAAAGGCGGCATAATGGAGCAGAACCCAAATGCTGAGTCGCGCGGCCATGCCTGGAGCGGGTCAACCAGAGGCAGCAAAGGCGTGGTGCTGCCGTTGGAGCTGGAAATAAAAACTCGCATAAATAACCTGCCCGGAATTTATAACCTGGGCCTGCTGTTTACCAATGCGCCGCAAACCGATTTTTATGCCGGAAAGTCCCAGGCTACCGGCGCTGACGATGCGGAAGGTTATCGTAGCCATCATCGAACCTGGTTTCTGTACGGCGGCTTTAACCAGCAGCTTACCCGACACAAAGACGATGCCACCCGCGGGCTGAGCTCTTCATTCAGTATGAGTTTAAGCGATAGGCGCAGTAACCTGCTGCATCGGGTCGCAGCCGTTTCGTTACGCTATCACGGCCTGGCCGATGCACGGCCCGATGACTGGCTGGGACTGGGCGCTACATGGATTGAAATAAGCAAGGATTACCGCCGGAACCAGCAATACCTTAACGAGCTACAGGGAACACATGACTATGTCGATGCGCTTTATCACCCTCTTCCTGGTCACACCGTCAACGCCGAGCTCTACTATCGCCTGCGTGCGACCTCGTGGTTGGAGGTTCAGCCAGTAGTGCAATACTGGCACCGTCCCGGTGCTTTACGGGAAACGCAGGACGCCTGGGTAAGAGGAGTAAAAACGGTTATTACTTTCTGATTAAAAACATCGGCACGCCGCGATGAATTTTCCGCCGGTATGGGAGACTTCAGGCGGCGTTCTCTGATAGTGGATTTGTAAGCAGCCCTGATAAGGTTTGAAATCTGTAGCCTGTAATCCATAGCACGTAAGGCATAACTGATAATGCTTACTATAAGCCGCGGCCCGGTATCCCGATACCAGATTTCGTCGCCCTGCTCTTTGTCAGGCCTTCCCTGCGAGCTTACGCCTCATCCTCATGCTCTTCAGGGCCAGCGTCTCTTTTCTGACCCGCTCAATATGAATGGTCAGAAACATGCGCTCTTCCGTTCCCAGCGTATAGGCATAATTTTTTACGATATGGCGGTCGATCTTCTCAACGCAGCGATAGGCTTGTGGGTAGCGGTTGCGCACCACGTCGTGCAGCGAGCGGTCGTCGCTGACCACGCCGTTTTTCCCCAACATCCGCTGGGCAAAGAACTTAAGATGGGTGACAAAGCGGTTATAGCTCAGCGAGTCGGGCTGATATTCGATCTGCAGATGATATTTCACGATATCCAAAATTTGCTGCATAAACCGCGTGATGGCGTGTACCTCCGGCATCGCGCTATGCAGCTGCGCGTTAACCAGATGCAGCGCAATGAAACCAGCTTCATCTTCTTCAAGACGCACGCCCAGCCGCTTCTCAATAATCGTCAGCGCCGCCAGGCCAAGCTCATATTCTTTAGGGTAAAGCGAGCGGATCTCCCAACGCAGTACGTTGCGCAAGGGAATTTGCTGCTGCTGGCGCTGAAGCGCGAAGTGGATATGATCGGTCAGACCAATCGCCACGCTTTCATGCAGAGCGGTGGTCAGCGCCTGCCTCGCCTGTGCGATAATGCATTCGCTGACGGCAAGCACCTCTGGCGGGATTTCCGTCAGCAGCTCGGCTAACCGCCCTGTCAGCTCGCTGCTTTGCAAGGCAAAGACTTTTTCCACCCGCGTGGGATCCAGCCGCTCGCCCGGTCGTTTCTGAAAGGCCAGCCCGCGCCCCATCACGACCTGCTCTTTGCCCTGTTTATCCAGCACTATCGCCACGTTGTTATTGAGTACTTTGATAATATCCATTTAGTTACCCACAAATAAAAAAACCTGACGGTCGGATCGCGCCGATGTCAGGTTTTGCCTGCAGCGAAGCAGTAGCAATCCAGCCGCTACCATAGATCATTGCGGGTGTAGCTCAAGCGCTGCGTGATGAAACTGTGAGATCTCTCGTAAATCGCGTTTTTCAGCCCGGCAGCGTGGCGGAACATTTGGTTTTTTCCAGTTGTTTCAACTGGATCATCCGCTGGTCAGCATGTTTCTGCGCCAGGCTTTTCGCCACGCCGTTGCCAATGCCGAAGTCACCGATAAAACCCAGTACGGTAAGCCCGCTGAACTCGCCGGTTTTATCAATCTGCTGCTGTACCTGCTGCTGGCTGGCAATTTCCTTTTGCACTGCCGGGCAGTCCAGAGTCGTTTTTTGTACTTCACTCACCGAGGGTGAAGAAGGATAGTGTTTCAACGCGCAGCCGGATAGCAGCACTAGTAAAGAAAGCAGCGTAACGATTTTAGTCATAAAGCACCTGATAACGGGGAGTCACTGTCCGTTATTATCTCTCGTCAATCCGATAACGATGCGTAAAGCACCTGCACGATTAGCTGGTTTATTGAGCGTTAGCGAAGAGGCCGCCTGCTATGGCCGGAGCGACAGCTGCTCCGGCGCGTACTTAGTTATGCTTAACGATATAAAGCATCCGGCTGTACGCCACATCCTCCGGATTCGTTATCGGATAACCTTTGACCCAGGGCTTGATCAGGCGGCCGTTAGAGAGTTGATAAAGAGGCGCGATGGGCACCCGATCCGCGAGGATTTGTTCCGCCCGATTGTAATTCTCATTACGGATCCCGGCATTGGTTTCCCGGCTCGCTTTGGTCAGCAAGTCGTCATAGGCCGTATCTTTAAAGCGCGAAATATTGCCGCTGTGGCTGGCGGTCAGCAGACTCAGGAAAGAGGAAGGCTCATTATAGTCGCCTACCCAGGAAGCGCGGATCACATCGAAACTGCCGCTATTGCGGCTGTCGATATAGGTTTTCCACTCCTGATTCTGTAGCTTCACGTTAACGCCCAGGTTTTTCTTCCACATAGACGCGACGGCGATGGCGACCTTCTGATTGTTTTCAGAGCTGTTATACAGCAGCGTCAGGCTGAGCGGGTGCGTCGGCCCATAGCCCGCCGCCGCCAGCAGCGTTTTAGCCTGAGCGTCCAGCTCTGCCTGAGAATGCTGCTGCAGGAAGCCCGGCTGCGGCTTAAAGCCGTTGGTAACGTCCGGCGTAAAATGCCAGGCGGGTTTCTCGCCGGTGCCCAGCACTTTTTCCGCAATAATACGGCGATCGATACTCCACGAAAGCGCTTTGCGCACGCGCACATCCGCCGTCGGCCCTTTCTGCGTGTTAAAAGCGTAGTAATAAGTGCCCAGCTGATCCGGCGTATACACCTCGTCAGGGATCTGCTTTTTCAGCAGGCCATACATGTTTTTAGGAAAAGATTCGGTAATATCGATATCACCCGCGCGATAGCGTTTGGTCGCGCTTGACTCCTCGTTGATGGGCACGAAAGTCACTTTATTAATGACGCTATGCGCGTTATCCCAATAGCGATCGTTGCGCACCAGCACCAGCTTTTCATTTACCACCCTTTCCTGCAATTTATAGGCGCCGTTGCCTGTCAGCCTGTCGGGCTGCGTCCAGGCAGAGCCCTGCTGCTCCACTACTTTTTGCGGCACCGGATAGAGGCTGAAGTTAGCGGTCAGGCTGACGAAGTAAGGCACGGGCTTGTCCAGCGTCACTTTCAGCCGATGGTCGTCCAGCGCGCTAACCCCCAGCTTATCGGGCGTCATCTCGCCTTTGGTGATAGCGGCGGCGTTAGCGATCCCGGCCAGATCGGCAAACCAGGCGAAGGTGGAGGCGGTTTTCGGGTCGACCAGCCGCCGCCAGCTGTAAACAAAATCGCTGGCGGTCACGGGATCGCCATTCGACCAGCGGGCATCCTTACGCAGCGTGAAAATCCAGGTTTTATTGTCGGTGGTTTGCCACTGGGTCGCCACGCCCGGCACGCTTTCGCCCTGCGCGTTTTGATTGGTCAATCCTTCAAAGAGATCGCGGATAACCTGGATTTCCGGCAGCCCTACCGCCTTAGCGGGATCGAGCGAGGCGGGTTCGTCTTTGATATGCCGAACGATTTCCTGGCGGGCGGCCAGTTCGGTGCCGGCCGGCACCTCTGCGGCGCAGAGAGAAGCGCTGACGCTCAGGGCCAGCAGCGTCAGCGTAAAACGAAAAGCGTTCCTCATCAGGATACCTCAGTCAGGGCAACGGAATTTAGAGGGAACTTTAGCGCAACTGATTGTGATAATTACAGCATTTTCCGGCTCGTCAGTTCACAACACGGAAAACATCCTCCTTTGAGTACGCCGGGTCTGCTATAAAAAGCTTTTAGACAAATCCTCTGGAGTCACTATGCCTCAGAATCATCCACGGCCCCGGCGCGGCAAGCTGGAGGCCGATCGCCTGCGCTATGGCAGCAGCGTGCTGGGCGCCCCCCTGCTCTGGTTTCCCGCACCGAATGCGGATGATGCCAGCGGGCTGATCCTGGCCGGGACACACGGCGACGAAACGGCGGCGGTGATCACCCTTTCCTGCGCCATGCGCACGCTGCACGAAAGGCATCGTCGCCATCACGTGGTGCTGGCGGTTAATCCCGACGGCTGCCAGCTTGGCCTACGGGCAAACGCGCGCGGCGTGGATTTGAACCGTAACTTTCCTGCGGCTAACTGGCAGCCGGGCGAGACAGTTTATCGCTGGAACAGCGCGGCGAATGAACGAGACGTGACGCTTTCCACAGGGGAAAGCGCCGGATCAGAACCGGAAACGCAGGCGCTGTGTGCGCTGATCCATCAGCTCAAACCGGCGTGGGTGGTGAGCTTTCATGAGCCGCTGGCCTGTATTGAGGATCCGCTCGACAGCGAGGCGGGCCGCTGGCTGGCCGAAAAGATGGGCTTGCCGCTGGTCACGTCTGTCGGCTACGCCACGCCAGGCTCGTTCGGCAGCTGGTGCGCCGATTTGGGGCTGCCGGTGATCACCGCCGAGCTGCCGCCCGTTTCGGCAGACGAGGCCAGCGAAAAATATCTGACCGCGCTGGTCGAGCTATTGAGTAAGACTTTCTGAAAGCGCGATTCTGCCGCAGCGGAACGGCAAGGCGGTCACGTCCTGCGCCAGCCAGGTAGGCCCATCCAGATCGACAAAGCGGGCCGTGCCGGCCAGCGGCAGCGCGGCGCGAATGGCTCTGGAGGTGCAAAGCATACAGCCCAGCATCACCTCCAGCCCGGCCGTTTTGGCGGCGGCGGCCAGCGCCAGCGCCTCGGTCAGCCCGCCCGTTTTATCCAGCTTGATGTTAATCATTTCATAACGTCCCGCCAGCTGAGGCAGGCTTTCGCGGGTGTGGCAGCTTTCATCGGCGCAGATCGGCAGCGGATGGATAAAGTTGGCCAGCAGCGCATCGTCCGCCGCCGGTAAGGGCTGCTCAAGCATCACCACGCCCAGATCCGCCAGCAGCTGACAGCGCGCCGCCAGGCCTTCGCTGTGCCAGGACTCATTGGCATCGACGATCAGCGTGGCGTCCGGCACGGCGGTGCGGATAGCCACCAGCCGTTCCGTAATCAGCGCGTTGTCCATTTTGATTTTCAACACCTTCGCGCCGTTCTGCCACAGCGCCAGCGCGCCGCTGGCCATGACTTCCGGCGAGTCGATACTGATGGTCTGAGCCATTTCGACCACGTCGGGACGCACAACATGAGTCATCCGCCACAGATCGCTGTTTGCCCTGCGGGTTTCCAGATCCCACAGCGCGGAGTCGATAGCATTACGCGCCGCGCCAGCGGGTAACGCCTGCTGTAGCTGCTCACGCGTCATGCCCTGCTCCAGATCTTTGGTCAGCGCCGTGATTTGCGCCTGCACTGAAGCCGCCGTTTCACCATAGCGCGCATAGGGCGTGGCTTCGCCGGTGCCGACGATCCCCTCTTCCTCCAGTTCCACCACCAGCACGTCCGCTTCGTTGCGGCCGCCGCGTGCGATAACAAAAGGCGCGCGCAACGGCCAGGTTTCCGGCCAGACTTTGACACTTCTCATTAAAGGTTCCTTTTGGCAGAGCAATGATTCTTTCCACACCATAGCCATTCCACGGGGATTTTGACAATAAAGCGGGAAATGTTGTGTTTAGCGCTGTTGGAGTTTAGCCCCATAGCTTACACTCAGACATTCGTTTACCGCGTTAATAAGGAAAAGTTATGACTCAGACCGTACATTTTCAGGGCAATCCGGTCGCCGTGGCAGGCGAGCTGCCGACGCCGGGCCAGACCGCGAAACCATTTACGCTGGTAGCTAAAGATTTTTCTGATGTTTCGCTCTCGCACTATGCGGGCAAGCGCAAGGTGCTGAATATTTTCCCGAGCGTGGATACCGGCGTTTGCGCCGCCTCGGTGCGTAAATTTAATGAGCTTGCCGGAAAGGTAGAAAACACGGTAGTGCTGTGCATTTCTTCCGATCTGCCATTTGCCCAGTCGCGTTTTTGCGGCGCGGAAGGCCTGAATAACGTGGTTACGCTTTCCACCCTGCGTGGTGAGACGTTTAAAGAAGAGTATGGCGTGGCGCTTAACGACGGCGCGCTAAGAGGACTGACGGCGCGTGCCGTCGTCGTGCTGGACGAGCAGGATAAGGTGCTGCATAGCCAGCTGGTCGATGAAATCGCCACCGAGCCGGATTATGACGCCGCGCTGGCCGTGCTGAAGTAATTTAGTAAGCCGGTTAGTAACCGGCTTGTTATTTTTTAGGTGTTTTTATTAGCCACGTTTAATACTTTAGTTTTTCTTAAAAGAAAATACATCTCCGTAAAATCTTACGGTTATCAATTCAAAAATTTTTAAATCTCAATCCTTTTGATAACCGTTAAACTCCCCTGCCATGCAGAAAAATATCTGCACTTCGTCCTGCAACTTATTGTAAGAATGAAATCTTTTTTTCTACATCATAAATCACTCGCAAAAATGATAATTACCATTATCATTTTCAGGTCTCGGCGTCATCTCAGGAAATCAAATTGTGTTGCCGCATATAAACTCAAAATTTATACGGGTAGCATTATGTTTAATATTTATAGCATTAACTATGTAGATCTTTCTTCGAGGGCAAAAATTGATTTGTATACCCTAAGGAAAAGCACTTTTTATGACAGACTTGGATGGGCTGTGACATGTATAAATGGAATGGAAAACGATCAGTTTGATGATGTACAAACAAACTATATTCTTGGTGTTGTCGATCAAGAAATAATATGCGGAACAAGAATAATCCCTATGAGTAATGCTAATATGCTTGAAAAAACATTCTTTAGCTTTTTCAAAGATATCGAAATACCGGAAGGAAAGTATATTGAATCAACACGCTTTTTTGTGGATAAAATGCGCACCAGAAATCTATTAGAATATAACTTCCCCGTCACTAAAATTCTTTTTTTATCGCTAATTAATTTTGCACGGAAACACCAATATGAAGGCATCATTGCTGTAGCCAGTCATGCTATGATGCAAATCATTGAACAATCAGGCTGGAAAATCACAAAACTGAAAACAGGACAGTCAGAGAAGGGCGAGCCTGTCCATTTATTATTAGGACATATTGATGATGAAAGTTGTAGGAAATTAAAAGAGGAAATCCTTGATAAAGAAAAAAAACTTCCTCAAACTTTGTTAGAACAGTGGCCTTTTGTGCTTAATAAGCTTTAATTTTTATCTAACTGGCCTCACAAGTTGAAGTTCCACGCCGAGACGCACTGCGTGCCTTGCATTTGTTACGCCTAACTTTTTAACGATATTAGACATATGAAACTTCACTGTAGTAGTTTTAATACCTAAAATCATTCCCGTTTCAGGGTAAGTTTTCCCCACACTTGTCCAATACAATACTTCATTTTCTCTTTCTGTAAAAAGATCAGTTCCAGATACAGTTTCCTCTTCGTTATCTGGCAATGAATTAAGCGCTAAGTATTTCTCATGGACGGTGGCAAGCAATAAGTCGATGAGAGCTTTATTTTCATTGAGACAGGATTTTATTTCTTCTTTTTTTTCAGGATCAATAATAAAAGAGAGAGTGGCAAGGTTATTTTTATAATCATGCAAAACACAGGTAAAACCATTAATGACACTATGCTTTTTTGCTTTGGCGAATATTCCTGATAAATCAAAATCGTTTCCAACCTTGATTTTCTCGTCCCAGAAGAATGGTGTGAGACGATTCAAAGCCGTAATAACCACGGGATCGGTGTATTGCAGGCTATTTTCTTGATAGTATTTCACCCATTCAGCAGGGTAATTAGTAACATGAAATATACGTGACAGATTTTTTTTAGAAAGGATAACGTAAGCCCATTTTAGCTCACCAAGATGGTGTAGTGCCGCTTCAATAAATTCTTTAAGAATATCATTGACTTGAAATTCCATCTTCATTTTCAACCTCCGGCAGTCAGTTTAGAAAATAATAATTTCGGTATTCTTTTTAATATGATACAGACATCCTTTAACATATCACTTTAAGGGCTTACAAATAAATCCTGGCAGCCACATTCACCATCTGTTGCTATTTTTAATCAACCATCTTAATAATAACCCTTGGTAAGGAAATTATGTTAATCATCACCAAGAGTTATACCATCCAGACGAGCTTATTTCTAGATGCCCCCCCTCATTTAGGGGGGCATCTGTTGCCTAACCCCAACACGAGAACCTTGTTACGGTCTTGCCTTAATTGATCAGATAAAATTTATCCGATGTCATTTTATTTTTCTTTAATGACTATGTGATCATATCAGCCATGACTCTTGCTGAACGATCATTAATCAATTATTTCCCTTCGCTGTCCGCTTTTTTACTCAGCCCATATTCCCTCAGCTTGTTGGCGATAGCGGTATGCGAGACGCCAAGCCGTTTCGCCAGCTTGCGCGTGCTGGGATAAGAGAGATAAAGTTTGGTCAGCACCGAACGCTCGAAGCGGCTGGTGATGTCGTCCAGCGATCCTTCCATTGCCTCTTCGCCAAGCTGAATATCCATCGAAAACTCCGGCAGAACGATATCCTGCGGCCGCAGCTCATAACCTTCCAGCTGGGTCAGCGCCCGATAAAGCGCGTTTTTCAGCTGGCGGACGTTGCCGGGCCAGGTATAGCGGCTAAGGAAGGCATTAAGCTGAGGAGAAAGCTTGGGTCTGGCGACGCCCTGCTCGTCGGCGAAACGCGCAACAAACATTTCCGTCAGCGGCAAAATATCCTGAGGGCGATCGCGCAGCGGCGGCAGGTTCAGCGTCAGCACGTTCAGCCGATAAAAGAGATCTTCGCGAAACTCGCCGCGCTGCACCATTTCCGTCAGGTTTTTCTGCGTGGCGCAGATTACCCGCACGTCTACGTGCACTTCATGCTCTTCGCCTACGCGGCGGAAAGTGCCGTCGTTAAGAAAACGCAGCAGCTTGGTTTGCATTCTTGGCGACATCTCGCCTATCTCGTCCAGCAGCACCGAGCCGCCGTTGGCCTGCTCAAAAAAGCCCTTTTTGCCTTCCAGCGCGTTGGGATAGGCGCCGGCGGCATGACCAAACAGCTCGCTTTCCGCCACGTCGTCCGGCAGCGAGGCGCAGTTCAGCGCCAGGAAAGGTTTTTTACCGCGCGCGCTGCGCAGATGGCAGGCGCGTGCCAGCATATCTTTGCCGGTGCCGGTATCGCCTACAATCAGCAGCGGCGCATCCAGCATCGCCAGCTTGCGCGCCTGGTCCACGACCTGACGCATTTTTGGCGTAACCGCCACGATATGCTGGAACTCGCTGTCGTCGTTAACCGCCAGGTTCTGTAGCTGTTGGCCCATTCGGGCGGTGGATTTAAGCATAACTACCGCGCCAGCTGGCCGGTCTGCCTGTTCGTGCTCGCCTGCGGTAAAAATAGGCGTGATTTCCATCAGAAAGTCGCGGCCCTGCAATACCACATGATGCGCCTGCGGCTCAATGCGCTCGTTTTCCAGCCAGCGCTGAAAATTAAAGCCGCCAATCAGCGCGCCTGCGCCGTAGTTACGCATTTTCTCTTCATTAAGCGAAAACAGCGTCTGAGCTGCCGGGTTCGCCAGCTCAATTTTGCTTTTCATATCGATGGAAAACACCGGCTCCGGCAGCGCAATCAGCAGCGCGCTTAGCGCCCGATGCTCGCGTTCGGACGGCAAAAAGGCCACCGTGCGCACGTCGGTGACGCTGGGAATACGACGGATTTCCGCCATCAGCTGGCTGAACTGCTCGAAGGGCACAGCTGAAAAGTTAAGATAGATGCGGCCGATTGAGGCAATCTCGATGCCGCGCAGGTCGATGTTCCTTTCAACCAGCAGATCGAGCAGTTCGCGGGTCAGACCAAGTCGGTCGTGGCAAAAGACTTCCAGACGCATGTATAAACCTTTATCAATTCCGGGCGGACATTAATAATACCCCATTGCCGCAGGGGTCAGAAGCGTTCTGGAAGGAAAAGTTGACAGTTGCCTACTTCTGCAACGTCTCTTTCAATTTCACCACCAGGTCGCGGCGGAAATCGCCCAGCCTCGGCTTGTCGCCTTCCAGCCAGGGCAGCGGACGGCACAGCTCCATCGTCTTGATGCCCAGCCGCGCGGTGAGCAGGCCTGCACCGATGCCCTGCGCGGCGCGAGCGGAGAAGCGCGCGGCAATGTCCTGCGACATCCAGTCCATACCCACTTCCCGCACCAGCTCGGAAGCGCCAGCGAACGCAATGTTTAACAGCACCAGCCGGAACAGACGAATGCGGCTGAAATAGCCCAGCTCGATGCCGTACAGCGCGGCGATGCGGTTAACCAGCCGCAGGTTGCGCCAGGCGATAAACGCCATATCCACCAGCGCCAGCGGGCTGACGGCGATCATCAGCGTTGACTCGGCGGCGCTGCGGCCGATTTCGCGTCGCGCCTGGCTATCCAGCATCGGCTGCACTATCTGTGCATAGAGCGCCACGACTTCGCGATCGTTATGCGTTTCGTGCAGCGAGGCATGCCAGCGTTGCAGCGCCGGGTTAGTGCGATCCAGCCCGGCCTGGCGCGCCAGCCTTTCACAAAATTCGCGCCCTTTGCCCATGCTCTGGCTGTTTAACAGCTCGCGGCCGATATCTCGCTCTTCGGCCCGCTCGCGCAGCCGGTAAAGCCGTCGCCACTCGCCTACCAGGGAACCGGCGCCGGCCACGACGATCAGTCCGCCCGCCGCGCAGCCTCCCAGGGCGATCCAGTCCTGCGCCTGCCAGGCCTGATAAGTCCACTGCACACCCTGCGCCACGACGCTCAGGCCAAACAGCGCCAGACCGGTTTTTACCAGCGTGCGCCACAGGCTACGTTTAGGCCGCAGCGCCGCCTCGACCGCCTTTTCGCCCGCGTCTTCCTCTTCCACATGCGCTTCCGGCTCCGCAGCGATAAAGCTCGCCTCCTGCGGGGTAAAATGTCTGGCGGATTTTATAGCGGCATCTTTTTCCGCGGTCAGCGGCTGCGCAAAGTCGATACGCGGTTTAAGCGGTGCGTTCATCGCAGTTTATCTCCCAGTAAAAATTCCAGCGCCGCGTCCAGACGGATATGCGGCAAAGGCCTGTCTGCATCCAGCTGCTGCGGCCTGAACTGTTCAAAATGAAACCCCTGCTGCTGCCAGAATGCGTTGCCCGGCAGGCGCGGCGGCACCTCGCCCGGATAGACGGTTAGCGGCTCGTTGTCGGTCAGCCGGTGACCGCGCAGCGCCGGTATCTTTTCGCCCTGATGATCGACAAGCCCGCTTTGCGTAGCCTGCACCGACGCCAGGCCCAGGCACTCCATATCGATACCCTCAAAAGCAGCATTCTGCCATGCATCCTGTACCAGCTGCTGCAACAGTGACACCAGGTTGGCGTGCTGATCGCTGGTAACGTGATCGGATTTGGTGGCGGCAAACAGGAGCTTATCGATTACCGGTGAGAAAAGGCGGCGGAACAGCGTGCGCTGGCCGTAGGAAAAGCTTTGCATCAGCTGCGTCAGCGCCAGCCGCATATCGTTAAACGCCTGTGGCCCGCTGTTAAGCGGCTGCAAACAGTCCACCAGCACGATTTGGCGGTCAAAGCGCAGGAAGTGGTTTTTGTAGAAGTCTTTAACCACGTGCTGGCAATAGTAGTTATAGCGCGCGCGCAGCATCCCGATATTACTGTTGGCATCCGCCTGCGCCAGCCTGGAGGCGTCCGCCTCTTCCGCCTGCGGCCAGGGGAAAAACTGTAAGGCTGGCGCGCCGGCCATATCGCCCGGCAGCACAAAGCGGCCAGGCTGGATAAAGTGCAGCCCTTCCCGTTTACACTTATGCAGGTAGTCTGTCCACGCCGCCGCGATTGCCGCCAGCCGGTTTTCATCCGCAGGCGCAAACGGATCCAGATCGGCGCAAAGCTTGCGCCATGGCGCTGACCAGCTGGCGCGATCGCCATTCAACAGACCCGCCATCTGTCGCGACCAGCCAGGATAGTCCTGCGCCAGCATGGGCAGATCCAGCAGCCATTCGCCGGGGTAGTCGACAATTTCAAGATAAAGCGTGGAGGCATCTTTAAAATGGCGCAGCAAAGATTCCTGCGAGCGATAGCGCAACGCCAGACGCATTTCGCTGACCCCGCGCGTCGGCGTCGGCCAGGCGGGTGGCTCGCCATACAGCTGCGCCAGGCCTTCATCATAGGTAAAGCGCTGAATACCCATATCGCGCTGTGGCACGCGCTTAACGCCCAGCAGGCGACCTTCACGCGCAGCGGAAAACATCGGCAGACGCGCGTCGGCGTTAACGTTAAGCAGTTGATTGACCAGCGAGGTGATAAAAGCCGTTTTGCCGCTGCGGCTCAGGCCGGTGACGGCGAGGCGCAAATGACGATCTGCGCCCCGGTTCATTAATGAAAGCAGTTCTGTCTGAAGTCGTTTCATTGGTCCATATCCTTAAGGCCGACGGCTCAGAATAGCATAGCCGCGACGTTCAGGGTTTGTTCCAGCGCGCCGTTGCGCCCCGCAGCGCGCGGCGGATAAGCGGCTCCAGCGCCCAGGCTAACAATATTTTCAGCGGCCGACGCGCGACGGATTTCACCGCCCAGCCGGTCAGGCCAGCCGGGCCGTAGCTTAACGCGCCCAGCAGCACGAACTTACCGGCCTTTTTCAGCGTGGGCGCGGCGTTGCGGTGTAAAGCAGATTGCCAGTTACGCATGGTGTTCTCCGGGCGCCTACAGCTGACGGAATCGGCTGCGCACGCTAAAGGTTTCAGAAGTGACGTAGCGTTCTATATCGCGTACGCCTGGCTCACCGCCGCGCAGCTCCGCCTCCAGCTGGTCTAAAAGCATGTGTGCCGTCGGGGCGTTTTCCTCCGCGCTTTGCGGCTTCTCGTCCAGCACAAAGGCCAGCAGAAAATAGGCGATCAGCGTGAGCATAAACAGACCAAAGATCATCGACAGCACGACGATAACCCGCACCAGCCGTACCGGGATATCCAGATAGTCGGCAATCCCGGCGCAGACGCCTTTTACCTTGCCGCGCGCGGGAATGCGGTAAAGTTTCCTGCTGCTCATGGCTGCCTCCAGTTAGGGTGCTCGGCGTCGAGGATCTCCTCCAGCGCCTTGATACGTTCGCGCATCCTGCGGGCATCCTGAGTCAGCTGCTGCAGCCTTTGTAGCTCGCCTTGCGACAGTGTGGCATCACTGTTTTGACGCTTGCTGTAGTGCAGCCATAGCCAGATGGGGGCCACAAACAGCATAAATATCGTCAGCGGGATCGCCAGAAATAACGCGCTCATTCATTCTCCTTGAATTGATATGCCGGGCATTCCGGGGAATGCCACCGGCAAAGATTATTCGCTACGGTTCATTTTTGCCTTCAGCGCCGCCAGCTGCTCAGAGATGGCATCGTCGGCCTGAAGATCGGCGAATTCCTGATCCAGCGTTTTCTTTTTGCCAAAGCTGTGGCTTTCCGCCTCAGCTTCCATATGGTCGATGCGGCGCTCAAAGGATTCAAAACGAGCCATCGCCTCGTCAATTTTACCGCTGTCCAGCTGGCGACGCACGTCGCGGGAAGAAGAAGCGGCCTGATGACGCAGCGTCAACGCCTGCTGACGAGCGCGCGTTTCGCTCAGCTTTTTCTCCAGCTCGCCGATTTCGCCCTTCATACGGGTCAGCGTTTCTTCAACCTGTTCGGCTTCGCGCGTCAGCGAGGCGGTCAGATCGTTCAGTCTTTGTTTCTCAATCAGCGCGGCGCGGGCCAGGTCGTCTTTATCTTTACGCAGCGCCAGCTCCGCTTTCTCCTGCCACTCGGCCTGCTGGATCTCCGCCTGTTCAATGCGGCGCTGCAGCTGCTTTTTCTCTGCCAGCGCGCGGGCCGAAGTGGAACGCACTTCCACCAGCGTATCTTCCATTTCCTGAATCATCAGGCGCACCAGCTTTTGCGGATCCTCTGCTTTTTCCAGCAGCGAATTGATGTTGGCGTTTACGATGTCGGCAAAGCGAGAAAAAATACCCATAATCTTCATCCTCTTAAATTGTTTTGGCGTTACGGGTATTACTATTCAAATCGCGTGCCAACTTTTATCTTATTGATTTTCCTTAATTACGCCGGTTTACAGCCGCGCCTTGTTTCTCTAAAGTGGCGTAATTAACCAATACCTGGTGAAAAAAATGGAAAAAGAAACCCTGCTTGGCGAGTCGAATAACTTTCTGGAGGTGCTGGAGCAGGTTTCACGTCTGGCACCGCTGAATAAGCCGGTGCTGGTTATCGGCGAGCGCGGTACCGGCAAAGAGCTGATCGCCAGCCGGCTGCACTATCTTTCCGAGCGCTGGCAGGGCCCTTTTATTTCATTAAACTGTGCGGCGCTGAACGAGAATCTGCTGGATTCCGAGCTTTTCGGCCACGAAGCCGGCGCGTTTACCGGCGCGCAGAAGCGTCATCTGGGTCGGTTCGAGCGCGCCGACGGCGGTACGCTGTTTCTGGACGAGCTGGCGACGGCGCCGATGCTGGTACAGGAGAAACTGCTGCGGGTGATTGAATATGGGCAGCTGGAACGCGTCGGCGGCAGTCAGCCTTTGCAGGTCAGCGTGCGGCTGGTCTGCGCCACCAACGCCGATTTGCCGCAGCTGGCCGAAGAGGGAAAATTCCGTGCCGATCTGTTGGACAGGCTTGCTTTTGACGTGGTGCAGCTGCCGCCGCTGCGCGAGCGTCGTAGCGATATCCTGGTGATGGCGGAGCATTTTGCTATTCAGATGTGTCGGGAGCTGGGCCTGGCTTTCTTCCCCGGCTTCTCGCCGGGGGCGCGGCAGGCTCTGCTGGACTATGGCTGGCCGGGTAACGTGCGGGAACTAAAAAACGTGGTGGAACGCTCTGTCTATCGTCACAGCGAAACGGATCAGGAGCTGGATACCATTATTATCAATCCTTTTCAGCGCCTGTACGCCGCCCCCACAGCGCCAGCGGCAGAGCGGCTGCCCGCGCTGCCGCTGGATCTCCGCCGCTGGCAGCATCAGCAGGAAAGGGATCTGCTGCAAAAGAGTTTAAAGCAGGCGCTCTACAACCAGCGCCGCGCGGCGGATTTGCTGGGTGTCACCTATCACCAGCTACGCGCAATGATGAAAAAGCACAACGTGGAAATCGGCGCTGAAGACGGCGAGCTATAGGCAATTTTAGCCGCGCTGCTGGAGCAAATTGTGCCAGATAGCGTAACTCTCCTGCTCAAAGCAGACGATATTGACCTGTTCTACCGCCTCGTGCAGCCTGGCGGAGATCGCTTCAAAGGCAATTTCTGCCGCCAGCGTTTTGGGGAAACGATAGATGCCGGTGCTAATATTAGGAAATGAAACGGATTTGATCTTATGCTCGTCAATCAGGTCGAAGCAGCGGTGATAAGCGCTACGTAACAGGTCAGGCTCGCCGTTTTGCCCGCCGTTCCACACCGGCCCTACGGTATGGATAACGTAACGGGCAGGCAGGTTGCCCGCTCCCGTTATTACGGCATCGCCTTCTTTACAGCCGCCCTGTCGCGCGCGGATCGCCCTGCACTCTTCCAGAATCGATTTTCCCCCGGCGCGATGTATCGCGCCATCCACGCCGCCGCCGCCCAGCAGCGACGAGTTAGCCGCGTTGACCATCGCCTCTACGGGGATTTGCGTAATATCACCCTGTAATAATTTGATTTTATCAGACATAAGCGCCTCCTTTTAGCTACCAGTATAGTCGGCCGTGGCCTCTCTTTCACCGCGGCACGATCGTAGACCGCCGCAAAATGCGCAAAAAAAAGCCCGCGCAGGGCGGGCTAAAAATACTGGAAGCAATGTGAGCAATGTCGTGCCCTTCTCCGGTAGAGCCACCGTTGAAGCGCAGAAGAATAATAATCATTCTCATACATAGCTGTAAAGTATTTATTGAGAATAATTCTCATTACCACACTAAGATCGGGCGTATTTCGCCAACCTGACCTTGCTCGCTGCCAGAAAACGCCTGACGTTTTTGACCAACGCTTCGCGACCTTTTATCAATAACAAAGGGGCATCAACCCCAAAGCACACAACGGCCCGCGTATGAAAAAACGTCAGTTGTCCCCGCAAACTTTGGGGGAGCACCAAGAGTGCGGTACACTGTGAGGATTGCCTGATATTTCAGATGACCTATGCGCAAACTACTCTGCACTTTTCTTGTCGGCCTTAGCCTGTTCAGCGCTATGGTTGCCGCCGCTCCGCCGGAAGACATCCGCCAGAGCGGCTTTGTCTATTGCGTGAACGGCGCGGCGACCACCTTTAATCCGCAGCTGGTCAGCGGCGGGCTGGTGGTTGATACGCTGGCTGCGCAGCTTTACGATCGCCTGCTGGATGTCGACCCCTACACCTATCGTCTGATCCCGGAACTGGCGGCAAGCTGGGAGACGCTGGATAACGGCGCGACCTACCGCTTTCATCTGCGGCACAACGTGCCTTTTCAGAAAACGGCATGGTTCACCCCTGGCCGACCTATGAACGCGGACGACGTGGTGTTCAGCTTTCAGCGTATTTTCGACCGCAAATCCGCCTGGCATGGCGTTAACGGCGGCAGTTATCCCTATTTCGACAGCCTGCAGTTCGCCGACAGCGTCGCCAGCGTGAAAAAGCTGAGCAGCGACACGGTCGAGATCCGGCTGAACGCGCCGGACGCTTCCTTTTTGTGGCACCTGGCTACCCACTATGCGCCGGTGCTTTCGGCGGAATATGCCGCGCAGTTGAGTAAAGTCGATCGGCAGGAGCAGCTGGATCGCCAGCCTGTCGGCACCGGGCCGTTTAAGCTTAGCGAATACCGCACCGGCCAGTATATCCGCCTCGCCCGCCATGCTAATTACTGGAAAGGCATGCCGCGCATGCCGATGGTGGTGATTGATATGGGCGCGGGCGGCACCGGACGCCTTTCCAAACTCCTGACCGGCGAATGCGACGTGCTGGCCTATCCTGCCGCCAGCCAGATTTCAGTGCTGCGCGACGATCCGCGCCTGCGGCTGACGCTGCGGCCCGGTATGAATATCGCCTATCTGGCGTTTAACACGCGCAAAGCGCCGCTGGATCGCGCCGAGGTGCGTCAGGCGCTGGCGCTGGCAATTAATAATGAGCGGCTGATGGAGTCCGTTTACTACGGCACGGCGGAAACGGCGGCTTCTATTTTGCCACGTGCTTCCTGGGCTTATGATAACAACGCGCGCGTCACCGAATACAATCCGCAAAAATCACGTGAGATGCTCAAGGCGCTGGGCGTGGAAGATCTCCAGCTGACGCTGTGGGTACCGGCCACCTCGCAGGCCTGGAACCCCAGCCCGTTGAAAACCGCCGAGCTGATCCAGGCCGATCTGGCGCAGGTTGGCGTTACGGTAAAAATTGTGCCCGTCGAGGGACGCTTTCAGGAAGCGCGCCTGATGGAGATGAATCACGATCTGACGCTAACGGGCTGGGCTACCGACAGTAACGATCCCGACAGCTTTTTCCGCCCGCTGTTAAGCTGCGCCGCTATCGGCTCGCAGACCAATTTTGCGCACTGGTGCGACGCCGCTTTTGACGAGACGCTACAAAAAGCACTGCTCTCGCAACAGCTGGCGTCGCGCATCGAGTACTACGGCAAGGCGCAGGCTATGCTGGCGCAGTCGCTGCCGGTGCTGCCGCTGGCCTACTCGCTGCGGCTTCAGGCCTATCGCCATGATATTCACAGCCTGGTGCTCAGCCCGTTCGGCAATGCCTCTTTTGCCGGCGTTTATCGCGACCCAAGGACGAAGCCATGATTATCTATACGCTGAGAAGGCTGGTGCTGTGGCTGGTGACGCTGTTTCTGCTGACGGTGGTCGGTTTCAGCCTGAGTTACTTTACGCCCCACGCGCCGCTACAGGGCGCTTCGTTTAGTGATGCAATCCTGTTCTGGTATCAGGGGCTGATGCAGTTTGACTTCGGCGTATCCAGCATTAACGGCGAGCCGGTTTCCCTGCAGCTGTTAGAAGTCTTCCCCGCTACGCTTGAGCTGTGCATTCTTGCTTTCGTGCTGGCGATGGCCGTTGGCATCCCGTTCGGCATTGCCGCCGGCGTGATGCGCAACCGCTGGCAGGATAAAGCGATCAGCGCGCTGGCGCTGCTGGGCTTTTCAATGCCCGTGTTTTGGCTGGCGCTGCTGCTGACGCTGTTTTTCTCGCTGGATCTGGGCTGGCTGCCGGTTTCTGGCCGCGTCGATCTGCTTTATCCCATGAAAAACATCACCGGTTTTGCGCTGATTGACGCCTGGCTGAGCGATTCGCCCTGGCGGCACGAGATGTTGAAAAGCGTGCTGCTGCACCTGATATTGCCGGTAACAGCGCTGGCCGTAGCGCCTACTACGGAAGTGGTGCGTCTGCTGCGTATCAGCACGCGCGAAGTGATGGAGCAAAACTATATTAAAGCCGCCGCCACTCGCGGTCTTTCACGACTGACCATTATCCGCCGTCACGTGCTGCATAATGCGCTGCCGCCGGTTGTGCCTCGCCTGGGACTGCAATTTTCTACCATGCTGACGCTGGCGATGATCACTGAAGTGGTGTTCAGCTGGCCAGGTCTGGGACGCTGGCTGGTGGACGCCATCAGGCAGCAGGACTACGCGGCGATTTCCGCAGGCGTAATGATGGTTGGCGGTCTGGTGATTACTGTGAACGTGCTGGCCGATATTCTGGGCGCGCTGACGACGCCGCTGAAGCATAAGGAATGGTATGCCCTCCGATAACATTTACGCCGAAAAACGGCTGCCCAGCACTTTCCGCACCACGTGGCGGCTGTTTTATCATGACACCACCGCGATGGTCGGTTTCTACCTGTTTATCGCGCTGCTGCTGCTGTGCCTGTTTGGCCGCCTGCTTGCGCCTTACGGGCTGGCGCAGCAGTTTTTAGGTTATCAGCTGCTGCCGCCCTCGTGGTCGCGCTACGGCGATGTTTCATTTTTTCTCGGCACGGACGATTTGGGCCGCGATCTGCTGAGCCGCCTGCTGAGCGGCGCGGCGCCAACGGTAGGCTCGGCTATCGCCATTACCGTACTGGCCTCGCTTTGCGCCATGGTGCTGGGCGTTTTTGCCGGGCTGACCAGAGGATTGCGTTCGGCGGTGATGAACCACATTCTGGATACCTTTCTTTCCATTCCTTCGCTGCTGCTGGCGATCATCGTGGTGGCGTTTTTTGGCCCAGGTTTAAGCCATGCCTGGCTGGCAGTATTCCTGGCGATAATTCCTCGTCTGGTGCGCTCGGTCTATACCGCCGTGCACGACGAACTGGAAAAGGAGTATGTCACCGCCGCCCGTCTGGATGGCGCCTCCAGCATGAATATTCTTCGCTATGCGATTTTCCCCAATATCCTGGCGCTGCTGGTTTCGGAATTTACCCGCGCGCTGTCGATGGCTATCCTGGATATCGCCGCGCTGGGCTTTCTGGATCTGGGCGCGCAGTTGCCTTCTCCCGAATGGGGAGCCATGCTTGGTGATGCGCTGGAGCTGATTTACGTCGCACCCTGGACGGTGATGCTGCCCGGCGCGGCGATAATGCTCAGCGTGCTGATTGTCAATTTGCTGGGCGACGGTATTCGTCGCGCCATCGTTGCGGGAGTTGAATAATGCCGCTGCTCGATATTCGTAATCTGACCATTGAGTTTATGACCGCCGATGGCCCGGTCAAGGCGGTCGATCGCGTCAGTATTACGCTGACCGAAGGGGAAGTTCGCGGCCTGGTGGGCGAATCCGGCTCGGGCAAGAGCCTGATCGCCAAAGCGATCTGCGGCGTGACCAAAGATAACTGGCGGGTTACTGCCGACCGTATGCGCTTTGACGATATCGACCTGCTTAAGCTGTCGCCGCGCGAAAGGCGTAAACTTGTTGGCCATAACGTGTCGATGATTTTTCAGGAGCCGCAGTCCTGCCTCGATCCTTCTGAAAGCGTGGGTAAACAGCTAAAACAGGCTATTCCCCGCTGGACGTGGAAAGGCCGCTGGTACCAGCGTTTCGGCTGGCGGCATCGTCGCGCTATCGAGCTACTGCACCGCGTGGGCATCAAAGATCATAAAGATATTATGCGCAGTTTTCCCTATGAGCTGACCGAAGGCGAATGCCAGAAAGTGATGATCGCCATTGCGCTGGCCAACCAGCCGCGCCTGCTGATTGCCGATGAACCCACTAACGCGATGGAACCGACGACGCAGGCGCAGATTTTCCGTCTGCTTTCCCGGCTTAATCAGAACAACAACACCACGATTTTGCTGATCAGCCACGATTTGCAGATGCTGAGCCACTGGGCGAACCGCATCAACGTAATGTACTGTGGCCAGACGGTGGAAACCGCCACCAGCGAAGATTTGATCGTGCAGCCGCACCATCCTTATACGCAGGCGCTAATCAGGGCGATGCCGGATTTTGGGCGCTCGCTGCCGCATAAAAGTCGTCTGAACACCCTGCCCGGTGCGATCCCTTCGCTGGAGCACCTGCCCATTGGCTGCCGTCTGGGGCCGCGCTGCCCTTATGCGCAGAAAAAATGTATCGAAACGCCCCGCCTGGCGGGCGGAAAATCGCACCTGTTCGCCTGTCATTTCCCGCTGAATATGGAGAGTCAGTAATGGTTGAAACGCTGCTGGAGGTGCGCAACCTCAGTAAAACCTACCGTTACCGAACCGGCCTGTTTCGGCGTCAGCATGTTGAGGCGGTCAAAGAGGTCAGCTTTACGCTACGCGAAAGACAGACGCTGGCGATCATCGGCGAAAACGGCTCCGGTAAGTCGACGCTGGCGAAAATGCTCAGCGGCATGATTGAGCCGAGTGCGGGCGAAATCCTGATTGACGATCGGCCGCTGCAATATGGCGATTACGGCTACCGCAGCCAGCGTATCCGTATGATCTTTCAGGATCCGTCCACTTCGCTGAATCCACGCCAGCGCATCGGCCAGATCCTGGATTTCCCGCTGCGTCTGAATACCGATCTGACCGCCGAAGCGCGGGAAAAGCGCATTATCGCCACCCTGCGCCAGGTCGGTTTGCTGCGCGATCACGCCGCTTATTATCCTCATATGCTGGCGCCGGGACAGAAGCAGCGCGTCGGTCTTGCCCGCGCGTTGATCCTGCAACCTAAGGTCATTGTCGCCGACGAGGCGCTGGCCTCGCTGGATATGTCTATGCGCTCGCAGCTGGTGAATCTGATGCTGGAGCTACAGGACAAGCACGGCATCGCCTATATCTATGTGACGCAGCATCTGGGCATGATGAAGCATATCAGCGATCAGGTAATCGTCATGCATCACGGCGAAGTAGTAGAGCGCGGCAGCACCGCAGATGTCCTCGCCTGCCCGCTACACGATCTGACGAAAAGACTGATTACCAGCCACTTTGGCGAAGCGCTGACGGCGGACGCCTGGCGTAAAGATCGTTAGTCCCGCTCTTTTAAACGCCCGTTCTGCCAGGAATGGGCGAATTTCCAGCCGGTTCCGCTGCTTCTTTCACCATTATGCTTTTCCGCTATTTATTAGCACCGATCGGTCTTTGCCGGTTATTCCGCTTGCGCGAGGATAGGCTTGCCCTCCGGTCCGTACTCAGGGCCAGCCAACTTGAAAAGGAATGACTATGGAACAGCGTCGGCTTAAAAGCCATAGCCACTGGTATCACGAAACTCAGGCCACGCTCGCCAGCCGGGCAGAGCCTCTGGTGCCCGAGGCCGCTGATATTGAAGACCGTTTTTTGCTGGGACTGGCCGCGCTTTGTGAAGGCGGGCTGCGGCAGACGCTACAGGAAGCGCAGCCGGCGCTGCTGGCTTCAAGAGATCTCTACTCGCTGCTGTTTCCTTCGTCGCTGACCGCCTCGCTGACGCATACGCTGACGTTATACGATCGTCTCAGCACCGCACTTACCGTGGCGCAGGTTACCGGCGTTCAGCGCCTGTGTAACCATTACGCCGCACGCCTCAACCCGCTAAGCGGGCCGGACTCTTCACGTGAGAGCAACCGTCGCCTGACGCAAATTACCGAATATGCCCGCCAGCTGGCGATGCAGCCGACGCTGATTGACGAGCCGGCATTGCAGCGGCTGGATGAGGCAGGCCTGACCGCGCCGGATATCATCACCTTTAGCCAGATTATCGGTTTTGTCTGTTATCAGGCGCGAGTGGCGGCTGGCGTGCATGCCCTGCTCGCCCTGCCGGTTCGCTGGATCCCTGGCGTAACCGTTCCGCCAGATGCGGACGAATACGGCTTTACCGACCAGCATAGCTGGCAGCCCCGGCTGACGCCCGTTGAGCTGCGTTACGCCACGCACAGCCAGCTGGAAGCGCTGACCTTCTGCCAGCCTCAGCAGGCATTAAGCCGCAGCGCCTGGCTGCTGGCGCACGACGGGGATGCCCTGTACGGCTGGGGTCAGCTGATTAAGGTACTGGAAGAGCAAACGACGACGCCGGAAGGCCAGCTTGCCGCCGCAGTAGCCGCACGGATCAACGGCAGTGCAGCCTGCTTTAACCGGTACGCGCCGGAAGCGCTGCGTAGCGCGTTAAAAACAGGCGTTGATGACGCGATCGGAAGCGCCAGCGCCGTCGATCGGGCAGTGATACAGACCGCCGCGCAGCTGACCCGCTCGCCGGAGCGCTTCAGCGCCGCGCATTTACAGCCGCTGAAAGAGGCGGGTTTTTCGCTGCAGAGAATGATGAACGTGATTTTCAGTACGGCGCTGGCAGGCTGGAATAACCGGCTGATGCAGTCGCTGGGGAGTTAGCGTTCGTCGCGGCTAACGTTCGCTAAGCCAGCGGCGTACCTCGTCAAAAAAGTGCTGGGACAGCGGCGTCGCTCTGCCCGGCTCGGCAATAACCACTGCGGCCTGGCGGCTCATCGGCGCAATGGCCAGCGGGCGCGACTGCAATTCCGGCGTCATGGCCGGCAGCAGATGGCCGCGAGGCGAAATCAGGCAGCCCAGCCCTACCTGAACGCCCTGCGCCAGTTGAAACACGGAGGTGGTTTCCAGTATCACCCGCAGATGGATATCGGCTTCCCGAAAGTGGGTATCCAGATAGCGTCGGAAATAGCGCGTCTGCTCCGCCAGACACAGCGGGATCTCTTTTAGTTCGTTCAGGCTCAGCGGCGCTTCGCCCACCAGCTGCGGAAAATGTTCGGGATGGAAAACCACTTCCACGCCGTTGTCCGCCAGCGGTTCGGCCTGGAAATGCAGCTCGCGCAGCGTGACCAGCTCAAAAAAGCCAATGCCGACGTCCACCGTATAGCTGTTCAATGCGTCAAGCAGCTGATCGGCGCTGAGCACCGAGACGCGATAGTTAAGCTGCGGATAACGTTCCTGGATGCCTTTCAGCACCAGCGGCAGCGAGATGCTGCACTGCGGCACCACGCCAATACGTAGCGTGCCCGCAACGCCATGTTTTAACGATTCGACTTCCAGCTTGAGGCCCTGATAGACGGAGACGATTTCCCGCGCCCACGTCAGCACCCTTTCGCCTTCTGGCGTAAAGCCGTCGAAGTTATTGCTGCGGTTGATCAGCGATAGCCCCAGCTCGCGCTCCAGGTTTTTCAGACGCATCGACAGCGTCGGCTGGCTGACGAAGCTCGCCTCCGCCGCACGGCCAAAATGGCGCTCGCGCTCAAGGTTACACAGGTAAATAAGTTGTTTTATATCCATTTTTCTTATTTTTCAGAAGGTTATGTCAGACAGGCTTTATTGACTGGTAAGCAGGCATCCGGGCGCAAAATCAGCCCGGTCGACAGGCATTGCTGACTAAAGAAGATCTTCAGCCAGCGCGCCTGAGATGTCAATTTAAAGAGCCCTAAAGGCTAATGTCGTGCTGCTGAACGTCAATAATGGCTGTTGTCCGCGCTCATTCAGCAAAAGCATTTGTATGCAAGTTTCCCTGATAAAATTCCGTCGGAACAAATTTCAGGCTCAGGTACGTGCCTCCAGCCATTTTATAACATTGGGATTAATTTAGTGTGCCGGGTCAACCGGCTCTGATTATTTGCCTGCATACCTTACAGGCTTTTTTTACCTTCAGGCCAGATAGCTCGTTAATAATGGATTTTTATTATTGCAGCCCGACAATTGCGGCATTTTTTTTGGTGCGTAATAAAGTTGCCCGGCATCTCTTTACTGAAATGGTTAACGGTAGCTTTAGTTTTACGACAGAAGCCGTACATAAATACCGGGCCGCTCACAAAGAGATAAAGCCCTGAAGAGATATGCCGATGAACAACAGGGTTTAATTTCAGGAGAAAGAGATGGAAAACAAGTTCACCACCGCTAAAGATTTTAACGATGACGGCTTTTGGTAAAAATTGTTAAGTACGTTAAAAAAGCGGGGCATGAAGTCATTGAAAAAGCGCTTTGGTTCTATTTTTCTGCGCAGAGACCAGACACGCCAATTTGGGCAAAATGACGATTTACGCTGCGCTTGCTTATTTCGTTTTGCCGATTGATGCCGTCCCTGATGCTTTGCCCGTTGTTGGTTTTACGGATGACCCTGGTGTCCCGGCTGGGGCGCTGGCTGCTGTGTCGATGTATATCAACGAAGATGTAAAAACCAGGCTACAGAAAAAATGGCAGACTGGTTCGACTAAACGTTATTGCTGATGACTGGTGACGATATCAGCCCAACGAGCACGCCCGAAAGGGCTATCGGCGCTGCATTGGCTGTGGATCAAGAGCGTGGAAAATGACTTTAACGCCAAAGCCCCCATTACTGGGGGCGAACCACATTAAAAACTTTCCCAATCCCCGGCTGATACAGCGGCCGCCTTCGCGGGCGTACGGCTCACGGATGGCTTAACAAAGGTCTCGGTTTTTTTGTACATCCGCGTATCTGAAGTTAACTTAAAGGCAGACACCAGTTGGCTGAGCGTCTCCGCCTGATCCTGTAGCGATCTGGACGCGGACGAGGCTTCCTCGACCAGCGCAGCATTTTGTTGCGTCACTTCGTCCATCTGCCCGATAGCCAAATGAACCTGCTCAATACCGCGGCTTTGTTCCGCTGCCGAAGTAGCAATCTCATTGACAATAGTCGCGACCTGGTTGATTGAGCTGGTCACTTTTGCTGAGTTTTCACCCACGCTGGCCGCCTGCAGCGCCCCGCTTTCGACGTGCATAACAGAGGCGTTGATCAGATCTTTAATCTCTTTTGCCGCAGAGGAAGAACGCTGCGCAAGATTACGCACTTCGCTTGCCACCACTGCAAAGCCTCTGCCATGCTCGCCAGCTCTTGCCGCCTCAACGGCAGCGTTCAGCGCCAGAATATTGGTCTGGAATGAAATCCCCTCGATCAGCCCCGTTATTTCGGAAATTTTTCCGGAGCTGGTGCGGATATCTTCCATCGTATTCAACATATTCCTCACGGACTGACCGTTTTCTGTCGACAGCTTATTAGCGCTATCGGCCAGCGTGCTCGCCTCGCTGGCACTGAAGGAGTTATTTTTTACCGTTTCACTCAGTGCAGCCATACTCGAAGAGGTCTCTTCAAGCGAAGCCGCCTGCTGCTCGGTACGAGAAGACAAATCTTCATTACCTGCGGCAATTTGTGAAGATCCTGAGCTTACGGATAACGATGCGCTATTAACAGCCGTTAACGTCTCTGAAAACTTAGTCAGTAATTTATTAAACGCTGAAGCGGTTTTTCCTATTTCATCAGCGTGGCTGTCGTCAGCCTGGCGAGTAAGGTCTAACGTGTTGCTGACTTCCAGCATTGTCTCTTCTATATTCAGAAGGCTTCTTCTGATATTCAGAATGGTTTTTATGGCAAAAAAGCTGAGCAGCACAATCACCAAAAGAACCGCAGTTGACATCATCCAGATTGTTTTTGAATAGATTTCTCTATTGATTTTTTTTAGCTCATTGCCAATCTGGATATTAAGTTCAATCTGCTTATTCAAATCTGATGCTAATTTTCTGCCTGCAGCACCTATACCTGATTCACCCTGAAGCAAGGCCAGCGTTACGCTCTCATTTTGCGCGCGGGAAGCGTTAAGGAACGCCGGTAAGTCAGCCCGTACTGCGTCGATGTCACGGTAGATCTGCTCTGTCATACTACGATCTTCAGCACTGGAGATATCATTAGCCATGTAATAATCAGTCAGCTTTTTCAATTCATCCAGCGTGTCGTCGATATGGCGTTCAGCGGCAGGCAGCTTTGTATCATCGGTAAGCGCCTGGTGCTTGTATAAGGCCAGGCCCAAAGCGCTGGAAGCGCTAATGGATTTGTTAAGATCCTTAATGCTGGGGATAGCATTATTCTGCACATATTCGAAGCGGGATTGAAAACCCGATATAATTGAGAATGATACCGCTGCCAGCGTGCATAAAGCCAGCGCCAACAGGGTAAACGTCAGGAACAAACGCTGCGTAATATTCATACCTACCTCAAACCTGATAATTTAATAAGCCCTAAGAAGACCTTTTGTCCCCAGGGTAGGGTTATCGGTATGCCATTGAAAAAAATTAGCCCTTGTATCAAGTTTAAATTTTTTTTCGTGCAGGGCAATACAACCTATTATTAATATTGATTTTATTACTTAAGTTACATTTGTTCACGTAATACTGACGTGCAAAGGATCCGTATTGTGCTATCGGCTTTTTATCGTTTTGGTCACCCGGCCCTTTTAATCTTCAGCCTGTAAGCCAAAACTCACTGTATGTGTTAATTAATTTAGCAAGTTATGTTTCATGTTTTAAGGATAAATCATCTGGACGCCCCTGTTTCTGGCGCCGTAACAGCCATTCCTGGCGCGGTCAGTATTAAACACGCCGATAAAAACCGCCCGGAGGCGGCTTAGCTTTTCAGCACTATTTAACCGTGAATAACAAAAAGGGATTTGCAATGTGGGCAGAGCAATGCCTGCTCTCGAGAAATTTTTGCAACTGAATGCTTAGAGCTTTTTCCGCATATAGGGCATTTGGCGTCAGCGTTTATTCTGGCGATACGGTCCATCATCTGAGCGAAAAAGGACATGGTATTTGGCCTTGTGAGAAGTGAGCCTGATTATACCATCCCTGCGCAAATTTTACTCAACTAACCTGCATTTTCGATCTGGATTAGGCTGCCGCACTTTAACGCCTGGCTTTCTCTGTGGGGAAACCTTGATCATTTGACTGTCTCAATAGTTGAACCGTGCGAATTCATCACGTAGACCTTGTCTCCCGGATAGATGTATTGATACAGCGTTCCATCCGCTTCTTTAAGGCCAGGCATTTTCACGCTATCCACCTCGCTGATAAGCACAGCTACAGCGTCCCCGACCAGTACGCCATCCCTTTCACTGATCATAATGGCCTCTTGCTGTAAGACTTTGCTTTTCTCTTCATTTTCATAGATAGCAGGCATTACCTCAGCAAAATCGGGATTGGGATGCTCTTTGGTCAGCGTCAGAACATAGCCGAAGGTTTCCGAACCGCGTCTTGCAATAGTGATATTGTTCACCTCACAGATATGCGTCACACCCCCGATGATACTTTTAACGGTCAGCATAGTGTTCTCCTTCTTCCGGACGTAAAAAAGCCCCGCGTTGGCGAGGCTCAGGTTGTTTGCGCACCTTATTCCAATAACGGACAGACAACGCTCAAAACGTTATCTCTTACGCTGATCCCCCTATAATACCCTTTATATAAAAAGGTTAATAAAGCGCAGGCGTAAAAAAAGGCCACCCAGGGTGACCTTCAGAACAAGTACTGGACCGCCGTCAGGGATTCGAACCCCAAACCTTCAGCTCCGTGGCTGATGCTCTCTCCAGGTGAGCTAACGGCGGTTTAATCCTGATGCCGGTTACGTTCCGGTAACCTGATGCCAGTTGCGTTCCGGTAACCTGATTCCGGTTACGTTCCGGTAAAATCGTTAGCGCAGCTTGTTCACCCGTCTCCCTGAGGAGAAGCAGGGTTGATACGTCCCTCGCGCAGGAGCATGTTCTGGTAGTGTAGTACACCGCAGACAGAAAAAAGGCCCTGCCTGAGCAGAGCCTGAAATTTGGTGCGCCTGTTTATCATCACTGATTAAGGGTCAGTCCGTCGGTCGGGCGGCGCATTGGCGACTACCTGATTAAGCATAGTTATGGTTCAGCAAATAGCAAATTAAGAGCCGATGGCCAGGCGCTGTGGTTCAGGCGAGATGACCAACCGCCGTGCCGGTAACAGCTGTTTAAAGTGGCCTGATGGCGGCACTTATGCTGCTAAACCTCTCTCCATACTTTGGCTCGCACGGCGGTATTGGCAGCATTTCAGGGTAAACATCCCTTAATAAGATTCGTCTCAGAACAAAATTTAACCACCGGGATGTGATTCGGATCACTTTATGGTCTGCGTATTACTTTAGGGTGGTGAGGCAAAACAGAGTTAACTTCGTTTTTTTGCCCGCGGCTCCCTGCGGGCTTTTTTTATATAAATAATCCTGAATAACGCCTTACCTGTCCGTGTCAGCACAGAGATGAGCATGATATAGCTGCTATTTTTACCAAAAGCGCGCACGGTTCAGGTTTAATAGGTGCTGATAAAAGCGCTAATATTTTCTATAGAGAGGTTACACTGAAAGCGAGCCAGAAAGCAGATAGTTAATTTAAAGCGAGGACAGATATTATAATAACCGTATTCAGTGGCACGAGGCCTTAACTATCCGTGTGCGATAAGATGGTTTCAGAATACAAGGTTTTTAGTGCCACTGTAAAATATAGAAAAGCTCATTAATTTCACCGCCTTTGTCTTTATTCCTTCACGGCGGCTAAGCCTTTAAAATTGATACCGGCACTGATATCCAGCTGCCTATTGAAGCGTGAACCACGGCGCGGTACACCGCCTCCGGTAAGGTTTTGCCCACGGAGGGCGCTCTTTCGTCCAGATAAGCGATAAACATCTGTTTATGGCCGCCGCTGCTCAGGAATATATTCAGATTGCTTATCAGATATCCAGCCTTGTCCCACGTCGTAGCCGCGCCTTTCGGCCAGGCGCCGCCTATAGCTTTAAGCACGGCCCATTCCAGGGCTTTGCCTTCCAGTTCGTCGGTTTGAACGGTTTCAGTCTGCATTATATTCCCCGTAAGCCTGCCTTGCCTGGCAGAAAAGCGTTAGCTGCTAAATTGTTGCCAGTTATTCCATACTTCGGTAACAAATGCACCCTGATAATGCTTCTGTCGCTTATATTCAGAATCAGGCCATGCCTGGCCGCCGCTCTTTATTATTAATACCCTAAGGACAAAGCAGACTATTCTTATTTATTGACATCCCGGCTTATATTCAGAATTGGCCCCGGTGTTAATTACCGCTGTAATAAATATCAAGCCAGCATCGTCTTTTAGTGACGCCGTCACCTGCCTGCCGGTCCCGGTCACGACCGGCAGGCAGAATTGCTCAGCCGTAATGCCGCTTTTTGCGTTGCCTTCAGCCTTTTAGCAATGAATCCCGCCGCCTGTGCGCTGGCTCTTGCGACCTGCTCTGCTGAAGCCACGCGAGGGGAGCCGCAGTCAAACGGCGGCGCAGGATCGTATTCCATCTGCAGCTGGATAGCCTGAGCGATTTCGTCGCCGTAGAGCGCGGCCACCACGCTAAGCGCAAAATCGATGCCGGAAGTCACGCCAGCGCCGGTAATAAGATTACCATCCCGCACTACGCGCTCGCCTACCGGCTCGGCACCCAGTAACGCCAGCTGCGACAGCGATCCCCAGTGGCAGGTCGCTTTGCGTCCCTGTAAAAGCCCGGCGGCGCCCAACACCAGCGAGCCGGTACAAACGGAGGTAAGCAAATTAACCTCTGCGCTTTTGCGGCGGATAAATGCCAACGTATCGTTGTCTTCCATCAGCGCGATCTGCCCTGGGCCGCCGGGCACGCAAAGGACATCCAGTTTTGGGCAAGCCTCAAAGGTTGTGGAAGGCAGGATCGCCATGCCGCGATCGGACACTACCGGTTCCCGCGTTTTCCAGATGAGATGCACCTGCGCGCCAGGCGCACGGGCAAAAACTTCAAAAGGGCCGGTAAGATCGAGCTGGGTTAAATCGGGGTAAAGCAAAAGGCCAATGGCAAGGGTTTGGGCAGACATGCTTTTCTCCTGAAAAAATGAAGTCCGTTTTTCGCATATTCACAGACAGGCGGCAAGCGTAAAAAAGCCGTCTTATACGGCGCACGCCCTTTCTCGCGATCTGAATTTTCTCCACCTGTTCCAAAAGAAGGATATAAACGAAGCGGCAAATCTGGAACCATGCAGATATAAAATTATCGGCAAAAGCGAAAATGAAGCTCCCACTTCTGAATAAGTTGTAGAAATTAATAATAATGCATAAAAAAACCCGCCACCCCTGAAACAGAGGGATGCGGGTTTTAGCCGGTTACGGGACAACCTTAAATTACTTTCTTCGGCCAACTTAATCAATCGGCTAATAGTTGAGCCAATTTAAACGGCCCGATACTACCTGTGGTCATCCCATACTACTTAGCTGCGGTGGCTGTTCTGCCCACCTTTTTTACCGGCTTCGGAGGCCTTATCACGGTCGTTTTTGAAAGAACCGCTGCTGCTCTGGCCGCCTTTCTTACCTGCTTCTGATGCTTTTTCACGATCCTCGGCGAAGTTGCCGGAATTTCCACGATGCTGAGTCATAATAGCTTCCTCTTCGTGTATTCAATTTCTCACCGGATAATATAGCTCGGCTACTGCTGTTTTTACCGAACGCCGGTGAACGTCGTGCATGAATAACTATAGCAACCTCTCATCAGCCTGCAAGAAAAAACCTTTATTTAATGGCGGATCGCCTGTTTCATTTTATATTCAACAGGCTTTCTCATACGCACCCTGAAAAAGCCAGCCAAATCAGTAAAATATATAGACGCGAAAAATATGACATAATTTTTCAGGATTATTAATAATGTTTTAAAATAACAGTTAATAAACCACAGCAGGCTTAAGCCTTTATCTCTGTAATGAAATATACCCATTGCAATAGCAAGACGGCAGAAGGGCCGTCTGTCCCTGTCTGATTACGGCTCATCGCTGAACAGAGCGGTAAACAAGGCTCGCAGCCAGCGGTGCCCGGCGTCACGATGCGTGCGGTCGTGCCACGCCAGGATTTTGGTAAAGCCGGGAATGACCAGCGGCGGCGCCTGTATCGCCATTTTCTCGACGCCCACGGTCAGTCGATAAGGCGTTACCGCAATCAGATCGCTGAGCTGCAAAATTTCCGGCAGCATCAGAAAGCTGTTGATCGCCATGACCACCCTTCTTTCGCGTCCCAACGCCGCTAAAGCGCGATCGGTCACGCCGGAAAATCTGTCCCCGGTAAAAGAAACCAGAACCTGGTCAAGCTGGCAGAAACGGTCCAACGTCAGCGGCCGGGGGCCGGCATCAGGATGATCTTTGCGCATCATGCAGACATAGCGTTCATCAAAAAGGTGGCGGGTGTGCAGCTCCTGCGGCGTGGTTTCAGGCGTGACCAGGGCGAAATCGATTTCGCCCCGCGCCAGCTGATCTGCTAGCTGGCCGGCCTCAACCGGCACCACAGCCACGCGAATGCCCGGTGCCTGTCGACGCAGCGCGGTCACAAACGGCACGATAACCGCTTTTAAAGCATAATCCGTGGCGGCGACGGTGATCGTCATCTCTGCGCTGGCCGGGTTAAACACTTTTCTTTGTAATAACGCTTCCGTTTCGCTGAGGATCCTTTTCACCGGCGCAGCCAGCTCCAGCGCGCGTGGCGTGGGCACTATCCCTCTTTGCGTTCGGCTGAACAGCGGATCGTCAAAACAGTCGCGCAGCCGCGTCAGCATTCCGCTGACGGCTGGCTGAGTAAGCGACAGCCTGGCTGCCGCACGCGTAACGCTGCGTTCATCCAACAATGCATCCAGGGTTTTCAACAGATTCAAATCCATTGTGCGGATATCCGTTTTCATCTCGCTTCGCTTCCCCTTTAGATATCATTCTTCATGATATCAGTAATAACAAACCCTGATTAGCCTTATATCAGCACTCTCCGCATACTCGCTTTACCAACAGCGACTGGCGCTGTGCTCTGTTTTTATGGGTGACTAATGAACGCTATTATCTGGCCTGAAGGCTATATTCCGGGTTTTTGTGATAACTTCGCCTCGAACGAGGTTATTGTGGCAGGTCTGTCCACGGCGGAAGTCTGGCCGCTGTTGAATACCCCAGCGCTGTGGCCAACCTATTATGAAAATGTTGCTGATATTCGTTTCTGTCACGGTAAAGGTCCGCAGCTGGCGCAGGAGGTGCGTTTCTACTTCACGACTTTTGGTTTTCCTGTCGAGGCGCAGGTAACTGAATGCGTAGCGCCATCCACCGGCGAACCGGCGCGCGTGGCGTGGCATGGCTGGTCCGGCGAAGGCGAAACGCGGCTGGATGTGCATCATGCCTGGCTGCTGGAAGATTTGGCCGGCGGACGCGTACGTATCCTGACCCAGGAAACCCAGAACGGCCATCCGGCTAAAGCACTGGCGAAAACCACGCCAAACCCGATGATTAACGGCCATCAGGCATGGCTGGATGGCCTGGTCGCCGCCGCCCTCGCCCGGAAAGCCTGACACGGCGAACGTTCTGTAAATGCGGCCTGCCAGGGACGGCAGCAGTCAGGCCACGCCCAGGGCAGCTTTCACCTCGCTGGCGATTTTTTCAACCTGCGGCCCGTAAATGACCTGGATATCGTGGTCGCTGACGCGGTTGATGCCGTTGGCGCCCGTGGTCATCAGCGTTTGATCGACGACCTCTTTCATCTCTTTTACCCGCACCCGCAGTCGGGTAAAGCAGCAATCGACGTCCTCTATATTGCCTTCGCCGCCCAGTCCGCTAATGATCACCCGAATACGCTGATCGGCCGCGACCGTTTTGCTTTCCGGCTCCGTCTCTTCCGCTTCCCTGCCCGGCGTTTCTACCCGCATACGCAGGATAACAAAGCGAAAACCGTAGTAGTAAACCGGCACGTAGATGGCGCCAAGCACCAGCGTCCACCACCATTGAGTTTTGCTGCCGCCAAGAATACCAAACACCACGAGATCGATAGCGCCGCCCTGAATATTGCCGATCATCAGGTGCAGCATCGACATCAGCATAAAAGACAGGCCGCTAAGGAGCGCGTGCAGCAGATAAAGAATGGGCGAAACAAAGATAAAGCAGAATTCCAGCGGCTCGGTGATGCCGGTCGTAAACGAAGTGAGCGCGCCCGCCAGCATCAGCGCTTTGACCCGCTGCTTGTGCTCCGGCCTCGCACAGTGATAGATCGCCAGCGCGGCCGCCGGCAGGCCAAACATCATCACCGGGATTTTTCCCTGCGCCAGGAACTGCGTGGCGTTTCTGATAATGTCATCCGGTACGGAGCCGGGATGGGTCAGCGCGGTATTAAAGATATTCAGCGCGCCCACGATGGTCTGATTATCCACGGTAGCGACGCCACCAATAGGCGTGAAGCGCACCGTTTCGTTAAGGATATGATGCAGGCCGGTAGGGATAAGCAGGCGTTCGCTGGTGCCATATAAGAAAGCCCCATACTGCCCGCTTTTGCCGATTAGCTCGCCAACCCAGGCGATACCGGCGCCGATAGTGGGCCAGATCGCCGCCAGCAGCACGCCCACCAGCGGCAGCACCAGCACGGTCACGATCGGCACAAAACGTCGCCCGCCGAAGAAGCTGATAGCGGTAGGCAGCTGCGTGGTATAGAAGCGGTTATGAATGGTCGCGGTCAGCAAACCGGCAATAACGCCGCCCAGCACGCTCATGTTATAGGTAAAGATACCCAGCATCGGGATATATTCCGCCGAGGTCATCATGGCGGCCGTTTGCTCCATGCCTTTCGCCTGCAGCGCTTCCGGCGTGGTCGTAGCCGCCGTCAATCCCTGCGCCGCAAGCGTGGCGCTGACGCCGACATGCATGGCGATAAAGCCGATAACAGCAGCAAAGGCGGCGGTCGGCTTTTCCGCTTTCGCCAGGCCAATCGCGCTGGCAACGGCAAAAAAGAGCGGCAGATTGGCAAACAGCGCGCCCGCCACCTTGCGGATAAAGCCAATAATCAGCTGTGGAACGTGCAGGCTGGCAAACGCATCGCCGGTTATCGCCGGGTTTTGCAGCGCGGCCGCCACGCCCAGAAAGATACCGGCGGCGGCGATAACGGAGATCGGCATCATCAGCGCTTTGCCGAAAGCATGAATTTTACTGGCAAATTCTTTCACAGGCCCCTCGTCTTTCCGGCTGAAAGCCTGAGTATGATCCAGCGCAAGACGGGACGCGGAGAAATGCATATGCTTCCGTATGATTCTTTGATATGTCTCACGCTTTAGCGATAAACCCCAACTATCGCATGATTAAAGCAATCAATTAGACAATTTTGTTAAGAAGTCACAGACTGTGCCGATAAAAGAAGTAATAACTTCTTAACAAGACAAAAACATTGTAACCACCTGCGAAGCACTATGAAATTTAAAACTGCAATAAAACCCTACCAGGCGGCGGCGGGCGGCTGGGGATCACTGGAAGCGACAACCCGTTTCGTTTTTGACAGCAAACAAGTTCTGAAAAATATGCGCAACCTGATGCGCATGAACAAAGCCAAAGGCTTTGACTGTCCCGGCTGCGCCTGGGGCGACGATAACAAAAGCACCTTCAGCTTTTGTGAAAACGGCGCCAAGGCCGTGACCTGGGAAGCGACGCGCCGCTTTATCGACGCCAGCTTCTTTGCTCAACACAGCGTTTCCGCCCTCTATAAGCAGAGCGACTACTTCCTGGAATATCAGGGTCGCCTGACCGAGCCGCTACGCTACAATCGTGAAACCGACCATTACGAGCCCATCAGCTGGGACGACGCGTTTGCCCTGATCGCCCGCCATATCAAGGCGATGGACAATCCTGACCAGATGGAGCTTTACACCTCTGGCCGCGCCAGCAACGAAGCCTCCTGGCTTTATCAGCTGTTTGGCCGTATGAACGGCAGCAATAACTTCCCGGACTGCTCAAATATGTGCCACGAGGCCAGCGGCACCGGCCTGAAGCGCAGCATCGGCGTGGGCAAAGGCACTATTCGCCTGGATGATTTCGATCACGCGGACGCTATTTTTGTTTTCGGCCAGAACCCCGGCACCAACCACCCGCGTATGCTGCACAGCCTGCGTCACGCCGCCGATCACGGTGCAAAAATCGTGACCTTCAACACGCTGCGCGAACGTGGCCTGGAGCGCTTTGCGGATCCGCAGAAGCCGCTGGAAGTGGTAACCAGTAAAGCGGGCACCATCAGCTCTACCTATTATCAGCCGAACCTCGGCGGTGATATGGCAGCGGTGCGCGGCATGGTGAAAGCGCTGGCGGAAACGCATTATGCCCGTCTGGCTGCTGGCGAACCTGGCCTGTTTGATGAAGTCTTTATCAATGCCAAAACCGAAGGCATGGAAGCTTACCTGGCTGCCGTCGAGGCGACGGAATGGTCGCATATCGTTCAGCAGTCCGGCCTGACCGAACAGCAGATCCGTGAAGCGGCCGCTATCTACCAGAGCGCCGAGCGCGTGATCTGTACCTGGGCGATGGGCATCACGCAGCACAAGCATTCTGTGGATACGGTGCGCGAGATCGTTAACCTGCAGCTGCTGTTTGGCCAGCTGGGCAAAAAAGGCGCAGGCCTTTGCCCGGTTCGCGGCCACAGCAACGTGCAGGGCAACCGCACCATGGGCATTGACGAGAAGCCTTCTCAGGCCTTCCTCGACAGCCTGGGCAAACACTTTGGCTTTGAGCCACCGCGCGAAATCGGTCACAACACGGTTGAAGCGCTGGAAGCGATGCTGCGTGACGAGATCAAAGTGCTGATCGCGCTGGGCGGCAACCTGGCCGCCGCCGCGCCGGACAGCCCGCGCACCGAAGAGGCGCTGCGTCGCTGCGGCCTGACCGTGCAGATCAGCACCAAGCTGAACCGCAGCCACCTGTGTCCTGGTGCCGTTGACGCGCTGATCCTGCCGACGCTGGGGCGTACCGAGCAGGATATCCAGGCGACCGGCCCGCAGTTTATCACCGTGGAAGACTCCTTCAGCATGGTTCACGCCTCTGAAGGCGTGGGCAAGCCTATCGCCGAGACGCAGCGTTCCGAAACGGCGATCGTTGCCGGTATCGCGCACGCCGTGCTGGGTTCGGAAAAAGTGGACTGGCTGGGCCTGGCAGCGGATTACAATCTGATCCGCGACCATATCGCCGCTACCATTCCGGGCTTTACGGATTTCAACGCTAAGTGCGATATCAAGGGCGGTTTCTATCTGGGCAACGCCGCGGCAGAGTTCCGTTTCAATACGCTGAACAATAAAGCGCAGTTCAGCGCCGCCAGCCTGCCGGACTCGCTGTTCCCGCAGCTGGATGTGGAAGTGCCGTTTACGCTGCAAACGCTGCGCTCGCACGACCAGTACAACACCACGATTTACGGCCTTGATGACCGCTACCGTGGCGTGTATGGCCAGCGCGAAGTGCTGTTTATCCATCCGGAAGATATGGCGCGTCTGGGCTTTGCGGCGGGCGACAAGGTGGATATCGAAACGCTGTGGAACGACGGGATCACCCGTAAAGTCAGCGAGTTCAAGCTGGTGCCTTACAACATTCCAAAAGGCAACCTGGCGGCCTACTATCCGGAAACCAACCCGCTGGTGCCGCTTTCCAGCTTTGGCGACGGCAGCGGCACGCCAACGTCTAAATCGGTGCCGGTGAAAATCACCCTGTCCGAAGTGAAGCCAGGCTTGCGTATCGCCTGAGTCACAATGCGCTAACACCAGGCCGGGATTTTCCCGGCTTTTTTATTTCTTACGGCTGGCGACAGGCATTCGCGGCTGGAAAATTCTTCCGCCCTTTTGCCGCCGCCAGCCCGTGCCAAAAAAAGCGCGGCAATTCAGCGCACAGCCTCGCAAAGCCCGCGATTTTCCGGGCTTTTTACTTGCCGCGGGGCGGTTAATCGCGTAAAACTGTCTGCCGCTCTTAGGCCACGAAAACGTTGAGATTATGTTCCAGGATAACCCGCTGCTCGCGCAGCTCAAAGAGAAACTCCACTCCCAGACGCCGCGTGTTGAAGGGGTGGTAAAAGGCACCGAAAAAGGCTTCGGCTTTCTGGAAGTTGATGCCCAGAAAAGCTATTTCATTCCGCCGCCGTTCATGAAAAAAGTGATGCACGGTGACCGCATTGTTGCCGTGCTGCAAACCGATAAGGATCGTGAAGTCGCCGATCCGGAAAAACTTGTTGAGCCTTTCCTGACGCGTTTTGTCGGCCGCGTGCAGAAGAAAGACGATCGCCTTTCTATCGTGCCCGATCATCCACTGCTCAAAGACGCTATTCAGTGCCGTCCCGACCGCAACCTGAATCATGAATTCCAGGCCGGCGACTGGGCCGTGGCCGAGATGAAGCGCCATCCGCTGAAAGGCGATCGCACTTTCTACGCCGAGCTGACCGCTTTTATCACCACCGCTGACGACCATCTGGCGCCGTGGTGGGTAACGCTTTCCCGCCACAATCTGGAGCGCGAAGCGCCGGAAGCCGTGGCTGGCGAGATGCTTGACGAGCAGCTTGAGCGCGAAGATCTGACCGCGCTGGATTTTGTTACCATCGACAGCGCCAGCACGGAAGATATGGACGATGCGCTGTACGTAGAAGCATTACCGGAAGGCCAGCTGCGCCTGACCATCGCTATCGCCGATCCGACCGCTTACGTGGCGGCGAACAGCGAGCTGGATGCTATTGCCGCCGAGCGCGCGTTCACCAACTACCTGCCGGGCTTTAACATTCCGATGCTGCCGCGCCAGCTTTCCGATGACGTCTGCTCGCTGCGTCCCAACGAGCGCCGTCCGGTGCTTGCCTGCCGCGTAACGGTAGCGGCCGACGGCACGCTGGGCGAAGATATCCACTTCTTCGCGGCCTGGATTGAATCCAAAGCCAAGCTGGTTTACGACCAGGTTTCCGACTGGCTGGAAAACAGCGGCGACTGGCAGCCGGAAAACGACGCGATCGCTACCCAGATCCGTCTGCTGCACAAGCTGTGCCTGGCGCGCGGCGAGTGGCGTAAAACCCACGCGCTGGTGTTTAAAGATCGCCCTGACTTCCGTTTCCTGCTGGGCGAAAAAGGCGAAGTGCTGGATATCGTTGCTGAACATCGCCGCATCGCTAACCGCATCGTGGAAGAAGCGATGATCACCGCCAACATCTGCGCTGCCACCGTGCTGCGCGAGAAGCTGGGCTTCGGGATCTACAACATTCACCTCGGTTTTGACCTGGTGAACGCCGAGCAGGCCGCCAGCGTGCTGGAAAACCACGGCGTGAAGGTCGATCCGCAGGCTATCGCCACGCTGGAAGGTTTCCGCGTGCTGCGTCGCGAACTGGACGCGCAGCCGACCCAGTTCCTGGACAGCCGCATCCGTCGTTTCCAGTCGTTCGCCGAAATCGGCATCGAGCCTGGTCCGCACTTCGGGCTGGGACTGGAAGCCTATGCGACCTGGACGTCGCCTATTCGTAAGTACGGCGATATGATCAACCATCGCCTGCTGAAAGCGATGATCAAAGGCGAAGCGGCTTCCCGTCCGCAGGATGAGATTACCGTGAAGATGAGCGAGCGCCGCCGCCTGAACCGTATGGCAGAGCGTGACGTGGGCGACTGGCTCTATTCCCGTTTCCTGCAGAAAGCGGCGGGCACCGACGAGCGCTTTGCGGCGGAGATTATCGATGTGTCTCGCGGCGGCATGCGCGTGCGCCTGACCGCTAACGGCGCCGTTGCCTTTATCCCTGCGCCGTTTATTCACGCGGTACGTGATGAGATGGTATGCAGCCAGGAAAGCGGCACGGTGCAGATCAAAGGCGAAGTGGTTTATCGCGTGACCGATCTGATCGAAGTGACCATCGCAGAAGTGCGGATGGAAACCCGTAGCATCGTGGCTCGTCCGGCAGCCTGATGCTCTGTCAGGCGGGACGCCCTGTCCCGCCTGCTTCTGTCGCCCTTGCTCTCTGAGGTCGCGCGGAGAAAAAAACCTCTTGCCTCACACTTCTTATTCCCCCTGCTTTCACTAACAAAATATCAACATTACTTTAGCGTTATCTCGCTGGGAGATAACAAGGAGTATTGTGATGATCAAGGTAAAATCGGCCATTGTCTGGGCCGGCGTGGCGATAGTCGGCGCGATCGCCTTCGCCATGCTGGCGCTCAGCCGCGGTGAACAGGTTAACGCGCTCTGGCTGGTGGTGGCCGCCGTGGCCTGCTACAGCATCGCATGGCGGTTCTACAGCCGCTTTATCGCCAAAAACGTGTTCGAACTGGACGACCGTCGGCTCACTCCCGCCGAAAGGCTCAACGACGGGCTGGACTACGTGCCCACCAATAAATGGGTACTGTTCGGCCACCATTTTGCCGCTATCGCCGGCGCCGGCCCGCTGGTCGGCCCGATTCTGGCGGCGCAAATGGGCTTTTTGCCCGGCACGCTGTGGATCCTGATCGGCGTAATGCTTGCGGGTGCGGTACAGGATTTCCTGATCCTGTTTATCTCCACCCGCCGCGACGGCCGCTCGCTGGGCGAAATGGCGAAACAGGAGCTGGGCGCGTTCGCGGGCGTTGTGACCATGCTGGGCGCGCTGGGCGTGATGATCATTATTCTTTCCGCGCTGGCGCTGGTGGTGGTCAAAGCGCTGGCCAACAGCCCCTGGGGATTGTTTACTATCGCGGCCACCATCCCTATTGCCCTGTTTATGGGGATTTATATGCGCTTTCTGCGTCCGGGAAAAATCGCAGAAGTATCGCTGATTGGTTTTGTGCTGATGATGGCGGCAATTATCTACGGCGGCAACATCGCGCAACACGAGTTTTGGGGACCGTTTTTTACCCTCAAAGGCACTACGCTGACCTGGGTGTTAGTTATTTACGGTTTTGTCGCTTCCGTGCTGCCGGTGTGGCTGCTGCTGGCGCCGCGCGATTACCTTTCCACCTTCCTGAAAATCGGCGTGATTGTTGGTCTGGCTATCGGCATTTTGTTTGCCATGCCGGAGATGAAAATGCCCGCCGTGACGCGTTTTATTGACGGCAGCGGCCCGGTGTTCGCCGGCAGCCTGTTTCCTTTCCTGTTTATCACTATCGCCTGCGGCGCTATCTCCGGCTTTCACGCGCTGGTCTCCAGCGGCACCACGCCCAAGCTGATTGAACGTGAGAGCCATATCCGCATGATTGGCTACGGCGCGATGCTGATGGAATCGTTTGTCGCGATTATGGCGCTGATCTGCGCTTCGGTCATTGAGCCTGGCGTCTATTTCGCCATGAACTCGCCTGCCGCACTAATCGGCACTACGGTAGAATCCGCCTCGCAGGCTATTAACGGCTGGGGCTTTGTGGTGACGCCGGAAATGCTGAGCGGCATCGCCAGAGATGTTGGCGAAGGCACTATCCTTTCTCGTGCCGGCGGCGCGCCTACTTTTGCCGTAGGCATGGCGCATATCATTACCGAAGTGTTTAACAGCCGCGCCATGATGGCGTTCTGGTATCACTTTGCCATTCTGTTTGAGGCGCTGTTTATTCTGACCGCCGTGGATGCGGGCACCCGCGCCTGCCGGTTTATGGTGCAGGATCTGGTGGGCACCGTGGTGCCGTCGCTGGCGAACAACCGTTCCTGGCTGGGCAATATGGCGGGCACCACCGTGGCGGTAGCGGGCTGGGGGTTCTTTGTCTATCAGGGCGTGGTCGATCCGCTTGGCGGCATCAACACGCTGTGGCCGCTGTTCGGCATCGGTAATCAGATGCTGGCCTCAATGGCGCTGATCCTCGGCACCGTTGTCCTGTTTAAGATGAAAAAACAGCGTTACGCCTGGGTGACCATCCTGCCGACGGCGTGGCTTTTTATCACCTCAATGTATGCAGGCTGGCAGAAGATTTTCCACGAAAAACCGGCCATTGGCTTTCTTGCTCAGGCCAGAAAGTTTTCTAAAGGCATTGAGGACGGCATGATTATCGCGCCAGCCAAAACTGTAGCGGATATGCAGACTATCGTGTTCAGCAATCAGATCAACGCCGCGCTCTGCGCCTTTTTTATGCTGGTTGCCGTTACCATGCTTATCGCGGCTTTTTTCGTCATTCGTCGCGCATTAAACAGTCAAAGCCCGACGGTGCACGAAGCCGATATTTCCCTGCGAAGCGAGGCGCGTCATGGCTAGAGCGATTTTTTCCCGACCTGCAAGAAACCGGCTTCAGGTGATCCGCTGTCGACCTTTAGCCACAACGGTATTAAAAGAATCACTAACGTTACGTTTGTTAATGTCGCGGCTGGCGCAGTGTTTTCGCCTGATGGTTGGCGTTCAGGACTATCAAACCTACCTGCGACATATGCAGCAGCATCATCCCGCTAATAAGGCCATGACGGAGAAAGAGTTTCACCGCTACTGCCTGGAAGCCCGCTTTCCTTCCGTGGCGGGAAAAGTCGGAAAATGTCCCTGCTGATCTCCGCCCCGATCGCGCGGTCGGGGCTTTTTTCGCCATAGTTAATTTCCGACATAAAAAATATCTTAAACATTGCGCTTGTGATTATCCTGTTTGCCGAATACTGTTGCTAAAATAAGAAGATACAGCCTGTATTGCATCCTCCAGGGAGAAATCTGATGACCGATGAGCAAGGGCAATCACTACTTTATACCTGGTTTGGTACTAACAGCCCTCATTGGCGTTTAAAGTCCGACAGCGATGCGCTTTTATTTGCAGAGGATGAATCGGCCGATACGCACGTCGTTATCCCCTTAACGCCTACGCAGGCGAGCCTGCTGCGCGCGATGACCGTGATCACCTCCAGCGTGAACCTGACGGTGTCGCTGTATGGCGAGCCGCTTTCCATGCATCTGGTTGGCCGCCGCGTTAACCAGACCGAATGGGCGGGCAGCGCCTCCGCCTGGGGCGATACCGCAAGCGTGGCGCGCGATCTGGCGCTGGGCCTTTCGTTCGCCGAACAGGTGGTGTCAGAAGCCAACTCGGTGATCGTCATCCTGGACCAGCGCGGCAATATTCAGCGCTTTAACCGCAAAAGCGAGGAGTATACCGGGCTGAAAGAACAGGAAGTTATCGGCCGCAACGTCTTCCAGCTATTTATGACCCGCCAGGAGGCGGCTTCGTCACGTCGCAACATCAGCGGTTTTTTCCGCGACGGCAACTCTTACGAAGTGGAAAGATGGGTGAAAACCCGTCAGGGACAGCGTTTGTTTCTTTTCCGAAACAAGTTTGTCCACAGCGGCAGCGGGAAAAATGAAATCTTCCTGATCTGCTCCGGCACCGATATTACCGAAGAGCGACGGGCGCAGGAGCGTCTGCGGGTACTGGCGAACACCGACGGCATTACCGGCCTGCCCAATCGTAATGCGATCAATAACGCTATCGCAGAAGCGCTGGCGGAAGAGGTGCAGCAGCAGATCGGTATCGTCTATCTCGACCTGGATAATTTCAAGAAGGTTAACGACGCCTATGGCCATATGTTCGGCGACCAGCTGTTAAAAGCGGTGTCGCTGGCTATCTTAAGCTGCCTGGCAAAGAACCAGACGCTGGCGCGCCTGGGCGGCGACGAATTCCTGGTGCTGGCGGTCGGCGCGACGCAGCAAGAGCTGGAAGCGATGGCTACGCGCATTCTCGACAGGCTCAGACAGCCCTTCCGCATCGGGCTGATTGAAGTCTATTCCGGCTGCTCTATCGGCATCGCGCTGAGTCCGCAGCATGGCGAAGATCGCGAGAGCCTGATCCGCAATGCGGATACGGCCATGTATACGGCAAAAGAGAACGGGCGCGGCAAGTACTGCATTTTTGCGGCTGAAATGAATCAGCGGGTATTTGAATATCTCTGGCTGGATACCAATCTTCGCAAGGCGCTGGAGCAGGATCAGCTGATTATCCACTATCAGCCCAAGCTGGATCGGGCCGGTGAAGTGCACAGCGTAGAGGCGCTGGTACGCTGGGTGTCGCCGGAACGCGGGCTGGTTTCACCGGCGGACTTTATCTCCTATGCCGAAGAGTCGGGGCTGATCGTGCCGCTGGGCCGCTGGGTCATGCTGACCGCGCTTGAACAGATCCTGGCCTGGCGCAAAAAAGGCATCAACCTGCGCGTGGCCGTTAACGTCTCGCCGCGCCAGCTGCTTGATGAAAGCATCTATATCGATCTGAAGCGCGCGCTGGGCAAAGCGAACCTGGCGAGCTGCCCGCTGGATATTGAGCTGACCGAAAGCTGCCTGATTGAAAACGAGCAGCAGGCGTTGACGCTGATGAATCAGTTCCAGGCGCTGGGAGCGGAAGTGCATCTGGACGATTTCGGCACCGGTTACTCCTCCCTTTCGCAGCTGGCGCGCGTGCCGATTAACGCCATCAAGCTGGATCAAAGCTTTATTCGCGGTGTTAACAGTCAGCCGGTTTCACAATCGCTGGTGCGGGCGATTGTCGCGGTCGCGAAGGCGTTGAATTTGCAGGTTATCGCGGAAGGTATCGAAACGACAGAGGAAGAGACATTTATAATGGCGAGCGGTGTGGACGCTCGCCAGGGATTTTTATATGCCAGGCCTATGCCCGCAGACGCGCTGGAGCAATGGCTGGCAAAACGTTACGCCGGTGCTTAACCCGCTTTACGCATAACCTGCGCGCTGTGGCGGTTCTGCAGCTGTACCAGCCTTTCCATATAGGCTATATCCTTGGGTTCGATAGAAAAGGCGAATTCCACCCAATCTTCGGTGATATCCATCAGCTCTGCCCGCGTCAGCTGCAATACTCGCTGACGCGCCTTTAACATCGCTCTGACGCCGTTGAGTTTCGGTTTCATCGTGTCGATAAAGGTGCGGGTAGTCTGGTAGCCCTCGCCCGGCTGGAACAGCCGATCGACCAACCCTCGCGTTTCGAACCATTCCGCCGAATGCGACTCTCCTTCGCAGATCAGCTCTTCCGCCAGCTTCATGCCCGAACGCCGGGCCACCAGCGAATAGCCGCCCATGCCCGGAAACAGGTTGAACGCAATTTCCGGGAAGCCCATGCGCGCCGTGTCCTGCGCCAGGATAAAGTGGTGCGCCAGCGCGGCCTCAAAGCCGCCGCCCAGCGCGCTGCCCTCGATCATGGCGATGGTCACCGCGCCGGTATCAAACCCGCGCGCCGCCGCATGAATGCAGTCCACGCAGGCGCGCGCGTAGGCCCGCAGCGCTTCACGACGCCCGTTTTTAATGCATTCCACAAAAAATCCGAGGTCGCCGCCCGCATTAAACATCGTCGGCACCAGCGAGCCGGTTACCCAAAAGTCGATGGGCAAGCCGGAACGCTGCGCGGCATAGCTAAGGTTCATTATCTCTTCGATAAGCTCATGGTTAAAGCTGGGGCGCGGCTGCGCGCGTAGCATCATCCATAACGTGCGTCGTCCTTCTTCGTAGTAGGCGGAAAGCTGAGTGGTTTGTCCAGCTTCGCTAAACAGCCGGCAGGTGGTCTGATTAATTACGGTCATATTCTCATCCTCTGTTTATGGGTGCGCTTAAGCGCGCTCCAAGCGTAATGCAGAGTGCGAGACGGCTGTACTTTCGTTTGATTTTAAAGGTAAATTATTTTCACCCCGCCGGCCTGAAAGCCAGCGAGGCGCTAATAACTGACGGTTTTTACCGCAAAGACCGGTGGAGGGAAATAACGTTATGATTTCTGATTAAATTATTTTATCTGACCATACCAGGCATTGCTGCCGTGCTTGCGTAAATAATGGCAGTCCAGCAGCGGCTGCTGAATGGCGGGCAGCGACGGCGTTAACAGCTGGCTGTAAATGCCCATATAGGCGACTTCTTCCAGCACGACCGCCGAATGCACGGCTTTTTCCGGCGTTTTTCCCCAGCAAAACGGGCCGTGGGAATTGACCAGAACGGCCGGCACAGCCAGCGGATCCAGATCTTTTTCACGGAAAGTTTCGATAATCACCTGCCCCGTTTCCCACTCATAGCGGGAGCCGATTTCTTCCGGCGTCATCTGGCGACTACAGGGAATGGCGCCGTAAAAATCATCGGCGTGGGTGGTGCCCCAGGCGGGGATCTCTCTGCCCGCCTGCGCCCAAATGGTGGCATGGCGGGAATGCGTATGGACAATGCTGCCTACCTCAGGCCAGGCCAGATAGAGCGCGCGGTGCGTGTCGGTATCGGAAGAAGGCCGCATATTGCCTTCCCGCACCTCGCCGCTGTGCAGATCGACCACGACCATATCTTCGCGTTTCATCGCCTCATAGCTGACCCCGGAAGGTTTAATCACTATCAGGCCCTGCTCACGATCGACCGCGCTTACGTTACCCCAGGTGAACACCACCAGACCGTGGCGAGGCAGCGCCAGATTGGCTTCCAACACCTGTTGTTTCAGTTCTTCCAGCATTTGGTTTCTCCCACTTTTTTCTACATTGTCCCCGCTGGCCAGCCATCAGGGTATGGAGGCAATCGCTGGATGCGTGGCAGAAATTAGCTGGGTGACGGTAAAAAGCGTGGGAAATTAAGATTTTTTACCTGTGAAGACGATCGTCTATGCTTAGAATACGTGCCAGCAATACCTTTACAGAAATAAGTCTGAAACTTAACAAATGTGTAAGTGTTGCTTCACGAGTACGGTAAGAACGACGTGATATATGATGGCAATGTTTTATTTACGTGAGATAAATCGCTAAGAAACGGGCGTATCCGGGCCAAAAGGCAAGGTAAACCTCTATACTTATAGCGTTATTCCTGCAGCAGCAATGATGGAGAAGTGACTATGTCAGTAACAATTAAACGTATTACCGCTGGCCTGCTGGCCGCCACTCTGGTGCTTTCCTTAAGCGGATGCTCAAACTGGTCGAAACGCGATCGCAATACCGCTATCGGCGCGGGCGCGGGTGCTATCGGCGGGTCTATTCTTTCTAACGGCAGCGGTCTGGGCACCGTCGGCGGTGCCGCTGTGGGCGGGATCATCGGTCATCAGATCAGCCGTTAACGGCTGACCGTTAAGCAAAGAAAGCACAAGGCCGCGACAAAACGCGGCCTTTTTGCTTCAGCCGCCCGCCAGCTTCACTTTCAGTCCTTTAGCTTCCAGCAGCGTTTTCAGCAGATCGCGCTTGTCGCCTTGAATTTCAATCACGCCCTCTTTAACCGATCCGCCGCAGCCGCATTTTTTCTTCAGCTCGGCCGCCAGCTTTTCCAGCCCGGCATCCGGCAGATCGACGCCCGTGACCAGGCATACGCCCTTGCCTTTACGGCCGCTGGTTTGCCGCTGTATGCGCACGATGCCGTCACCTTTTGGCCGCTGTACCGCCGCTTTGGGTTCATCGATGCGTCCGGTTTCGGTGGAATAGACCAGACGGCTGTTGTTATCGGCCATTATGCCTCCTGAAGTGATGCGATGATGTTATTCAACGCGGCTGCCGGGTCAGCGGCCTGGGTGACGGGACGACCAATCACCATATAATCCACCCCGGCCTGTAGCGCCTGCTGCGGAGTCATAATGCGCCGCTGATCGCCCGCCTCGCTGCCCGCAGGACGAATGCCCGGCGTGACCAATTTAAAGTCGCTGCCCAGCGTCTGTTTGAAGCGCGCCGCTTCCTGCGCTGAGCATACCACCCCGTCCAGGCCGCACTGCTGCGTGAGCCGCGCCAGCCTTTCAGCATGCTCCGCTGGCGAAAGCTCGATGCCAATCCCGCGCAGATCCTCCGCTTCCATACTGGTCAGTACGGTCACGGCGATCAGCAACGGCGCGTCTTTACCAAAGGGCTTTAGCGCCTCACGAGCGGCCGTCATCATTCGCGCGCCGCCGCTGGCGTGGACGTTAACCATCCAGACGCCCAAATCGGCCGCCGCCGCAACGGCATGTGCGGTAGTATTGGGGATGTCATGGAATTTCAGGTCCAGAAACACCTCAAAGTCGCGCTGCTGTAGATCCCGCACCAGCTGGGGGCCAAACAGCGTAAACATCTCTTTGCCGATTTTCAGGCGGCAGCTGCGCGGATCGATACGGTCAACAAAGGCCATGGCGCTGGTATGATTAGCGTAGTCCAGCGCCACCAGGATCCGGGAGCCGTGAGATGATTGCATGTTGAAACCCTCTGAAATAGCGCACCGCAGGGTGCAGGAGATAAACGGCAAGCATTCTACCTGCGACGTCGTTAAATTCACAGTTTAGCGGCAAGTTTTCCCTTTTCGCCTGCCAGACCATGCGGCTCTCATTGCTGCTGAAACCCTGATATGAAGTTTACTCATTAGTATGTTGTAACTATTTTTCACCTGTTAAAAAAGCCAGCGCTCCACAACAGGAGCCGCTGGCCGGTTTATTGCCCGTCCAGGCCGCGGATAGGTTTAACCGAGGACCAGGCGCGACAGGAAGGACAGTGCCAGTAAAGCGCATGGGCGGTAAAGCCGCACTTGTGGCAGCGGTAGCGCGGCTTGGTGCGGATCTGTTCGCCGACCATATCCCGCAGCACCATCAGGCTCTCTTTTGCCCTACCGTCTTCCGCTTCATGCAGGTGGTAATCCATCAGACGATGGAAAACGCGCATGGTAGGATGGCGCTGCAGCTGGCGATTAATATAGATCTGCGCCACTTCGCCGCCCTCGTCTTTTTCAATGACGTCAGAGAGGTAAAGCTCGGCCGCCGCGCCGGTATTTTCCTCAACGCAGCGCTTCAGATACTCGGCCCAGGCGTTGGGCTGTTGCAGCTGTTGATAGCAGGTTTCCAGCATCGCCAGCGTTTCACTGACCAGCTCTTTATCCTGTTCTATCACGCGCTGTAAAAACCCAACCGCTTTTGCATAGTCGCCTTTCGCCATGTGGATACGCCCCATCATGATCGAGACGCGGGCGCTCTGCCTGTCGGCAGATTCGCCTTTTTTCAGCAGGCCCATAGCGCGATCCAGATCGTCGCTGCCCATCGCCTGGAGCGCCAGCTCGCAGTAGAAATGCGCAATTTCCATACGCTGCTTTTCTTTGCCCAGCTTTACCAGCCGTTCGGCCACCTCGATGGCTTTTGGCCAGTCGCTGGTCGCCTGATGAATAAGCAGCAGCTGCTGCAGCGCGCCGACGCGGAAGTCCGTCTCATCGGTCAGCTGGCTGAACATTTCTTCCGCCCGATCGTAAAAACCCGCGGCCATATAGTCGCGGCCCAGCTGCTGCACGGCCAGCAGGCGCTGATCGTAGGTCAGCGAAGCGCTTTCCATCAGGGCCTGATGAATGCGGATAGCCCGGTCAACCTCGCCTCGCGAGCGAAACAGGTTACCCAACGTCAGATGCGCCTCTACCGTGCCGCTGTCTTCCTTCAGCATATCCAGAAAGAGATCGACCGCTTTATCCTGCTGATTGGACAGCAGGAAATTGACGCCGGCGACGTAATCGCGCGACAGGCGGCTCGCTTCCTGTTGCTTATCCTGCTGCGCGCTCCTGCGCCCCATATACCAACCATAGGCAGCGGCAACAGGCAGCAACAGAAACAGCAGTTCCAACATAGGGGATTATTCCTTAACGGCAGGCACGGCTGGCTGAGCCGCCGCTTCTTCTGCCTGCCCCAGCTTCTGCTGGAGACGTTTCAGTTTACGCTGGGAATTAGCCAGCGCCACGCGCAGACGGAGCCAGAACAGACCGCAAATCGCCCAGCCGATTAAAAAACCCGCAGCGAACAGCGTAGCCAGCAGCGTCGAAACGCGATATTCGCCCTGCGCCAGCAGATAGTTAAAGGTAACCACCTGATCGTTATGCGCGCCAAGCGTAATAGAGATAATGAAAATCACTAAAACCAGTAAAAAAATCAGCAAGTATTTCACAGTCCGTCCCATAGTCTGGTGATAACCAGATGAATTATGCCAAAAAATTAGCCCTGTTGCTTGCCTGATGCGCGCAGGGCGCATGAAATGCCTGCCCAATCCTCAGGTTATGGGGGCAAACGGCGCGAACACAATCACGCCTCGTCGCGTTCGCTTATTTCCTGCTCTTCCGCCGGCGGAACAGTGAGCGGCCCGCTGTAGCGCTGCACCAGCCAGGTCGCCAGCGTAACCAGCACCCAGCTGATAAGCGTTGAGGTGATCAGGTCGCGCGGCCAGTGCATTCCCAGCACCAGACGGCTTGCCATCACGCCAATCGCCCAGGCCACCAGCACGCACAGCGTGACGATACGGCGGCGAGGCCATAACAGCCCTACCGCCAGCAGCGCCCAGCTGGCTGCAAACATGGTATGACCAGAAGGGAAAGCATAGCCGGTTTCAAATTCCCAGTGCGCCTTCAGCCAGTCAGGCAGGCGAGGATCTTCCGCAATCGCTTCCCGCACCATTACGCTGCGCTGCTTGCGGGTCTGCTCGTAAAAGTATTTTTCATCAAGCCCGTGGTTTTGCTCCAGCCACAGCACATAAGGGCGCGGCTCGCGTACCTGATCTTTAATAAACGTTTTGGTGTACTGCCCGAGCAGGATTGCCGACACCACGATCAGCAACAGAATAATTGCCGACTTAAGGCGATAGCGCAGGCACCACAGGAACCACGCGCAGAGGATCACGCTGGTTAAGGTTCCCCATGGACTGGTCACGGTTTCGGTCAGCCAGAACAGCAGCTGATGGCCCCACCCTGTTTCCACCGGCTGCCAGCGCCAGCCGGACAGCAGCACGCCGAACGGCATAATCAACAGCAACAGAGCACCCAGCGTGGTGCGTTTGGCGATCTCAAACATGGCTTTCCCCGGCGATTCAGTAAGGCATTGATTTATTTCTGATGACAACGTGATAAAAAATAATAACATATTGATTGAGATGGCGATAATTGTGCGGTATTAAAACAATCGCTCGAAGAGGTTAACCGCCCGACGCCCGATTGTGGCAAAATAGCTATTATGAATGGTCGGCGCAAAGGTTAGCGCAGCCCCTGATGTATCTGGAGAGTCACATGCAGCTTAAACGGGTAGCAGAAGCCAAACTGCCCACGCCGTGGGGAGATTTCCTCATGGTTGGTTTTGAAGAACTGGCAACCGGTCACGACCATGTGGCGCTGGTTTATGGCGATATAACGAACAGCGAGGCGGTGCTGGCGCGCGTGCATTCCGAGTGCCTGACGGGCGATGCTCTGTTCAGCCTGCGCTGCGACTGCGGTTTCCAGCTGGAGGCGGCGCTGAACCATATCGCGGAAGAAGGCCGCGGCGTTCTGCTTTATCACCGTCAGGAAGGCCGCAATATCGGTCTGCTGAATAAAATCCGCGCCTATGCCCTGCAGGATAAAGGCTACGATACCGTTGAGGCTAACCACCAGCTTGGCTTTGCGGCCGACGAGCGCGATTTTACCCTTTGCGCGGACATGTTTAAGCTGCTGGGCGTTAATGAAGTGCGTTTGCTGACCAACAATCCGCGTAAGGTCGAGATCCTTAGCGAGGCGGGGATTAATATCATCGAGCGCGTGCCGCTGATTGTCGGGCGCAATCCTGAAAACGCGCACTACCTTGATACCAAAGCCGAGAAGATGGGTCATCTCTTGCCAAAAGAGTAACGGATACGGGGCCGACAGCGTCCCGTTTTGTTTTTCCGCGCGGCGCTTTCCCCCTTTCGCGCAAAAAAATGCCCCTGAAAAGGGGCATTTGAGGTCGTTGACAAACTCATTCTCCGCCATCAAGTCGCTTTCAGGCCGGTGAAAAGCAGCAGAGGCAGATCGGAACACGGACACGCCGTGAATCCGTCCATGGAGGCTCGTTTCGCGCGTCCATGCGCGAAAACGGTCCGCTTATCCGCTCTGCCTCTGCCGCCGAGAAACAGCTGAGTTGCTGTAAAACGCCAGTATGCCTCGGCTATTTAGGTTCGTCAGCAGTCTGAAGGCCCCTGAAAAGGGGCATTTTTGTTTTAGCTCTCGACCAGCATGTTACGTATAACGTAGTGCAGGATGCCGTCGTTGCGGTAGTAGGTCAGCTCATTGCCGGTATCGATACGGCAGCGCGTTTGCAGCGTTTCCTGACTGCCGTCCGCACGGGTCAGCGTGACTTTCACCGTGCCGCCGGGCTTCAGTTGGCTCAGGTTTTCCACGTCGATCTGCTCGTCACCGGTCAGCCCCAGCGTTTTACGCGTTACGCCTTCCGGGAACTCCAGCGGCAGTATGCCCATCCCAATCAGATTTGAACGGTGGATACGCTCAAAAGATTCGGCGATGACCACGCGCACCCCCAGCAGGCGCGGGCCTTTAGCCGCCCAGTCGCGGCTGGAGCCGGAGCCATATTCTTTCCCGGCGATCACCGCCAGCGGCGTCCCCTGCTGCTGATATTTCATCGCCGCATCGTAGATCGCCAGCTGCTCGTCGCCGGGCACGAAACGCGTCATGCCGCCTTCCACGCCCGGCACCATTTCGTTGCGGATGCGAATGTTGGCAAAGGTACCGCGCATCATCACTTCATGGTTGCCGCGTCGCGAGCCGTAAGAGTTAAAATCGCCCCGCTCGACGCCATGAGCAAGCAGATAGCGCCCGGCCGGGCTTTCCGCTTTGATACTGCCGGCAGGCGAAATATGGTCGGTAGTGACCGAGTCGCCCAGCATCGCGAGGATCCTGGCGCCCTTGATATCAACAACCGGCTTCGGCTCTTTTTCCATATCATCAAAGAACGGTGAAAGGCGAATATAGGTAGAGCCTTCGTCCCAGTCGTAGGTGGCCGCTTCGCTAACGCTGATGGCCTGCCAGTCCGGCGTGCCTTCAAACACTTCCGCGTACTCTTTATGGAACATATCGGTGGAAACCAGCTGTACCGCTTCCGCAATCGCTTCTGGTGACGGCCAGATATCTTTCAGATATACCGGCTTGCCGGTCTTGTCAGTACCAAGCGGATCCGTTTCCAGATTAACATTCATATTGCCGGCCAGCGCATAGGCCACCACCAACGGCGGCGAAGCAAGCCAGTTGGTTTTGACATAAGGATGGATTCGGCCTTCAAAGTTGCGGTTGCCGGAAAGCACCGCGCCAACCGTCAGGTCGCCTTTTTTAATCGCGCTCTCGATAGCGTCAGGCAGCGGGCCGGAGTTACCGATACAGGTAGTACAGCCGTAGCCAACAAGGTTAAAGCCCAGCTTGTCCAGATAAGGCGTCAGTCGCGCCGCCGCCAGATAGTCGGAAACCACTTTGGATCCCGGCGCCAGCGACGCTTTTACCCACGGCTTGCGGTCCAGGCCAAGCATTACCGCGTTTTTCGCCAGCAGGCCCGCCGCCATCAGGATACTGGCATTGGAGGTATTGGTGCAGGAAGTAATGGCTGAAATCACTACTGCGCCATCTTCCAGCTGATGCTCCTTGCCCGTGGCGCTGTCGCGATAGCTGACCGACTGGTGCTGTTTCTGCGCCCGATTGACTTCCAGCTCGTTACTGGCCTGGAAAGCCTGCGGCACTTCGCCCAGCGAAACGCGATCCTGCGGCCGTTTCGGCCCGGCCACGCTCGCTTCAACGGTAGCCATATCCAGCGCCAGTGAACTGGTAAATACCGGCTCATCGCCGGGATTACGCCACAGCCCCTGCGCTTTGGCGTAGGCTTCCACCAGCGCCACCTGTTCGCTGCTGCGGCCGGTAAGTTTCATATAGCCCAGCGTGACGTCGTCCAGGGGGAAAAAGCCGCAGGTTGCGCCATATTCCGGCGCCATATTGGCGATGGTAGCGCGATCCGCCAGCGGCAGGTCAGCCAGGCCATCACCATAGAATTCAACGAATTTCCCTACCACGCCGTGTTTACGCAGCATCTGGGTCACGGTCAGCACTAAATCCGTGGCGGTAATGCCAGGATTGAGTTTACCGTTAAGCTTGAAGCCAACCACGTCAGGGATAAGCATTGACACCGGCTGCCCCAGCATAGCGGCTTCCGCCTCGATACCGCCCACGCCCCAGCCCAAGACGCCCAGCGCGTTAATCATGGTAGTGTGCGAGTCCGTGCCAACAAGCGTGTCGGGATAGGCAACTTCCTCACCGTCCTGCATTTCATGCCATACCGCCTGTCCGAGATATTCCAGGTTGACCTGGTGGCAAATCCCGGTGCCCGGCGGCACCACGCTAAAACGGTTAAAGGCTTTCTGCCCCCAGCGCAAAAAGACGTAGCGCTCATGGTTACGCTCCATCTCCAGACGCACGTTTTCTTCAAAGGCGTCGTCGTCGCCGAAACGGTCAACGGTAACCGAGTGGTCGATAACCAGATCGACTGGCGAAAGCGGATTGACTTTAGCCACGTCCCCGCCCAGTCTTTTCACCGCTTCGCGCATAGCGGCCAGATCGACCACCGCGGGCACGCCGGTAAAGTCCTGCATCAGCACGCGGGCGGGCCGATAGGCGATCTCGCGGTCGGCATGCGCCTGAGCCAGCCAGCCTGCCAGCGCGCGGATGTCCTCATCGGTAACGGAATCTTCATCCTGCCAGCGCAGCAAGTTTTCCAGCAGCACTTTCAGGGATTTGGGCATACGGGAGAGATCGCCAAGCTGCCCGGCGGCTTTAGCCAGGCTGTAATAGTGATAACGTTGACCTTTAACTTCCAGCGCGTCTTTTGTTATTTCACGTAGGGTAGACGACATTACTCCTCCTTCGTTTATCTTCGCATAACCTGAATAAAAGCAGGGTTTGATTTAAAGATAGTACAAAGTTGGCGTAACGTTTTGATAACATCAATGAAGCATAAAAGAAAAACGCCCCGCTGATTGCTCAGCGAGGCGTCGTTAATATCTGTTTAAATATGCTTTATTAATGCATGACCATGCTCAGCCAGAGCAGGCTAGCCCAGAATAAGGCTGAAAACGTCCAGGCACTGAACCATGTCATTTGAGTTAAATTCATTTTTGCCCTCACTCAGGTCTTATAAGACCAAACGTATTACTTCAAAACCTCACGCCTTTGCGAGCAGGTTTTACCGTTTATCAATGGGTTGCCATTGTGGTTTCCCATCGTTGGGCCGACAGCGTGCCCTGACCAGAAATAGCTGGCCCGTTAAATAATGTTAATATTTATATTTGTCATGGTTAAAACAAAGAGTGAATATAAGCGTAAGGCTTAAGCTTTATTCGTTTTATCCGTCATAAAATCAATAAAGTTACGTTGCACTTCGCTCAGCCCCCAGCTTTCCGGGATGATGCTCTCTCTCGCTTTGCTTTTACACTCTACTTTTTTCAACTTAACAGCTTGCTGTGGTTTTTGATCCGAATACTGCAGGTGCATCGCTACCCCCATATCTGCCAAATCACGACTGCAACAGCTCCCCAAAACAGCGCCGATGCGGCGAATACCGCTAACCAGGCCTTACGTCTCAGATTGCTGTTACGCTGAACCTTCAGAGCTTTGTGACCGAAGTCGGTTTCTACAGAAATTCTGCTAGCCATAGTTTTTGATAATCACTCTCATTGAAACGATTGTTTTGAGCAATCAGAAATTAGGAGGAATCCTAAACATTTTATGGCGTGAAATCCAGCTATTTTTATTACGCCGAACGATTAATAGTATTCATTAAAGTTTATGAAATCTATTGATCGTACTTAACCAAACTCGCGTTAACAAATTACCCTTTAAGCCAAATTTACTGACAATAGCTGTTTTTTCGCACCATTGATAAATCAGCATTTATTGAAACCTCCTTGCCGTTCGCGCCCTGTCGCGCCTTGATAACCAGAGTATGAGAATCATCCTGGAGGTGCGCAAAGATGCCCGCTGAAAAATGTGTACTGTTTCTCATTTAATGAATAACTTTGGAAAAACATGTGATGGGGGCGGCATTTACGTAAAAAGAATAAAAAGATTTTATCAATTGCAGTAACAGGCAGGACCAATGATTATCGCAGAGCCGCGTCGCGGCTCTGAATAGGGATGCAGGGACGGAAAATTATTTGGCGGGTAATTTAATATCTTTAAACATTGCTTCAATATCTTCGTTCGAGCGCAGCCCCACGGCCGTATCGACGACGTCACGGGTCAAGTGCGGCGCGAAACGCTGAATAAAATCATACATGTAACTGCGCAAAAAGGTGCTGCGGCGGAAGCCGATTTTGGTGGTGCTGAAGCTGAAGACGTCCGTAGCTTCTATTCTGACCAGATCCGGATCCGAGACCGGATCGACCGCCATGCTGGCGATGACGCCCACGCCCAACCCTAAACGTACGTAGGTTTTAATCACGTCCGCATCCGTCGCGGTGAAAACGATACGCGGCGTCAGGCCAGCCCGATTAAACGCCGTATCCAGCTCTGAACGTCCGGTAAAGCCGAAGGTATAGGTAACCAGCGGATACTCGGCCAGCTCTTCGATAGAGACTTTTTCTTTGCCTGCCAGCGGATGATCCGGCGTCACCACGATGGCGCGATTCCAGTGGTAGCAAGGCAGCATAACCAGATCGTCATAAAGATGCAGCGCTTCGGTAGCGATAGCAAAATCCGCGTTGCCTTTAGACACCGCTTCTGCAATTTGCGTAGGCGAGCCCTGATGCATATGCAGCGAAACGCGAGGATAGCGTTCGATAAAGCCTTTAATCACGTTGGGCAGCGCGTAGCGGGCCTGCGTGTGCGTTGTAGCAACATACAGCGAGCCTTTATCCGGCCAGGTATGTTCCCCGGCGACTGATTTGATGGCTTCGACTTTTGACAGCACTTCGCGGGCGATACGGATAATTTCCTGGCCTGCGGGCGTGACCTGCGTCAGATGCTTGCCGCTGCGGGCAAAGATCTGGATACCCAACTCGTCTTCCAGCATACGTACTTGCTTACTGATCCCGGGTTGCGATGTATAAAGCCCCTCAGCCGTTGAAGAGACGTTCAGATTGTGATTGACCACTTCAACGATGTAACGCAGCTGCTGCAATTTCATGTTTGATCCGTCCAGTTTGGCGCCGCGCGCCGACGGGCTGTGCTGACAGAGCACAACGTATCGGCCTAATGCGATTTTATAATAAGGAAAGGTATATCTATAACAATCATATCAAAGATGGGTGGAATGTATAGCAGGGCTGAAGCCGCAGGAGAAAAACGGGCCAGCTGAAACGCCGGCCCGACAGGTTATTTCTTACTGGCTTTCGCCGCTTTTTCGGTGATGGCCCATTTGCCGTCGACGTAGAACGCCGTCCAGCCTGTAGCCTTACCTTCTTTTTCCGTACTGACGTACTGCTGCTTCGTTTTGCGGCTGAAGCGCACTACCGTCTTGTTGCCTTCATCATCGGCAACCGGCGCGTCGGCCAGATAGCGCAGCTTTTCCGGCAGGCGATCGCGGAAGCGTTGCAGCTCTTCCACCAGCGGCGCGCGCGTTTCCCTGGATTTAGGGAAGGTGTTAGCCGCCAGGAAAACGCCTGCCGCGCCGTCGCGCAGTACAAAGTAAGCATCCGATTTTTCGCACTGCAGCTCCGGCAGCGGAACCGGATCTTCTTTCGGCGGCGCAACGTCGCCGTTACGCAGGATCTTACGGGTATTTTTACAGTCGTCGTTGGTGCAGGCCATATACTTGCCGAAACGCCCCATTTTCAGGTGCATCTCCGAGCCACACTTTTCGCACTCTACGATCGGCCCGTCATAGCCTTTGATACGGAATTCGCCCTGCTCGATTTCGTAACCGTCGCAGCTTGGGTTGTTGCCGCACACGTGCAGTTTGCGCTGGTTGTCGATCAGATAGCTGTCCATCGCCGTGCCGCATTTGCCGCAGCGACGGCGCGCGCGCAGCGCGTTGGTTTCCGCATCTTCGCCTTCGAGAATATTCAGTACTTCATTCTCTGGGATCAGATTGATGGTTTGTTTGCAGCGCTCTTTCGGCGGCAGCGCATAGCCCGAGCAACCGAGGAACACGCCGGTGCTGGCGGTACGGATACCCATCTTACGCCCGCAGGTTGGGCAATCGATGGTGGTCAGCACCATCTGGTTCGGCTGCATGCCGCCCTCTTCCGGATCTTTATCCGCCTTTTCCAGCTGCTGGCTGAAGTCGGCGAAAAATTTATCCAGCACGCCTTTCCACTGCGCTTCGTTGTTGGCAACCTGATCCAGACTGTTTTCCATATGCGCGGTGAAGTCGTAGTTCATCAGCTCGCGGAAGTTTTCTTCCAGCCGGTCGGTAACGATTTCGCCCATCTTTTCCGCATAGAAGCGACGGCTTTCCACGCGCACGTAGCCGCGATCCTGAATGGTCGAGATAATCGAGGCGTAGGTAGAAGGACGACCGATGCCGCGTTTTTCCAGCTCGCGCACCAGCGAGGCTTCGCTGAAGCGTGCCGGCGGTTTGGTAAAGTGCTGGCTTGGCTTCAGCTGCTGCAGCGCCAGCTCTTTACCCACTTCAACCGGCGGCAGCGTGCGATCTTCATCGCCCTTGCGCAGCGCAGGCATCACGCGGGTCCAGCCGTCAAAGCGCAGCGTGCGCCCTTTCGCCTTGAGTTTAAACTCGCCGGCGCTGACGGTCAGCGTCGTGGAGTCATACTGCGCCGGCATCATCTGACAGGCAACGAACTGACGCCAGATTAGCTGATACAGCTTCTGCGCGTCGGCTTCCATATCCTTCAGCTGCTCGGCCAGGACGGCGACGTCCGAAGGACGGATCGCTTCGTGCGCTTCCTGCGAGTTATCTTTGCTGGCATAGGCATTGGCGGCCTTCGGCAAATATTTTTCGCCAAATTCGTTTTCAATATAGCCGCGCACCATGCTGACCGCATCCTGACTCAGATTGGTCGAGTCGGTACGCATATAGGTAATGTGGCCCGCTTCATAGAGGCGCTGTGCCATCATCATGGTTTTTTTCACGCCGTAGCCCAGACGGGTACTGGCCGCCTGTTGCAGCGTTGAGGTAATAAACGGCGCGCCGGGCTTGCTGCTGGTCGGCTTATCTTCACGGTCGGTAACCTGATAGCGCGCTTTTTCCAGCAGGCTGACGGCGGCCTGGGTCTGCTCGCCGTTAACCGGACGGAAAGGCTTGTCGTGCTGATGAGTCACTTCCATCGGCAGCAGCGTGCCTTCCGGCGTATTCAGATCGGCATGCAGTTCCCAATACTCTTCCGGCACGAACGCTTTGATTTCGCGCTCGCGCTCCACCACCAGCCGCACGGCGACCGACTGCACGCGCCCGGCGGACAGTCCGCGAGCGATTTTCTTCCACAGCAGCGGCGAAACCATATAGCCCACCACGCGGTCCATAAAGCGGCGCGCCTGCTGAGCGTTAACCCGATTGATATTCAGTTCGCCCGGCTTGTCGAAAGCCTGACGAATAGCATTTTTGGTGATTTCGTTAAACACCACGCGGCTGAAGCGCGAATCATCACCGCCGATCACTTCCCGCAGGTGCCAGGCAATGGCTTCCCCTTCGCGATCAAGGTCGGTTGCGAGATAGATGTGGTCGGCATTTTGCGCCAGCGCTTTCAGCTCGGAGACCACTTTCTCCTTGCCGGGAAGGATCTGATAGTTCGCTTCCCAGCCGTGATAAGGATCGACGCCCATCCGGCTGACCAGCGCGGCCTTCTCGTCCTTTTTCACCTTTTTGGTGGTCTTACTGGTTGTAGAGTCAGCGCTCTTTTTAACTGTTGATCCACTGGTCGGCAAATCGCGGATATGACCGACGCTGGATTTCACCACGTAGTCGTTTCCGAGATATTTATTGATTGTTTTGGCTTTTGCCGGGGACTCAACTATTACGAGAGCTTTGCCCATATTTACCTTTACCTGATTAAAACATCCGAGAGTAAATTGTGCCGAAAGCCTGCGGGCAATCCAGCGCGTTAAAACCTTCATGGCCGACGGCAGAATCCGGCACTTTCCCTGTTAACGCTTCCCGCTCAGGAAGCCAACTCACTGATTAACGACACCTTTTACAAACTGTTAAGCGCATCACTAACAAAGCGTAAAGCCAGTTTTACGCCCGGAACCCGAAACGCCCACACTCTACCTGATAAAATCTGTTACGCAACTTAATTAGCATCCACAACGGATTTACGCCAGAAAGTCATAAAAAAGCGTGTGGGCAGGCAAGCGCCCATCGGCATTGAGTTTTTGCGGCAGCGCGGCGTAATATACTGCTCATCTGCCGTCTCTATAAAGGAGAGAATTCTGTGAAGCATACCCAGGCTATTGATAAATCCGCACTCCTGCAAAAGGCGAACGAGCTCATCGCGGAGCACAAGGATTTTTTTCCCGGACTGAGCGCCACCGACGTGGAGCAGAAAGGCGACGTGCTGGTTTTTTGCGGCGACTATTTTCTGGACGAGCAAGGCTTGCCCGGCAGTAAAAGCACGGTGGTGTTTAACGTTTTTAAGTTTCTGGCCACGGAGCTGTCGCCGCTTTATCACTTGCAGGAATAGCGCCCGCCAGGCAGGCGCTAACAGGACTACAGCAGCGGCTTCTCGCCACGCTGCCACAGGCGCAGCAGCAGGCGTTCGACGCTGACGCTGGCGCTTTGCGTAAAGCGATCCATCATTTTTTTGCGCTTCACGTAGTGCACCGCAACCACTTCCCGCGCCTGCATCTGGTCGATAATCAGATCGTCGCTGGTGCCGATAGCGTCAACCAGGCCTTTTTCCAGCGCCTGGGTGCCGAACCAGTGTTCGCCCGTCGCCACGCTGTCGATGTCCAGCGTCGGACGCATCTGATGCACAAACTCTTTAAACAGCTGATGCGTCTCGTTGAGATCCTCGCGGAATTTTTCGCGGCCCTGCTCGGTGTTTTCGCCAAACAGCGTCAGCGTGCGCTTGTACTCTCCGGCCGTATGCAGCTCTACGTCAATTTCATTGCGCTTCAGCAGGCGGTTGAAGTTAGGGATCTGGGCAACCACGCCGATCGAGCCAATGATAGAAAACGGTGCAGCCACGATGCGATCGGCCACGCAGGCCATCATATAGCCGCCGCTCGCCGCTACCTTATCCACCGCCACGGTCAAACGGATGTTCTTATCGCGCAGCCGCTGAAGCTGGGAAGAGGCCAGCCCGTAGCCGTGCACCACGCCACCCGGACTTTCCAGACGCAGCAGCACTTCATCCTGCGGTCTGGCGACGGCCATAACCGCCGAGATCTCTTCACGCAGCGAGGCGACCTCGTGCGCGTCCATGCTGCCTTTAAAATCCATCACGTACAGCGTGGGTTTGCTTTCGGCTGGCTTAATACCTTGTTTCGCCTCGGCTTTAGCGGTTTTCGCCTCCAGCTTGTCCTTTTTTTTCTGCTCTTTATACCAGCGTTTTTTGTCATGCGGCTTCATGCTCGCCAGGCGCATTTCATCCTTTATCTCCTGATACGCCTCATTCAGCCGCGTCAGGCGCAGCTGGCCGCCCTGAGCGCGTTTACGCATGGCCAGATGCGTAATCAAAATAGCAATGGCCGCGATCGCCACGACCACCGTGACCGTCTTGGCCAGAAAAAGTCCGTAGTAAGAGAGTAGTTCCACGCATTCCGCCTTATTTAACATCCAATTAGATCAGCAGCTAGTGTAGCCGAGTCGCTGCCCGTCGTCGCCCGGATCCGTTGAGTACGCAAAGATAGCGCTGCGCAGAGACCAGGCATTCGGGCGGTTTACTGTTGCGGTCAATGGATTAGCGGCGTTACCCTGTTTCCCTTCCGCACTAAGCATCACCAGAGGCGCATCAATGAATTATCAACCCGCCAGTCAATTGCTCAACGATCGTATTATTCTTGTCACCGGCGCCAGCGACGGCATTGGCCGCGAGGCTGCTGTCACCTACGCTCGCTACGGCGCGCAGGTTATTTTGCTGGGACGCAACGCGCAGAAGCTGCAAAGCGTGGCGGATGAAATCGCCGCTGTCGGCAAGCCTTCGCCGCTTTTCTTTACGCTGGATTTGGACAGCGCCACGCCCGAAGCGTGCCGTCAGCTGGCCGATGAAATTTCCCGTCATGTCTCCAGGCTGGACGGCGTGCTGCATAACGCGGGCCTGCTGGGCGACGTGGTGCCCATGACCGAGCAGGATCCCGCCGTCTGGCAGCAGGTGATGCGCGTAAACGTTGACGCCACTTTCTTCCTGACTCAGGCGCTGCTGCCGCTGCTGCTGAAGTCACAGGCCGGCTCGCTGGTGTTTACCTCTTCCAGCGTGGGCCGCCAGGGACGCGCGGGCTGGGGCGCCTACTCCGTCTCTAAATTCGCCACCGAAGGCATGATGCAGGTGCTGGCTGAAGAGTATCGCGGCCAGCTGCGCGTCAACTGCATTAACCCCGGCGGCACACGCACCAAAATGCGCGCCAGCGCCTTCCCGCAGGAGAACGCAGGCAAGCTGAAAACCCCGGCGGATATTATGCCCACTTACCTTTACGTGATGGGCGATGACTGCACGGAAAGCGGCGTCAGCTTCGATGCGCAGCCAGGACGCAAACCGGGAGCAGCGGAATAATGGCCGACGATCGCCACCAGCAGCGTCAACAAAAGCTGAAGGAAAAAGTTGACGCGCGCATTGCCGCCGCGACCGAAACGCGCGGCATTCTGATGGTGTTTACCGGTAACGGCAAAGGCAAGACCACGGCCGCTTTCGGCACTGCCGCCCGTGCGGTGGGCCATCAAAAGCGCGTGGGCGTCATTCAGTTTATCAAGGGCGAATGGCCAAACGGCGAACGCAATTTGCTGGAGCCGCACGGCGTGGAGTTTCAGGTGATGGCCACCGGCTTCACCTGGGATACGCAGAACCGCGAAACTGATACCGCCGCCTGCCTTGAAGTCTGGCAGCACGGCAAACGGATGTTGCAGGATGCGTCGCTGGATCTGGTGGTGATGGATGAGCTGACCTATATGGTGAGCTTTGACTATCTGCCGCTGGAAGAGGTCATGGCGGCGCTGCGCGCCCGTCCGCCTCAGCAGAGCGTTATCATTACCGGCCGGGGCTGTCATCGCGATTTGCTGGCGCTGGCGGATACCGTAACCGAAATGCGTCCGGTTAAACACGCTTTTGATGCGGGGATCCAGGCGCAGCAGGGTATCGACTGGTAACAGGCCAAAAAAAAGGGCGAATCGCTTCGCCCTTTTCTGTTAACGCTTGCTGGTCGTACGGCGGTTGCCGCTGACCTGAGTGTGGCGCTTGACGGCGCGACGGATCTGATTGGCCTTGGTACGGCGACGATCTTTTTCCAACGCCACTTTGCTGGTGGTTTCCGGCGGCAGCCCAACCAGCTCGCGCAGATAGTTGGTCGGCGGCAGATCCAGCTCCGTCCAGCCGCCGCGCGGCAGCCCTTTCGGCAGCGTGATGTCGCCGTAGCGGGTACGGATCAGACGGCTGACCTGCACGCCTACCGATTCCCACAGGCGACGCACTTCGCGGTTGCGGCCTTCGGTCAGCGTAACGCTATACCACTGGTTGATGCCTTCGCCGCCGGTAAACTTCAGCGTTTTAAACGACGCCGGGCCATCTTCCAGCTGTACGCCACGGCTCAGCTGCTTCAGCTTATCGTCATCGACCTGCCCAAACACGCGTACGGCGTATTCCCTTTCCACTTCCCGGCTTGGGTGCATCAAACGGTTAGCCAGCTCGCCATCCGTTGTGAACAGCAGCAGGCCGCAGGTGTTAACGTCCAGACGCCCTACGGCGATCCAGCGTGCGCCACGCAGCTTGGGTAAACGGTCGAATACGGTAGGACGGCCTTCGGGATCGTTACGGGTGCAGAGTTCGCCTTCCGGTTTGTAATAGGCCAGCACGCGGCAAACTTCATTAGTGGATTCCGCTACCGAAACCAGATGGCCGTCGATACGGATTTTTAATGCTTTACTCGGCTCTACGCGGTCGCCCAGCGTGGCCATTTTGCCGTCCACGCTAACGCGTCCGGCAGAAATCATGGTTTCAATTTCGCGGCGGGAACCATGCCCGGCGCGCGCTAAGACTTTCTGTAATTTTTCGCTCATGGCGCTGCCTCTTTGTCGCCTTCCCAGGCGTCATAAAATGAATGGGCCGTTACTCAGGAGGCGGGGCTTTTTGCGGCTGAATGCACGCGACGCCCGCCCCATTTTCAGGGGAAGCGCATTCTACACTAAGTTATCGGCTATTGATAACGCTACCGGGCCGTTTGCCAGGGAAAAGATGCGCCATCCTGAAAAGCGGCGGCGTCGCCCGCTATCGACGGACGGTCACTCATTCCCGGCGCTTACCAAAGCGGCCGCCCTAAGCCAATTTAACGCCGGGCCGCGCCGCGTTATTTAAGGCAAATGTTATCGCCTTGTTGATATATATTCACTTATTTTAAGTTAAATTAAAGTTAATGTATTTTCTGCCGATACTGCGCCGCGCCTGAATTTCACCTTAATTAAACCCAAATAGCCACCTCAGCAGAGGGTGAATCCATTAAGCAAAATGTTTCTCCGATGTTAAAACCACTCTTTTACGCCACGCCAGTGATTCAAACTGACTTAACACAAATGACCCACACAAATGCTAAAGCCCTCTCCAAACAAATAGCTTATCGCCATTTTAGATTGAGTTAATTCATCGTAATTGCGGTTTTAATTATTTTCGGCTGTTTATTTATTTGATCCACTAATTAGTTTGTGTAGAATTCACTCAGGCCAAAAAGAGCCTGCACAGTGAACTGTTAAACAGTCACAATAAAAATTTTAGTTAAGTCGTAAATTATTTTTGCAGTAAACGTCAGTTAAAAAACAGAGGGGAGCACGACTCCCTGTATAACGCCGATTTCAATCGGCATCGGCCTTGCACGTCGTCAATCTTCACCAGGGATTTACTGACGTGTCCGACAAAGTGTAACTATTATGAAAAGAATAATGCCCCTCGCGGCGTTGGCTTTGCTGACGCTGACCGGCTGCTCTGTAGGTAAATATGAGTACAGCAGAGAAGCACTGAAACGTGTCGATATGAACTTTACCGGCATTCCTACCGTGCTGGGCGTCGGCTCGCTGGGTACCAGCATTCCGATTACGCCCGAGTACAGCCTGACTGCCGCTCACGTGGCTAAACTCTCCGTACAGCGCGTTAAGGCTTATCATCCTTACTGCGACCTGGCGATTATCTATCATAAAAACGACATGAAAACCCTGCCGAAATTTCGCGAAGGTGAAATTGGCGCGCCGGTGAAAATGTACGGCTACAGCTTTATTACCGCCATGCCGGTGGAATCTTCCGGCGTTAACCTGGCGCGGACCGGTATTCGCAACGAATGGAACAAGCGTCCCTGCGTAGCGATGGCTTCCAATGCGGGCGTGGTGAAAGGCATGTCGGGCGGCGCGGTCTATAACGGCGATGATACAATCGGCGGCGTGATAGTTGGTTTCACCAATCAGATTAAAAGGCATAAGGCCGGTAGCGCACCGTTGAAAGATGTGTCACTTTATATTCCTTATGCGGATTTTAAAGACTGGCTGCAAAAAACAACGTCGTGAGAATAATATGCTCGCGTATTAATATCTGAAAAGTAATTATCTATGTTTATTTATTAAGGCTCGCCTTTTTGACGAGCCTGATATTATTCAGAGAAAAGGTTTAATGTCGCCTGCGCCTTCGCGCACAACCTGCGGCGTACTTTCGGTTAAATCGATAACCGTAGTAGGTTGCTGCCCCAGATAGCCGCCGTGAATAATTAAATCAACCTGCTTGCCGATCGTCTCCTGAATCGCTTCCGGATCGGATTCGGTAAAATCGTTGCCCGGCAGCATCAGCGAAGTGGACATCAAGGGTTCGTTCAGCGCCTCCAGCAGCGCCAGCGCCACCGGATTGGAAGGCACACGCAGACCAATCGTCTTACGCTTATCGCTCATCAGACGGCGCGGCACCTCTTTGGTCGCCTTCAAAATAAACGTGTAGTTGCCTGGCGTATTATTTTTAATCAGGCGAAACGCGGTATTGTCCACGTACGCATAGGTAGACAGCTCTGAAAGATCGCGGCAGACCAGCGTAAAGTTATGGTCGCTGTCCAGCTGCCTGATGCGACAGATGCGCTCCATCGCGTTTTTATCTTCCAGCCTGCAGCCCAGCGCATAGCCCGAGTCCGTAGGATAAACGATGACCGACCCTTTATGCAGCAGCTCTACGGCCTGTTTGATCAGCCGGGGCTGGGGGTTTTCCGGGTGTATATAAAAGAACTGACTCATAATCGACCTCATGCCTGTCGCGCGACGGGCGAACAGGATCAAATTTCAGGAAAGCGCAGCCAGACGGCTTCCACACCGGCCGGAAGCCATAATTTTTTTCCCAGCTCTATCCACGGACAGGGCTGATGGAAATCAGATCCCTGCGACGCGGCCAGCTGGTAGTCCTGCGCGTAACGCGCCAGCTGCGTGCGCTCGTTGGGCGCCTGCTGGCACTGTGCGACCTCCATTGCATCCCCCCCTTCTTCTTTAAAGTGGGCGATTAAACGCTTCAACCATTTTGCGGAAAGGCCGTAGCGGCCCGGATGAGCCAACACGGCACGCCCGCCAGAATGATGAATAGCATCAATGGCTTGTTTAATTGTACACCACTGTGGCGGCACGTAGCCGGTTTTGCCGCGCGCCAGGTAATTTTTAAAGACCTGCGCCATATTATCGGCCTTGCCCTGCGCAATTAAGAAGCGGGCAAAATGGCCTCGGGTGATCGCGCCGCCGTCGGCCAGCGCCAGCGCGCCTTCCAGCGCACCGGGAATGCGCGCTTTCTCCAGCCGTTCAGCTATCAGCTGCGCGCGAACCATTCGACGATCGCTCTGTGCCTGCAGAAACTGCTTCAGCACGGGATGCTCTTCTTCCACGCCCAGTCCGACAATATGAATTTCGTGATTTTCCCATAGCGAAGAAACTTCGACGCCCGCTATCAGCCGCAGCGGCAGCTGGTGTCTGGCGATGGCTTCGCGGGCGGGCTGCACGCCGTCAACCGAATCGTGATCGGTGATAGCAAGGACACCGACGCGTTGCTCCACGGCTCTGAGCACCAGTTCTTCAGGCGTTAACAGGCCGTCAGAGGCGCGGGTGTGGCTGTGTAAATCGTAGATGGGCCAGGGATTAAGCGGGGTTGCAGACAAAACGACTCCGGAAAGCGCTAAAAAGGTCGCTGCATGATACCCGCAATTGCGGGCAAGAGAAAAAGAGTATTGACATTTCCGCCACGAACCAGTTAACTAGTACGCAAGTTCACACACAAGGTAGCGAAAAATGAAAAACACAATGACAACGAACGGCTGGTGGCGTACTTCTTCCTGAACGGGCGGAGAAGTCGTGCACGCAGCTGTCGCTGTAACGCTACCCAGGCCCGCCGCAAGCGGGCCTTTTTTTTAGCCAAATTTGAGAACTGACCTTATGCAAACGCAAACTACAGTGAAGTTGATTACCGGCGCCGCGCCCTACCGTGAGGATCCGGCCGCGCTCTTCCACCAGCTCTGCGGCGCGCGTCCCGCTACGCTGCTGCTGGAGTCGGCGGACATTGACAGCAAACGCAACCTGAAAAGCCTGCTGATTATCGACAGCGCGCTGCGCATTAAGGCGCTGGACGATACCGTTACCGTCCAGGCGCTGTCGGAGAATGGCCGCGCGCTGCTGCCGCTGCTGGATGCCGCGCTGCCGGAGTCGGTTATCAATACCGTACGTCCCGACGGCCGCGAGCTGCGTTTTCCGCAGGATAATGCGGTGCAGGATGAGGATTCCCGTCTGAAGACGCTGTCGGTGTTCGACGCGCTGCGCCTGATCCCGCATTTGCTGAAAAGCCCGGCGGACGAGCGCGAGGCGATGCTGCTTGGCGGCCTGTTCGCTTACGACCTGGTGGCAGGATTTGAAGATCTGCCCGGGCTGGACAACGACCAGCGCTGTCCCGATTACTGCTTTTATCTGGCCGAAACGTTACTGGTGATCGACCATCAGAGCCAGAGCGCACGCTTACAGGCCAGCCTGTTTACGGCAGCGCCCGGCGAATTTTTACGCCTGCAGCGCCGTATCGAACAGCTGCACGGCCAGATGCTGCAGCCCGCGTCCGCTATTCCGGTGCAGCCGCTGGAGACAATGTCGCTTGCCGTCAGCCAGAACGACGAAGAGTATTGCGCCGTGGTGCGCAAGATGCAGGAAGCCATCCGCAGCGGCGAAATCTTCCAGGTGGTGCCGTCGCGCCGTTTCTCGCTGCCCTGCCCGTCGCCGCTGGCCGCCTACGACACGCTGAAGAACAGCAACCCCAGCCCCTATATGTTTTTTATGCAGGATCAGGATTTCAGCCTGTTCGGCGCCTCGCCGGAAAGCTCGCTGAAGTATTCGGCCGACAGCCGCCAGATCGAAATTTATCCGATTGCCGGAACCCGCCCGCGCGGTCGTCATGCCGACGGCTCGCTGGATCGCGATCTCGACAGCCGTATCGAGCTGGAAATGCGTACCGACCATAAAGAACTGGCCGAGCACCTGATGCTGGTCGACCTGGCGCGTAACGATCTGGCGCGCATCTGCGAGCCGGGCAGCCGCTACGTGGCCGATTTAACCAAGGTCGACCGCTACTCTTTTGTGATGCACCTGGTTTCCCGCGTGGTAGGCAAACTGCGTGAGGATCTGGATGTGCTGCATGCCTACCGCGCCTGTATGAATATGGGCACGCTGAGCGGCGCGCCGAAAGTTCGCGCCATGCGCCTGATCGCCGAGGCGGAAGGCACCCGGCGCGGCAGCTACGGCGGCGCGGTCGGCTACTTTACCGCCAGCGGCGATCTGGATACCTGCATCGTGATCCGCTCAGCCTACGTCGAGGACGGCGTCGCTACCGTTCAGGCCGGCGCGGGCGTGGTGCTGGATTCCAACCCGCAGGCGGAAGCCGATGAGAGCCGCAATAAAGCCCGCGCGGTGCTGCGCGCCATCGCCACTGCCCATCATTGCAAGGAGATTTTCTGATGGCTGATATTCTGCTGCTCGACAATATCGACTCTTTTACCTGGAACCTCGTCGACCAGGTGCGCGCTTTCGGTCATAACGTAGTGATCTACCGCAATAACGTGCCTGCCGACACGCTGATCGCCCGTTTGCAGGAGATGGACAATCCGGTGCTGCTGCTGTCGCCAGGCCCTGGCGCGCCGTCCGATGCGGGCTGTATGCCGGAACTGCTGCGGCGCCTGCGCGGACAGCTGCCGATTATCGGGATCTGCCTGGGCCATCAGGCAATTGTGGAAGCCTACGGCGGCCACGTCGGCCAGGCGGGCGAGATCCTGCACGGTAAAGCCTCAGCCATCGCCCATGACGAGTCGGCCATGTTCGCCGGGCTGAGCAATCCGCTGCCCGTGGCACGCTACCACTCGCTGGTCGGCAGCAACGTACCGATTGAGCTAACAATTAACGCGACTTTTAACGGCATGGTGATGGCGGTGCGTCACGACGCCGACCGCGTCTGCGGTTTCCAGTTTCACCCGGAATCGATTCTGACCAGCCAGGGCGCACGCCTGCTGGAGCAGACCCTGGCCTGGGCGCTGGCGAAATAAGGAGAGCATGATGAACGCAATACTGGAAAAACTGTACCAGGCGCAGACCCTGACCCGTGAAGAGAGCCACCAGCTGTTCTCCGCCATTGTCACCGGACAGCTGGAGCCAACCCAGCTGGCCGGCGCGCTGATCGCCATGAAGATCCGCGGCGAACGGCCTGAAGAGATCGCCGGGGCCGCCACGGCGCTGCTGGCGGACGCCAAACCCTTTCCGCGCCCGGAGTACGCCTTTGCCGATATCGTTGGCACCGGCGGCGACGGCAGCAACAGCATCAATATTTCTACCGCCAGCGCCTTTGTGGCGGCGGCCTGCGGGCTGAAGGTGGCAAAACATGGCAACCGCAGCGTCTCCAGCAAATCCGGATCTTCCGATCTGCTGGCAGCATTCGGCATCAATCTGGCTATGCCAGCCGAACAGGCGCGCCAGGCGCTGGACGATCTTAACGTCTGCTTCCTGTTTGCGCCGCAGTACCATACCGGGTTCCGCCACGCGATGCCGGTGCGCCAGCAGCTGAAGACCCGCACGCTGTTCAACGTGCTTGGCCCGCTAATCAACCCGGCGCGGCCGCCGCTGGCGGTGATCGGCGTTTACAGCCCGGAGCTGGTGCTGCCGATTGCCCAGACGCTGAAAGTGCTGGGCTATCAGCGCGCGGCGGTGGTGCACGGCGGCGGCATGGACGAAGTGGCGCTGCACAGCGCGACGCAGGTGGCGGAGCTGCGTGACGGCGAAATCACCAGCTATCAGCTGACGCCAGAAGATTTTGGCCTGAGCTATCATCCCCAGGAGGCGCTGGCGGGCGGCTCGCCGGAAGAAAACCGTGACATTCTGACGCGATTGCTCCAGGGTAAAGGCGAGCAGGCGCACGAAGAGGCCGTGGCCGTTAACGTCGCGCTGCTGCTGAAGATTTTCGGCCAGGAAGACTTACGGGAAAATGCGCAAAAGGCGCTGAAAGCGATCCGCAGCGGCCAGGCCTATGAGCGCGTGGTCGCGCTGGCAGCAAGAGGATAATATGGAAACCGTACTGAACAAAATTGTGCAGGATAAGGCGATTTGGCTGGCCGAGCGCCAGCAGCGCCAGCCGCTGGCCTCGTTTCAGAACGAGATCGAACCGGCGACCCGCAGCTTTTATCATGCGCTGTCAGGCGCCAGAACCGTTTTTATTCTGGAATGCAAAAAGGCCTCGCCCTCAAAAGGCGTGATCCGGGAAGATTTCGATCCGGCCGCCATTGCGGGCGTTTATAAAGATCACGCTTCGGCCGTTTCGGTACTGACCGACGAAAAATATTTCCAGGGCAGCTTCGATTTTCTGCCGGTGGTCAGCGCCGCCATTACCCAGCCCGTGCTGTGCAAAGATTTTATTATCGATCCGTATCAAATTTATCTGGCGCGCTACTACCAGGCAGACGCGATCCTGCTGATGCTTTCCGTAGTGAATGACGAGCAGTATCGCCAGCTGGCCGCCGTGGCGCACAGCCTGAATATGGGCGTACTGACTGAGGTGATCAGCGACGAAGAGCTGGCTCGCGCCACCGCGCTGGGCGCCAAAGTGGTTGGCATCAATAACCGTGACCTGCGCGATCTCTCTATCGATCTCGACCGCACGCGTCGTCTTGCGCCTAAAGTTGCCCATGGCGTAACGGTGATCAGCGAATCAGGCATCAATAACTATGCTCAGGTTCGCGAGCTGAGCCACTTCGCCAACGGCTTTTTAATCGGCTCCGCCCTGATGTCGGAGGCGGATCTTTCCGCCGCCGTGCGTCGGGTCATTATTGGCGATAACAAAGTGTGCGGCCTGACCCGCGCCGGGGATGCGCGGAGCGCGCTGGAAGCCGGGGCGGTCTACGGCGGCCTGATTTTCGCCGAAGGCTCGCCACGCAAAGTGACGCCGGAGCAGGCGAAAACGGTGATGGCGGGCGGCGCGCTGAAATACGTCGGCGTGTTCCGTAACAACTCCCTTAGTGACGTTGTCACTATCAGCCGCGAGCTGGGCCTTTCTGCCGTACAGCTGCATGGTGATGAAGATCGGGATTTTGTCGCCGAGCTACGCCGTCAGCTGCCGGATGAGGTAAAAATCTGGAAGGCGTTCAGCATTCGTTCCGCGCTGCCTGCCCGCGACTGGCCGCACGTCGATCGCTACGTCTTTGACAACGGCAGCGGCGGCACCGGCAACCGTTTCGACTGGGCACTGCTGGAAGGCGAAAAGCTGGATAACGTGCTGCTGGCGGGCGGCCTGGGCGCCGACAACTGCGTCAGCGCCGCCCGACTTGGCTGCGCCGGCCTGGATTTTAACTCCGGCGTCGAAAGTGCACCCGGCCTGAAGGATGCGGACAAAATCGCCTCGGTGTTTCAAACGCTGAGAGCCTACTGACCGTCTGGCGTCGCTACGGCGGCGCAACTGCGAATAAGGAAGCGAAATGACTTTATTAAATCCCTGGTTTGGCGAGTTCGGCGGTATGTACGTGCCGCAGATCCTGATGCCCGCGCTGCAACAGCTGGAAGAGGCCTTTGTCAGCGCCCAGCGCGATCCTGAGTTTCAGGCGGAATTCCTCGGCCTGCTGAAAAATTACGCCGGTCGCCCCACTGCGCTGACGCTGTGTAAGAACCTGACCAAAGGCACCAAAACCCGTCTTTACCTGAAGCGTGAAGATCTGCTGCACGGCGGCGCGCACAAAACCAATCAGGTGCTGGGCCAGGCGCTGCTGGCGAAGCGCATGGGCAAAACCGAAATTATCGCGGAAACCGGTGCGGGCCAGCACGGCGTCGCTTCGGCGCTCGCCAGCGCCCTGCTGGGTCTGAAGTGCCGCATCTATATGGGCGCCAAGGATATTGAGCGCCAGTCGCCCAACGTGTTCCGCATGAAGCTGATGGGCGCAGAGGTGATCCCAGTGCACAGCGGCTCCGCCACGCTGAAAGATGCCTGTAACGAGGCGCTGCGCGACTGGTCGGGCAGCTATGAAAACGCCCACTATATGTTAGGCACGGCGGCGGGCCCGCATCCTTTCCCGACTATAGTGCGCGAATTCCAGCGCATGATCGGTGAAGAAACTAAAGTGCAGATCCAGGAGCAGGAAGGCCGCCTGCCGGATGCGATTATCGCCTGCGTGGGCGGCGGCTCCAACGCTATCGGCATGTTCGCGGACTTTATCGACGAGGCTTCCGTCGGGCTGATTGGCGTGGAGCCTGCCGGTCACGGTATTGAAACCGGCGAGCACGGCGCGCCGCTGAAGCATGGCCGCGTCGGCATCTATTTCGGTATGAAAGCGCCGATGATGCAGACGGAAGAGGGTCAGATTGAGGAGTCCTATTCGATTTCCGCCGGTCTGGATTTCCCTTCCGTGGGGCCGCAGCACGCGCATCTGAACAGCATCGGCCGCGCCGACTACGTTTCCATTACCGATGACGAAGCGCTGGACGCGTTTAAAATCCTTTGCCGCAGCGAAGGCATTATTCCCGCGCTGGAGTCTTCCCACGCGCTGGCTCACGCCCTGAAAATGATGCGTGAAGCGCCGGAAAAAGAGCAGCTGCTGGTGGTGAACCTGTCCGGCCGCGGCGATAAAGATATTTTCACCGTGCACGAGATTCTGACAGCGAAGGGAGAGATCTGATGGAACGTTATGACCAGCTTTTTCAGCGGCTGAACGCGCGTAAGGAAGGCGCCTTTGTGCCTTTCGTCACCCTGGGCGATCCCACGCCCGAGCTGTCGCTGCAAATTATCGATGCGCTGATCGCGGGCGGCGCCGACGCGCTGGAGCTGGGGATCCCCTTCTCCGATCCGCTGGCCGACGGCCCGACCATCCAGAACGCCACGCTGCGCGCCTTTGCCGCCGGCGTGACGCCCAGCCACTGCTTTGAGCTGCTGGCCGCCGTCCGCCAGAAGCATCCGACCATCCCGATCGGGCTGCTGATGTACGCTAACCTGGTCTTCGCCAACGGCATCGACAACTTTTATGCGCGCTGCCAGCAGGCGGGCGTGGATTCCGTGCTGATTGCAGACGTGCCGGTCGAAGAGTCCGCGCCGTTCCGCCAGTCGGCAATGCGGCATAATGTTGCGCCGATCTTTATTTGCCCGCCGAACGCCAGCGACGATCTGCTGCGCGAGATCGCTTCACACGGGCGCGGCTATACCTATCTGCTTTCCCGCGCGGGCGTAACCGGCACGGAAAGCCGTGGCGTCAGCCAGTCGTTGCATCATCTGGTGGACAAGCTGACCGAATACCACGCCGCGCCGCCGCTACAGGGCTTCGGGATTTCTGAACCGTCTCAGGTGAAGGAAGCGCTTGCCGCTGGCGCAGCGGGTGCGATTTCCGGCTCCGCTATCGTCAAAATCATCGAGCGTCATCACAATGAACCGGCCACGATGCTGGCCGAGCTGGAAGCTTTCGTCGCGAAGCTGAAGGCCGCCACGCGCTAACCGTCCGCCCTGTCGCTCTGGCAGGGCTTTGCCCCTCCTGTACTTTTATTATTTTTGCGGCTCAGTCGTGATTGCTGAGCCGTTACGCCCGCCCGATCGAGAGCAGGCCAGCCGCGTAGCCTCAGGCAGCAGCTTTACCGCCCCGTAAACAAGTAACACGCTCTTTTTGCGCTGTTTTGTGGAAAATTCGCCGCCCAGGTCTACGCTTCTTTTACAGAGCGAATCTGTAATCACGGCCCAGGCCATTCGGAAATAACAGGGAGATTTACCATGAAGCTGTTTAAAATGTTGACGGGTATGGTTATCGCAGCCGTTGTGGCTGTTTCAGTTAGCGCCTGCGCGCCAACGGCAAAGCAGGAAGGCACAGGCGGCTATATTGACGACACCGTCATCACCACCAAAGTTAAAACGCAGCTGCTGAACGATGAAGCGCTGAAGTCCCGTGAAATCAACGTGGAAACCTTTAAGGGTCGCGTACAGCTCAGCGGTTTCGTCAGCTCGGCCCAGATGGCCAGCCGTGCCGTGCAGGTGACCCGCAGCGTGAAAGGCGTGAAGTCCGTAGTAAATAATATGCAGATCAAATAACGCTTTTCGGGCGTAACAGGATCGACAAAAGGCGCAGCGTATGCGCCTTTTTGCTGTCTGACGGCGGCGATCAGAAGCGGTAACCCGCGCCAAAGAAGAACACGAACGGGTTGATATGGGTGTCGATACTCTGGCGGCCTGCGCCCGCCGCGTCAAAGCGCACTTTGGTATTAATATCCATGTACCACAGCGAGGCGTTCAGCATCCACTGCGGCGTTAGCTGATAGTCCAGGCCGACCTGGCCCGCCACGCCCCAGCTGTTTTTTACGCTCAGGTTGCTCAGGCCCGCATCGCGGCCGGTCTGGTTAAAATCGGTGTCATAAAACATGGTGTAGTTCACGCCGATACCGGCATAGGGCTGCAGCTTGCTGTTGTTATCCATGAAATACCACTGCGCCATCAGCGTTGGCGGCAGCTGATGCACGGTAGCCAGCGTGCCGGTAGAGGCCAGCCCGACCTTGTGACGGAACGGCGTGGCGCCCAGCAGCTCAACGCCGACGTGATCGGTCAGCATATAGGTAAACGTCAGGCCCAGCTGGGTATTGTTGTTGATGTCGAATTCGCCCAGTCCCAGGACGTTATCCGAGCCGCCGGTTGGACGCACGGTCGCGGAACCCGCACGCATAAAGAAATCGCCAGCCTGATGTGCCGAAGCGGCTACCGGCGCGCAGGCCGCGACCAACAAGGCCAATACTGAAATTTTCATAATCACTCCTGTGTACATAGAAAAAAGCGCAAATTGTCACCCTTATTTTTAATGCGCTGATTTTATCTTTATTTTCAGAAAGATCACCCTCACAGAAACACAATAAACGGCAAATCCACTAAAAATTGATCTGGATCAAAACCACCTTTATTTCATAAAGAAAAATTAAGTTAAAAAGTGATCTGATGCGGGTTTATTGGCCAGATAGTGTTATATGAAGCGTGCAGGCGGTGTACGTCAGACGGCACGAGAAATCGCCAAAGCGAAAGTTGTGTAAGCCAGGGTGCCAGGTTGGCTTAAGACCATGTACAATCGCCGGATCGCTAAATTCGGCTCTCAAGGAGTGTACATGTCATTCACGGCGGCTTCGTTATACCGTGACACGGGAAATTTCTTTCGCCATCAGTTTGTTACCATCGTACTGATCGCGCTGTTAACCTCTTTTATTACGGTACTGATCGGCCATGCGCTGACGCCTGATATTTCCGGGCTGGCGGATGGCAACAGCGGCTCAATGAGCCTGATGGAGTGGATCCGTACCATGACGCCAGAACAGCAGCAGCAGCTGCTGCACGCTTCCGCTGCGGGTACGCTTGCCTCGCTGGTCGGCAATACGCTGCTGCTGGGCGCGATGCTCTGCCTGATCCCTATGGTTACCGCCGGCGAGCGCGTCAGCGCCCTGCGCGCCATGGGCGCTTCCGCGCCGATGCTGCTGCGACTGCTGCCGCTGGTGTTTTTTATGACGCTGATTATTCAGCTCGGCTTTATGGCGTTGATGGTGCCCGGCATTATTTTCGCTATCATCCTGTCGCTGTCGCCGATGATCATGACGGCGGAAAAAGTCGGCATTTTCGCCGCGATGCGCGCCAGCACTCGGCTGGTGTGGGGACATGTTAAGGTGGTGGCGCCCGCTATCCTGGGCTGGCTGCTGGCGAAGGTGCTGGTGCTGCTGATGGCCTCGTCGCTGACCGTGCTGCCGGCCAACGTCACCTCGGTGCTGCTGAACGCGCTAAGCAATCTCGTTTCGGCGCTGCTGATCATTTACCTCAGCCGCCTGTATATGCTGTTACGTTAATCAGTCGCTGCGCGCTTCACCGGCGCGCAGCCGATGTGTTGATCTGATAACCGGAAGCCCTTATGAAGCAGTTACTCGATTTTCTTCCTCTCGTGGTCTTTTTCGTTTTTTATAAGCTCTACGATATTTTCGTCGCCTCGGGCGCGCTGATCGTCGCCACCGCGCTGGCGCTGGTAGCCAGCTGGCTGCTTTATCGCAGGCTGGAGAAGATGACCATCGTCACTTTTGTGCTGGTCGCCGTTTTCGGCACGCTGACGCTTGTTTTTCATAATGACGAATTTATTAAATGGAAAGTCACGGTTATCTACACGCTGTTCTCTGCCGCGCTGCTCTACAGCCAGTTCTGGATGAAACAGACGCTGATCCAGAGCATGTTGGGTAAAGAGCTGACGTTACCGCAGGCCGCGTGGCGCAGGCTGAACGTGGCCTGGGCGATATTCTTTCTGGCCTGTGGCCTGGCCAATATCTACGTCGCCTTTTGGCTACCGCAGGATTTCTGGGTTAACTTTAAAGTGTTTGGCCTGACCGGCCTGACTCTGCTCTTCACCCTGCTCAGCGGCGTCTATATCTATCGCCTGATGCCGCAGGAAGAAAAATAATTCAGCGCCGGATACGGCGTTTTTATGCGGAAGCAAGATAATGAGCGACGAACAACGACAGCCTGAGGGCGAAATGGTGCTGCGCACGCTGGCTATGCCTGCGGATACTAACGCCAACGGCGATATCTTCGGCGGCTGGCTGATGTCACAAATGGATATGGGCGGCGCCATTCTGGCAAAAGAGATCGCGGGCGGCCGCGTGGTGACGGTGCGGGCTGACGGCATGACCTTTCTGAAGCCGGTTGCGGTAGGTGACGTGGTCAGCTGTTATGCGCGCTGCATTCGTACCGGCAGCAGCTCGATTACGATTAACGTAGAAGTCTGGATTAAGAAGGTGTCTTCAGAACCGATTGGCCAGCGCTACTGTACCACCGAAGCGGTATTTATCTACGTTGCCGTTGACAGCGAAGGCAAATCGCGACCGCTGCCACCGGAAAAAAGCCATTTTAGCGAAGCGTAACGGCATAAAAAACGGGAGCAAAATTTGCTCCCGTTTTTTTATGATGGGCAACATCACCCGTTACTCAATGCTGCTGCCGCCGTTGATTTTAAAGACAACGTTCATTTTCAAATCCTTGCCCGGCTTGCCCGCCTCATAGCGCCACTTACGCATGGCGTTTTTCACTTCACGCTCGAACATATTGCGCGGCTCGGCCTCGAGAATGCGGATATTTCCCACCTGCCCCGAGCTGTCCACGTCAAATTGCACGCGAACATGCCCTTCCAGACGCAGCGCAAAGGCGCGTGACGGATAGGCCGGTTTGCCAATGCTCATCGCTTTCGGGCCGGAAGAGACGGCCGTTGAAGGCGCTGCCGATGTTTTCGGCGCGGTAGAAGGTTTGGTCGCGGTAGCCGTACGATCGTTATTCAACGGCGCGGCCTGGCGAGGCTCCTCGCGCGGCTTCACCTCTTTCTTCGGCTTCACCACTTCCTTTTTAGGCTTAGGTTTGGGTTTAGGCCTGGGAACGGGTTTCGGGATCGGCACCGGTTCCGCTTTAGGCGGCTCCGGCTCCGGCACGGGTTCAGGTTCGGGTTCAGGCTCCGCTACCGGCTGCGGCGCAGGCTGGGGCGCTGGCTGTGGCTCCGGCTGCACTTCCGGCGCGACCAGAGAGACGCTGATAGGCTGAGACGCTTTTGGCACTTCCACGGTCTGGTGAAAAGAAGCATAAAGTATTCCGCCAATCACCACGGCGTGCAGACCCACGGAAAGCAGGGTCGGTAGCGAAAGTCGGCGAGGAAATGAAGTTTCTGTCAGCGTCGTCATAATCTTTCTGCTGTAAAAGTTGAGGCGTAAGTTTAAATGCAAATAGCAATCAGTTTCAACAACTCGCCTCTTTTCAGGCGTGAATTTGTCAGAAAATCGGTTAGCCTTACGCGCCGCGCCTGCAAGAGCATCTTTCATTTGCAGAATAGCGAACGATGCCTTAACGTGATCGCCAATCATTAGCGATGGACAGGAGTTAACGTGCTCTACGTAATTTATGCAGAAGATAATGCGGATTCACTGACAAAGCGGCAGGCGGTTCGCCCCGCGCATGTGGCACGTTTGCAGCTGTTACAGGATGAGGGACGCCTGATTATCGCCGGGCCGATGCCGGCGGTGGACAGCAACGAACCTGGCGTGGCGGGCTTTACCGGCTCTACCGTGATCGCCGAGTTCTCGTCGCTGGAAGAGGCGCAATCCTGGGCGCAGGACGATCCTTATATCGCCGCGGGCGTGTATAAGCAGGTTGCCGTTAAACCATTTAAGCGCACGTTTTAACGCCTTCCGCCTGGAACCCTGATGAAAATTGGCTATCTTTTCCCGGCCGCGGTCGGTATAGCAGGCGCGGCGCTGCTGATATGGTTTATCGCCAGCGGCGCCTGGATGCCGGGCGCCTGAGGCGCAGGCAGTAAAAGAAACCCGGCGCAAGGCCGGGTATTTACGCTCAGACCAGCTGGGTAATAAACAGAATAGAACGACGCTGCTGTTGGCTTAGCTGATGGCGAATGGCGTGCATCCGTCCGTAGCGTCTCGACTGCCCTTCCAGCCAGCGCGCCCGTCGGCGCTGAATTTGACGCGACATGCGCCAGCGTGCGACTTCATTTCTACTCCGTCTCATATTACCCTCTTCGCTTGCAAAAACTCGCGCCGCATTATAAAGACTTCTGTCTCTACGCCAAGTCCGATGACTTGAGGAAAAGGTTTCGTCCGCTCCGATCTGCACGTAAACTCCTGTAATCAGAGGTGAACAGGACTTCCGCTTTTATGACGACTTTTTATACTTTAATGAGCTGGCTGCTGCTGTTTGGTTACTGGCTGCTGATTGCCGGGGTCACGCTGCGCATTCTGATGAAGCGCCGCGCGGTGCCTTCGGCGATGGCCTGGCTGCTGATTATTTATATTCTCCCTCTGGTAGGCATCGTCGCCTATCTTTCCTTTGGCGAGCTGCATCTGGGGAAGCGTCGTGCCGAACGCGCCCGCACCATGTGGCCTTCCACCGCCAAATGGCTGAACGATCTGAAATCCTGTCACCATATTTTTGCCCGTGATAACAGCGACGTGGCGCGCTCGCTGTTTCAGCTTTGTGAAAACCGTCAGGGTATCGCCGGGGTAAAAGGTAACCAGCTACAGCTGCTCACCTCTACGGACGATACGATGCAGGCGCTGATCCGCGATATCCAGCTGGCTCGCCATAATATCGAGATGGTGTTTTATATCTGGCAGCCCGGCGGCATGGCGGATGAAGTGGCGGAAGTGCTGATGGCGGCGGCGCGGCGCGGCGTTCACTGTCGGCTGATGCTGGACTCCGCCGGCAGCGTGCAGTTTTTCCGCAGCGACTTGCCCGCGATGATGCGCAACGCGGGCATTGATGTCGTGGAGTCGTTGAAAGTCAGCCTGCTGCGCGTCTTTTTACGCCGCATGGATCTGCGCCAGCATCGCAAAGTGGTGCTGATCGATAACTATATTGCCTATACCGGCAGCATGAACCTGGTCGATCCGCGCTTTTTTAAACAGGATGCGGGCGTGGGCCAGTGGATTGACCTGATGGCGCGCATGGAAGGCCCGGTGGCAACCACCATGGGCATCATTTACTCCTGCGACTGGGAGATTGAAACCGGCAAGCGCATTCTGCCGCCGCCGCCGGACGGCACTATTATGCCTTTCGAGCAGGAAAGCGGCCACACCATTCAGGTTATCGCCTCCGGGCCGGGCTTTCCTGAAGATCTGATTCACCAGGCGCTGCTGACCGCCGTCTATTCGGCGCGCGAGCAGCTGATTATGACCACGCCCTATTTCGTGCCCAGCGACGATTTGCTGCACGCTATCTGTACCGCCGCGCAGCGCGGCGTCGAGGTGAGCATTATCGTGCCAAGACATAATGATTCACTGCTGGTAGGCTGGGCGAGCCGCGCTTTTTTTGCGGAACTGCTGGAAGCGGGCGTCAGAATTTATCAGTTTGAAGAAGGCCTGCTGCATACCAAAAGCGTGCTGGTTGACGGGCAGCTGAGCCTCATCGGCACGGTTAACCTGGATATGCGCAGCCTGTGGCTCAATTTCGAGATTACGCTGGTGATTGATGATGACGGTTTCGGCGGCGATCTGGCGCGCGTACAGGATGATTATATCGCCCGTTCGCGGCTGCTGGATGCAAAACAGTGGACGCGGCGCGCCTGGTGGCAGAGGATTGTCGAACGACTGTTTTATTTCTTCAGCCCGCTGTTGTAAAACGAGCGGCATTGCACAGCCCTGACGGGCATTATGGGAAATTTTATGGATTTAAATAACCGCCTTACCGAAGATGAAACCCTGGAACAGGCCTACGATATTTTTCTGGAGCTGGCGGGCGATAATCTCGATCCGGCTGATATCCTGCTCTTTAATCTTCAGTTTGAAGAGCGCGGCGGTGCAGAGCTGCACGATCCCGCCGAGGACTGGGCCGAGCATGTGGATTTCGATCTGAACCCGGACTTTTTTGCCGAGGTGGTGATTGGCCTGGGAGAAAACGACGGCGACCCGGTGACCGATATCTTCGCTCGCGTCCTGCTGTGCCGCGAAAAAGACCACAAGCTCTGCCATATTCTGTGGCGTGAATAAACCGCAGCCGCATCCCGTCGCCGGGATGCGGTCTGGTTTTTATAACGGATCGACCTTCAGGCAGGAGACCGCATGACGGAAGCTGCCTTCCAGCAGCGGACGCGTTTTGGCACACTCCGGCCCGGCTATCGGACAGCGGGTGCGAAATACGCAGCCCGACGGCGGATCGATCGGCGAAGGCAGCTCCCCTTCCAGCAGCTGGATAACCTTGTTTTTCTCCAGGTCGGGATCGGGGATCGGCACGGCGGACATTAAAGCCCTGGTGTAAGGATGCTGCGGGTTCTGATAAACCTCATCATAGGTGCCCAGCTCTACCGCATGACCCAGATACATCACCAGCACGCGATCGGAGATATGTTTTACCACCGCCAGATCGTGGGCGATAAAGATCAGCGACAGCCCCATCTCGCGCTGTAGCTGCTGGAGCAGGTTGACCACCTGCGCCTGAATAGAAACATCCAGCGCGGAAACCGGCTCGTCGCAGATAATCAGTTTGGGCTCCAGAATTAACGCCCGGGCAATGCCGATGCGCTGGCACTGGCCGCCTGAAAATTCGTGCGGGTAGCGGTTAATCAGGTTCGGCAGCAGCCCCACCTTCATCATCATTGTTTTGACCCGCTCTTTGACTTCCTGACGCGCCATTTTGGGATGATAGGTACGCAGCGGTTCAGCAATAATATCGCCGATGGTCATACGCGGATTCAGCGAGGCCAGCGGATCCTGAAATATCATCTGGATATCGCTACGCGCCCTGCGCCACTCCTCTTCGCTTTGCCCCAGCAGGTCGCGGCCCAGCCAGGCGACGCGCCCTTCCGTGGCCTTGACCAGCCCGATGATGGCGCGGGCCAGCGTTGATTTCCCGCAGCCGGACTCGCCCACCACGCCCAGGGTTTCGCCTTCGTACAGGCGCAGGCTGACGCCGTCCACGGCCTTCAGCGTTTTCGGCGGCTGCCAGAACCACTGCCCGCTGTCTTTGATCGCGAAATGCACTTTCAGATCGGCGATTTCCAGCAGAACGTTCTTTTCTGTCGTGCTCATACCAGCTCCTCCGCAGGTTTAAAGCAGGCGCGCAGCCGCTCCTGTCCAAACGGCTCCAGCGGCGGCATCGTGGCGCAAATTTCCATCGCGTGCGGACAGCGAGGCTGAAACGGACAGCCTTTTGGCAGCCGCAGCAGGTTGGGCGGATTGCCGGGAATGGTGGTCAGGGATTCGCCCTCCGCGTCGAGGCGCGGCACGGCGTTGAGCAAACCAATCGAATAAGGGTGCGTTGGCTGATAGAAGATATCGCGCGCTTTGCCGTACTCCATCGTACGTCCGGCATACATCACCAGCACGCGATCGCAGATGCCCGCCACCACGCCCAAATCATGGGTGATCATAATAATCGCGGTGTTGAACTCTCTTTTCAGATCGTTGAGCAGCGTCATAATTTGCGCCTGCACGGTGACGTCCAGCGCCGTGGTCGGTTCGTCGGCAATCAGCAGCTTAGGCCGACACAGCAGCGCCATCGCGATCATCACGCGCTGCCGCATCCCGCCGGAGAACTCGTGCGGATACATCTTCATGCGCTTGCGCGCCTCGGGCATTTTCACCGCATCCAGCATCCGCACCGATTCTTCAAAAGCCTGCGCGCTGCTCAAGCCTTTATGCAGCTGCAGCACTTCCATCAGCTGCTCGCCCACCCGCATATAGGGATTCAACGAGGTCATGGGATCCTGAAAAATCATCGCGATCTGCTCGGCCCGCAGCCGGTTAAGCTGCTTTTCCGGTAGATTAAGGATCTCATTACCGCGAAAACGCGCCGAGCCGCCGATGCGCCCGTTGCCCGCCAGCAGCCCCATCAGCGCAAAAGCCGTCTGCGACTTGCCGGAGCCGGACTCGCCGACGATGCCCAGCGTTTCGCCCGCCCGCAGGTCAAAATTAAGGTCGTTAACGGCGGTCACATCGCCGTCCGGCGTGGTGAAAGTCACGCGCAAATCTTTTACCGACAGCAGCAGTTCGCTTCCCGCCTGCGTGGCCATCGCTGGCTGTAATTGTGTAACGTTCATCGGGAAACTCCTTAGCGATCTTTCGGGTCGAGGGCATCACGCAGACCATCGCCGATAAAGTTGAAACAGAACAGCGTCACCACCAGAAAACCGGCCGGGAACAGCAGCAGCCACGGCGAGACTTCCATCGAGTTGGCGCCGTCGCTGAGCAGCGCGCCCCAGCTGCTCAACGGCTCCTGCGTGCCCAGGCCTAAGAAGCTGAGGAAGGATTCAAACAGGATCATGCTCGGCACCAGCAGCGAGGCATAAACCACCACCACGCCCAGCACGTTAGGCACGATATGGCGCAGCACGATGCTGGCGGTAGAGACGCCGCCGACATGCGCCGCCTCGATAAACTCTTTGCGCTTCAGGCTCAGCGTCTGGCCGCGCACGATACGCGCCATATCCAGCCAGGAAACCAGCCCAATCGCCACGAAAATCAGCAGGATATTACGGCCAAAAAAGGTCACCAGCAGGATCACGAAGAACATAAACGGAAAGGAGTTAAGGATTTCCAGCAGGCGCATCATCACCGAATCGACTTTGCCGCCCAGGTAACCGGCCAGCGAGCCGTAAAGCGTGCCCACCAGCACCGCCACCAGCGCGGAAGCGATGCCGACCATCAGCGAGATCCGTCCGCCGATCGCCACGCGCACCAGCAGATCGCGTCCCGACGAGTCCGTGCCGAAGTAGTGCTTAGACACCATATCCGGCGCGCTGGACATCATGCCCCAGTCGGTATCATCGTAGGTGAACGAGGAGAGCATGGGCGCGAAGATCACAAAGAGCGCAATCAGCACCAGCACGCTCAGGCTGGCCAGCGCCGCCCGGTTATGAATAAAGCGACGGCGGGCGTCCTGCCACAGGCTGCGGCCTTCGATCTCCAGCTTTTCGCTAAAGGCGTCGAGAGCTTCGCTGTTTTTCTTACTCAGTATCATGGCGAACTCCGCGATTAATAACGAATTTTTGGATCGATAACCGCATAAAGCACGTCAACGATCGCGTTAAAAAGAATGGTCAACACGCCGACCAGAATGGTCAGGCTGAGCACCAGCGAGTAGTCGCGGTTCAGCGCGCCATTCACGAACAGCTGCCCAATACCCGGCAGGCCGTAAATGGTTTCGATAACCATTGAACCGGTAATAATGCCGACAAACGCCGGGCCAAGGTAGGAAAGCACCGGCAGCATCGCAGGCTTCAACGCGTGGCGCAGAATAATGCGGCGCATCGGCAACCCTTTAGCGCGCGCCGTGCGGATAAAGTTGGCGTGAAGCACCTCGATCATCGATCCGCGCGTGATGCGGGCGATACTGGCGATATAGGCCAGCGACAGCGCCACCATCGGCAAAATCATGTACTGGATAGCCCCGCCGTTCCAGCCGCCGCCCGGCAACCATTTCAGCACAATGGCGAACACCAGCACCAGCAGCGGCGCCACCACAAAGCTGGGGATCACCACGCCGGTCATCGCCACGCCCATCACCAGGAAATCCCATTTGCTGTTCTGCTTCAGCGCGGCTATTACGCCCGCCGTCACGCCCAGCACAATCGCCAGGATAAAAGCAGCAAAACCCAGTTTGGCCGATACCGGAAAGGCGTGTCCGACCAGGTAGTTGACCGAATAGTCTTTGTATTTAAACGACGGCCCGAAATCGCCGCGCGCCAGCTGGATCAAATAGTCCAGATACTGTTTCCAGATGGGATCGTTTAAATGATATTTGGCTTCGATGTTCGCCATCACTTCGGGCGACAGCGTACGCTCGCCGGTAAAAGGGCTGCCGGGTGCGAGGCGCATCATAAAGAAAGAGATAGTAATCAGGATCAGTAACGTCGGAATCGCTTCCAGAAAACGACGAAAAATAAATTTTAACATTGCCCGTACCTGCTGGCCTGTGCTTCAGCACTGCTCAAAAGAATTACGTGGGGGAAGCGTCCCTCCCCCGATTTTTTTTAGTGTTTGATGATGTAGAGATTTTTGTCGTAGAGATAGTTCAGCGGATCTTTGCCGGTATAGCCGCCGACGTAAGGCTTAACCAGGCGCGTATTGGCGTAGTAGAACACCGGCGCGATGGTTGAGTCTTTATCCAGCTGCTGCTCCGCCTGGGTATAGGCCTTGCTGCGGGCCGCCTCGTCGCTGGCCGCCGTGGCCGACGCCATAATTTTATCGAAGGCTGGCGATTTATAGTGCGAGGTATTGTTGCTGCTGTCGGAGAGCATGGTGTTCAGGAACGAGGTCGGCTCGTTATAGTCCGCACACCAGGCGGCGCGCGCCACGTCAAAATTGCCCTGATGACGGGTATCCAGGAAGGTTTTCCACTCCTGGTTATTCAGCTTGATATTGACGCCCAGGTTTTTCTTCCAGATCGACGAGACGGCGATAGCCAACTTCTTATGCAGATCGGAAGTGTTATAAAGCAGCTCGAAGGTCAGCGGCTTATCGGCAGTGTAGCCCGCTTCCGCCAGCAGTTTTTTCGCCTCTTCGTTACGCTTCTCTTGCGTCCAGCTCATCCATTCCGGCTTGACTAAATCGGCGCCGTCAATGGCCGGCGGTGTATAGCTCCAGGCGGGCTGCTGACCCTGCGCCAGCACTTTATTGACCATGATATCGCGGTCCAGCCCCAGCTTCAGCGCGGTGCGGACTCGAGGATCGTTAAAAGGCGCTTTCTGATTGTTGAGTTCGTAATAATAGGTGCAGAGATAAGGATCGACGCGCAATTCCTTCGGATTCTCTTTTTGCAACTTTTTAAACAGCTCGATCGGCAGGTTGGTGTAGGTCATATCGCTGCCGTTGCTGCTGAAGTAGCGGTTAACGTCGTTAACTTCAGAAGGGATCGGCAGGAAGGTAACCTTATCGAGCACGGTATGCGCGTTGTCCCAATACTGCGGGTTGCGCACCACGACGATGCGCTCGTTAATAATGTGTTCCTGTAGCTTATAGGCGCCGTTGCCGACCCAGTTTTCCGGCTGCGTCCACTTTTCGCCAGCCTTGTCGATAGCGGGTTTATAAACCGGCGACATGGATGGATGGATCAGCAGCTTATAAAAATAAGGCACCGATTCGGTCAAAGTGACCTGAAGCGTGTGCGCATCAAGCGCCTTTACGCCCAGCTGGTCGGGCTTCTGCTTGCCCGCGATAATATCGTCGATATTGGCCAGATGCCCGTACTGCAGGTAGCTGGCATAAGGCGATGCCGTTTTAGGGTCGGCCAGGCGCTGCCAGCTATAGACGAAATCCTGTGCGGTGACCGGCTCGCCGTTAGACCATTTAGCGTTGTTGCGCAGATGGAAAGTCCAGACTTTGCCGTCCTTGTTTTCCCAGCTTTCCGCCACGCCCGGAATGGGATGGCCGTTGGTGTCGTTGATCAGCAGCCCTTCCAGCAGGTCGTAGCTGACGTTAGATTCCGGCACGCCTTCAATTTTATGGGGATCCAGCGACTGCACTTCGTCGCCGTTGCCTTTAATCAGCTCCTGCTTAGCGGCAAGCTGCACGCCTGCGGGCACCGTGGCGGCCGATGCCATGCCGGTCAGCGCGCTCAGAATACCCAGCGCCAGCAGGCGCTTTTTCGTGATGTTGGTCATTTTGCTACTCCAGTTTTTATTATTACCGGGACGCTTTAGCTATCCCTCTTTGCCGGGCCACGGCTCATGACGGGGAACGAATACGTCACGGCCGTTTTTTATTTGCCCTGGCTGCTGTCATCACTAGCTATTACCTTCCTTACAAATCAATGCTTTATAATATATAAATATTTTATATCCGGCTGATCCTGCGGATCTTTACCGGTAAAACCGCCAACCCAGGGCTTGATCAACCTTGCGCTGACGCGGTAATAGACGGGAACGATAGCGGAATCGCGATCGAGCTGCTGCTCGGCCTGCTGATAAAGCGAGGCGCGCTGTGCGGCATCGTCAGCCGACAGCGTTTTTGCCAACAGCTCGTCGAATTTATCGCTTTTATAGAACGCCGTGTTGTTGGAAGACTGGCTCTGCATGGCGTTAAGAAAGGTGGAGGGTTCGTTGTAGTCGGCGCACCAGGTAGCGCGAGCCACCTCAAAATCGCCCTGATGCCGGGTATCCAGCATGGTTTTCCACTCCTGATTATCCAGCGTGACCTGCGCGCCCAGGTTTTTCTGCCACATTGAAGCCGCAGCGATAGCCTGCTTTTTATTTAAATCGGAAGTGTTATAAAGCAGTCGGAAACGCAGCGGTTTTTCCGCGCTGTAGCCTGCCTCGCTCAGCAAGGCCTTCGCCTGTTCGTTGCGCTGTTGCTGCGTCAGCTTCATCCAGGCCGGTGGAGGTAAATCCGCGCCGTCAATAAAAGGCGGCGTAAACCCGCCCGCCGGGATCTGCCCCTGCCCCATAATCTTGTTGGCGATAATATCGCGATCCAGGGTCAGCTTGACCGCTGTACGCACGCGCGGATCGTTAAACGGCGGTCGCTTATTATTCAGTTCATAATAGAAGGTGCACAGCAGCGGGCTGACGCGCACCTGAGTGCCCAGCGTTTTCTTCAGCATGGGGAAAAGCTCGGGCGGCAGCACGCTGTTGGTCATATCGATTTCGCCGCTGCGATAGCGGTTAACATCGGTCGCTTCAGACGTTATGGGCAGAAAGGTGGCCGTTTCGATAGTGGTCTGCGCATTGTTCCAGTAGTGAGGATTGCGCTTCAGCACGATTTTTTCGTTGATTACCCAGTCGCTGAGGGTATAAGCGCCGTTGCCGACGTAGTGCGCAGGCTGCGTCCACTTCTCGCCCCACTGTTCGACGGCTTTACGGTTTACCGGCTTCAGTGCCGCGTAGGCCGCCAGCGCGATAAAATAAGGTACCGGCTCGCTCAGCACTATCTGTAGATGAGTGTCGTCAACCGCGCGGATGCCAAGACTTGTCGGTGGTTTTTTTCCGGCCAGGATCTCGTCAATGTTTTCAATATGCGCGTATTGCAGATAGCTGGCATAGGGTGAAGCCGTATGCGGATCGGCCAGGCGCTGCCAGCTGTAAACGAAATCCTGTGCGGTTACCGGCTCGCCGTTGCTCCACGTGGCCTTACGCAGCGTAAAATTCCAGACCTTGCCCGCCTCGCTGTGCCAGCTCTCGGCCATACCCGGCACGATATGGCCATTGTTGTCGGTCGCCACCAGCCCTTCCAGCAGGTTGATCACCACGTTGCTTTCCGGCACGCCCTCAATTTTTTGCGGGTCGAGCGTGGAGACTTCGCCGCCGTTATTAATCGTGATGCTTTGCTGCGGGGCCAGTGCAATGCCTGCGGGCGCAGCGCTCAGGGAGGAAGCGGTCAACGCGCTAAAGACAGCGACGGCCAGCTTCAGAGGCTTCAGCAATAATCTCATTAAACGATTTCTACCTCTGTACGAAAATTTCTGACGTAAACGTTGCCTGACAGGCTTTGCACATCTGATGCCAGTTTTGTCCGCTGCAGCAAAACCTATCAGATGCCGACTTTTCGCGCCAAGGTAAAATAACGAAAATGTTAACCAATTCGCTTTTATTACGCAGAAGTTAACGAATACATAACTTATTTTGAACAAAAAACAAAAGGTAACCCTTTGATTTGGAAATAATTTCTTTAAAAATCCGCTATTTCTTGCCGTTATTTGTATGTTGCAGCAGAGATGAGGCTTTAACCCCTATTTCACAGCATAAAATAATAGATGAAACCTTTATCATGACATTTACTGTGTGATGCACGCATCATAACAGCGATAAAATTTGTTATTGAAATAACATTTTCTGATGAGCTTCTGAAAAAAGGTTATTTTTCAGTAATTACATTAATAATCTGCGCAGCTGGTTAAGCCAGAAGAATACTCGCACCAAAAAAGGGCAGCGCGGCACTCTTTTGCACAATTTTGGGGCGCCATTTTATTGCATCGGTGAATTAAGCGCAGATTATGCCTCTACAGGCCCGTTTTATAGTGAGGAGTTTTATCCCACCAGCCCCGGAAACAGCGCCCTGACGCCGGTGACGATAAATTCGATACCCAACGCCATCAGCAACAGCCCCATAATACGGGTGATAACGTTGATTCCTGTCTGCCCCAGCGCCCTGACCATCAGCGGTGCCGCGCGAAACAGCAGCCAGCAGCAGACGGCGAAAAGCGCAATCGCCACGCTAAAGCCAAGCAGGTTTACCCAGCTGTGATAGCGGGTGCTCCAGACAATGGTCGAGCTGATGGCGCCAGGCCCCGCCATTAAAGGCAGCGCCAGCGGCACTACGCCCACGCTTTCGCGCACGGCGGTTTCTGTTTTTTCCTGCTTGTTCTGTTTATCCTCGCCCAGCTTGCCGCTGATCATCGACATCGCGATAGTCACCACCAGTATTCCGCCCGCAATGCGGAAAGAATCAATCGAGATACCGAAGAGATGCAGAATGGCGTCGCCTAAAAACAGCGAGGTCCAGAGAATAATGGCGACGGAAAGGCTGGCCGTCAGGTTGGTTTTGTTACGGGCTGCCGGCAGCTGATAGCTGGTCATACTGATAAAGACGGGAATAATGCCGACCGGGTTTACCAGCGCAAAAAGCCCGACGAAAAATTTTATATAGCCTGAAAGATCGAGGATGGTCGGGTTCACGCTTTACTCCAGTAAGGGGGATGTCGCTTAACGCGTCGGTCAAGCCCGGGCTGCCGTAGATTTGCTCTCTCCGACAGCTGTTTAAGCAGTTAATTACTCTAATAATTCATATATTAGCAAACTATAGCGCTAATAATTTAGCCTGTTCGGCAAATGTAGCCTATTGAAAATTCAGGTAACAGGCCGTAAGGCCGGTGCTGAAAGGTGTCAGCATGAATGCTTCTTGATCTACATCAAAATCATCGGCCAGACCTGTGCGTACTATTGTACTCAGTAAACGGAATTACCCGCAGATTCACCGCCTGTAACGGTAATGATGCGTAGACTCTTTTAGTAAACCTGTAGAACCTGGAAACCAAAAAGCCAGCACGTTTCGGTAACAACCAGGCGCCCTTGTCTATAATTGACAGTTCTGACTTGTTTACTAACAGAGTTTAACTTTCATCAGGAGAGCATTATGACCGTTACTAACGTTGCTGAGCTTAACGCACTGGTCGAACGTGTAAAGAAAGCCCAGCGAGAGTACGCGAATTTCACTCAGGAACAGGTCGACAAGATTTTCCGCGCTGCCGCTCTGGCTGCTGCCGACGCCCGCATTCCTCTGGCTAAAATGGCCGTAGCGGAATCCGGAATGGGGATTGTTGAAGATAAAGTCATCAAAAACCATTTTGCCTCTGAATATATCTATAACGCTTATAAAGATGAGAAAACCTGCGGTATTCTCGACACTGATGACACCTTCGGCACCATCACTATCGCCGAACCTACCGGCCTGATCTGCGGCATTGTACCCACCACTAACCCAACGTCCACCGCTATTTTTAAAGCGCTGATTAGCCTTAAAACCCGCAACGGTATTATCTTTTCTCCGCACCCGCGCGCTAAAGACGCCACCAACAAAGCGGCGGACATCGTGCTGCAGGCAGCTATTGCCGCCGGTGCACCAAAAGATATTATCGGCTGGATTGACGCGCCTTCCGTGGAGCTTTCCAATCAGCTGATGCACCATCCGGATATTAACCTGATCCTTGCGACCGGCGGGCCAGGCATGGTGAAAGCGGCCTATAGCTCCGGTAAACCGGCTATCGGCGTCGGTGCCGGTAATACTCCGGTCGTGATTGACGAGACGGCGGATATCAAACGCGCCGTAGCTTCCATCCTGATGTCTAAAACCTTCGATAACGGCGTAATCTGCGCCTCTGAACAATCTGTTATCGTGGTGGATTCCGCCTACGACGCCGTACGCGAACGCTTCGCCAGCCACGGCGGCTATCTGCTGCAGGGCAAAGAGCTGAAAGCGGTACAGGATATCATCCTGAAAAACGGCGGTCTGAACGCGGCGATTGTGGGCCAGCCAGCGGTGAAAATTGCCGAAATGGCAGGTATCAGCGTACCGCCCAGCACCAAGATCCTGATTGGCGAAGTGAAGCTGGTCGATGAGTCCGAACCTTTCGCGCATGAAAAACTTTCCCCTACGCTTGCCATGTACCGTGCAAAAGATTTTGAAGACGCGGTCAGCAAAGCGGAGAAACTGGTGGCGATGGGCGGTATCGGTCACACCTCCTGCCTGTACACCGATCAGGATAACGAGCGTGAGCGCGTTAACTACTTCGGCGACAGAATGAAAACCGCGCGTATTCTGATTAATACCCCGGCTTCGCAGGGCGGCATCGGCGACCTGTATAACTTTAAACTTGCTCCGTCACTGACGCTCGGCTGCGGCTCCTGGGGCGGCAACTCTATCTCCGAGAACGTAGGACCTAAACATCTGATCAACAAGAAAACCGTGGCCAAGCGAGCAGAAAATATGTTGTGGCATAAACTTCCTAAGTCTATCTACTTCCGCCGCGGTTCTCTGCCTATCGCCATGGAAGAAGTGGCGACCGACGGTGCCAAACGCGCCTTTATCGTTACCGACCGTTACCTGTTTAACAACGGCTATGCGGATCAGGTGGTATCGGTATTGAAATCTCACGGCCTTGAAACCGAAGTGTTCTTTGAAGTCGAAGCGGATCCGACGCTGAGCATCGTGCGTAAGGGCGCGGAGCAGATGAACTCCTTCAAACCGGACGTGATTATTGCTCTCGGCGGCGGTTCGCCAATGGATGCGGCAAAAATTATGTGGGTGATGTACGAGCATCCTGAAACCCATTTCGAAGAGCTGGCGCTGCGCTTTATGGATATCCGTAAACGTATCTATAAGTTCCCGAAAATGGGCGTGAAGGCGAAGATGATTGCCATTACCACTACGTCCGGCACCGGTTCAGAAGTTACGCCTTTTGCGGTGGTGACCGATGACGCGACCGGCCAGAAATATCCGCTGGCTGACTATGCGCTGACGCCGGATATGGCTATCGTTGACGCCAACCTGGTGATGAACATGCCGAAGTCGCTGTGTGCTTTTGGCGGTCTGGATGCCGTGACCCACGCGCTGGAAGCCTATGTTTCCGTGCTTGCTAACGAATATTCCGACGGCCAGGCGCTCCAGGCGCTGAAGCTGCTGCAGGAAAATTTACCGGCGAGCTATCGTGACGGCGCGAAAAACCCTGTTGCTCGTGAGCGCGTCCATAACGCCGCGACCATCGCCGGTATCGCTTTTGCCAACGCCTTCCTGGGCGTCTGCCACTCCATGGCGCACAAGTTAGGCTCTGAGTTCCATATTCCACACGGTCTGGCTAACGCCCTGCTGATCAGCAACGTTATCCGCTACAACGCTAACGATAACCCAACCAAGCAGACGGCGTTCAGCCAGTACGATCGTCCGCAGGCTCGCCGCCGCTATGCTGAAATAGCCGACCATTTGCGTCTTAGCGCGCCTGGCGACCGCACCGCGCAGAAAATTGAAAAACTGCTTGCGTGGCTCGAAGGAATGAAAGCGGAACTGGGTATTCCTAAATCGATTCGCGAGGCTGGCGTACAGGAAGCGGACTTCCTGGCAAAAGTGGATAAGCTGGCGGAAGATGCCTTTGACGATCAGTGTACCGGTGCTAACCCGCGCTATCCGCTGATCGCCGAGCTGAAGCAAATTATGATGGATACCTTCTACGGTCGTGAATACGTAGAGCCTTTCGATTCCGTAGCCGAAGCCCTGGTGGCGCAGCCGGTCGAAATGCGCAAGAAAGTGAAAAAATAATCTAACCTGACTGAAACCCGCCGCAAGGCGGGTTTTTTTTATCCTTAAGCCGGGCTAATCATCCTGCGCACATCAGGCGTTAAGAACCGCTCTGGTTTTGTCGCATCGCCTTTCCCCTTTTCAGGCTGGCTTGCGGCCTTTTTCCCCGTAAACCGCCTCCAGCGAGTGCTGCTCAAGCGCCGCCTTATAATGCTTACGGCAGACCGAGACGTAGCGCTCGTTGCCGCCGATCACTACCTGCTCGCCCTCATCGTAAGGCTCGCCGTTTTCATCGACTCTTAATACCATTCCCGCTTTTCTTCCGCAGTGGCAAACTGTTTTCAGCTCGACAAGCTTGTCGGCCCAGGCAAGAAGATAGTGGCTGCCGCTAAATAACTCCCCGCGAAAATCGGTTCGCAAACCATAACAGAGAACCGGGATATCCAGATTATCCACCACGTCAGATAACGCTTTTACCTGCTCTCTGGTCAGAAATTGCGATTCATCTATCAGCACGCAGTGAACCGGTTCCATTTGCTGTTCTGCTTTTATCTCATCAAAAAGTGCCGTGTCGTTATTATACAATTTTGCTGGAGAAGAAAGGCCAATACGCGAACTCACTTTGCCCAATCCAAAACGATTATCAATTTCTGCTGTATAGACCAGCGTGCGCATCCCGCGCTCATGATAGTTATATGAGGACTGCAATAGCGCAGTCGATTTACCTGCATTCATTACGGAATAATAAAAATAAAGCTGAGCCATCTGGCCTTGCTCCGAATTAAAGTTTAACGGGTTAAGATTATTGTATCACACTCATCAAAGACCAGGATGACCCTGCGGCGCGCCTTTTTCGTGCAGTATTGCGTAGCCGCTGGCGTAAAGACTGTACTAATGGACAGGCGAAATCGCCGGCCCCTTTTCGCAACGGGTTTTACCGCGGCTATTTTTATCGCATTTAACGATTAAAAAAAGGATTGTGATCTTGCTATTATTCACTGCGTTTTCTGTGGGTTAGCTTTGAACACCATTTAGCAAAACAAGCCTGAAACTTTGATTATAATTCCAGGCGTTGGGGTAAGCTGAAGTGGTTATCTGTTGCAACAATCAATCTTTTATTCATCTTAAGCCTATTTATCCAGGGCTTAATAAGGGAGTGTCAGCGTCGAAAGATAAACACATTTCTTTCCCTTACAAAATTAGCTATTGCAGTTCATTATGACGCACTCTATTATTATCAGGCAGAACATTCCCCCATTATAATTTTTGAGATTAGAACAATGAGCGAAGCACTTAAAATTTTGAACAACATCCGTACTCTGCGTGCACAGGCCAGAGAATGCTCGCTGGAAACTTTAGAAGAGATGCTGGAGAAGCTGGAAGTTGTTGTGCACGAACGCCGTGATGAAGAGAGCCACGCTCAGGCTGAAATCGAAGAGCGTACCCGTAAACTGCAGCAATATCGTGAAATGCTGATTGCCGACGGCATCGATCCTAATGAACTGCTTGCTACGCAGAACGCTGCAAAAAGCGTGGGTAAAGCCAAGCGCGCTGCCCGTCCTGCCAAGTATAAATATGTGGATGAAAATGGCGAAACGAAAACCTGGACCGGCCAGGGTCGTACGCCAGCCGTAATCAAAAAAGCTATCGAAGAACAGGGTAAAAAACTCGAAGATTTCATGCTGTAAATTTCTTCAGCGGATGAATTTTCATCCGGGCTACATAAAAAAAGGAAGCCGAAGCTTCCTTTTTTTATTACCGTTATACCTGATAGAAAGTGCGATACCAGTTAACAAATCGACTTACGCCTTCCTCTACACCAGTCTGTGGCTTAAATCCAATCGCCTTATAAAGCGCCGTGGTATCCGCGCTGGTCTCCAGCACGTCGCCTGGCTGCATAGGCAGCATGTTTTTCTCGGCGGTCATGCCTAACGCTTTCTCCAGCGCCTCGATATAAGCCATTAACGTCACCGGGCTGCTGTTGCCGATATTATAGACGCGATACGGCGCCGAACTGGTCGCCGGGCTGCCGCTTTCTACTGTCCAGCTGGCGTCTGGCTGAGGAATAACGTCCTGCAGACGTACGATGGCCTCGGCAATATCGTCGATATAGGTGAAGTCGCGGCGCATCTGGCCATTGTTATATACGTCAATCTTTTCACCCGCAATCATGGCGCGGGTAAACTTAAACAAGGCCATATCAGGGCGTCCCCACGGGCCGTAGACGGTGAAAAACCGCAGGCCAGTAGTTGGGATGCCATAAAGATGAGAATAGGTATGAGACATCAGCTCATTGGCTTTTTTAGTCGCCGCATACAGGGAAACCGGATGGTCTACCGTATCGTCGGTTGAGAACGGCATTTTGCGGTTCAGGCCATATACGGAGCTGGAAGAAGCATAAAGCAGATGACCGACTTTATTATGGCGGCATCCTTCCAGAATATTTAAATGTCCGATGAGATTGGCATCGGCATAGGCCAGCGGGTTTTCCAGCGAATAACGAACGCCTGCCTGCGCGGCCAGGTGAATAACGCGGTCAAAACCTTCGGCGGCAAAAAGCGCGGCCATCCCTTCCCTGTCGGCAAGGTCAAGCTCAATAAAAGTGAAGTTTGAAAAAGGTTTGAGTAAATCCAGGCGGGCGAGTTTGAGTTTTACATCATAATAGTCATTCAGGTTGTCGAGACCGACAACCTGGTGACCGGCGCCTGACAGGCGTTGTGCGACATGAAAACCGATAAAGCCTGCTGCGCCGGTAACCAGATATTTCATACTTCCCTCGTTAATTATGCAATTTGGATAGAAGCTCCGCGGCCGATTGCATAATAAACGAAACCGCGTTTGCTGACTCTTTCTGGATCATACAGGTTACGACCATCAAAAATCACGGGTTCTTTCAGCGCATTTTTAATGACATCAAAATCCGGCGCGCGGAAGTTTTGCCATTCGGTGCAGATAACCAGGCCATCTGCGCCCTGCAATGCCGCTTCTTTGGTGCCCATCAGCTTAAGATCGCTGCGGTGACCATAGATGCGCTGCGCTTCGTCCATCGCTTCCGGATCGAAAGCCTGAACGGAAGCCCCGGCCTGCCACAGTGCTTCCATCAGCACGCGGCTTGACGCTTCACGCATATCGTCGGTGTTTGGCTTAAAGGAGAGTCCCCACAGCGCAAAGGTTTTGCCCTGAAGGTTGTCGCCAAAGTGACGCTTGATAAAGTCCGGCAGCTTGTGCTTCTGCGAGTCGTTAACGTCTTCCACAGCCTGCAGCAGACGCGGCTTATAGCCAATCTGCTCGGCGGTGCGGATCAGCGCCTGCACGTCTTTCGGGAAGCAGGAGCCGCCGTAGCCACAGCCAGGGTAAATAAAGGAGTAACCGATACGGGAATCGGAACCAATACCCTGACGCACTTTCTCGACGTCCGCACCCAGGCGTTCAGCCAGGTTGGAGATCTCGTTCATAAAGCTGATTTTTGTTGCCAGCATGCAGTTAGCCGCATACTTGGTCAGCTCGGCGCTGCGGATATCCATCAGGATCATGCGATCGTGATTGCGGTTGAATGGCTCATACAGCTCGCGCAGCAGGTCTACTACCGCTTCGTTGTCGGTACCTACCACAATACGCTCAGGACGCATACAGTCGTTGACCGCCGCACCTTCCTTCAGGAATTCCGGGTTAGATACCACATCGAAAGCGATCTCTTTGCCACGCGCCTTCAGCGTTTCTTCCATCACGCCGCGCACGCGGTCAGCCGTTCCTACCGGTACGGTTGACTTGTCGATAACCACTTTATGATCGTTCATATGTTGGGCAATCGTACGCGCTACCGCGGTGACATATTTCAGATCCGCAGAGCCATCCTCATCCGGAGGCGTGCCCACAGCGATAAACTGCATAATGCCGTGGTTAACACCCTCTTCCGCATTGGTGGAGAACTTAAGGCGACCGGCCTCATAGTTCTGCATCACCAGCGGCGTCAGGCCTGGTTCAAAAATTGGAATGATCCCTTTCTTCAGATTCTCGACTTTGTTTGCGTCGACATCGATACAAAGAACGTCATGTCCGACTTCGGCCAAAACCGCAGCCTGAACCAGACCCACATAGCCGATACCAAATACGGTGACTTTCATTGAATTGTCCCGGTTAAAAAATTAATCTTATTTCTCGTTGCCAACGGTGCTTTCAAGCCATGCTTTGAAATCTGCACCCAGCGTATTATGACGCACGCCGTATTCGACGAATGCCTGCATGTAGCCCAGTTTGTTACCGCAGTCGTGGCTGATGCCTTTCAGGTGGTAAGCTTCAACGGTTTCTTTGTCCATCAGCATAGCGATAGAGTCAGTCAGCTGGATTTCATCACCTGCGCCCGGAGGCGTTTTCGCCAGCAGAGGCCAGATATCCGCAGACAGCACGTAACGACCCACAACCGCCAGGTTAGATGGCGCTTTATCTGCTTTAGGCTTCTCTACCACACCGACCATCGGCGCGCTTTCGCCCGCTTTCAGCTCTGCGCCCTGGCAGTCAACCACGCCGTATGCGGTCACGTCTTCTACAGGCTCTACCATGATCTGGCTGTGGCCGGTTTCATCGAAGCGACGCATCATGTCGGCCAGGTTGTCCTGAGCCAGGTTAGATTCGTACTCGTCGATGATAACGTCAGGCAGGATAACCGCTACCGGCTCGTTACCGACAACCGGATAAGCGCACATTACCGCGTGGCCCAGGCCTTTCGCCAGACCCTGACGTACCTGCATGATGGTCACGTGAGGCGGGCAGATAGACTGGATTTCTTCCAGCAGCTGACGCTTAACGCGTTTTTCCAGCATCGCTTCCAGCTCAAAGCTGGTATCAAAATGGTTTTCGATAGAGTTTTTAGATGAGTGCGTTACCAGCACGATCTCGGTGATACCAGCAGCGATACACTCGTTAACGACATACTGAATTAACGGCTTATCAACCAGCGGCAGCATCTCTTTAGGAATTGCTTTGGTGGCAGGTAACATACGGGTTCCCAGACCAGCAACAGGGATAACCGCTTTTTTTACTTTGGACTTATAGGCAGACATCTAAGTACCTCTCTTTAGGCCGTTCAAGTTATTACTTGATATGTCGAGTTAAAAAACGAAGTGAGTATATCAGCTGAACCCGGATGGATTTATCCTGGTTCATTCATTTCCACGCAATTTAAGACTATTACCTAAGTGTAAAGCTTATCGCTGGTCCTGTCCCTGGCACGCAGCGATAAAAAGGAAAGGGACGTTTAATCGGTGGACAACATCAGGCGCAGCCTGCCGCCGGCGCCCCACACCTGACACTGCCAGGCATCGCAGCGCTGGCTGATTTGATTAAGATGCGTACTGCCCAGCGTGCCAAGCGGAACGCCATTACTCAGCTGTATTTGATGAGAATGAATATTCAGAGTGGCGTTTAAACCAGCAGAAACCAGGATAAGGTTTTTTAATCCCTGGTGATAATAGCCGACCAGCAATGGAAATTGCCCCTGAAGGTTGGCCTGGCGTAAAAGTAAATTAACCTGTTTCAGCAAACTATTTAGCTCGGGCAGACGTTGCGCCTGACCCGAAAGCTGATCCTGAAGCAGGCCGTTAAATAATGCCCTTAATAATAACGCGGCCAATACGCCGTTATCGCCCGCGCGCGTAACGTCCAGACAATAAAAAGCCAGGTCTTTATCAGAAAGCGCCGCGACGTCGAGCACCAGGCCCGGCTGTTCCGCCATCGTCAGCTGACGATAGTTAATGCGGCAGTTAGCGATTTCCTGCTGTACCGGCGGCTGCAGCTGCTTTAACAACTTTGCCGCCGCCTGGGGATCGCGCACCAGGGCGTCCCAGTCCTGAAAGAGCTGCTCGTCCTCTTCGACTTTGGAAGTAAACATAGAGGGATAGAGGCATTCGTAAACCGCCTCGCGCAGCCTTTCCAGATCTTTTAACGGCTTCAGCAGCACATCCTGCACGCCAAGGCGCAGTACGTGTGCGATATCAGACATGTTTTCAGTGGCGGAAATCACCAGGATCGGCACGGGGTTGCCCCGGGTCCGCAGATGTTCAACCAGCTTGATACCGTTCATGCGCGGCATAGCCAGGTCGCATATCATCAGGTCAAAGACCTGGTGCTGCATACTTTCCAGAGCCTGAACGCCATCATCGGCAAGCGAGGTAGTGGCGCCCAGCGCGCTCAGAAAATTATCCAGCAGAGAACGGAAAACCACTTCGTCTTCAACTATCAGGATCTGTTTTCCGCTTAATGGCTTCTCCATTGTCCCCCCTTGTGCGCCAGATAAGTCAATAGTGGCTCAAAAACCACAATTGCGCCTCTCAGATTTGCCCGAAGTCTGTTCATTTCTCTTCCGGCATTGCGTACTGACGGACCAGCGGAAGCAATTCATCCATCTTTTTCTCTACGGCAAGCCTGCCCGCCTCAATGGCCTCTTCCGCCCGATGAAAATCCAGGGTGGAAATCTGCGGGCAGAAAGGCTGTATCAGCACATCCGGCGGATCGCCGGCCATCCGGTTGCGCTTGACTCTGTTTTCGAGCACCTGAATCGAGGTAGTCATAATTTCCATCGCTCCCGGCGTTTGATTAACTTTTTTCTGGGCTAGCTCGCTCAGTTTTTGTCGCAGCTTGCCGCGCCAGCCATCGGCAGCAGCGGGCAGCTTCACGGTTTGTGGCGTAACGGAGAGTAAGTTTTGCTGCATCAGATGCGCGTCGTGCTGTAAATCGACGGCGATAACGATATCGGCGCCCAGCGCACGGGTTAAAGAAATGGGCACGGGATTGACGACGGCACCGTCCACCAGCCAGTAGCCGTTCCAGGCGACCGGCGAAAGCAGACCCGGCATACTGCATGAGGCGCGAATGGCCTGATGAAGATCCCCTTCCGTCAGCCAGAGTTCGCGTCCGGTACTGAGATTGGTGGTGACGGCGCCAAACGGCAGGCTGCAAGCCTCAATATGCGTATGCGGCAGCAGGCGACGTACATGGCTGAACACGCGCTCGCCGCGCAGCAGGCCGCCTCGCCGCCAGGAGAAGTCCATCAGGCGAAGCACTTCCCAATAGCTGAAACCCTGCACCCAACCGGCGAGAAGAGGAAGACGTTGACTGGCATAAGCGGCGCCGACAAGCGCTCCCACGGAGCAACCTGCCACCACATCAATCCTGATGCCGGCTCGTTCCAGCGCCTCAATCACGCCGATATGAGCCCACCCTTTGGCTGCACCCGATCCCAGTGCCAGCCCAATCTTAACCTGTCTCATTCCACCTCTGGTGTTTGCTTAACGAACCAATGGCGCCACTCACACAGCTCGGTTACCATGACGCCCAAAACTCACTCTGCTTTTTATTATCCTCTGGAGACAACGTGTCTGAATCCTGCCCATGCTGTAGCGGATTGGAGTATAGCTTATGTTGCCAGCCCTGGCTCAATGGTGACGGCATTCCCCCTACGCCGCAAGCATTGATGCGCTCGCGCTATACCGCTTACGCCAAAGGCGATGCCGATTACCTGATTGCCACCTGGCATCCTGACTGCGATGCCGCGCGCTTCCGCGAGAGCCTGGAAGAGAGCTTTGCCGTGACCAGATGGCTTAGTTTACATATAGTTGAGGCACAAGCACCAGGGGATAATGCAGAAGGCTACGTCACCTTCTTCGCCCGTTTCTCTGAAAATCAGCGCAACAGCTTTATTCATGAGCGTTCGCGCTTTCTTCGTCTGGCGCAACGCTGGTATTATGTTGACGGAACCTTCCCCGAAACAGGGCGAAACGACCGATGCCCGTGCGGCTCCGGAAAAAAATTTAAAAAATGTTGTGGCCAGTAATGGTCCCCCGCATTCCCTCAGAATTGCTTTGACAGGATTACCATCGCAATGCAAGCGCAAACACTACAACGAAAAGTTTTACGAACCATTTGCCCTGATGCCAAAGGCCTGATCGCCAAAATTACCAGCATTTGTTACCAGCACGAGCTGAACATCGTGCAGAACAATGAGTTTGTTGATCATCGCACCGGCCGCTTTTTTATGCGCACCGAGCTGGAAGGCGTTTTTAACGATGCCACACTGCTGGCCGAGCTGGACAACGCCCTGCCTGCCGGATCGTTCAGAGAGCTGAACGCTGCGGGCCGTCGCCGCGTGGTGATCCTGGTGACGAAAGAAGCGCATTGCCTGGGCGATCTGTTAATGAAGAGCACCTATGGCGGTCTGGATGTTGAAATCGCGGCGGTTATCGGCAACCACGAAACGCTGCGGACGCTGGTCGAACGCTTTGATATTCCGTTTATTCTGGTGAGCCATGAAGGCCTGACGCGGGAAGATCACGACAATAACATGGCGGCGGAGATTGACCGTTTCCAGCCTGATTATGTGGTGCTGGCCAAGTATATGCGCGTGCTGACGCCTGCTTTTGTGCAGCGCTATCCTAATCAGATCATCAATATCCACCACTCGTTCCTGCCTGCCTTTATCGGCGCGCGGCCTTATCATCAGGCCTACGAGCGTGGTGTGAAGATTATCGGGGCTACCGCGCACTACGTTAATGACAATCTGGACGAAGGCCCGATTATCATGCAGGACGTCATCCATGTGGATCACACCTACACGGCGGAAGATATGATGCGTGCGGGACGTGACGTAGAGAAAAATGTGCTGAGCCGCGCGCTTTATCAAGTGCTGGCGCAGCGCGTATTTGTCTACGGCAATCGCACTATCATTCTGTAAAGGTTAAAGACTGCTGTTTTGTCGGACAAAGCAGCAGTCAGAATAAAAAAGCGGCAAACGCGTTATAATCGCTGAATCCGGGCTTTACAGCGGGCCAGCATTTGATATGATGCGCCCCGCTTCAGCAAGCAGGAAGCAAGGCCAGTGGTGGGGTTCCCGAGCGGCCAAAGGGAGCAGACTGTAAATCTGCCGTCATCGACTTCGAAGGTTCGAATCCTTCCCCCACCACCATTTCCAACTTATGTTGGTTCGGCGTTTAAGCACGCTCTGTCATATTCCCCATGGGGAAGGATGAGAAGCTTCGACCTCGAAGGTTTGACCCGAAGGGCACGGAACGCAGTGACGTGAATTCTTCCTGCACAGCAGCACAAGTTAGTTTGCACCATTTCCAACTTATGTTGGTTCGGCGTTTAAAGCCAACAAGTAGTACGCTTCCCCTGGTGGGGTTCCCGAGCGGCCAAAGGGAGCAGACTGTAAATCTGCCGTCATCGACTTCGAAGGTTCGAATCCTTCCCCCACCACCATTTCAAACCTCTTTGAATCCCAATGTTTAAGCACATTCTTCCAGATCCCCCACGGGGAAGGATGAGAAGCTTCGACCTCGAAGGTTTGACCCGCAGGACACGGAATGCAGTGACGTGAATCCTTCCCGCACGATGCTATCCTCAGCACCACCATTTCAGACCTCTTTGAATCCCAATGTTTAAACACACTCTTCCAGATCCCCCACAGGGAAGGATGAGAAGCTTCGGCCTAATCCTGTAAAGATGTATCAATAAAGTCACGGCGCGCGTTTTTTAAATGCCTTTGGCAAGCGGGATTGATGAAGAATGCCGACCACGGTCACCCCTTCAGGATTCGGCACGAAAAAGATATAGTGCCCCTCATAAGGCCAGCTACGCACTCCGGGCCAGGTATTATCACTGGCGTCTTCGCCAATGCCGGGATTATCCGCAAGCCTTTGTATAGCAAGACGCATCCCTGTCAAATACGCCTTTGCAGTTTCACGGTTCCAGGTCTCCATTGAATAAGCTTTAATCTCTTCCACGTCCTGCTTTGCATCATCCGTAAGCGTATACTTTCCCATTACAAATCCTTCATGAGCTCATCAAATACGGCTTCGCCATCCTGAACCTGGCCGGCTTCCATCTGCGCAATCGAATGGGCCAACCTTGTGCGTAAGGCTTCCAGTTTCAGCTGTTCGATGACCTCATAATCTGCGGCAGAAACAACAACAACGGCAGGACGACCGTTACGGGTTATGCTGACTGGCTCGCGCTGTGCTTTGGTCATCAAATCACCAAACTGCGTTTTAGCCTGATTGGCGGTAAAACTTAACATAGACGTTCCTCATGGGATAAATGGTGCGGATCGAACGATTCGAGTGAAGATAGAATAACCGAAAACACGACGCCACTCTTTTTTTTGACAAACTCGCCTCTGCTCTGAAGATAAGCCTGTCTGTCGATAGAGTAAAAGCGCGTTAATGACAGCCCGCGCCCGATTCTGCTACCATCCGCACATCTTTTTTCCCGCCACCGGGTGCAGTTATGAAATTCGTCTCTTTTAATATCAACGGGCTGCGCGCCCGCCCTCATCAGCTTGCCGCGCTCGTCGAGCAGCATCAGCCGGACGTCATCGGGCTACAGGAAACCAAAGTCCACGATGACATGTTTCCGCTCGAAGAAGTCGCCAGCCTGGGCTACAACGTGTTTTACCACGGACAGAAAGGCCACTACGGCGTCGCGCTGCTGACTAAAAGCGAGCCGGTAGCGGTACGTCGCGGTTTTCCCGGTGACGATGAGGATGCGCAGCGCCGCCTGATTATGGCGGATATCGCCAGCCCAATCGGCAATATTACCGTGATCAACGGCTACTTCCCTCAGGGCGAGAGCCGCGATCATGCGACAAAATTCCCGGCAAAAGAGAAGTTTTACCGCGATCTGCAAAGCTATCTGGAGCAGGAGCACCAGCCCGGTAATCCTGTACTGATTATGGGCGATATGAATATCAGCACGACCGATCTGGATATTGGTATCGGCGAAGAGAGCCGCAAGCGCTGGCTGCGCACCGGCAAATGTTCCTTCCTGCCGGAAGAGCGGGAATGGATGGATCGCCTGCTGAACTGGGGCCTGGTCGATACCTGGCGCGCGCAGAATTCTGACATCAACGATCGCTTCTCGTGGTTCGATTACCGTTCTAAGGGCTTCGATGACAACCGGGGCCTGCGTATCGATCTGCTGCTGGCAAGCCAGCCGCTGGCCGAGCGCTGCGTAGCAACCGGCATTGATTACGATATCCGCAGCATGGAAAAGCCTTCCGACCACGCGCCCGTCTGGGCCGAATTCCGCTTCTGATGGCGGCTGAACGGCTTGACGTAGTGGCCGCGCTGATTGTACGTCAGGGGAAAATTTTGCTGGCGCAGCGCGGCCCGCATGGCGATCAGGCCGGCCTGTGGGAGTTTCCGGGCGGCAAAGTGGAGGCAGGCGAAAGCCAGCCTCAGGCGCTGCAAAGGGAACTGAAAGAGGAGCTGGGCATTGAGGCCGCTATCGGTGGCTATATCGCCAGCGAAAGCCGGGAAGTCAGCGGGCGGCAGATCCATCTGCACGCCTGGCTGGTAGAAGCCTTTACCGGTGAACCCGGGCTTAACTGTCATCAGGCGCTCGCCTGGTGTTTGCCGCAGGAAGCAATGCGTTACGAGCTGGCGCCAGCGGATATTCCCTTGCTGGCCGCCTGGCTCGCACAGATTACTTAATGGTCTGCCAAATCAGATTATTGGTGCCGTAAGATTTTTCATCGCGGCTGCACTGCAACAGCACGCCTTCCATCTTCACTACCGAGCCTTCCGTATAGCTGCGATTTTGATAGGTACAGCAGCGCAGGCACGGCGGCTGATTGTTCTGCCCCTGCGTCCACGCTTCCGGCGGCATATCCACCATCACATCGGCATTGACGCCGCCGCCCTGCGGCGGTTCCTGCTCATAATCGCCGTGGCCGGTGCTGAGATGCATGCCGCCTGCCGCATACAGCGGAGCACAAAACAGCAGCGCGACCGTGACTAAAATGCTTTTCATCGCTTAATTCCCCTTCGCTTTCGCCGCCTTACGCTGCGGCTTTTTACGGTTACCCGCCGGTGATGGAAGGCCACGGAACGCGTGCGCAGCGGGCTGCTGTCGCGCCTGATCGATCAGAGTATAGAGCGTCCCCACCAGCGGCTGCATAAAGTCCTGGTAGCGACACTGCTTCTCACTGATTTTGGTCAGCGTGGATTCCCACTGGGCGGTCATATCCGGACGCGCCGCCATTTCCGGCAGCGAGTGGATCAGCGCGCGCCCGGCGGGAGTCGCATTGATGTAACGCCCTTTCTTAATCAGGAAAGCGCGTTTAAACAGCAGTTCGATAATCCCGGCGCGCGTCGCCTCTGTTCCTAAACCATCGGTCGCACGCAGCACTTTCTTTAGATCTTTATCCTGAACAAATCGCGCAATGCCGGTCATGGCCGATAACAGCGTGGCATCGGTAAAGGCACGAGGCGGCTGAGTCTGCTTGCTGACCACCTCTCCGCTTTCGCACAATAGCTCATCGCCTTTCGCCACTACGGGCAGCGGCGTGCCGTCGTTTTCCTCGTCCCGCTCTTTGCTGCCCAGCAGCGCGCGCCAGCCCGCTTCGGCAAGAAAGCGCGCTTTAGCGATAAATTTCCCGCCCGCGATGTCCAGCTCGATCACGCATTTACGGTAAATGGCATCGGGACAGAACTGCATCAGATACTGCGTGGCGATCAGGCGATAAATATTCGCTTCGTTTTCCGTCAGCCTCACCTGCCCGCTGCGCGCCGTAGGAATAATAGCGTGGTGCGCATCCACCTTCTTATCATCCCAGCAGCGGTTGCGGCGATCGCTGTCAAAATCGGCTGGCGGCGTGAGTTCTGGCTGATGCGCATTGATGGCGTTGAGCACAGCATGCCTGCCGGCAAAATGCTCATCGGGCAGATAGCGGCTGTCCGAACGCGGATAGGTGATGAGCTTATGCGTTTCATAAAGTTTCTGACAGGTATCCAGCACCGTTTGCGCGCTCAGGCCAAAGCGCCTGGCCGCTTCTATCTGTAAAGAAGAAAGCGAGAAAGGCAGCGGCGCGGTGTCGTTCTCGCGCTTGTCGTTATAGCTGGTCACGTGCGCTGGCTGGCCGCCGATACGCGCGACTACGTGCTCGGCGAGCTGGCGATTAAGCAACCGTCCTTCTTCATCCTGATGCGGCTCGCAGGCTTCGCTCGGCTGCCAGGTAGCGACAAAGCGCTCATCCTTCGGCGTGACGATATGCGCCTTTACCTCAAAGAAATCTTTCGGCACGAAATTCTCGATCTCTTCATCGCGCCGTACCACCAGCCCAAGCACCGGCGTCTGCACGCGCCCGACCGACAGCACGCCATCGTAACCGGCATTACGGCCCAGCAGCGTATAGGCGCGGGTCATATTGATGCCGTAAAGCCAGTCCGCCCGCGCCCGCGCCAGCGCCGATACGCACAGAGGGATAAATTCGCGGTTCTCCCGCAGACGATCTATCGCCCTTGAAACAGCCTGTGGGTTCAGATCGTTGATCAGGCAGCGCTGTACCCGCTCGCGCTTCTGCGGCGGCAGCGCCAGATAGTCCAGTACTTCGTCCACCAGCAGCTGCCCTTCTCTGTCCGGGTCGCCCGCGTGTACCACGTCGCTGGCTTTCTCCAACAGCGTTTTAATGACGTTAAGCTGCTTTGCTACGGAAGGACGCGGCTGGAGGCGCCATTTTTCCGGCACGATAGGCAGGTCGGCCAGCGACCAGCGCGCATAGCGGCTATCGTAGCTGTCGGGCTGCGCCTGCTCCAGCAGGTGACCGACGCACCAGGTCACTACATCATCGCTGCCGCAGGCGATATAGCCGTCGCCCCGACGATGCGGCTTGGGTAGAACGTCCGCAATCGCGCGAGCGAGGCTGGGTTTTTCGGCAATAAACAAACGCATCCGGCGATGGCTTCCTTCAGGGGATAACAGTGGGTAGATGGTAGCGTTTTCAACAGACGGTGATAAGCGTTTCACCGTCCGTTCGCTTATTATCCCGGCAAAATGACGGTCAGGCGACTATTCTGCCTTTTTTGAAGGTGACAATCTGTCAGAAATAGCTGACAAAAGGCGTTGTATCGGGCGGAACAAGCGTGGTGGAGGATTTCAACTGCGGCGTGCCTAAATAAAGAAAGCCGACGATGGCGTCCTGCTCGCGGCAGTTAAACGCCTCGCGCACGGCCTGATGCTCGGTCCAGGCGCCGCTGCGCCAGATGCCGTTAAAACCTTGCGCCACGGCCGCCATCTGCATCGCCATCACCGCGCAGCCGGCGGACACCACCTGTTCCCAACGCGGCACCTTATGGTGCTCTTCACAATGGGCCACCACGGTGATAATCATCGGCGCGCGAAACGGCGACTGCTTAGCCTTCTCAATCGCTTTCGGCTCCATATTGTCGTCACGCGCGGCTTTTTCCAGCAGCTGGCTGAAGCGGTCGCGTCCTTCGTTCTCTACAACAATAAAACGCCACGGTTGCAGCGTGCCGTGATCGGGCGCGCGCATCCCGGCGCGGATGATATTTTCCAGCGCTTCTCCGGCGGGCGCAGGTTCGCTTAAACGTGAGGCGGAACGACGGTTGACTACCAGATCCAGTGCGTCCATAACTTACTCCTGATAAGAATGCTGAGCAGCTGAAGCTAGCACAGGATGATGATTTGTTACAGCATTCCGCTTTTTCCTGCTGACAAGTTTGCCCCTGCTCTTTAGGATGTCACCATCCCGACCCGGCACGGGCTGGTTTCCGTCGATTTTCCGGGTTTATTATCGCGATTATGGAGAGACTATGCGCACTTTGTGGCGAGCGATCGCTGGCGTTTTTAAATGGGCCTGGCGCCTGCTGAATTTTATTCGGGAATTTATTCTTAATCTTTTCCTGGTGCTGCTGATTTTGATCTGCGCCGTGGTCTATTTTCAGTTCACCAAATCTTCCGCGCCTGTGGAAACGCAGAAAGGCGCGCTGGTGGTCGACCTTGCCGGTGTGATTGTCGACAAGCCTTCGGTCAGCAATAAGCTCAGCAAGATTGGCCGCCAGCTGCTTGGCACCAGCAGCGATCGGCTGAAAGAGAATTCGCTGTTTGACGTCGTGGACGCGATTCGCCAGGCGAAAAGCGATGCCAATATTACCGGCATGGTGCTCGATCTGCGCGATTTCGCCGGGGCCGATCAGCCCTCGCTGAGCTATATGGGCAAAGCGCTGCGCGAATTCCGCGACAGCGGCAAACAGATTTACGCCACGGGCGACAGCTACAGCCAGGCGCAATACTACCTCGCCAGCTTCGCCAATAAGATCTATCTGTCGCCGCAGGGCACGGTCGATTTACACGGTTTCGCCACCAACGGGCTTTACTACAAAACGCTGCTGGACAAGCTGAAGGTCAGCTCGCATGTTTTCCGCGTCGGCACCTATAAGTCGGCGGTAGAGCCTTTCCTACGCGATGATATGTCGCCTGCCGCGCGTGATGCGGACAGCCGCTGGATTGGCGAGCTGTGGCAAAACTATCTTAATACTGTCGCTGCCAATCGCCAGGTAACGCCGCAGCAGCTGTTCCCGGGCGCACAGGGCGTGCTTGATGGCCTGCAGAAAGTAGGCGGCGATACCGCGCGCTATGCAAAAGATAACAAACTGGTGGATGAACTGGCTTCTCGTTCAGTCGTGGATGCGCAGCTGGGCAAAGTTTTCGGCTGGGACAAGCAGGCGCAGGACTTTAACGGCACCAGCATCTACGATTACCCGCTGAAGGACAAACCGGTGGCCAACGGCAATATTGCCGTCATCATGGCTAACGGCGCGATCATGGACGGCGAGGAAACGCCGGGCAACGTCGGCGGCGATACCACCGCGCTGGCTATTCGCAAGGCGCGCCTGGATGACAAGGTCAAGGCGATTATTCTGCGCGTCAACAGCCCTGGCGGCAGCGTCAGCGCGTCTGAAACCATTCGTGAGGAGCTGGCGGCGGCCAAAGCGGCAGGCAAGCCGGTCGTGGTGTCGATGGGCGGTATGGCGGCTTCCGGCGGCTACTGGATCTCTACGCCGGCGAATTACATTATTGCCAGCCCGAGCACGCTGACCGGCTCTATCGGTATCTTCGGGGTGATCAATACGGTTGAAAACTCGCTGGATGCGATTGGCGTCCATACCGACGGCGTGGCGACTTCGCCGCTGGCGGACGTGACGACGACCAAAGCGCTGCCGCCGGAAGTGCAGCAGCTGATGCAGCTGAGCATTGAAAACGGCTATAAAAACTTCCTGGGTCTGGTAGCCAGTTCGCGGGGCAAAACGCCGGAGCAGATCGATCAAATCGCTCAGGGCCACGTCTGGACAGGCAGCGACGCCAAAAGCAATGGCCTGGTCGACGCGCTGGGCGACTTCGACGACGCGGTGGCGAAGGCGGCGGAGCTGGCGCATCTCAAGCAATACCAGCTGAACTGGTATCAGGATGAGCCTGGCTTTATGGATCTGCTGTTCAGCCAGATGGACGCTTCCGCACGTGCGGCGCTGCCCGAGGCGCTGCAAGCGTATCTGCCTGCGCCAATGTATGACGTAATGGCCGCGATGAAAAATCAGCCGGGCCTGCTCGACAACCTGAACGACCCGCAGAATCGCTATGCGTTCTGCCTGACCTGTAGCCAGGTCAAATAAGCCGAAAGCAGCCCGCTGGTCGGGCTGCTTTTCCCGGTTTTTCCCCTTATACTGCCCTCTTTTTCAAGCCTGAGTAATCACATGCAAAAAAAATCCATCTATGTAGCCTATACCGGCGGCACCATCGGGATGCAGCGTTCCGAGCATGGCTATGTGCCCGTTTCTGGTCATCTGCAAAATCAGCTGGCGAAGATGCCGGAATTCCATCGTGCCGAAATGCCGGATTTTACTATTCACGAGTACCAGCCGCTGATCGACTCTTCCGATATGACGCCGCAGGACTGGCAAACGATTGCGGATGATATTCAGGCTAATTATGACAACTACGACGGTTTCGTGATCCTGCACGGCACCGATACCATGGCATTTACCGCCTCCGCGCTCTCTTTTATGCTGGAAAACCTGGCCAAGCCGGTAATTGTGACAGGGTCACAGATCCCACTGGCGGAGCTGCGTTCCGACGGTCAGCAAAACCTGCTTAATTCGCTGTTTGTCGCGGCTAACTATCCCATTAATGAAGTCGCCCTTTTCTTCAATAATCAGCTTTATCGCGGTAACCGCACCACTAAAGCCCATGCCGACGGCTTTAACGCTTTCGCCTCGCCTAACCTGGCGCCGCTACTGGAAGCGGGTATCCATATTCGTCGTCTGAACACGCCTCCGGCTCCTGGCGGCCAGGGACCGCTCATTGTGCGCTCAATTACGCCTCAGCCTGTCGGCGTCGTCACGATCTATCCGGGAATTTCTGCCGACGTGGTGAGCAACTTCCTGCGCCAGCCGGTAAAAGCGCTGATCCTGCGCTCCTACGGGGTTGGCAACGCGCCGCAGAATCCGGCTTTCCTGAAAGAGCTGCAAGAAGCTTCCGATCGCGGCATTGTCGTGGTGAACCTGACGCAATGTATGTCCGGCAAGGTAAACATGGGCGGCTATGCGACGGGGAACGCGCTGGCGCTGGCGGGCGTGGTAAGCGGCTACGATATGACCGTGGAGGCAACGCTGACCAAGCTGCACTTCCTGCTCAGCCAGAACCTTTCCAGCGATGAAGTTCGCCAGCAAATGCAGGTGAATTTGCGCGGTGAGCTGACTCCTGACGAAAAGTGAGATAAGCATGAACCAGGCCCTGATCCTGATCGATCTGCAAAATGATTTTTGCCCCGGCGGCGCGCTGGCCGTGAAGGACGGCGACAGCACCCTTGCCGTCGCTAACCAATATGCGGCAGAATTTCATCGGCTTCAGCGGCCGGTGGTGGCAACGCTGGACTGGCATCCGGCTAACCACGGCAGCTTTGCGTCAGTGTCGGGGCAGTCGGTGGGCACGCTGGGCGAACTGGACGGCCTGCCGCAAATAGGGTGGCCGGATCATTGCGTGCAGCATAGCGCAGGCGCAGAGCTGCACCCTGAGCTGGATCGGCGCTATCTGACCACACAGATTTATAAAGGCGAGCAGCCGCTTATCGACAGCTATAGCGCATTTTTCGATAACGGCCACCGCAACAAAACAAGGCTGGATAGCTGGCTGAAAAGTCGGGGCGTCACCAGCCTGACGATGATGGGCCTGGCGACGGACTACTGTGTAAAATACAGCGTGCTGGACGCGCTGGCGCTCGGTTATCAGGTTCAGGTCGTCGCCGCAGGCTGTCGGGGCGTAAACCTGTCACCGCAGGACAGTGAAATCGCGCTGGCAGAAATGGCGGCTAAAGGCGCAGTCATTATTTAAACCGCGCCGCAGACGCTGCCTCGTTCGGCGTCGCATCCATGCAGCTTTTAGTCACCATGCTAAGAGGGCCTGCTCGCCCGGTTCTCAATACGTAGCCGGGCTTTATCACGATATCAAACGATGTTAGTGCAGCCTGATAGGCGTGATGTCGTCGTCGATGCCAAATTCCTCTTTCAGCTGTTTCTTGCTTTTGGTCACCATTTCGCCGCCCTTGCCCACGCTCATATGCTGCGGCTCGTCGTTGTGACGCGCCTGCCATAGCATCACTAGCTGCAGGCTATTCTCTTTCTGCTCCGGAGTCAGGGCCACGCCGTCGGCCCATTTACCGGTTTCTACCGCCGTAGCCAGACGCTGATAAACCTCGGGCGTCATGGCAGCAATGATCTCATCCAGCTCCATAACGTCTATCCTTTAATCTGAGTGCCATCTTCATCGGTGAAACTTAATGAAGCGGAGTTGACGCAGTAGCGCTCGCCTGTCGGCTGAGGGCCGTCGGGAAAAACGTGCCCCAGATGGGCATCGCAGGTACCGCAACGGATCTCGATTCGCTGCATCCCGTGCGAGTCATCTTCCAGATAGCGGATGGCGTCATCGCTGTAGGGCTGATAAAAACTCGGCCAGCCGCAGCCGGAATCATACTTGGTGCCGGACAGAAACAGCGGCGAGTTGCAAACGAGGCAGTGATAAATCCCTTCGTGCTTGTTATGCAGCAGCTTGCCGGAGTACGGCGGCTCTGTCCCGCGCTGCTGAGTGACGTAGCGCTGCATTTCGTTTAGATCGGTTTCAGGTTTCAGTGGGCGTTCGGCCATATCAGGTATCTCTGGCAAAGTGGTCTGAAGATTTCTACATTCTAACAAATGCATAACAACGTCAGGGGATTTTTCATGCTCAGGCGGAGTCTGAAAGTAAGCAGGCAATGAAATTGTGACCTGGATCACCCTTTAAAATCCCGACCCCTTTATATTCGGGCCGAATGCCCCAAACTAAAGGTAAGACGCTCGTCGCGGAAGGCGTTTTCAGGCGATTATTCCTGCTCCAGGGTTTGATTTGTCGCAACTATTGAAGCGATTCCGCTTGACGCCTGATAAGGTTTTTGTAATTTTACAGCCAACCTTTTATTCACTAACAACAGCTGGTGGAATATATGACTATCAAAGTAGGTATCAACGGTTTTGGCCGCATCGGTCGCATCGTTTTCCGTGCTGCTCAGCAGCGTTCTGACGTAGAAATCGTTGCAATCAACGATCTGCTGGACGCCGAGTACATGGCTTACATGCTGAAGTATGACTCTACTCACGGTCGTTTCGACGGCACCGTAGAAGTTAAAGATGGCCATCTGGTTGTTAACGGCAAAACCATCCGTGTTACCGCTGAAAGAGATCCAGCTAACCTGAAGTGGGACGAAGTCGGTGTTGACGTGGTTGCCGAAGCAACAGGTATCTTCCTGACCGACGAAACCGCTCGTAAACACATCCAGGCTGGCGCGAAGAAAGTTGTTCTGACCGGTCCTTCCAAAGATGACACCCCAATGTTCGTTATGGGTGTTAACCACAAGGCGTATGCTGGCCAGGAAATCGTGTCTAACGCATCCTGCACCACCAACTGCCTGGCACCGCTGGCAAAAGTTATCAACGACAAGTTCGGCATCGTTGAAGCGCTGATGACCACCGTTCACGCTACCACCGCTACCCAGAAAACCGTTGACGGCCCGTCTCACAAAGACTGGCGCGGCGGCCGTGGCGCATCTCAGAACATCATCCCATCTTCTACCGGCGCAGCTAAAGCGGTAGGTAAAGTGATCCCTGAGCTGAACGGCAAACTGACCGGTATGGCTTTCCGCGTACCTACTCCTAACGTTTCCGTGGTTGACCTGACCGCGCGTCTGGCTAAGCCTGCTTCTTACAAAGAAATTTGTGAAGCTATCAAGGCAGCGGCTGAAGGCGAGCTGAAAGGCATCCTGGGCTATACCGAAGACGAAGTGGTTTCTACCGATTTCAACGGCGAAACCCTGACTTCCGTATTCGATGCTAAAGCCGGTATCGCACTGAGCGACACCTTTGTTAAGCTGGTTTCCTGGTACGATAACGAAACCGGTTACTCTAACAAGGTTTTGGATCTGATCGCACATATCGCAAAATAATCGCGATTAGCTGATTCTGAGGGCGACTGCGGTCGCCCTTTTTTTTCGCTGAATAACAGGAGCTCCGATGAACGAAAAACTTTTTTCGCTGCCCGTAGCCGACCAAATCACGCCCTATATTTCACTGCGCTTAATGGGCGAGCTGCCCGTAGTCGTTATCGCGCATCCGAAGGTGCGCGCGGCGGTGACGCTGCAGGGCGCGCAGCTGGTTGCCTGGCAGCCCAGCGGCGAGAAACCGGTTATCTGGCTGAGTGAGAAAACGGCGTGGACGTCCGGCAAAGCCATTCGCGGCGGCGTGCCCGTCTGCTGGCCATGGTTTGGCCCGGCCGGCGAACCGGCGCACGGCTTTGCCCGCTCGCTGCCCTGGACGCTGTCGGCACACGACGAGAACGAAGAAAGCGTGATGCTGACGCTGACGCTGGAAAGCAGCGAGCAGACGAAAAAATTCTGGCCGCACGATTTTACGCTGTTTGCCCGTTTCCGCTTCAGCGATCGCTGTGAAATTGAGCTGGAAGCGCACGGCGACTTTGAGGCCACCGGTGCCCTGCACACTTACTTTGCCGTTGAGGATATCGCGGGCGTAGAGGTGAGCGGCCTGGGTCAGCCTTATATCGATAAGGTAAAAGAGAATGCTGAAGGCCGTGCCGAAAACGGCAGGCAAACCTATCCTGACCGCGTCGATCGCATATTTACCCAGCCGGAAGATTGCAGCACTATCCACGATACGGCGGGTAACAGGCTCATAGAGGTTTATCATCACTATCATAGTGACGTTGTCACCTGGAATCCCGGCCCGGCGCTTTCGTGCAGCATGAGCGATATGGCAAACGAAGGCTATAAAAGCATGGTATGCGTGGAAACGGCTCACGTGACGCAGCCCATGGTCAGCGCGGGCGAGTCTCCGGCCCGGCTGGCAACCACGATTAAAGTGCGTAAACGCGCTTAGTGAAGACGGCGGGCCCAATGCCCGCCTGCGGTTCTACACCACGTCCAGCGGCATTTTGCGATTGGGCGGCGGGAAAGCTACGTTGATTAACGCCAGCTCCTCATTGCTTAACACAACTTCCAGCGCGGCGGCGTTTTCAGCCACGTGCTGCAGCGAACTGGCTTTAGGGATCGCCATCACGCCTTCTTTGCGAATAACCCAGGCCAGCAGCAGCTGCGCCGTCGTAATGCCCTTTTGTTGTGCAATATTGTTCAGAACAGGATGGGTCAGCAAATCGTGCCGCAGTCGGCCAGCCTGCGCCAAAGGGCAATAGGCCATTACCGGGATCGCATGCTGCTGGCAGTCCGGCAATAAATCATACTCAATGCCGCGCGAAGCCAGATGGTAAAGCACCTGATTAGCCGCGCAGGCGTTGCCCCCCTCTTCGGCCAGCAGTTCTTTTAAGTCGCTACTGTCAAAATTTGATACGCCCCAGCGTCGAATTTTGCCTGCCTGCTGTAGCTTTTCCATCGCCGTGATGGTTTCTTCCAGCGGAACAGTGCCGCGCCAGTGGAGAAGATAAAGATCGAGATAGTCAGTTTGCAGACGACGTAAGCTGCGTTCGCAGGCTTCTACGGCATCCACTACGCCCGCGTTCCACGGATAAACTTTTGAAACCAGCCAGGTGCTGTCGCGACGGCCGCGCAGCGCTTCGCCTACCACCTCTTCCGCGCCGCCGTCCGCATACATTTCAGCGGTATCAATCAGCTTCAGCCCGTGCTCAAGGCCGGCCTGCAATGCCGCGACTTCCTGGCCTCGCTTGCTGCTTTCCTCGCCCATATACCAGGTTCCCTGGCCGATAGCCGGTACGCTCTGGTCGGAGAAAGTTACGGTTTTGGTCATCATGCCCTCCTGCACTGTTTCAGATCGCCATCATGATGCAAAAGGGCGCTGAGCGCCCTTTTATGATGCAGCCTTAATTAAAAGGTGTAGCTGATGCCGGTCCAGACGCTGACCTGAGAATCTTTGTCCACCATCGGGCTGTCTTTGACCTCGTCGCTCAGGCGCGTATAGCGACCGGCAACCGTGGCGTTCCAGCTCTGATTAATCGCCCAGGCAGCCGTCAGCTCCAGGTAAGGGTTCCAGCTGTCGTCGGCCTCGTAGCTGCGCAATCCGCTACGGCGCGATTCATTCTTAGAAACGCCATAATAGTAATCGTTCTGGTTTTCGCTGCTGTAGAGCGCGCCGATGCCCGGCGTCAGGCTGAAATCGCCGAAGTGGAAGCTGTAGAGATAAGTCAGATCCCAGATATAGCCGTCGCTGTTATCCAGCATATCGCCAGCCAGCACCGTCCTGATCGTACCCCAGTCAGCCGTATGGCGATAAGCCAGGCCGCCCATCAGCGTCATATGACGCTTATCCAGCGCTTTCAGCTGTTTATTGTCGGTATCATCGGGATCGAAGTTCTGCGGCGAGCCCAACACCGTCAGCGACAGCTGATCCTGTGAATCTTTCCAGAGGTAGTAGCCCGCCGTCAGGCTGCGCACATAAAAGCTGTCGCCTTCATAGTTAATGACCGGTACCGGGTAATAACGATCGTCTCCGCCTTTATAAGGGCTTTGGCTGTAAATCACCGAGGCGCCAAGCGTTAACGGGTTGGCATGAGCTACGCCAGCGGTAAAACAAACGGGTAAAAGCGCGGCAAGCGCGCTAACTTTGAAATAGTTCACAATTAATTCATTCCATAAATATAACAATCAGCAGAGTGAGTTTATCAGTGTTACATCATTTGTTTAAAATTTTAAAGATTCTGCCGCACGCAGAATCAACTTTAACGCTGCCAGCGCCTGAAGATACCAGGCGTGCTTATTTACAAAATCCCGCCAGCCCGCATCAGGCAAGGGGCAGCGCTAAGATCAATTCTGACTTTGTTATTGAAATTGCATCAGAAATGCGAGGAGGTTCAGGAAATTTCCTGAATGCCAACTAAGCTTTAATCAAAGACGCTAAGTTTGAAGAGCAGAGTAACCATCTTTGTTGTGTATCCCGATTAGAAGTCAGGTTGGCATAAGGGTTGCTGTACTCATTATAAGTTCCTTCAGGGGCTTTCCCTCATTAGGCTCCTGGTACCTGTGCTAAAAACGAAAGGACGGGCATCGCTATGAATATATTCGATCACTATCGTCAGCGTTATGAAGCTGCCAAGGACGAAGAGTTCACACTGCAGGAATTTCTTACCGTTTGCCGGCAAGATCGTAGTGCATACGCCAACGCGGCAGAAAGGCTATTAATGGCTATTGGTGAGCCAATAATGGTCGATACTGCTCAGGAGCCACGCCTTTCCCGACTGTTTTCCAATCGCGTCATTGCACGCTATCCCGCCTTTGAGGAGTTTTACGGCATGGAGGAAGCGATTGAGCAAATCGTTTCTTATCTGAAGCATGCCGCGCAGGGGCTGGAAGAGAAGAAACAGATCCTCTATCTGCTGGGCCCGGTGGGCGGCGGTAAATCTTCGCTTGCCGAGCGTCTGAAATCTTTGATGCAGCGCGTACCCATTTACGTGCTCAGCGCCGACGGCGAACGTAGCCCGGTCAACGATCATCCGCTGTGCCTGTTTAACCCGCAGGAAGACGCCAATATCCTTGAAAAAGAGTACGGCGTGCCGCGGCGTTACCTCGGCACCATTATGTCGCCCTGGGCGGCCAAACGGCTGCATGAGTTTGGCGGCGATATCTCCCGCTTTAAAGTTGTAAAAGTCTGGCCGTCGATTCTGGAACAGCTCGCCATTGCCAAAACCGAACCGGGCGATGAAAACAATCAGGATATTTCCGCGCTGGTAGGTAAAGTAGATATCCGTAAACTGGAGAACCACGCACAGAACGATCCGGACGCCTATGGCTATTCTGGCGCGCTGTGCCGGGCTAACCAAGGGATTATGGAATTCGTAGAGATGTTTAAAGCGCCAATCAAGGTGCTGCATCCTTTACTGACCGCGACCCAGGAAGGTAACTATAACGGTACCGAAGGGATTTCCGCCCTGCCTTTCAACGGCATTATTCTGGCGCACTCCAACGAATCAGAATGGGTGACCTTCCGTAATAACAAAAACAACGAGGCGTTTCTTGACCGTGTTTATATCGTCAAGGTGCCTTACTGCCTGCGCGTGTCGGAAGAGATCAAGATCTACGACAAGCTGCTTGACCACAGTGAGCTGACGCACGCGCCATGCGCGCCAGGCACGCTGGAAACGCTGGCGCGCTTCTCCATTCTTTCTCGCCTGAAAGAGCCGGAAAACTCCAGCACCTACTCGAAAATGCGCGTCTATGACGGCGAAAGCCTGAAAGATACCGATCCAAAAGCTAAATCCTACCAGGAATACCGTGATTACGCCGGGGTCGATGAAGGGATGAACGGTTTATCCACCCGCTTCGCCTTTAAAATCCTGTCCCGCGTGTTTAACTTCGATCATACCGAAGTTGCCGCCAACCCGGTGCATTTGTTCTACGTGCTGGAGCAGCAGATCGAACGCGAACAGTTCCCGCAGGATTTAGCCGAAAAATACCTTGAGCACCTGAAAGGCTATCTGATCCCGAAATATGCCGAGTTTATTGGCAAAGAGATCCAGACCGCCTACCTGGAATCTTATTCAGAGTACGGTCAGAATATCTTTGACCGCTACGTAACCTATGCCGATTTCTGGATCCAGGATCAGGAATACCGCGACCCGGATACCGGCCAGCTGTTCGACCGCGAATCGCTGAATGCGGAGCTGGAAAAAATCGAGAAGCCTGCCGGGATCAGCAATCCGAAAGACTTCCGTAACGAAATCGTCAACTTTGTGCTGCGTGCCCGTGCCCACAACAGCGGGCGTAATCCAAACTGGACCAGCTATGAAAAACTGCGCACGGTAATCGAGAAGAAAATGTTCTCGAATACCGAGGAACTGCTGCCGGTTATTTCGTTCAATGCCAAAACGTCCACGGATGAACAGAAAAAACATGATGATTTCGTCGACCGTATGATGGAAAAAGGCTATACCCGCAAGCAGGTTCGTCTGCTGTGCGAATGGTATCTGCGCGTGAGAAAATCATCCTAAACCCGACTTCATAAATGCATTCCCGTGGGTCAGCAAACCTGGCCCAACGGCAACGTTGTTTGGGGGAATTATGGCCTATTTTATCGATCGGCGTCTTAACGGTAAAAACAAAAGCGCGGTGAACCGTCAGCGCTTTTTACGCCGCTATAAGTCGCAAATCAAACAGTCGATCTCCGAGGCCATTAATAAGCGTTCGGTAACCGACATTGAGAGCGGCGAGTCAGTTTCTATCCCCGTTGATGATATCAACGAACCGGTATTTCATCAGGGCCGTGGCGGCCAGCGCCATCGCGTGCATCCCGGCAATGACCATTTTGTGCAAAACGATCGTGTTGAACGCCCTCAGGGAGGCGGCGGCGGTGGCGGTAGCGGACAGGGCAATGCCAGTCAGGATGGCGAGGGCAAAGATGAATTCGTCTTTAATATCTCTAAGGATGAGTATCTGGATCTGTTATTTGAAGATCTGGCCCTGCCGAACCTGAAAAAGAATCAGCATCGTCAGCTGAACGAGTACAAGGTGCATCGCGCCGGCTTCACCTCTAACGGCGTGCCGGCAAATATCAGCGTGGTGCGTTCGCTCCAGAACTCGCTGGCGCGGCGTACGGCCATGACAGCCGGGAAGCGGCGAATGCTGGGCGAGCTGGAGGCCGCGCTGGAAGCCGTGCAGAAAGCCGAACCGGCCCAGCTGCTGGAAGAAGAACGCCTGCGCCAGGAGATTGCCGACCTGCGCGCCCGTATTAAACGCGTGCCCTTTATTGATACCTTTGACCTGCGCTATAAAAACTTTGAGAAGCGTCCCGAACCGTCCAGCCAGGCCGTGATGTTCTGCCTGATGGACGTTTCCGGCTCCATGGATCAGGCCACCAAAGATATGGCTAAACGCTTCTATATTCTGCTCTATCTGTTCCTGAGCAGAACCTATAAAAATGTTGAGGTGGTCTATATTCGCCACCATACGCAGGCGAAAGAAGTGGACGAGCAGGAGTTCTTCTACTCGCAGGAAACGGGGGGCACTATTGTTTCCAGCGCCCTGAAGCTGATGGATGAAGTGGTGAAAGAGCGTTACGATCCGGCGCAGTGGAATATTTATGCTGCTCAGGCTTCCGATGGCGATAACTGGGCGGACGATTCACCGCTCTGTCATGAAATCCTGGCTAAGCATATTTTGCCGGTAGTGCGTTATTACAGCTACATCGAAATTACCCGCCGCGCCCATCAGACGCTGTGGCGCGAGTACGAGCATTTACAGGCGATGTTCGACAACTTTGCTATCCAACATATTCGTGAGCCGGAAGATATTTATCCGGTATTCCGTGAGCTTTTCCACAAGCAGGCGGAAAACGCCTGAAAGTAGTGATAAATCAGTCAGCATTTCGGGCTGACTGATTTTCTTACCCGCTTAGCAACATTCAGCGCTGCCTGAAGCCGCCTTTCAACCCCGGGCTATTTACAGCTTTGGCAAAATGACGTGCCGGGCCGGGCAACGTACTTATGCCTGGGTCAGGCAGCAGCCTTCTGAAAAAACCTTGCTCCTGAAGAGTGCATTGCGTTTCGCTTTCGATGCTTAAGCGTTTATACCCTTCCCTTAGCCTTCGCCGCCGTCAGGCCAGGCTTACGCTAAAAACGACGTCCGATGCAACGCTTACCGCTGCTGATTATGCAGTAAATACCTCTTCTTTCTCCCGTTTCGCTCCCATCCTTCCCGCCAGTCCCTCTCAAGCTAACGACATTAATCGTATTCTGATGTCAAAAGCACAGGCTATTTGTTACTATTATTCCCGCGATCGTTCCAGAATTTCTAAATTATCATACACTTGTTAGCTGCAGCAGCAGAAAACACGCCAAAACAGCCGTGGCGAAACAAAATTGCCCCTATTCCTATATTCAGGGTATGCTTACGCCTCGCCATCGACGCAGTTTTTTTATCAGATACAGGAGATTGCCCCATTGGAAGCCAGTGCTATCTATAGTCTGTTTATCATCGGTTCAGTGCTGGTGGCGGCAAGCATCTTGCTCAGTTCCTTCTCTTCAAAGCTCGGCATCCCTATTCTGGTTATTTTCCTCGCGCTGGGCATGTTGGCCGGCGTGGACGGCATTGGCGGCATCGCTTTTGATAATTATCCTGCCGCTTACCTTATCAGTAACCTGGCGCTGGCGGTGATCCTGCTGGATGGCGGAATGCGCACCCAGGCCAGCTCGTTCAAAGTCGCGCTGGGCCCGGCGCTCTCGCTGTCGACCATCGGCGTGCTGATTACGGCCGGGCTGACCGGCATGGCGGCCGCCTGGCTGTTTAACCTGAGCATGATTGAGGGCTTCCTGGTCGGGGCGATTATCGGTTCGACCGACGCGGCGGCCGTATTTTCGCTGCTCGGCGGTAAAGGGCTGAATGAACGCGTCAGCGCCACGCTGGAAATGGAATCCGGCAGCAACGATCCTATGGCGGTATTCCTGACCATCACGCTGATCGAAATGTTGGAACAGGGTCAGACCGGCCTGAGCTGGATGTTTATCGTGCATCTTATTCAGCAGTTTGGTTTGGGTATCGTGCTGGGCCTGGGCGGCGGCTGGGGGCTGTTGCAGCTGATTAATCGTGTCTCGCTGCCCAGCGGGCTTTATCCGCTGCTGGCCGTCAGCGGCGGCATTCTGGTGTTTGCGCTGACCACCGTGCTGGAAGGCAGCGGCATTCTGGCGGTCTATCTTTGCGGCTTCTGGCTGGGCAATAACCCAATCCGCAACCGGCACGGCATTCTGCAAACCTTTGACGGCATGGCCTGGCTGAGCCAGATCGGTATGTTCCTGGTGCTGGGGCTGCTGGTGAATCCTACCGATCTCTGGAATATCGCCTTACCGGCCATGCTGCTGTCGCTGTGGCTGATCCTGTTTGCCCGTCCGCTCTCCGTTTTTGTCGGCCTGCTGCCGTTTCGTGGGTTTACCACGCGTGAACGCTTCTTTATCAGCTGGGTTGGTCTGCGCGGTGCGGTGCCTATTATCCTGGCGGTTTTCCCGATGATGGCCGGACTGCCGCATGCCTCGCTGTTCTTTAACATCGCATTCTTTGTGGTGCTGGTTTCGCTGATGGTACAGGGAACCTCTCTCGGCTATGCTGCCCGCAAAGCCAGGGTGATCGTGCCGCCTACCGCCTCGCCTGTTTCCCGCGTGGGCCTGGATATCCACCCTGAGAATCCCTGGGAGCAGTTTGTCTACCAGCTGGGCGCTGATAAATGGTGTATCGGCGCCGCGCTACGCGAGCTGAAAATGCCGCGCGAGACGCGTATCGCCGCGCTTTTCCGCGATAATCTGCTGCTGCATCCAACCGGCAATACCCGTCTGCGCGAAGGCGACGTGCTGTGCGTGATTGGCCGCGAAAAGGATCTGCCGGAACTGGGTAAACTGTTCAGCCAGTCGCCGCCCGTTTCGCTCGATCAGCGCTTCTTTGGCGACTTTATTCTTCAGGCCGATGCTCGCCTGCACGACGTTTCAGAAATTTACGGTATCGAGCTGGATGAAGAGATGAATATGCAGCAGACGCTCGGGCATCTGGTCGCCAGCATGATCGGCGGCGCGCCGGTGGTCGGCGATCAGGTGGAATGGAAAAACATGATTTGGACCGTGGCGGAAAAGCAGGATAACGAAATAGTGAAAATCGGCGTGCGGATGGCGGAAGAGCGAGAATAATCCTGGGGCCGACTGGCAAATAACGACTACGCTTAAAGTTCGTGTCTAATCCGGAAGGGAGAAAATCATGGGTCATGTCGTAAAGATTGGTCGCTATGAAATTATCGACGCAGAGCTGGATGCGCAAAATGTCGATACGGTCATTATTCCCTGCAAGACCAACCCGGCGCTGAGCTATCAGCTCGACGGGTGGGATAATGAGACCAGCGTGCCCGCCTGGATTGATGGCGAACCTGTCGATCTGGCTATCGGTCACTACGATACCGAGCAGGATCAGTGGGTACTGAAAAAGCCAGCCTGAATCTGAACCAAAGCCGCTTATCTTGCCGCCGCGTTATTTCGCGGCGGTGAGCTATAATAATGTCTTATATTTGTTATACGCCTGTCATAAATTATCTTTTGCAATTTAATTTCCCGCTTCGTTTACTTTCCATTTCCTTTCAAAAAGCATTTTTCCCATTTTAGGAATTACCCGTATTAACTAACTCTCTGCTCTCCTGCATACTCTGTCACTGCTTCATGATGAAACAACGCCGACGTGTTTCATTTATTTAATCTCCTGAAACATACGGCCGTTAACTATTTAATACGCTGAAATTAAAACACTTAATTTCAGTATGATAACCCCTGAACGCGTGCTTGATCCTCGTCAGGTCAGCAATCCCTTATGAAAAGAGAGCAGGCATTATGGCAAGTACTCTGGTACTGAATGACCGTCGCCGCGCATTTAGCGGCACCCGGAAAAACATTATCGCCAAGCTGGCATTAAGTCTTAGCGACTTAATCTCCATTAACCTGGCGCTGTTTTTATCCACGGCAACCGTACGAGGTATTTGGGGGAACCTGGATATATTTCTTCCCCCGCAGGAAGTGCAAATACGCTTTACCGCCCAGTTTGTGATGTCCGTGGTCTGTACGGCCTGGTTCTGGATGCGGCTTCGTCACTATACCTACCGCAAGCCTTTCTGGTTTGAGCTGAAAGAGATCATTAAAACCCTGGTGATTTTCTCCCTGCTCGACCTGGCGCTGATTGCGTTTTCAAAATGGGATTTCTCCCGTCTGCTGTGGAGCTTCACCTGGATCTATGCGCTGGTCCTGGTGCCGCTGCTGCGCTCCAGCGTCAAGCACGCCATTCTGAAAGCGGGACAGTGGCAGAAGCAAACTATCATCATCGGCTCCGGTAAAAACGCCCGCGAAGCCTATGCGGCGCTGCAAAGCGAAGAGATCCTGGGCTATGAGGTAAAAGCTTTTGTCGCCTCTAACGGCCATACCGGCGCGGAAAGCCTGAACGGCGTGCCGGTTATTACCGCGAAGGACATCGTCTGGGACACGGTCGATCTGGAAAACACCCAGTTTATCGTTGCCATGGAGTACGAGCAGCAGGCGATGCGCGATAAGTGGCTCAAGCTGCTGTCGAAAAAGAAATGCCGCAGCGTTTCGGTCGTCCCGACGCTGCGCGGCGTGCCGCTCTACGGCACCGATATGTCTTTTATCTTCAGTCATGAAGTGATGATCCTGCGCGTCAGCAATAACCTGGCCAAACGCTCTTCACGCTTCCTGAAGCGCGTGTTCGACGTGGTGGTCGCCTCGCTGCTGCTGCTGTTCCTGGCCCCGGCTTTCGGCCTGATCTGCTGGCTGGTGGGCCGGGACGGCGGTAACAAAATTTACGGTCACGAACGCGTCGGTCAGGACGGCAAGAAGTTTAAATGCCTGAAGTTCCGCTCAATGGTCACCAACTCGAAAGAGGTGCTGGAAGAGCTATTGGCAACCAGCGCCGAAGCGCGCGCCGAATGGGATAAAGACTTCAAGCTGAAAAACGATCCACGCGTAACCAAAATCGGTGCTTTCCTGCGTAAAACCAGCCTGGACGAGCTGCCGCAGCTGTGGAACGTGATCCGTGGCGAGATGAGCCTGGTCGGGCCGCGTCCGGTGATTGAAGCGGAGCTGGAGCGCTACGCGGGTGACGTTGACTATTATCTGATGGCGAAACCGGGGATGACCGGCCTGTGGCAGGTTAGCGGCCGTAACGATATCGACTACGATACCCGCGTCTATTTCGACTCCTGGTATGTGAAAAACTGGGCGCTGTGGACGGATATCGCCATCCTGTTTAAAACGGCTGGCGTGGTACTGCGTCGCGACGGCGCTTACTGAGTTCCGGGGCGGCGGCTGCGGCACCGCCCCATAAGTTTTCCTTTTCTTTTCTCCCCGTTATCACTACTCTGTGCGGCTTGCTTTTTTTACTGGACGCCGCCGCCTCGATGCAAAAATTCACTTTACTTCTTCTCAGCCTGGTTCTGTTAGCACCGCTTGGCATCGATCTTTATTTGCCTACGCTGCCCGATATCGCGCTTGGGCTGAATACGCCGGTCAGCACCGTGCAAACGACTATTCCTCTGTTTCTGCTGGTGATGGGCCTGGGGCAGATTGTCGCCGGCCCGCTGGTGGATAACCTGGGCAGAAAGCCCGTGGCGCTGGCCGGGCTGCTGCTGTATATCGTTGGCAGCGTGCTGGCCGCCACCGCTTCCGGCTGGCCGCAGTTCCTCTGCGCGCGCGTGGTGCAGGGCTGCGCCGTTTGCTGTACTGCCGTGGTCGCCTTCAGCGGCGTGCGCGACAGGCTTGACGGCGACGATGCCGCCCGCGCCTATGGCTTTCTGAACGGCGCACTGAATATCGTGCCCGCGCTGGCGCCAATGCTGGGCGGCTTTCTTGCCGAGGCCTTTGGCTGGCGCGCGCCCTTCTGGTTTTTAACCGCCTATGCGGTCGTCATCGGTCTGCTGGTGATTTTCTTTTTACCGGAGACCCGCCCGGCAGGCACGCTGGCCGTAAAAGGCATTCCGCTGCGTCAGTACTGGCAGATCCTGCGTCAGCCTCGCTTCCTGGCTTTCGCCTTTGCCAACGCGGGCGCGCTGGGGATGGTATTAACTTACGTCTCGCTGGCGCCGCAGGTGCTGATGACCGAGGGCCAGCTCTCTGCGCTGCAGTTCTCCATCGCCTTTGGCGCCAACGGCTTCTGGATCATGCTGGTCAGCGTGCTGGTGAATAAGATGATCCGCAAGCTGGGTCGCCCGATTTGTCTGGCGACGGGCAGCGTGGCGATGACGCTGGGCGCGGTGATGCTGTTGGGCGGCGTGCTGCTGTTACCGCTGGCATGGCAGCATCACTGGGCGCTCTATATGCTGCCGGTGGCGGTATCCGTCGCCGGGCTGGCTTTTACCGTCGGCCCGGCCACCAGCTACGCGCTGGAGCCCTATCAGAAACAGGCGGGCGTCGCTTCCGCGCTGGCGGGCTTTATCCAGATGGCCGGCGGCGCGTCGGGTGGGCTGTTGGCGATGGCGCTGCCGCTGGCGGAAAAATCCGCGCTGGCGCTGATGATGGTGGTGGGCGCGATACTGACGGGAACGGCCTGGTACTACAGTAAAAAAGTGCGCGGCACGCTGACCGCGCTTTAACCTTAAACGACGTTTACCGGTACGCGAGGCGCGAGCGCACACATCAGCTCATAGCCTACCGTACCGGCCGCTTTTGCCACCTCGTCGATTTTGATGTTGTTACCCCACAGCTCCACCTGAGTACCGATGCCCGCCTGCTGGCAGGGCGTCAAATCCACCGTGATCATATCCATGGAAACCGCGCCGACAATCTGCGTTCTGACGCCATCAACCCAAACCGGCGTGCCGGTTGGCGCATGGCGCGGATAGCCGTCGGCATAGCCGCAGGCAACGATGCCGATACGCTGCTCGTCGCTGGCGCGGTAGCGTGCGCCATACCCTACGCCATCGCCGCGCCTGAGCGACTGGACGCCGATGATTTCACCGTTCAGCGTCATGGCCGGCCGTAGCCCGCTGCTGGCGACATCCTGCCAGTCGCCGCTTGGCGAAGCGCCATAGAGGATAATGCCCGGACGCACCCAGTCGTAATGGGTGTGGCTGTGCCACAGCGTCGCCGCCGAATTCGCCAGCGAGCGCGGGCAGTTCAGCCCTTCCGCCGCCTGATTGATGCGCGCCATCGGCGCCGTCACGCCTTCATTGCTTTCCGCTTCGGCAAAATGCGCCATCAGCGTGATCTCGCCAACGTTCGGCAGCGTTTTAAGCTTGTGCCACACCTGCTGTACCAGCGCGGGCTGAAAGCCAAGACGGTTCATGCCGCTGTTCATTTTCAGGTAAATATCCAGCGGCGCGGAAAGCTTCGCCTTCGCCAGCGCCTGGATCTGCCAGTTGCTGTGCACGCTGGTGGTCAGCCGGTAGCGATCCAGAATCGGCAGCTCGTCCGCATGGAAAAAACCTTCCAGCAGCAGGATGGGCTTATTCCAGCCGCTTTCGCGCAGCAGAATAGCCTCTTCAAGATTCAGCAGCGCAAAACCGTCGGTCTCTGACAGGCTTTGCCAGACGCGAGCGATACTGTGTCCGTAGGCGTTGGCTTTTACCACCGACCAGACGTGGGAGCGAGGAGCAGCCTGGCGGGCGACGGCCAGGTTATGCCGCAACGCGCTGGTGTCGATAGTTGCGACAATAGGACGAGACATAACTTCTCCTGTTATAAGCGGAAACTAGCGCGCGCCGTGCAGTATTGGGCCTGTAGTGGGCAGAAATCCCGGCAGATAGCGCATAACCGATAAATCGTCAGCGGCAATCGCCGGAGCGCGTCCTGAGATAATATCAGAAAGCAGCTGTCCGGAGCCGCAGGCCATGGTCCAACCGAGCGTTCCGTGACCGGTATTCAGATAAAGATTTTTAAACGGCGTGCGGCCGACAATCGGCGTGCCGTCCGGGGTCATCGGACGCAGCCCGGTCCAGAACGTCGCCTGGGCGAGATCGCCGCCCTGCGGATAGAGATCCCGCACCACCATCTCCAGCGTTTCGCGTCTGGCGGGCAGCAGTTTGGTATTGAAGCCGACGATCTCCGCCATGCCGCCCACGCGGATCCGGTTATCAAAACGCGTAATCGCCACTTTATAGGTTTCGTCCAGCACCGTGGAAACGGGCGCTGCCTCCGGATTGGTAATCGGGATAGTCAGCGAATAGCCTTTCAGCGGATAAACAGGGATAGCGATAATGTCGCGGAGCAGCGAAGTGGAATAAGAGCCGAACGCCACTACGTACGCGTCCGCCGTCACGATCTCAGCGCCGCATTTCACGCCAACAATCTGGTTATGCTCCTGCAGCAGCGCGTCGACGGGCGTATTAAAGCGAAAAGTCACGCCTGCCGCCTTCGCCATCTCTGCCAGCCGACGAGTAAACAGCTGACAGTCGCCGGTTTCGTCGTTAGGCAGGCGCAGACCGCCGGTCAGCAGATGCCTGGTCGTCGCCAGCGCGGGTTCCGCTTCGGCCAGCTGGCTGGCTTCCAGCAGTTCATAGGGCACGCCCGCCTCTTTTAATACCGCAATATCCTTGGTGGCGCTTTCAAACTGCTGCGCGGTGCGGAAAAGCTGCAGCGTTCCACCCTGGCGTCCCTCATAGGCAATACCCGTCTCATGGCGCAGCGCCTTCATGCAGTCGCGGCTGTATTCAGCGATGCGCACCATGCGGCTTTTATTTTCCTGATAGTGGCGCATATCGCAGTTACGCAGCATTTGCCACATCCAGGCCAGCTGGAAACGGCTGCCGTCCGGGCGGATAGCCAGCGGTGCATGACGCTGAAACATCCATTTTATCGCCTTCAGCGGCACGCCGGGCGCAGCCCACGGTGCCGCATAGCCGGGCGAAATTTGTCCCGCGTTGCCCGCGCTGGTTTCCAGCGCCACGTCGGGCTGACGGTCGATAACCGTCACCTCATGCCCGCTTTGGGCCAGATACCAGGCGCTGGCCACGCCCACCACGCCACTTCCCAGAATGACAACTCGCATCGCTACTCCACCGCCGGTTTCTTAAAGATGAATACACTGGATACAGGCGGCCGCTGCGGTGAAAAAAGCTGCGGGATGACAGCGGACGCCCTGTAAAAATATTGCCCTTCTTTTTTACCCTGGGCGGGAATAAAAACAAGATGCCGATGATAAATCGGAGTTTAATATTGCAATAGTTGCGACGGCAGCAGCAAATAATCATGAAGGCGCTATTTATTCCTTTCCGCAGCAGAATATGATTACGCCATATTTTCCGCTTATATACAGGATATTATCCTGTCCGGATTATTATTTTTTGCGCTTTGCCTGACGTTAAAATGATTTTCCGGCTTCCGCTCTATTTTCTGCCGAAGATTTCCATTGTATTCCCCTGAGCGATCGGAGAGAGTGAACTATCATTGAGTTACTGGCTTCAATTCCAGGCCTGTTCCGATGGCGGCAGCGTCATGGCAGGTCGTAATGAAAACGGATGTTTGTCGCTACTGATGTAACGTCGAAAACCGGTTTTAAAAAAGGGGTGCGCTATGACGACTATCTTTGATGAGTCCATTACGAACAGCCAACGACTCAGCGACGGTCCCGACTGGACGTTCGATCTACTGGACGTCTACCTTGCAGAAATTGACCACGTCGCCAAACTCTATCGCCTTGATACCTATCCGCATCAAATCGAAGTCATCACTTCTGAACAGATGATGGACGCTTATTCCAGCGTCGGGATGCCCATCAACTACGCGCACTGGTCATTCGGTAAAAAATTTATCGAAACCGAACAGCGCTATAAGCACGGTCAGCAGGGCCTGGCTTATGAAATCGTCATTAACTCCAATCCGTGTATCGCCTATCTGATGGAGGAAAATACCATCACTATGCAGGCGCTGGTGATGGCGCACGCCTGCTATGGCCATAACTCCTTTTTTAAAAATAACTACCTGTTCCGCAGCTGGACGGATGCCAGCTCTATCGTTGACTACCTGATTTTCGCCCGTAACTATATCAGCGAGTGTGAAGAGCGCTACGGCGTGGAGGAAGTCGAACGGCTGCTGGATTCCTGCCATGCGCTGATGAACTATGGCGTCGATCGCTACAAGCGCCCGCAAAAGATCTCCTTGCAGGAGGAGAAGGCCCGTCAGCGCAGCCGCGAAGAGTATCTGCAAAGCCAGGTGAACATGCTGTGGCGCACGCTGCCGCGTCGCGAAGCGGAGGCGACCCATACCGAAGCAGCACGCTATCCCAACGAGCCGCAGGAAAACCTGCTCTATTTTATGGAAAAAAACGCGCCTCTGCTGGAGTCGTGGCAGCGAGAAATCCTGCGTATCGTGCGTAAAGTCAGCCAGTATTTTTATCCGCAGAAGCAGACGCAGGTGATGAACGAGGGCTGGGCGACCTTCTGGCACTACACCATCCTTAATCATCTGTATGACGAGGGCAAAGTCAGCGAGCGCTTTATGCTGGAGTTTCTGCACAGCCATACCAACGTGGTTTATCAGCCGCCCTATAACAGCCAGTGGTATAACGGTATTAACCCTTACGCGCTGGGCTTCGCCATGTTTCAGGATATCAAGCGCATCTGTCAGGAGCCGACGGAAGAAGATCGTTACTGGTTCCCGGATATTGCCGGTTCAGACTGGCTGGAAACGCTGCACTTCGCGATGCGCGAGTTCAAGGACGAGAGCTTTATCAGCCAGTTCCTGTCGCCCAAAATCATGCGGGATTTCCGCCTGTTTACGGTGATGGATGACGATCGCAATAACTTCCTGGAAATTGCCGCTATCCATGACGAGGCGGGCTATCGGGCGATCCGTCAGCAGCTTTCCGCGCAGTATAATTTAAGCAACCTGGAGCCTAATATTCAGGTTTATGATGTCGATCTGCGCGGCGATCGCTCATTAACGCTGCGCTACGTGCCGCATAGCCGCGCGCCGCTGGATAAGAGCCGCCGCGAAGTGTTGAAGCACGTGCATCGCCTGTGGGGCTTTGATGTCCATCTGGAGCAGCAAAATGACGACGGCAGCACGGAAATCCTCGACCGCTGTCCGCCCCGCCCCACTTCCCTGTAATAACCTGAAAAGCCGGTGCTGAAGACCGGCTTTTTTACGGCTTATCCAGAGATTTTACAGGAATACTAACGACGTATGCCGGATTCAGCGGGCATGGTGTTTTGCATGCCGTGCCAGATTTCACCGCTGCGATGGCCGTAATCGCGCACCGTTTCCACAATCTTGTCCAGCTGCTGGGCCTGACAAATCGTCAGCAGCTGCTGATAGAATTCACGCGCCACGCGACGCGCTTCCGGATTTGAAAAATAGTGACGGCCTACGCGGGTGTACAGCCCTTTCAGCCCGTTAAGGATCAGGCCGTAGATAGGATTACCGGAGGCAAAAGCCAGCCCGCGAAAGATATTGTAATCCAGCTCGGTATAGGCTTCCGCCTTGTCTTCTACCTGCTGCGCGGTGACCAGAACCGCCTCAGCTTTATCCGGATGAATACGGATAGCGCGGCGAATAAATACGGAGGAAATATCGGTGCGAACCGAAAGCAGGCTGTCGATAAGCTGCGGCACGCTGTCATGATCGAGACGCGCCAGCGTTTCAAGGATGCTTAAGCCCGAGGTTTCCCAGAAATTATTTACCCGGGTCGGCTTGCCGTGTTGAATGGTCAGCCAGCCGTCGCGCGCCAGGCGCTGCAGCACCTCACGCAGCGTGGTGCGGGTCACGCCGATCAGCTCTGACAGCTCGCGCTCAGCAGGCAGAATTGACCCCGGCGGGAAGCGGCTGTTCCAGATACTTTCGATAATATATTCTTCAGCGAAGCCCGCAGGGCTCTGGGCCTTAATAACCATAGCGTATTGTTTCCGTTGCGTTCAGGGCTGCAAAAATTCGGCTCATCATACCAGATGGCTTAGCCGTCACCTAGACTGACGAAAGCGTAAAACGCTGCCGAAATCGCATTTCTCCTGAAATTAAGCCCTTGATTTACGTTATTAAGCCGTGGCCGCTTTCAGCGCGCCGTCGAAGCGATACATTTTTTTACACAGCGGCTAAGCCGCGCCGTATTCAGCAGCGTAAATTTACCGCATAGTGGCTGGCACGGCAGCCCTTTTGGTTTACACTGCCGGTTCAACGCTTATTACAGGGATTGATTATGTTGCACTATTTTAATAGCCGTTCTCGTGGTCGCGGCGCCTGGTTGCTGATGGCGCTGACGGCTTTTGCTCTGGAGATGGTTGCGCTCTATTTCCAGCACGTGATGCTGCTAAAGCCCTGCGTGATGTGTATTTACGAACGCTGCGCCCTGTTCGGTATTCTTGGCGCTGCGCTGGTGGGCGCTATTGCCCCCAAAACGCCGTTGCGCTGGGTGGCGATCCTGATTTGGATCTATAGCGCCGTGGAAGGCGTGCGTCTGGCATGGGAGCATACGATGATCCAGCTGCATCCGAATCCTTTTACCACCTGTGATTTCGCCGCCCGCTTCCCGCAGTGGCTGCCTCTTGATAAGTGGCTGCCGTCGGTATTCGTTGCGACGGGCGACTGTGCGGAAAATCAGTGGTCGCTGTTTTCGCTGGGTATGCCGCAGTGGATGACGATTATCTTTGCCGCCTACCTCGTTGTCGCCCTGCTGGTGCTGCTTGCGCAGTTTTTCACGCCGAAAAAACGCGATCTTTTTTCCCGCTAAACGCACTCCTCCTCCCGGTCGTGCCCGTTGTCTGCGGGCGGCCGGGCTTTGCCTTTTCCCGCAGGCCGCGTTGTCAGCCCTTAACAAGGCGGCTACGCTTTAGGCATACTTCGATGCGAAAAGGGAAACTATGAAAAACATTGCGTTAGCCCTCTCCTTTGCTTTTTCCGTTACGCTACTCTCCGGCTGCGCCCACTGGGGCGCCAATGATACGCACAGCCCGCCGCCGGCGCCGCCGAGTGGACAGCAGCCTCCGGGCGCACCGGGCGGCAGCGGCCCTGTCGGTCAGCCTCAGTCCTGAACCCGCCTCCCCTGAAGTCACGCGCTCAGGGGATTTTTTTGTCTTTCTCCCTCCGGCACCTTAAAGCCAGGCCGGGTTCAGAACGTCATTTCACCGTTTACCTCCCCTTTTTTAACCTGCTTAAAACATAAGAAATATTGTTAAGTTAATATCACGCCGCTTATTAAATCGTAACGAGTTAATCGCGTAAATATATGAAATAAATAATAAAAAACACTATTGCCAATTCTTCACCAAAGGAATACAGTGCAGTTACTGTATAAACATACAGTTAAAAACTCACTAACAAAGGATGGAAACATTATGGCTGATACACTGATTTTTAATGAAGTTGCTTCATTCGCCGCGCTGCGTGCCCGCAAACCTGCCGCTGAAGGCGAACGCGTTTTCCTGAGCTCCTGGAATGCCCGCGCTGCCGGCGACCGCTCTGTCACCTTCGGCGAAGGTTGGTTTACCGGTTATCTGGTCGCGGCGGCGGACGACGGCGGCTTTATCGCCAGCAACGGCGGCGCGTACCACTGGCGTCGCGACAGCGATATTGAAGCGTTAACCGTTCATGACTTCGGCGCCGTACCGGGCGGCAAGGTTGACTGCGCGCCTGCCGTTAAGGCGATGTATGAATTTATGACCGGCAGCTTCGCCCGCGGCTTTACCGACGGCCTTTCCAGCAAAGTCGGTATCCGTTTCGGCACGGGCACCTACCTGGTTAAGCCGCTCGACCTGCGCACCTATGGCGACAAAATCCCGGCCAACCATTCGGAACTGCCTTATAACCCAAGCGGCTACTTCGCCGCCGGCGATTTCGTGATGCGCGGCGTGACCACCAGCTTCGGCAAGCAGATCGGCACGCGTATTATCTCTGACAAATCCGCTTCGGCCGTGCTGGCGCTGAACCACCGCTACTTTTCCATCTACGGCATTGAGTGGGAAGGCCAGCAAACGGTGAAGCAGGACGAAAAAACCAATATGCTGATTGGCGCAACGGTGGGCGTGTTTAACGATACCGCCTCCAATAAACAGCCGTTTATCACTAACGAATGCGTGGGCGGCACCTTTGCCAACGTCTCCTACTTTAAAGCCAGCAATACCGGTGAAGCGGCGATTTACTACCTCGACAGTCTTGACAGTAAATTCACCCAGATTTACTGCAGCCGCGTGGCGGGCCCGGTGATTAAGGTAGGCTGGAGCAACCGTCCGTCCGGCGCCTGGGATCACTCCACGGCGATTGAGCTTACGGAATTTAACTTCCAGTACTGCTACGCGCCAGCTATCTGGATCCCTCGTCATGGTCAGGGCCTGATCCGTAACGGCTGGATCGAACACAGCGCCGTTCCGATGGATATCAACAACGGCCAGTGGCTGATTGAAGCGCTGAGCATTGAGTCCTCTACCTACGATGCCGTGTTCTTTAATTCACGCGTTATTATGTCGCAATGGTCAAATCCGACCGGCGTGGAGTACGACCGCACTTCTGCGCCAGGCAGCGCAACCTGGTTCAGCTATCCGAAAAACCCGGACGGCAGCGATATTGTCGCCAGACTCTCCGGGTATGAAATGGGCATGTCGCTGTTTCAAAACAGCGGCACCTATCTGGACCATCCGCTGCGCGCGCAGTGGCTGAGCGGCGTGCTGCGCGGCACCATTGACAGCAGCCAGCGCTGGTTGAATATCGGTACGTTTCGGATGCCGAAAACCGGCAGCCACTGGAAAATTGAGGTGGACTGCCGCAGTACCTACGGCGGCATCGGTGGCGACACCGCCATGCCGATCCAGAACGACCGTGCAGCCGGTACGCTGCATATCCACGTAGCGCGTGGCGCGGGCTCGGTTCCGGCAGTAAGCTACTGGATGGAAGGCACGCCGGGTATTAGCGAAGTGCAGTATATCCCTCAGGATTTTAACGATATCCTGCCGGGCCTGTGGGTCAAGCTGCCTGATACCATTGCCGAATATGGCGTGCACGTTCGCGGCACTGGTGAAATGCGCGAAGATAACGGCAGCTGGGCAAGGTTTACGCCAAGCGGCGTGACGCAGAGCGCAGCGCCGGAAGGCGGCGTGGCGGCGCAGGCGCGGATGTCGATGAACAACGGCCTGGCCGGTTTTGGCGCACAGGATGATGTTGCCGGGATCAGTACTCGCTCCCAGGCCTCGACTACCGTGCCGGTTGAGCAATCTAAACCGCGGCAGTGGATGCGCATTAACATCAACGGAATTGAATACGCGATGCCTTATTACGCCTTTACGCCGCAGATTGACACCCAGCCGGCAGCCACGGTTTCCGTCACGGCGGGCGGCACGTTAAATCTGACCGTTGCGGCTAAGGATGCCGCAACCTGGCAGTGGCAGAAGTCGACCAACGGCACTACCTGGACGAATATCGCCAATGCGAAAAGCGCCACCTGGAGCAAAGCAGCCGTGACTACCGCCGATGCCGGCCAGTATCGCTGCGTGATCAAGGGACAGGTCGGTGCCGTGGACGCCACCGTGACCACCAACCAGGTAACCACGAACGTCTCAGTGGTCACCGTCACCGCTTAATGCAGTACGGGGTGGCGACGCTTTGCGTCCCGCCCCCAGGCTACAGGCCGCATCGGAAACGATCTGCTCAGAACGTCAGGATGTGCCTGTAGCTGCCTTATGAACGCATTCCTTTATGTACCACCTCCAGCACCTTTCCCAGATCCTGTACGTCAACCTGCCCCGACGCCGAAGCGTCGCCAAACATAGCGAAAGTCAGCGCCGAACCGGACAGTTCTCCGCTCATGCGTGACAGTACGCCCGTTTCACCCATCGACATCGTTAACAGCGGGCGCTGCGCATAATGCTGATGCATATCCAGCGTAGCGTTAAGCAGGGTCAGCACGTCTTCCGGGCCTTTCGGCATCGCCGCCAGCTTCAACACATCCGCGCCGCGCCGCTGCTGCTCGCTCAGGCGGGCGATAATTTCCTGAGCGGAAGGCGTAGCGTGCAGCTCATGGCTGGAGAGAATGATATGTTTACCCTGTTGATGCGCCAGCCCGATCAGCGGATCGGTCAGCGTGCTGTCGCGGTACATTTCAATATCCAGCAGATCGAACTGGCCAGCCGTCAGTAAGGCGTGATACAGCGCGGCATACTTCCGATCGCTGATGGCTTTCTTGCCGCCTTCGGCTTTGGTGCGAAACGTCAGCAGCAATAGCTTGTCGCCAAGACGCGAGAACACCTGCCGCGTTAAAGCCGCCATCGCGTCGGTATCGTCAACGTTGTCCAGCGGATCGAGCCTTAGCTCCAGCATATGAAAATCGCTTCTGTCCGCAATCTTATCAACGAAGGCTAAAACCGCCTTTTCGCTGCTGTCAGTGGTTGGGATAATTACTTTGGGCTGACCTTCGCCAATAGCGATCCCTTTCAGTTTCAGAACGGGTTTATCAAGCTGAGGCGGTGTCGAAGCTTCGGAGGCCGCTGCGGCGGCAGGTGTGGAAGACATAAGCGAAAGGGCGACCAGTGCGCCTCCGCAACCGATAAACTCTCTGCGATGCATAACGCTTTACCTCCCGGTTAAGGGTAAAGATTTTAAGCATAGCAAAGGAAATCAAGCCGGTAGCGCACTGCCCTTGACGGATGCCAGACGCTAATCGATCTTACGACAGTCGTACGAACCGGAAATTTTTATCTGGCTGCGGCTGCTGCGCAATACCTCAACGTCAAGCGTGGCGCTACCCGCCTTATTCAGGTATGTCATCCCGTAATCGCCCTGAAATTTGGTAGCAGCCACGGTCCAGTGCATTTTCACATTGTCGACATCGCCTTTCTGCTGCAGCCAGCTGACCTGCTGCCTGCGGGTTTTTACGCCGTCCACGGTCGCCCAACTGCCGTTCGCCGTCTGCCCGGCCAGACGAAAAGGCCCGCATTTAATATCCGCCAAAGCAAGCTGTGGCAAAGCAAGTGCCACGGCAAGCATGGAAAGAAGGATCGGTTTCATTTTTACCTTGCGAATATAACTATCCATTGTAGAAGTGAGCATCTGGTGTTCCTTATTGAGTAAACTGCGGGCAATACCTGGAGCGGCATCAACATCTACTGAATAATAGCTTACTTAACGTTTAGCGCGGCGCACCCTGAGTTTAATTAGCCGACTTTTCTGCCCTACCTCAGAAATAATGCAAACCTGTCATTACTCCGGAAACAGCGCATTATTCTGGCATCTCTGTTTTGTATGGCTATGCTTTATGCATTCTTACACCGATGAGCCGTCGCCATGCAAAATTTTGATCCGCAGATGATGGTGCTGCTTTATTTTGTGCTGCCCGTCTGGCTTATTGCCGGTTTCGCCGACTATTTATGCCACAGAGCCACAAACATAGAGACTACCGCCGGGCTGAAAGAAACCTTTATTCATCTTCTGATGTTTCTGGAGATGGGCGCCCCGCTTCTCGCTGCGCTTTTCCTGGATATCAATGCGCTGGTGATTGGCTTTATGATCGTGATGTTCTTTTGCCACGAAGCGACAGCATTGTGGGACGTCAGCTATGCCGTAACCACCCGGCGCGTATCGCCCGTAGAGCAGCATATCCACAGTTTTCTGGAGATGGTGCCGTTAATGGCGCTGTTGCTGGTGATTTCGCGTCACTGGTCGCAGTTTCTGGCGCTGTTTGGCCTGGGCGCAGAGCCTGCCCGCTTCGATCTTCATCAGCGAGCCGATCCTTTACCTGACGCATATATTTCCTGTGTTCTGGCCGGGATCCTGTTTTTTGAACTTATACCTTATCTGGAAGAATACTGGCGGGGTAAGAAGGCTCAAAAGAAAGTCTATAAAAAGACTAATAACTTCATTTTTTATAAAGTTCAGATAGAGAATTTACCTGTATAAATAAATTTAACCCCGGCATTAAATGCCGGGGCTGGCATATTAAGCGATAAATTTCCGTTCGCTTTTATTCAGACTTGCGTCCGCCGCCGTGGCTATGCTCACCCCCTTTCTTGCCTGCTTCTGATGCTTTTTCACGGTCGTTAGCAAAATTACCTGCGCTATTTTGACCGCCTTTTTTACCTGCCTCAGAGGCTTTTTCACGGTCTTCTGCAAAGTTTCCAGAACCGCCACGATGTTCAGCCATAATCTCCTCCTGAATACAAACTTCATTAGTTAATTGGCAACCGGCTTTTACGCCGGGAATTTCGTGTTGCGTAATTAAGAGTAGATAAAAGCTTTGTATTTGCAAAAGTGTTAACCGCTTCGCTTAATAAAAAATTATACAAGCACACCGACGTGTACAAATTTAAATATAGGGCGCGTGATTTTTTCCGTTCAGGGATAATAATTTATCTAATGGAATAAGAATAACCCCAAAGGTGCAAGAAACAAAAAATTACATTTTGATATTTAAGAAAACACCAATGAAACAGACGAATTACCCTACCTGGCTGGTTACCTTGTCGTTCTTTGCGAATATCTGTGGACAGACTGCTCACTAACAAGCTGTTTTCGTTTAACTTTCTTGGGTGAAACTATGCGAACGGCTGATTTGCACTGCAACAACGTATTGCCGTCGTCTGGCTGTATTGGGCACAAATGTGCAGTCAGGCCAGACGGCGAGCTGATTTTGGCAGCTAACAACGTATTGCCGTCTACCATAAACCCCAATCAGTCCATGGAAAGGTCAGAAATGGCCTGAAGACAGACCCTGAAGCAGTGAAAAGGCCAAATGACGAAGCGCAACGCTAATGCGTCGTGAGCTTGTTTTAAGCGTGCTAAAAAGCAAGCCGGCTCATCTTACGGAATGGGAATAACAGCCGCGCTTAGAAACAGAGCGGGACAACTGTCCCGCAGTCAGTCTACGCTCTTATCATTAAAGTGCGCAGCAGGACAGCTATTGCTGCATGTCAGCAAGCGTTTTTTCCTCGCTCGTCTCCTCGACGACCATGACCAAAGGGCATTTTTTAACCTTACAGGCCTGAGAGTAGGCGAGTTCACAAACCTCACACAGATCGCGTACCTCTGATTCGTATTCATATTCCATAAAATAACGAAACGTAGCGCTGCGCGATGCTGTTCTCCAGAACCTCTGCTGTTCCAATATTTCATCAAGCTGCCTGAAAGTCAGGGCTGAAGGGTTATGGAAACCCACTCTCACACGGTATGTAGTCATACCCTGATTATTTGCAGAGTGACGCAACTTATCCAGGCGGTGCTGATTCTCATTGAGATAGGCAAAACCTAAACTGCGTAGTCAGGTAGCAGCAGTTTAACCCTGGTAGCTGGAGGATGTGGCCTTCTCTGCCAAACCAGAGGCCGGTCTCGCTATCAGCGGGCGCAGAGGATGCTCTTACGCCTAGCCTGCGCTGAATATATGGTTTCAAAATCAAGGCGAATACAATCAGCAGTAGAGATCGAAGACATTTGCTTGTTCTCAACTAATCCTGACAAATCACCCTGCCAGTAAAAGTGGCAGCTCACCATCCCGTCCTTTCATAATCTGTGACACTACCACATTAACAATTAGCGTTTATCGAGAATGGAAACCTTAAGCGCATCGCTACCGGATTTGAATTATGAGCCGATAAAAGGGGCACGTTTGAAGGTTAGAAGGTTAGAAGGTTAGAAGGTTAGAAGGTTGGAAGGTTAGAAGGCACAAGAGTATGGGATTTTTCGTCATTATTCCGCCGTCAAAAATTGACATGTCGGGCCAAAAAAAATAATCACCCCTTCCTTTTCTGGGGAAATAATGATACTCCTGAAGCCTTTTGTTAATTGAGGTATTCTGGCTTACATTACTCAAGAAAAACCCGCCGAAACGGGCTTTTACTTTAAATCATCATGCCATAGAAGGTTCATTAATCGAAATTAATTCTTCACTCATTTCTAAAGAGCGATAATATTGAAGCGCAGCGGGGTTAACTATATAATCAACTTTTCCATGATTCTTCTCCACGCACTCAATGATTTTCCCTATATCGGCTTTAAAAAACTCCTTGCGAAGATTTACTTTATTTATGCGTTCCCCGCTGAGCATTTTATGTAACTTAGCTTCCAATGCTGGTGCATCATCACAACTAATCATTGCATGGACATCAAATTCAAATGGTACACTAGCTCCGCTTAACTCAGAAACACGGTCAAAAGGTTCCAGACGTCGAGTCATGCCGATTTTAAATACATTCTCACCAAATGATCCTATGTTAGATATTATGTAGACATGCCCTTGCTTAGTCATCTGAGCTAATGATTTAGCCCTCTCGTATCGCTTGTGTACTTCTTCAATTTCTTGCTCAAGCTTGCGCCGGGTTTCTTCCAGCTCTAGTCTATGCTCTTCATCAGCTGCTAATAATGCTTCGTCAATAGCTTTTCGACGAGCTTCCAGCTCCTGTTCTTTTAGTTCAGTCTCTAATTGTTCTTTTTCAAGCTCTTCAGCACGCTGCCTTTCTTCCCGCATCTGACGTTTTACCTCATTTTGGGCTTCTCGCTCATCCTGCAACTGCTGAAGCGCTGATACTTTATCCCGGAATTCTTTTTCTACGACATCCCAGTCAGCATTGTCTTTAAGCTCGAAGTAGTCGTATTTAGCAATTAACGACTGATAAATAGAGGTTTCTTTTCTTATATCTTCTAGCTTTTTCTCAAAGTTCCTCAATGTTATTGAGTTAAGCAAGGTTTTCCTTTTAAATCGATAGGTGTCGTCCAAAACCCGCTGGATTTCTTCCTGTGCATTTTGATGTTGATCTTTAAATATCTTTTCAAAATCAAAGGCAAAATCTACAGCCTTATTGAAAATGGCCTTACTTCTATTTTGATGGAATGCAATTGATTTATGGAGCTCATCCAGAAGCTTTCCATGCTCAGCCTCACGATAAATGTCACGATTTTTATATTTTCCAATGGTTTCGTTTTTTTCTTTTATGGCCGCATCTATTGCTTCTTCTTTTTCAGTGACCTCCTCATTAATTCGGTTATAAAATACGGCCTCAAGCTTAGCGTTTTTTTCATCATATCTTTTTTTTAGAATTTTATAAGTAATAAACCAGGCACATAAAGCCCCAACACCAAAAATAATCAGCAACAGGTAAAGCGCGTCCATTTCAAAACCTCATGTTATAATCAAGTGTGATGAAAATATAACATGCCCTTCTCTGTAAACGCCATTGAATGTTAAGATTTCATGAAGTAAATCAATAATTATGGAGATGTAAACAAACCATTCCACTGCTCTTCAGGCAATTATTCGTCTCATAAACTTGCGACCGATCCACTATGCAGCAGACCGCCTCAATGTTGAAAATGGTTTTGCCATGGTGCTTTTCTTTACAACGCAGGGGATAGCGCTGATAAGACAAGGAGTTTTAATCAAAATGAGCTCCTGCAAACGATAGTGGAAAATCTACGGAAAAGAATAAAAGGAGGGAGGTAACTAATCGCGGAAGCCCACAACTTCATCGCTCAGCAGGCGGACCACGCTCCGTTACAGATGATGTTCGCCATGTGCGGCCAATCAAACAGATAAGCAAAAACAGCGTGGATCAGACTGGCCTTTTAAAGGCCAAATTCACTCGCGATGCCCCACCCATGCTCCAGAGCAGCGCCAGTTAGTTAAAAACACCTTTCAAATCAATCTACTTGCCGTACCAGCGCGGCTTATTGATGATGTGATCTTCCCAGTCCTGCACTTCGCTTTCGCGCACGGCAATATGGCGAACAGAAATACGTGCCGCGTGCATCGCCGCCTTGCTGCCGCTGCGCAACGGATGCCAGACGGGCAGATTCTTACCTTCGGCCAGCACCCGGTAAGCACAGCTCGGCGGCAGCCAGGAAAACGTCGGCAGGTTATCGCGCGTCAGCTTGATACAGTCTTCTTCCAGCTCAAAGCGGCGTTCGTAGTTACGGCACTGGCAGGTTTTAATATTCAGCTGATTGCAGGCGACGTTAGTGAAGTAGATTTCATCCGTATCGGCATCCTGCAGCTTGTTCAGACAGCACTGGCCACAGCCGTCGCACAGGGATTCCCATTCCTCATCGCTCATTTGCTCCAGCGTCTTTTGCTGCCAGAAAGGGGTATCACTCATTTTGCTGTCCTGTTTAGTTAAAAGCCCGCACCTTATAAACAGTTCGGGCCTGAGTTGCAAGTCTTACAGCACGCGCGTCGCCACGCCGCGTCCGCCCAGCGACACTTCCAGCGTATCGCCAGAGGACATCGGGCCAACGCCTTCAGGCGTGCCGGTCAGGATAATATCGCCCGCGCGCAGCGTGAAGAACTTACTCATATAGGCAATCAGCGGCAGGATTTTATGGATCATATCCGCAGTGGAACCCTGCTGACGCACTTCGCCATTGACGATCAGCTTTAGCTCGATATCCTGCGGATCGGCGCCCAGCTCGCTGGCGGCAATAAAACCGGAAACCGGGCAGGAATTGTCGAAGCCTTTCGCTTTTTCCCACGGCTGTCCCGCTTTTTTACAGCCGGCCTGCACGTCACGCAGCGTTAAATCCAGCGCCACGCCGTAGCCTGCAATAGCTTTCGCCACGTGCTCTTCCGTTGCCTGTTTCAGCGTGGCGCCAATCAACACTGCCAGCTCAACTTCATGATGCACCGCGCCCAGATCTTTCGGGATCGACAGCGGCTGACGAAGATCGCACAGCGCGGTTTCCGGCTTGATAAACAGGACAGGCTCAGCAGGCGTCGCGCTGCCCATCTCTTTAATATGTTTTGCATAGTTGCTGCCTACGCAGACCACTTTGCTCACCGGGTAATCTAATAAAGCGCCCTGCCAGTTATGATGCTGATACATACTGTTCCCCTGCCTGTTTGCGTGAGTGGTCAGTGGACCACATCCTGTTGAGAAATGGCGTCGGCCATCATGCCGATACTGATGGCGAAATAATATGATCGGTTCCAGTGCATAATGACGCGGAAGTTGTCGTAAACCATAAAGGCCCGGCCCGGCGCGTCGTCGGGCAAAATAATCCAGCTGCGCTGCGCATTATCCGGCAGCGGCGCATCATCGCTGAAGCGTACGCCCAGTTTTTGCCAGTCGCCAACCGATTTCGCCTGGTCGGTTTTCAGCCCTGCCTGCGCTTTAGCAAAATCGACCGGCAGGATCACCTCCTGGCCCCAGCGCCCGCCGGGCTTCCAGCCTTCCGTTGCCAGATAGTTGGCCGTAGAAGCAAACACATCCTCCACGTTATTCCAGATATCGATTTGCCCGTCGCCGTCGCCGTCCGCGCCGTAGCGCAGGAAAGAAGAAGGCATAAACTGATTCTGCCCCATCGCGCCAGCCCAGGAGCCTTTCATCTGCGCCGCGCTGATATGCTGCTGCTGAATAATCCGCAGCGCCGCCATCAGCTCTTTGGTGAAGAAGGCTTCGCGGCGTCCTTCAAAAGCCAGCGTAGAGAGCGCAGAGACGATCTCTTCTTTTCCCTGGATTTTGCCGAAGCTGCTTTCCATCGCCCAAAGCGCCACTATATATTCCGGCTGCACGCCATAACGCTGGCTGGCCGTTTGCAGCTGCGGCAAATACTGCTGGAAGTTTTCGCGCGCACGCTGCTTTTTCCATTCCGGCAGCACGCGCGTCAGATAGTCGTCCAGCGTGACTTTCTTTTCTAACTGGTTACGGTCGGCAGAAATAGCGCGGTCGACGAAATGAATATTGCTGAAGGCAGTGTCGATAGTGGCGGCATCTATGCCCTGCTCCCGCGCCTGGCGCTTAAGCTCCTCGACATAGGCGGGAAACTCCGCCGGATCGCGCCCGGTTGCGGCCAGCGTGGTTTTCTGCTGCGCCGGCGCGGCGTTTTTTTTCTCAAGGGCTTTACTGTTCTTGCTGGCACAGCCGGCCAGCAGCAGGGAAAAAATAAGCGTGGTGAAGAGAGGTTGCTTCATAAAAGGCCCTTTTTACGTGCTTCCCGCCGTCAATAATATCCGGCGGGAAGAAAAGCGGTGGGAAAATAGCTTGCAGATGATTCCTAATTAATCTTTTTTACCTTTTTCCAGATGCATCTTAAGCAGACTTTCCATCGGCGGCGGCACCTGTAAATAATAACCTTGCTCCAGCAGCGCCGTTTTCACTTTTGCCTGGTCCGCATTGGCCAGGCGTTTACTGCCGTCCAGCGGCAGGACCATCGCCAGCTGGGGTTTACCAAATCCCTGAAGCAGTTCAGCAGGCACGCGCGAGAAATCGTCTTTTTTTTCAACATAAAGATAAGTCTGGTCACGTTTAGGACTTCTGTAGATCACACAAAACATATTTTTTACTCGAATTAACCTGGTCGGTGGCTTGCCTGAATATAGCAGTAACTATAACATGCTTGCTGAACTTCGGAATATCGTCCGGGCGCGATTAACCGTCACTCTGACGGAGATTTCGCCGGGATTTGAAATAACAGGACTGAGCGGGACAGATGTCACAAACGCCAATCGAGTTAAAGGGCAGCAGTTTTACTCTGTCTGTAGTTCACTTACATCACCACGATGCGGATGTGGTGCGCCAGGCGCTTCAGGATAAAGTCAGCCAGGCTCCCGCTTTCCTGAAAAACGCGCCGGTTGTGCTGAATGTTTCCACCTTAAACAGCGAGGTTAACTGGCGGCAAATGCAGCAGGCTATCGCGTCGACCGGCCTGCATATTGTCGGCGTCAGCGGCTGCAAAGACGAGGCGCTCAAGCGCATGATTGTTCGTGCCGGCCTGCCGCTGCTGTCTGAAGGCAAAGAACAAAAGCCCGCGCCTGAAGCGCCGGAACCGGCTAAGCCCGTTGAGATCCCGGCGGCCAGAACGCGCGTCATCAACGCGCCCGTTCGCTCTGGCCAGCAAATATACGCGAAAAACAGCGACCTGATCGTCACCAGCAGCGTCAGCGCGGGTGCCGAACTGATAGCCGACGGCAATATCCATATCTATGGCATGATGCGTGGCCGGGCCTTAGCCGGGGCCGGCGGCGATCGCGACTGCCAGATTTTTTGCACGAATTTATCCGCAGAGTTAGTGTCCATTGCCGGTGAGTACTGGATTATGGACCAAATCCCTGCTGAATTTTTTGGAAAAGCGTCACGTCTTTGCTTAAAAGATGGCGCCCTGACTATACAGACACTGAACTGAGCCAGGCTCACGAGCCCTTTCTTTTCTTAAGGAAAATTATTATATGGCACGCATTATTGTTGTTACATCGGGTAAAGGAGGCGTGGGCAAAACCACGTCCAGCGCGGCCATCGCTACCGGTTTAGCCCAGAAAGGTAAAAAAACCGTCGTGATCGATTTTGATATCGGTCTGCGAAATCTCGACCTGATCATGGGCTGTGAGCGCCGGGTAGTCTACGATTTCGTTAACGTCATCCAGGGTGACGCCACGCTTAACCAGGCGCTGATTAAAGATAAGCGTACTGAAAATCTGTTTATCCTGCCTGCTTCGCAGACGCGTGACAAAGATGCCCTGACCCGCGAAGGCGTGGAAAAAGTGCTTAACGATTTGGCCACGATGGCGTTTGATTTCATCGTATGCGATTCACCGGCGGGTATTGAAACCGGCGCGCTGATGGCGCTCTATTTCGCTGACGAAGCCATTATCACCACCAACCCGGAAGTCTCCTCTGTCCGCGACTCCGACCGTATTCTCGGCATTCTCTCTTCCAAGTCTCGCCGCGCGGAAAACGGTCAGGATCCGATTAAAGAACATCTGCTGCTCACCCGTTACAATCCGGGGCGCGTTAGCCGCGGCGATATGCTGAGCATGGAAGACGTGCTGGAGATCCTGCGCATTCCGCTGGCGGGCGTGATCCCTGAAGATCAGTCCGTGCTGCGCGCATCTAACCAGGGCGAACCGGTCATTCTGGATATCGATTCCGACGCGGGCAAAGCCTATGCCGATACCGTCGATCGTCTTCTGGGTGAAGAACGTCCCTTCCGCTTCATTGAAGAAGAGAAGAAGGGTTTCCTGAAACGCCTGTTTGGGGGATAAAACATGGCCTTACTTGATTTCTTTTTATCCCGTAAAAAAAGCACAGCCAATATAGCCAAGGAACGGCTGCAGATTATCGTGGCGGAGCGCAGGAGGGGCGACGCCGAGCCTCACTATCTGCCGCAGCTGAAAAGAGACATTCTGGAAGTTATCTGCAAATACGTGAAGATCGATCCGGAAATGCTGAGCGTTAAACTGGATCAGAAAGATGACGATATCTCCATTCTGGAGCTTAACGTGACGCTGCCCGAGGCAGAAGAAACCCCGAAATGAGCCTTTGCCACGCCTGACTTTCCCCTGCCTGTTTGCAGGGGAAAAGGGCTGCGGGCAGCCCGCGTCGTTAGTAGTCTGCCAGCAACGCCAGAATGTCGTCGCGCAGCAGATCGCCCCGCCAGCCGTCGAGCAGCTCCGGCGTCCCCATCGGTTTCAGCTTCCAGTGCCAGTTCAGCAGCTGATTAATCTGCCGCCGCGAGGCCAGCAGTTCCTGACTGACGCCGTTTTTCTCCGCCGCTTCCGCCATTAGTGCCTTCAGCGCTTTAAAGACTTTTTTATAGGCGGGATTGTCGATCAGGTTAGCGACCGGCTCTGGCAGTTCGCTTTCCGGCAGCGCATTGGCCTGCGCCACCATCGCCACCAGCGCCTTGCCGTGGAATCGTATTTCCTGGCCGCCCAGGCCAAGGTGATCCAGTTCGCCCAGCGAACCCGGCATATACCGCGCCACCTTCCAGAGGTTCTCTTCCCGCACCACAAAATTCACGGCCATGTCTTTTTCACGCGCCAGCTCCAGACGCCATGCGGCCATCAGGCGCAGCGCGGCAAGCTGGCGAGGACGCAGCTGCCAGGCATTGGCGATGTCGCGCCAGGCCTCTTCCGGCACCACAACGGTACGGCGACGCTGACACAGCAGGCCACACTCGTTCAGCGCGGCGTCGAGCCGACCGGCAGCTTCGGCTTCCGCCATCAGTTTCTGCGCAATCGGCAGCAGATACCAGACGTCCGCGGCGGCATAGTGACACTGCTTTTCCGTCAGCGGACGCGCCAGCCAGTCGGTGCGCGATTCGCTCTTATCCAGCGCGATGCCGGTAAAAGATTCCACAATGGTGGCAAAACCGCAGGAGAGCGGCCGGCCGGTGAAAGCAGCCAGGATTTGCGTATCAATCATCGGTTCCGGCAGCACGCCATACTCATGCAGGAAAACTTCCAAATCCTCGCTGCCCGCGTGCAGATATTTAATGACGTTTTGATCGAGGAGCAGCTCACGAAACGGCGTCCATTCGCTGATGGGAAGCGGATCGATCAGTGAAACCCGCTCGCCGTCAAACAGCTGAATCAGTCCAAGGCCGGGATAATAGGTGCGGGTGCGAACAAACTCGGTGTCCAGCGCCACGGCGGGAACCTGACGGGCGGCCTGGCACACTTCGGCCAGCGCCTCGTTGGTGGTTATCATGGTGTAATTCAAGGTGATCCTCTCGCTGCGGCTTCATGTGCCTCAGTGTGGTTCAATAAAAACGCCGGCTTAACCGGCGTAGAAGTTACTAGCGTGCGCCTGACTACGGCGTCGTTTTTGCCGACGCGTCGCGCAGCTCGCGGCGCAAAATTTTGCCGACGTTGGTTTTCGGCAGCTCGTCGCGGAATTCGACAATCTTAGGAATTTTATATCCGGTCAGATGCTTCTTACAGTGGGCGATTAACTCTTCTTTGGTCAGCGAGGCGTCTTTTTTTACCACGCAGATTTTCACCGTCTCGCCTGCTACCGTATCAGGAACGCCTACCGCCGCCGCCTCGCGCACTTTGGGATGCAGCATAGCCACATCTTCGATCTCATTAGGATAAACGTTAAAACCGGAAACCAGAATCATATCTTTTTTCCGATCGACGATGCGAATAAATCCTTCCGCATCGACGGTAACAATGTCGCCGCTGTGCAGCCAGCCGTTTTTCAGCACCTCGCCGGTGGCCTGCGGATGGTTCCAGTAACCCGGCATAACCTGCGGCCCTTTAATGCAAAGCTCGCCCGGTTCGCCCGGCGCCACCTCGTTACCCTCGCCGTCCACGATGCGGATATCGGTCGACGGCACCGGCAGGCCGATGCTGCCGCTGTGGTAACGGATATCGTAAGGATTCACCGAAACCAGCGGCGAACACTCCGTCAGGCCATAACCTTCCAGCAGATAATGACCGGTAAGTTTCTCCCAGCGTTCGGCAACGGCTTTCTGCACGGCCATGCCGCCGCCCGCCGACAGCGACAGGCTGGAAAAATCCAGCTGCTGGAAGTCTTTGTCGTTCAACAGCGCGTTAAAAAGCGTGTTGACACCGGTAATGGCGGTAAAGCGGTTTTTCCCCAGCTCTTTCACCAGCCCCGGAATATCGCGCGGATTGGTGATCAGCAGGTTCGCCCCGCCCAGATCGATAAACAGCAGGCAGTTCACCGTCAGCGCAAAAATATGATAAAGCGGCAAGGCGGTCACTACCGTTTCTTCGCCCGCTTTCAGCAGCGAGCCATAGGTCGCCTTGGTCTGCTCCAGGTTGGCCTGCATATTGCGATGGGTCAGCATCGCCCCTTTCGCCACGCCTGTCGTCCCGCCCGTATACTGCAAAAATGCCAGATCGTCATTCACGATCGCAGGCCGGACATACTGCATCCGGTAGCCTTCTTGCAGCACGCGACGAAAGGAGATAGCGCCTGGCAGATAGTATTTCGGCACCATCCGCTTGATATAGCGCACCACAAAATTAACCAGCGTGCCCTTAGCCGGGGAAAGCTGGTCGCCCAGCCGGGTGAGGATCACGTGCTTAAGCTGCGTTTTCGCCACCACTTTTTCCAGCGTATGGGCGAAGTTTGACACGATGACGATGGCGCTGGCGCCGCTGTCGTTAAGCTGGTGCTCCAGCTCGCGCGGCGTATAGAGTGGATTGACGTTAACAACAATCATGCCTGCGCGCAGAATGCCAAACAGCGCAATCGGATACTGCAACAGGTTGGGCATCATCAGCGCGACGCGATCGCCCTTTTTCAGTCCCAGTCCCTGCTGGAGATACGCGGCGAAAGCCCGGCTGCGCTCTTCCAGTTTACGATAGGTCATCGCCTGGCCCATATTCATAAAGGCGGGCCTGTCGGCATAACGGTTAGCGGCGTGTTCGAAAAGATCGATCAGGGAAGGATAACGATCGGCATCGATTTCTGCGGGAACATCTGCAGGGTAGCGGTTCAGCCAAACCTTATTCAAGGAAACACCTCGGAAACTCAACGTTGTCGTCATCACAACCTCTTAACTGCTCCATCTGTTAACATTATATTAACTCAGCGTACCAGTTTGCTGGCCCGTTCCGTTTTGAGGTTGCGAAGCATATCACTAATTTCTTCTCGTTTTGAGAAGCTAAAAAATAACCCGACGGCCGGAAACCAGCCGTCGGGTCTGTAACGCTCGGTCTGAGCGCTATTCGGTCAGGATAGTTTGCACTTCCGCTGGCCCTGGATTATAGAACATCATTCCCGGCGGCGGGCCCCAGTAGCCGCCACGATGGCGACCGCGCGGCGGGCCATACCAGATCCAGGGATCCATCGGCGGCTGCGGTGAAACAACCTGCTGCGTCAGGCGCCAGCGCTGATAGCCCGTCACGGCGACCGTGACAAACTGGTAGCTCGCCTGGCCGATTTCGCCCTTTTCCGTGCCTTTGATCGTACCGACAACCGTCACCATCTGATTATTGAGGTCGACAGGATCGACAAAGCCGTTGATATCCGCATAAATACGGCCAATCGACGGACTGCCCAGCAGCGGACGCGCAAAATCGTCCAGCCGCATGGCGGCAATCTCCAGCCGGGTCGAGCCGTTCTGATTGGTGACCTTCACCACCTTGCCGCCAAAGCGCGACTCCTGGCCGACATACAGCTGCGGCGCATTCAGCACCCGCGCCAAATCCTGCTGCGGCGTAGGCGAATGCCCTTTGACGGAATCCGGCACGCTGGCGCAGCCCGCCAGCAGCAGGGAAATTAACAGCAAACTACCTGACCGCAATAACCGTTTATTACGCATAAAAACTCTCCAGGGATACTACTCACTTTGACTCCTTTCGGGCCAATTAGTTGCTGAGTTTTTCTCTGCCCGGCTCGTTTCACGCAGCTTAAGGCGCGGCTTGGCCAGACTTATTCCCTGCCCGGCAGCTTTTTCCAGGTGACTTCGTTGCGCAGGTAGGTCGGTTCCGCCTCTTCCGGCAGCACCGTATTGCCTGCCGCCAGCTCAAGCGCCGCCAACGGGATCATATCTTCCGCACAGGGCAGCGTTACCTCGGTCGCCTGTAAGGTCAGCGTACTCTCCGCGCTCAGCTGCGGATACGCCTGCCAGCCGGTTCCCACCATCGCCCAGCTACCGTTCAGCTGCGTCATACGCGCCAACGCGTCCTCTGGTTTGAGCACCGCTTCGGTCTCTTCTCCCTGCCAGACGCCCTGCTCGTCGCGCTGATACTGCGCCCAGTACACTTCGCCCATGCGCGCATCTATCGCGGCCAGCACGCGATCGGCGCCCTGTAAACGCCAGGCGCTCTGCGCCATGGTCTTCAGCGTCGACACGCCGATTAACGGCAGCGCCGCGCCCAAAGCCAGCCCCTGCGCGATGCCGGTTCCGATACGGACGCCGGTAAAGCTGCCCGGCCCTTTACCGAAGGCCAGTCCGTCCAGTTCGTTCAGGGTCAGCGCTTCTTGTTGCAGCTGCGCCTGCACCAGCGGCAGGATACGTTGCGTATGTTCGCGGGCGCACAGCTCAAAATGCGCCGTGACCTTGCCATTATTCAGCAACGCGACCGAACAGGCCTCGGTGGCCGTATCAATAGCTAAAATTCGCATGGATTTTTACCTCAGGCGGGACAAAATTTTCGGCGCGCAGCATAGCATACTGCGCGGGTAATTACTGCGGCCGCAGGAAATCCACCGCCTGTTGAATATCCCGCGTACGCGGCGTGGGCGGCAGGCTGTTCAGAAACACCGCGCCGTAGGGACGCATCACCAGGCGGTTATCGCAGATCACCAGCACGCCGCGATCGTCAACGTCGCGGATCAGGCGGCCGACGCCCTGTTTAAGCGTGATAACCGCGTCCGGCAGCTGCACCTCGTCAAACGGATCGCCGCCGCGCAGCTTACAGTCTTCCATGCGCGCTTTCAGCAAGGGATCGTCAGGCGAGGTAAACGGCAGCTTGTCGATAATGACCAGCGACAGCGCATCGCCGCGCACGTCCACCCCTTCCCAGAAGCTACTGGTCGCCACCAGCACCGCGTTGCCTGCCGCGATAAACTGTTTTAACAGCTCGCCTTTGCTGGTTTCTCCCTGTAGTAATACGGGCAGCGTCAGCATGGCGCGGAACTGCTCGGCCAGCTCGCGCATCATCTGATGCGAGGTACAAAGGAAGAAGCAGCGGCCGTTGTTAGCCTCGATCAGCGGCAGCAACATGCGCGCCAGCTGTCTGGCGCCACCGGGCTGATTGGGCGAAGGCAGATTGCGCGGCACGCACAGCAGCGCCTGGCTGGCGAAATCGAACGGGCTATTAAGGATCAGCGTTTCTGCGCCAGCGACGCCCAGCCTTTCAACAAAGTGGGTCATCTGCTCATTTACCGCCAGCGTGGCGGAGGTGAAAATCCAGCTGGCTGGGCGCTCGTCCATTACTTCCCGGAAGCGATCCGATACCGACAGCGGCGTCAGCGCCAGCACAAAATGGCGGCTGTTGCACTCATACCAGTAGCTGAAACCGGGCTGCGAGACATCTTTCAGCCGCTTCAGCCTGCCGCGATAGAGCGCCGCCCGTTCAAAGGCCGCATCCAGCAGCGCCGAACGGCCCAGCGACAGCTTCGCGACGTCATAACAAAGCTCCAGCGCATCGTCCAGCAGCAACAGCGCGCGCTGAATATTGGCGTTATTAAGGACTTCCCGCAGATTGCCGCGAAAGCCGGGATCGCCCAGCGCCAGGCGGAAATCCTGCGCGCTTTGCGCCAGCCGATCTGCAGATTTTTGCAGCTGCTGGGCGTCACGCACCTCGGTGCGATAGGCGATGGTGATGTCTTTGGCGAGATCCAGCAGCTGCTTGTTGGAAAGCTGCTGGCCGAAGTACTGGCTGGCGATATCCGGCACCTGATGCGCTTCATCAAAGATCATCACGTCCGCCTCCGGGATCAGCTCCGCAAAACCGCTCTCTTTTACCACCATATCGGCCAGAAAGAGATGATGGTTCACCACCACCACATCCGCGTCCATCGCTTTGCGGCGCGCTTTCACCACGAAACAGTCCTGATAGAGAGGACAGTCGCTGCCCAGGCAGTTGTCATTGGTGCTGGTGACCAGCGGCCAGACCGGGCTGTCTTCCGCCACGCCGCCGCAGGTGCTGATATCACCGTCCACCGTTTCGCTCGACCAGCCGCGCAGGTGCACCAGATCGCTCATCGCCTGCGCCGCCAGCTCGCCGCCCGCCATCGACTGCTGCTCCAGCCGCTCCAGGCAGAGGTAGTTCGAGCGCCCTTTCAGCAGCGCCAGTTTCCCTTTAAATGCTAATGCACGGGCGACCGTAGGCAAATCGCGGCTGTAAAGCTGATCCTGAAGCGCTTTAGATCCGGTAGAAATAATGACTTTTTTACCCGAGCGCAGCGCCGGTGCCAGGTAGGCATAGGTTTTGCCGGTTCCGGTGCCCGCTTCTACTATCAGCTCGCGCTTGTTATCGATGGCCGTTGTGACCGCCTCCGCCATCAGGCGCTGAGGTTCGCGTGGCTTAAAGCCTGGAATGGCCTGCGCCAGCGCGCCGTCTGCTGCAAAATCGTTTACCACGTATCCTCACCGCCCGTTAAAAAAAGCAGGCTATTATGGCAGTATTACCGTAAGGATACAAACCAATACAAATCAAAAGGTTATAGCTGAATCAGGCATGTTATGCCGCGAACGGACACAAAGAAAGGGGGTCAGAAAAGGAGGAGGCTGCGCCACTGTAGCGAGGCGCTTATAGTATTAACACTGCTTTATTTTCCCTGGTGAAAGAATCATCTTTAGCGGTGTGGGTAAGGCCAGCTATGATCCCAGCCCGACGCCGAAAGCAAGCCGGTCGCGATAAAATAGACCAGCAAAACCGCAAAAACGGCTATGGCTATTTTTTCAATTAAAACAATAATCTTAGAAGATTGCATACGAATACCCCTTATTTTACCAGTGGGTTTGCCTGCCAGAGCAAAACTAGAATGTTACCGGTAAAATCGCAAGCCTTTCCCTTTATCAATTCAATTAACTTTGTTAATGCATATTTCGTTTTTATAGCCACATCCCGCCACGGGCCTTACAGCAGCCTGAGCTGTTTATCCTTTGTCGGGTCTTTTTTGCGGCGCGGCGCGGGAGGCTGCGGCCGCTGCATCTCCAGCCGCAGCCAGTGCAGGATCGCCTGCACAACCCACGCCTGCTGCGCTGCCGTTAGCGGCTGGTGCGCAGGTATCTGGTGCCATTTGCTCAGGCAGCCGCGACAGCAGGTGGCCGTGGCATGCTGGGCAATAAATACCGGATGACCGCGCATCGGCGTTTGCTTGCCGTCATTAACAGGCTCTGCGGGAGCAAGGCGCTCACGAATAAAGTCAGCAGCATGCGCGACGATCTCCTCTTCGCCCTTGTCCAGGCAATAGCGGTATTCGCGGTGGCCTAAATGGAATTTTTGCCGAAACGGCGAGCGCGACAGGCGCAGAAAAAGATCGTCAATGGCGGGCATAATCAATCCAGGCAGAAAAAGTAAGGCAGAGCGCCAGCATAGCATTCTCCTGCCGCCGACAGGAATGCTGAGGGATGACAACCACGCAGGCATTATGCCAGGCTATCGGCCACTAAAGTGATAACAAGAGAGAACCTGATGCCTATTGATCGTCTTGACCCGGAACACCGCATGTCGGAAGCGACAATTCATACTTTAAATCAATAAATTACCGCATCCTGCCGCGCTCACACGTCCCATGATGACAAAACATGCAAAGGCTTGGAAAAGGTCACAAGCCTTTGCGTGTCCCAGATCTGTCTCATCAAAATGGCAGCCGGTCATCCCACACTTTCATCACCTGCAGAACGACTACGCCATGGATCAGCAGGTCGTCCAGCACCGAACCTTCAATCGCATCTCCGTCCGGCGTGATTATCGCCCGGCCCATCATCTTGCCGATCCCCTGCTCCCCGAACAGCTCGTAGCAAACCTCATCGCCTGGTGCCGGATTCAGAGACGAGTCTACAACATAGCTCAGATTGCCGCGCTCAATGAGGAAGGTCGCGGATGGATGCAGGATGAACAGATTGTTCAAATCGATGCGTGACTCAACGTAGTCCTGCGCCGGTGACTGGAAGCCCATCAAAAGTCCCCGTTGTTGGGATTGAACAGCTGAAAAGTCCGGCGGTCGCCCTCTTCAGTCGATACGTCCTTAAAGCTGCACTGGTAGATTTCTATCCACTCATTAGCTTGGCGCAGCGTCCAGATATGATTGTACTTTGCCAGGTTCTGTACAAAATCCACTGTAGTGACCGTGCGGCGGCCCTGTGGGCTTATTTTGATGCTTTCTCTGTATGCCGTCCCGATATCGTCATAGCGTGCCATATGCCCTCCTTTATTTACTGTTTTTATATACAGTAGTTCAGACCTGGGCAGCATGGCAACTGGCTGAATGGTCAGGCGTCGAGTCCGTCGATGGCTTTCATGCGGGCTTTCAACTCGTTAATTTCTGTTGACTGGTTGTCGATAATTTCCTGTTGGGCTTTGACGGCACCTACCAGCCTACTCAGCAGCGGCAGCATTTCAACACCCCAGATGTCCAGAGGCTTGAGCGCCATGTCATCAGCGACTTCATACAAGTCTTGCGCTATAAAACCGCGCTTTATGCTCTTGTCTTCGCGACCGTCATCCCAGACAAACGCCGCCGGTTTTACTGACATTATTTTTTTAAGATCGTCTGCGTAGTCGATGTCATAATCGATATCTTTCTTGAGATTTCTGTCAGACGTCGTAACTGAAACGTACCCGACATTGTTGTTGTTAATGAACCAGTTCAGTGTGCCGTTATAAAGCATGTTCCAGTAGTTGTTTACTTTCACACCATTTGATCCAGCCCCTGCAATGCCGTTCTTAAAGAGAACTGGAGCGCCGCTCATTGTGATAGTGCTGAGGGTAGAATCAGGAGTAAATTCGAGTGCGCCATTTGCGCCATCACCTATTAAATATTTAGGTGCTCTGAAGTTAGCGCCAAGCAATGCGACATTACTCGCATCATATTGAACGAACCTTGATGTAGTTGAGGTGCTGTTGTTGTATAAGAAATTCATAGATGGAGCGGCAGCTTTAATATTAACTCCGCCAAATGTAGGCGTGTCTGTAGCTCCAATACCCAGGGCAACTAACGCATCAGCTTTAGTTTTTGCCCCGGTGCCGCCCTGCGAAATAGCGACCGCACCGTTCGTCAAATCTGCTTTGCCGGCAATCAGGTTAGTAATTGAATTCCACGATGGGCCGCTGTATGTGCTCCCGTCTGGTAGTTTGACGGTGACATTGCCGGTACCGCTGTAAACCTGCTGCCAGTTGGCCTTATCAAGATTCAGCCCTCGAATGGCGCGCGCTGTATCCGCAGCTATTTGAGCTGTAATGCCTACAAGCGTCTGATTTGCAACCGCCGACCACGCCGCGCCGGATGCTGTAGGGCCAGTGTATGCTGCGTTAAGCGTCAAGGCGGTATCTGATTCGATTGATTTGACACCTAGTGTATACGTAACCCCGCCGACCACCACGACAATAAAATCATTCGCATTCAGGTTTGATTTAAATCCGGTTCCGGTTCCCGATACCGCTGTAGAGTTGTTCGTTAATGCAATAGTTCCTGCCGCCATAGTTTTCTCCTTGTATAACCAGGTTCGCCGCGTGGTGTCGGCCGAAAATATAGATGGGTATCTTAAGCCAATTAGCCGATATGGCACTAAATTAATGGTTTAATCTTTGCTTTAAAGAGAAAATAAATGTTATTAAATACCTCCAAACAAAAGGAAATTAGATGAAAAAGATTATCACTATCATTATCAGCCTATGTTCACTTTCTGGATGCGTTTCCGGCTCGCCTCCGATTTGCTATAACAAAGCAAATATCACCAATCATGTTTATGACATTGCCGTCTTTAAAAAAGAGGACTCCCGTTATATGGCCGGATATCCTTTTTATACATGGACGGATAAATCACAGTTCGTAGACACGTCAGAATGTGACAAGCTATAAGCCCAGCGCCTGTCTGTAATAAGCGTCGTAAACATTGCATTCAATATAACCGATAGTTCCTGCCACCCAAGTTGCTGGGCGCGAGCTGCCGGTTACCTGATTTTGCTGATAGCGGTCATTGGCCGTTACAGCATAGTTACCTGCAGAATTCACCCCACCGCTGGCGCACTCAAACCACTGTATTCCGTTTCCGGGGAATGCCGGATCGTTCATTTGGAAGACACAGGAAGTCACACCGTTTGTCGAAGCAAGAGGTACAGATGATGTCGTGGTTCCCCCGTTTAAAATGGACATTTTTAACGGCAGGCAGTTGTTATGCCAGACCAGCTGACCTTGCCGGTAAAGGAAGAAGCCCCAGCTCGGTGCGTTAACCATCATCTTTGCAAACAAGTAAATTCTACATGTCTGCATTGCATTCAGACCTGTGTTACCCCTGAATTTCAATGACCAGTACCCGTTCTGATTTACTTCTTCCCACCAGACATGGTCATAACCTCCATTCAGGTCACGATGAAAGGCGATCATCGGCACGGATGCAGGTACATTTGTTTGCAGGATTTGTCCGTACCCCGGCGTCAGGTCAATCACCTGAGCCAGGTTATAGGGAGTAAAGTCAGGTGCTATTTTGAAGGTGGGCGGATTCGTGCTGTAGTCATAAAGCGTGAAGCCGAAATAAAGATTGCTGCCAGCACCAGAAACGGGCGTGGCAGTAACCATCATTTTGCACGGATTGGCTACATTCCATGACACCGCCTGCCCGTTTACAGATACTGAATAGCTGCGTGAGTCCGTTCCAGCTGCGGAAAACGTATTCATCAAGGCCGCAGAAAGGGTAAAGCCGGGAAGCGAATATGTTTTGCTGCCAGAGCCAGAAACATCAATAACATCTGCAACAAAGTTATATGACATAGCATTAAGGACGTCAAGTGACGTTCCTTTTATAAAAGCCTGAAATCCCATGCTCATAATCGCTGTCCCATCACTGCTACAGCATTATTATTTTCATCGTAGGAAATAATACGATTGTTTGTAACTCTTAACCTTCCTTGCCCCGCGACCGCGCCGTTCATTTCGAAAGTCCCGTCTGATTTCATGATTGTCCCGGTTTGTCCCGCCACGTAATTTGCCGAATACCATGATCCAATTTTAGCGAGAGTTATTGACGCATAGTTTATGAAAGCGTCGTTGATAAACACTTGTCCATTTACAGTCGCAAAAGCCAGCTGATAGCTGCCCGGGGTATTACCCGAATAGATACCAAATTGATCCGCACTGAAAGCAACTGTCGATTTATAGCCGCTTCCTGACGGCTCAATTCCCATCGCCATGCCGGTCTTGTAATACTGGCCGCCCCTTAAGATTTGCAAGCCGACATCATAAAACGCACTGGAGGTGCCATCAGAATTAACTGTCGCCGTCAATTTTTGATTTACAGAAGAGGTCAAATCGCCAATTTGCGCCTGCACCAGCGTACTCTGCTCCGCCATTGCTTTATTAACATCAGCAATGGTCGTGCGCACGGTCAGAATATCGGCTCTCACCTCTCCATATTGCTGAAACTGGTGATCGACTGATGAGTTATTGTCGAGAGCATTTTGCAGCATACCTTCAATATTCGTGTCGATTTGCCCGCTCAGGCGCTCAAACGTCTCTGATTTCCTGATTTGCTCATCAATATAATCAATCATGCCAGGGATATCAGCCGATGCCTGCCCGCTAACCTCAACGAAAGGAGAAACACCAAACGCATTTTTGGTGCGAACATACATGTAATACGTTTTGTCGGCCTTTAGCCCGTGCAATGTCCATTGCGAGGCTCTGCCGAGGAATTGCGCCTCGCTCTCGACGTTACCGATGCTGCCTGCCGGCACTTCTCCGGTGAACCAGAATTCAAACGAGGTATCAGTCGTGGCCGTTACGCTCATAACCGGCACGATATCGGCTGAAAATATGCCGGGCGTCCACTGGATGAATGTTGGTGCACCGGGTGCGCCTATCACCAGGCTTACCTGTGTCTCCGCGCCTTTCATGCCATTCTCATTGCGTCCACGCACGCCAAGTGTATAACTGCCAGCATCCAATCCGTAAAAATCATAACGGAACTGGTCGGTTTCATACTGCGCAACCACGGCACCTACATCGTTATAAACATACAGCTCGAACACAATTTTTTTCGTTAGCGTGGCTGTTTCCCACGTCGCTGTTATCTGAACAGTCTCGCTGTTGGTGTTGATGATCCGCAGGTTTTCGATGTTCGGGACGCGATACCCGTTGAGTGTATCGTTCGGGATATCGAAAACAGCGCCCTCGTCTACTATCGCCTGTTTGTTCGGGTCGTACAGCGTTGCGGAGATGGAGTAAACCGAATTGTTATCATCCTCTGATACGCCCATCACACGGAAAAGGCGAGTCGCGACAGAACCGGTTGAGATGACGAATATCGTACCGTTTTTTACCCAGGCGGGCGTGCTGCGGAGCGTGATCACTTTGCCATTGACGCTGGCAATTTGATGTTTGATGAACTTGCCATCAGAACCCATAATGGACATTGTATCGCCGCCACCGGCCTGCTCTGATACATCGGCATCAACGGTAATAACCGCGCCACTGTGGGAGATGATGCGGCCACCGAGGCGAGTCGCAGCGTAGTTATTGTCCGCAACCTCAATAACGTCGCCAGGCATAAAGGCGATCGCGTCTCTCGCCATTTTGAATGTAACTTTCTTTATTTCTCTTTTAGCTGTTTCCAATAGCCATTTACCGGCGCGGAACGCCTGGCCACGCGATGTACAACCGAACGCTTCCAGCGTCGTTTCGTTGTAACCGTATCGGTCAATCATCTCATCGTCGGAAACATACTCCTTCACCTGCTCCCAACCGTTATCCGGATCAGTCCATGAAACTACAACCGCGTTAAATCGCTCGCTGCGTTTCATTGAGCTGTATGTGAAAAAGCCGTCAACAACATTGGCGTTAGTCACCGGTGCTACAGGGTCTTTTGGGTTGTCGAGCATGATGGAGAAACGCAGGCCATCCCAAAGCGCAATGCCCCGGAACATCCCGGCGATATCGTCCAGCAGGTCGCGTGCGCTCTTTTGCTCAGTGACATAGGCGTTGAGCGTGAAGCGTGGTTCCTTGCCACCATAACCATCGTCTACCAGCTGATCGCAGAACTGCGACAGAACGTACAGGCTGCCGTCGTCAACGTCGATGTATCCGGCACGCTTTGCCAGCCCGTACCGCGTATTCTTCACCAGTGCGCGGAAAATCCAGGCGGGGTTATTTGTCCAGGCAGACTTGAAACCACCCAGCCAGATACCGCCATATGTACGAGCAACCGGATCATAGTTATCCGGCACATCGACAATTATCCCCCGCAGATGATAGGTGCGAGTCGGCGTGTCGGTGTACTGGTCACGGTCCACAACACAGCCGGCCACCGCCGCATAAGGGTATGACAGGTTGTCGTCAGTGATTTCAGTAAAGCTGTTCCAGACGGTGCCATTTGATAGCAGGTCGCTTGTGCTGTCGGCAGTTATGCGGCGCAGGCGGATATCAAAAGGCTTCGTGTCCGGAGCATCAATCAGGTGCGCTTCCAGGTACTCGCCAGATATTTTACCGGTTATCGTGACCGTTTTTGCCGTCTGCCATGAGCTATTACCGGTGCGCGTCTCAATCACCATCGTTACCGAGGCGTTCTTCTGGTTTCCTTTCGAGTCCTGCTCTACCAAACCAGAAACGCCGATATTCATGCGCACTCGCGTCACGTCAGTATCTGTAACCGTCCTGACAAGCGGCGTGCTCTGCGTTACAGCAGCATTAACGATGGTCGTTGACTCGATAGCAGAAAAACCGGTTATTGGCGCCTGTGTAGCAGAGCCAGGCCGCCAGGCTACACTCACGCCGTTGATGCTCACGTTTCCGGAGGCGTCAGTGACAGGTGTTTTGTTCAGCATGAATGATGAAAGGTGACTCTGGTCTACCGGCCCGTAAATTGGCCCTTCACTGATCAGGTCGAGAACTTTAAGAAACTGCTTTGATTTGAGGTTATCGTCGAGAAGTTTTGCAGTGCTGCCACCGCCGCCGCCTGAGCTCATGTGTCACCTTAGCTGATGGAGATCGACCAATCCTGATTGTTCGAAGTGTCGATACCGAGGGAAATAACGTTAGAACCCACTACCATCTCACCGAGAAGAAGTGGCACCGGGCGCCCCTGGCCGATCCGGTTATCCACGCTGGTAAATGAGTTGTTCGTGATTGAGTTGGATTGCGCCGAATCTGCGCTTGTTTTCGTCTTCATGTGCGATGTCATGTAGAGCGAGTACGCTACCGAGGCCACCGTTACGGCTACCAGCGCCCACACCGCAAACCCGGCTGCTGCAAATGCGCCTTCTACGATCGGCACGAAAAGAACCGTTGCACCGTCCCGCAGATGCCTGTCCATATGGAGCACCAGGGTGTCGCTTGATACGTCAGTGCCATCGACACGCATCCTGATCCGTGTGCGATAGAAGTCGCGCTTGAACGCCGGGCATTGGGCCAGCAACAGGCGCAGCCCCTGTGAAGGCGTATCAACGTTTAAAGCGATCTGGCGGAAATGTCGTCGAAGACTCCCCGCAAATCTAAATTTGAGCATTGCTCGTGCCTCCATATGGAGTGGGTGAGTTTTATGTATGCTTGCCGGTAAGGCTCGCGGCAGCTAAGGCGTCCGGCCTGCTCATGATGCAGGACAGTGTTATCGCCCAGCCAGATCATTGCGTGGCACGGGTCAGACTCAGGAAACGCACGCCGGATGATGACGTCGCCAGGCTGGATATCTGCCGCTGATATCTCACGAAAGCCATTGGCCGCCAGGTTGTTGAGATACAGGTTCTCGCCTCGAACCCACCAGCCGTTTGAGCGCTCGAAATCGGGTAAATCGATACCGCAAAGGTGGTATGCATCCCTGAAAAGCGTGTAGCAATCAGTAACGCCGTGCTCAAAGCTGCGGCCAAGCAGATGTGGGACAGGTCGAAATTTACGGATCCTGCCGCCGCTGGCTAGCCACCAGTCAACACCAGTAGCGCTCTGCGCCTGCCGGTCAGCACCGGAAAGCACCAATTTATCCATTGGGTGAGAATGAAAAACGGCGGTGATTTCTCCCGCCGCTTCTGCTTCTAACCAGTCATCATCACTTATCCGAAAATGCCGATCCGGCTCAGGATGCGTATTTCTGCATCGCATCAGGCGTTCGCCATCGATAATCAGTCCGCAGACTTCATCGACAGATGCCGCGGCAAACTCCAGGCATTCTTGTTCTATGCTCATCAGGACACCTTGCTAGATCCGGGGAAACCGCCGAACGGCTTCGGGTTAGGCTTCGGATAGCGGAACTCGCAGCCGCGCAGGTGCTTTGAGCATTTGTCTTTTGACAGGTCAGAGGTCGGATTGTCTTTCTCGTCCGCTACCGCCGGGCCGGAATAGCCGCAGCCGTCGCCGCGATAAACCCACTGGCATACATCAGCCAGAATGGTACGCGCCGGGATAATGGCGTTGTCGCAGTCAACCGGCGTGGCCAGGTTATATGTCACCGTCTCGAACGTCTCTTCTGCCATTTCTTCAATGACGTAGCGGGACACGGCTTCCATCGTCGGATCAGCATCGGCGTTACCGTTCGGGAAGTTGACCGCATCAAGATGCTTTACAAGCACCTGCCGGCGCGTTACTACCGCACCAAGCGCATCATCAAAATCGTGGTTGATGCCGGTAATCAGGCCCGAGATGTTCGCCACCTTCATCGTCGGGCGAGAATAGGTTCCCTCTGACTTGGTTTCAAAACCTTCAACCGCGATTGGATAGGCTGAGTACTGTCGGCCCTGCCAGATGACGTTACCGTAATAGCCGTTCGTGCCTGCATGGAAGCGGATGACATCGCCGCCGAACGCCTGTAGATCGACTTCGAACAAGTCGAGCATCGCGCCTACGCCAGCATCGGTGCTTTCGATGATTAGTTCTGCTGGGATATCTCTCATATTCAGCTCATAAAAAAAGGCCACACTATGGCGACCGCTGGTTAGTTACTGATCGAATATCAGGATTTCGCTGATAGACCGTTAAGGATATGTTGAGTATTCAGCCCGTCCATGTTCGGGGCATGGGCGCACACAGCAATGAGGAATGGCTGATTACCTCTCAAAGGAATAATGCATGTCACATATACACAGTAGAGAATACATGGACGGCGGAAGCACTGTCTCCGTTCAGTGTTCTCATCAAATAAATGTGTTGGTTATGGACGATACAAATTACTCCAATTATAAAAGTGGCAGGAGTTGCCGCTATTATGGGGGGTTTTATAAAATGCTACCGGCAAACATAACAGTTCCGAGTACCGGTTACTGGAATGTGGTTTTAGCTTTACCCGCTGGTCACAGGGCTAATATTCGCTACTCCATCAACATCATAGGATAAATCCTTTTGGGCTCTCGCCTGTGTAAGTGATTCTTCAAGGGCGGCAATGATTTGCTGCTGTGTGCCGTCCTTTAAAAAGCTTAGTGATAGGCGGTTTTCCTTTGACAGAGTATCTCGCGCCCATATTTCTGTACCTTTTGCAAAAATAATTACCTTCATTTTTTTCTCCGTGATTATCGTGGCACCTGCTCAAATGTTGCTGTCAGTTCGTACTGACCGCCTGTTTTCTTCATAGACCAGGATCGGCATACAAACAGCGCCTGCGTACCGGTGTCGGAGGATGACCAGTAGAATGACTCCACTGCCATCCTCGATTTTAGGAACGCTTCGGCCTGTTTCGCCGCGTTAGGTCGTACACACTTTGTATCGTCATAGCCGATAAACGTCAGCGAATAACTATCCATCAGCGGATTAATGCCGCGGGCCTGGCGCTGCTCGTAGCCGTCGCCGAGCTTCACGACAGACACGTTTGGCGCACGGCTAACCGTGAAGCCCTTTTGTGGGCTCCATGTGAAAGTTTCTGGCATAGGTACTCCAAATAAAAACCCGCCGTAGCGGGTCGTTATGGGTGTTTCAATTTAGGCAACATCAACACCATGAATTAAATGCTTCAATGCTTTGATGCCCTCTGCGTTATAGCGGAACGCTTCGACCTGCTTATCGGAGTGCCGGGATTTGTCCAAGAAGAACTTTCCATGCTTGTCCGTTTTGAGGTTGTTGGCATTAGCTACGCGACCAATCTTTTGAGAACTAACGCCGATCATTGCGCCAACCTCACCTGCCGTATGGTAGTGCTCTTCAATCGCAGGGAGTGGAACTACTTCAACACCGAGAAGCGGGTTTACCAACGTGGCCACGATAACCTGATTGGCTGCATCACCTAAGCGAGGGAACATGTTCATCAGGTCACGCGCTGATGCGATGTTCTTCTCCAATGCCTGCGCTTTGAGTTGCTCTGCCTTTGCTAAACGATACTCAACGAGTCCACTACCTGATTTATTCTTCTCGATATGCGCCTGCTGCATAGCTTCCAGCTTATCGACCAATGCACGGCGAACAGCCTTAGACTCACGGGCTGCCACGCGAATCGCCTGCTTTATGGTCATTTCTGCAACTTCAATTTCCGCGCCGTTTTTCTGACCTACAAAAATTTTGTAGGTCTCACCGTCAAGTTCATCCTTTATGCGCTCAATGAAGACATTGTTACGCACTGCTTTCTCATCACAGGAAGTGCGGGCTTGATTAACCAGCGACAGCAACTCTTGGGAGTCGATAGTTTTTTCAGTGACAGAGCCAAAGCTATTTGATAAATTAAATCCAGTCATTTAAACCTCGAAGTTTGATTTGACACCTGATAACCGCCAACTCCACATTGGCGGTTTTTCTTTTTGGGCTTCACCGAATCCTTGCCTCTTCGCCTTCCAGCAGTTGCTTCTCCGCACCCTGCTTCACATAACTCATAAAGACTTTTCCATCCTGAAACCGGTCGCACAGGTGTCCCGCCAATGGTGACTCAATGGCGCGCAGCGCTGGCTCAATCTGGCTTTTCCATGCCTCATACATCACCTGATAGTGATGGGCCAGAGCGTCAACGTTATAAGCATGACGCTCACGCTCGCTTGGCACGTTAGCCGCTGGCACATTGACAGCTACTTCGCGATCCAGAATATTTAGCACCCAACGGCGAAACTCTTTTGCTACCGAGGTGCGGGCGAACATTGCGATGAGGTGAGCACCGCGAAGGGAGAAAACGCGCACTTTCTTCCTGTAGTTTCCTGTGGTCACTGATTCAATGACCTGAGTCATCTCATTGCTGAATTCATCAGAGTTCTGGTTAAACAGGTTGGTAATGGACTTGGCATTTTTATACTGCAGTGCATGAGCAATATCCGCTGATGTCAGCCATACATCGTTCAGATTTGCGACTGGTTGAAGTTGAATGCCGTGGAAGTTGAGATCTGATTTAGCTACAATGTTCATGTTAGTTTTCTCGCAAAAGTTGACTGACAAATTAGAGGCCCTGACTGTTAGCGCAGTTGGGGCTTCGTCGTTTTTACTGACCATTCACTCTTTCCTCACGCAGGCTCTTAGCCAGTCGCTGCACGATCGCCGAGTTAATCGAAATGCCATCCATCTCAGCCATGCGGCGGATATCTTCCTTCATGCGCTCCGGTAGGCGCAGATTGAAAACTTCATTTTTACGTCCGGTATAAAGTACATCTTGCATTGTGTCACCCCCCTAATGATGTCAACTTGGTACTAGAACCAATTTACCACTATTTTAGATGGTGTCAAGTAGGTGCTACTATCAACCTATACGTCTTATGACCTACTTTTTTGGTAAAGATATGAGCAATTACCCAAGCCAAGAGATGGATAGATTCAACGTGAGGTTGCCGGCTGGGATGCGTGATGCCATAGCTGAGCGCGCCAAAGCAAACGGCAGGTCAATGAATTCAGAAATAGTACAAATATTACAGGATGCTCTAGATGAAAAAGAGCATCCAAAGGTAGGGCTGACCGCCATTCCGGCCTACACTGATGCTGCTCCTTATAAAGATGAGCAATCTCCAGAATTTATGGCAGCCCTCAATCTTGCTCGAGTTCTGATGGTCGAGGCTGAAGCGCATCTATCAAAGAAAAAGTGAATATCTACTCTCAATGAAAGAATGGATTTATGCTTTACCCTTTGCTTAATAACCCTCTGGGGCGCTGCTGGTCTTTGATGGTATTCAGGCTAACGGTTTTCATCATGGCTGCCATTTTTTGCATGGTGGCGTTGTCAATTCCGCCAGTGGTAGTTATATGAAAATTGACCTCCTGCTGTATCACCGAGCCACCACCAGCAGAGCCTGACAAATCCTTATTGCTGATCACCTTCCCGTTATCTCCGGGGATCATGTACTGCTTGCCGGTGCTGGCCTGGTAAATCTCCGGCATGCCGTTCTCACCAACCTGATACATTGAGCCAGCAGTTACTGGTCCACCATTCTTGCGAGCACCTGCGATAGCCAAGCCGCTTGATGCCGTCAGGGCTGTGCTGTAAGCAGCCGTCCCAACAGTCGAAGCTGAACCGAGTGTTGCAATTGAAGCACTGATTGCAGCTGGTGCCCAAGCCGCCGCAGCCGCTGTAGCTTGCGCTGTAGTTGCAGCAAGCGCCGCGGCGGCGGCTGCCTGACCTACGATCATGTTTTTGACGTACTGAAGCCCCATTTCTACGAGGCCACTGACGACGCTATTCAGTATTGTTGACCCAATATTTGCCAGCGATTCCTGAAGGCTTTGCGTACCGTTGATAAGCCCGGTGATCGCATTCGTCGCCCCACCTTGCAGCGAGTCAATAGCACCACCCAGAAGCTGGTTCGTCTGGTTTTGGTTCTCCCAAATCTTCCATGCTGCATCAATGCGAGCCTGCTCGTACTCAGTATTGGCTGCATTCATCAGCGCCAGACCATTAGCCGTGATAGCACTTTTCTCTGTTTCAAACTCCTGAATCAAAGCCAACTTGCGGGCATTCTCGTTCGCTAATGCCTGAACCGGGTCAATAGCGCCCTGTGCATCCTGAAGGGGAGATATGCCAGCGGAGGTTTCAGCTCTGATTTTAGCGAGGTTTACCTGATGCTCTTGCTCCAGCTTCTCAGAGGTGGCATTGAACTGCTGCTGACTGATTTTTTTCGCTGAGAACGCCGTTTGAAGATCTGCAACATCCTGCTTATAGCTGGCGTTTTCTTTGGCTTCAGGAAGGAGCTTCTCAGCCGCAGCCTGAGCGCGAATGGCATTACCTGTGTCCCACTTTGCAGCAGCGTATTGACCAGCGAGCTTGATATCGCTCTGAGTAGCCGCACTACCAAGCGACTGCTGAGCAGTCAGAATGGCCTGATCGCGACTGAGTTCGCGTGTAGAGTCACCGGCCAGCTCAGATTGCTGCTTAAGGTTTGCCAGTTTTTGAGCAATATTCTCAGCCTGAGTTGCTGCTTTTTTCCCTTCTGCGATACCAGCCTTGGTTTCTTTATTACGGGCTATCTCCGCCTGTTGCAGATCATACTGAGCGCCTGCCAGTTGTCCTGCAGCATTTACCTGATTCTGATTGCCACCCTTATCGGCTGCCTCCATTCTTGCTTTGGTTACTGCCCGCAATCGCTTATCAGTAATAGCGAGCAAGGTATTTTCATCAGCCAGGTCTTTGTTATAGGCATCAGCTTTGTCACTGCGCGGCAACTGCAGACTGGTGGAGTTAAATTTATCTTTCGCCTTGCTCGCAAAATCTAAAGCGTTACCAAATTGATTCATCAGCCCAGCAGCCACACCAGCCTGATCGCTATCCCTTTTCAGCAGGTCTATTCCCTGTGCCAGGGTGCCATTAAGTTGCGCACGCATTAGCCCTGTCTTGCTCACTGTCTGGCTGAGCTTGCCTTCTGCAGAGTCAACTTTTCCGGCCTGAATCGCTATGTCTCGCTGCACCTGCTGATAATCCTCAGCAACAGCGGCGGCACCGCGAATACTTGCGGCCTGCTCAATAAACGTTTTTTTCTCTTCAAGCGCAGATAATTCGCCGCGCAGTCCTGTGATGGCATCTTTCTGATCAATAATCGATTGCTCAGCTTTGGCAATTTCTGCTCCCAATTGCGTCTGGCTCATCTCCTTCATTTTGGAAATAACGCCATCCAGCTTGTCGGCAAAATCAATGCTTTCCTGCTTTGCCTGCTGAGCCTTTTGGTAGAAATAGAATATTGCTGCCCCAGCCAGCATCGCGGCACCTGCCGGACCACCGACAAGTGCCAGTGCGCCACGTAGTGTGGCCATCCCTGTAGAGGCGGCGCTTGAAGCTGCAGCCGCTCTGGTTGTTGCAGCGGCCTGAGCTAATTCAGCCTCGGCTAGTGAAAGCGAAGCCAGGCGAGATGCTGACTTCTTAGCAGTCAGGTTATCGAGCGCCAAACCTTCTGCCGAACTTCCTCTCGCAACGTTATATTCTGCCTGGGCCAAATTCATAGCCGAAATTGCAGCTTCCTTGTCTGCAAAAGATCGCCGGGTGGTGGCTGCCGCCGAAGACAGCGCCGCCTGTGCCGCCTGATTTTCTGCAATGGTCTGTTGTCTTGACGCGGCCACAGCACTTATTTTTGCTGCCGTAGCCATCGTCAGAGCACCAACAAATCGGCTTCCCATAATACCGGCCAGAACAGTAACAACGCCGGAAACCGCGTTCAGGTTTTCACTGAGGGAAATAACGCCGCTGTTAAACACATTAATCGTCGATTGTACGCTTGAGCTTTCTCCGACGAATTTAGTGATGTTGTTAGTGGCAACCGTAAACGCCTGACCCATAGTCAACGCTGTATTACTGAACTCTTTCGCAATGGCATCACTTTGTTTCAGCAGCCCGTTAACCACAACCTCTGTGGTTAACTTACCTTGGGCAGCCATCCCGCGAAGCTGTCCAATAGTCACGCCAAGTGAATCAGCCAGCGCAACGGCTAGCCTGCTACCGTTTTCTGAGATGGAGTTGAACTCTTCACCACGCAGGACGCCTGACGCCAGTGCCTGAGAAAGCTGCGTCATGGTCGAGCTGGCTTCCTCCGTTGTTGCCCCGGATACTGCAAGTCCTTTGTTGATCGTCGTAGTAAGCTTTATCAAATCAGCAGTGCTTGTTCCTGCCGCTCTTGTAGAACGCTCAAGCCTGCCGTAAAGGGTTGCAGTCGCCTCAAGGCTGGAACGGGTGTCCTGGGATATATCAAAGACGCGCTGTGTTACATCAGCCAGTTGTTCAGTTGCGCGTAATGAGTTGGCAAGCTTATTGTTGACCGTTACCCATGCATTACCATACTCAGCAACCTGAGTTACTGAGATTGCGGCAGATAACGCTACGGCTACCCGGCTAAGTGAAGAAAATGATTTTTCAGCGCTATCGACAGCCTTGCCGGTCCTTTCAAATCCACTTTCCATTTTATCGAGGCGATCGTTAACCTGACGTTGACCATCAAGCAGCCGCGCCACGTTCATTTCTACCTCATAAACAAGGCTTCCAACCTGATTATCGCTCGCCATTCACTTTTCTCCAGGCATAAAAAAACCCCGCCGGAGCGAGGTTATTAAATTCATGCTATCTCTAATTTTGATAGCTTACTTTTTCGCAGCATCTGCATATGCTTGAGCTGTTTTTTGGGTTGACTCCATAATGTCATCTGTCAAAGTTTGCTGGCCCCATTTGGTAACTTTTCCACTAACAAACGTGACAGTTAGCCGGTCGGTTGCCATCTGTTCGTTATCAACGATAGCGTAGCCATATGCAATTTTATTCCAATATATCCAACGCTCTCTTTCTTGATTAACATCTGTTCTACGCGGCGCGCCCATTATCTGCATGACGTCAGATTTTGACATGCCTAATGCAAGCTGAAGTGATCTTTGATTGTAATCAACAGGGTCGACCTTAGGCATACAACCTGTAACCACCGCTGATGAAAACCCAATCAATAACGCAAATAATGCTTTCTTCATATCCTTATCCCCAAACGTAAATGATGGGGTTAATCCTAGCATGGTGTGGCAGCAAGGTGATGTAAAAGCACACGCCATCCTAGAACGCCTAATCATTAGGCTGGTGTATCCTTACAGAAAGGTAGTAAAGACCCAGCAATGTGGTTGTAGTTAAATTGAAAAGCACAAAAGAATAACAAAACAGAAAAATCACCTTTAAAGTTGGCAATGCATAATTCACTGGAATACCGGTGATGAAGTCAACGGCTGGTTTAGTAAACAGTGAGGCAAGAACGCCGCAAGCAAAGACGACAAAGCTTACTAAGGCCAAATATCCGAATAAGAAGCACAGAAATCTACGTCTGGCTAGAGGTACATTAATCAAGTTTCCTCTATACATTTCTTTAATAACAGGCGGTGTACCTGCCATCTTTTCATCAATAGTGGCACTAGAAAAAGTAGAAATTGCCGCTAGAGCCGCAATATAAAATCCGATCAAAACCTGCAATAAACCATTAACCTGTGGAACTAAACCACTTTTGCCCAACAAGCTGAAAGGCACTTCTAGTAAGGCGTAGATTAGGGTCAACACCGTTGCGCCAGCGAGTGGATACCAGAGGTCATACCGCCTCTTTTCATCATGCCTGATACTCAAATACCTGAGTGGTGCAAGCAACTTCATTACTTACTCCTTAGCAAGATCCTAAAGCATCCTTTTCATTCTAGCTTCCATATCCCCATGGATTGATGGCTCACACTGTTTAATCCCATCAGGAAGGATGATTTTTTCCATTTTCGTGAACAATTTTGTAGCAGCATCTTCTCTGACATCTAGGTCGACGCTGGTCTGTTTTCCATCTTTTGAATAGCTGATTACTAACTTGTTGTAACCTTCTCTTACTGCTCTACCGCGAAGTGAAGCTAGAAGTCTCTTCCTGCCAGTAACACCCGGCTGTTTAACTATTTTTAGCTTTATGGCCTTCTCAACCATGTCAGTATATGGGTTTTTATCCATGCTTTCTTGTTTTGACGTGCTAACTAACCGTACTCCTTGCAACCTTGACCCAAGCAAACTCTCTTCTAAGGTTTCAGAGGCATGTGAAAACAAGTCCAGAACTGGCCTTAGTTTATAGACGCTACCGCTTAAGGGGCTAGTAAACTCTTCATTATAATAGGATTTCCTAAAAATATAATTTAAGAAAGGCTCTATTGAACTCTTAGTAATTCCTGGCACGCACTCTACCAAAGCCTTGTAATGATCGGCTGAATTATGAGTAGGATTGCAGCTGATCAAGAAGTGAGCCGATACGGCAATGCCTTCACCTGCTAGCTTTGGCTCTTCCCTTAATGCTCCACTATTAAGATCACCGAAAACAGGGTCAGCCATTCTTGTGTCGCACAATTGGACGAGCAATGTGACACAATTGTCTGCTTGATTAAAATTCATATCAGATATGCGCATTGCTCTTGTGTCATTGTTAGACATTTTGAATGCATTACCTTGATTATAAAGCGATTGCATCTTTTGCACGACGTCAGCGAAAGGTAAAAAAGGAGCTTCATCGTGGCTAGGTTTAACTTTGAACTCGTAAAAAGAAACCCAACGTTCTAATGTGGAAAGCACAATAATTTCTCTATATAAAATATTATTATGCTATTTAATATCCAGTAATTAATTTTATCAATCTGATCAAAAAATCAGTGTAAATTTAAACAGTACTTATTTTTCTCGATTTTTTAGCAAGGTAGGCATCTGCAACCGCATCGTATTCCTCACGCGTGAAGCCCTTCTGATCCGGATATTTGGCTGCCAGCAGCATCTGAAACTCGGTCATTGTTAGCTGCTCAGCGTCGGTGCGGCTCATGTTGAAGTGGTTACGGGCGGCGCTGATATAGTCGAAAGCACGGAACTCCGTAGTAGACTGGCCACTTTCGTGACGCTGTAGCTGGCGCACCTTTGCTTTGCCGATAATGCCGTGGGTTATGAGCGACTGAGCGATCAGCACCATGTCACCAGGAGGCATCGCCCCTTTGCGATAAACGAATGCCCACCGCCCAGAACGTCCCGGGATAATCTCGCCGGTCAACGACGCCGGGTCACGTTCGCAGCAGGCTGTTAGCACTGAAATGGCGGCCATCATGGCTGGCTTGGCTACCTGCTTGCGATTCACATAATCCATCAGCCAGGACGGTATCTTGCCGTATGCCGCCAGAGCACGCTGAAGAAGCGGTGTGACCTCATCGTTATGCAGATCATAAAATGCCTTAACTATCTCGTCCGGCTCTCCAATACGCGACATAGCTTCAAATGAAGGCCGGAAAAAGTAATCATTTTCGCCGTGGCTTATCAGGCATTCGCCGATCTCTTTCTGTGGTGTCATAAGTTAATCCGATAACAGACATTTTCGGGGCCATCCGAGGAGAGCCCCTGAAATGACAATTAAGCAGCAGTGACCGTAACCGCCGTGGTGCCAATGTATGCACCGTCGTTCGTGGTAAACGTCACATTAGTTGAACCAGCAGCCACGCCCGTGACCAGGCCGGTAGAGCTCACAGTCGCTTTGCTCGCGTCCGAAGTTTTCCATGTGCCTGATTTATCCGTTGCGTCAGCCGGTGCCACAGCTGCCGTTAACTGGCGGGTCGCACCGACTGCGATAGATGAGGTGGCCGGAGTCACGGTTACGCCAGTAGCTGGCACCGTGTCATCGGTATCCACAACCTGAATAGTGTCAGCTGCCGCCACTTTGAACTCAGTGGAGAACGTGATGATGTCGTTAGTTCCGCCGTCCGAGCTAAGTGCGTTGATCAGCATGTAGCCAGTGAACGTGACCGGGCCGAACTCCATGCGCACCCACAATGTAGGCTGGCGGGCTGCTTGAATTTCGGTGTTGAAATACTTAATCAGGCGACCAACACCGTACTGGTCGAGCTTGTCATTCCGGCGAACCTCACCTTCAAACGAGATAGTGAAATCGGCATTGGTCACGATGTTTTCGACATAACCTTTAGTGTCGTCGGCGTCAGACGTGACGCTATTAGGTGAGAAGTCGAAACCTTTACTTGTTCCGGCTGCCAGAGCTTTCCACTCTGATTCCTGCGGGACGGTGTCGGCGCAGCCATCGGCAACTTCAAGCACGATCGCGCGACCGAACAACTTGGAGTTGTCGGTTTGGCAAATTGCCATAGTTCATTCCTCTTTGGATTTTCGGCTATTCGCCGTATTTGATTGCAAACTGAAGCCGGTAAACCAGGCGGCCTTCGGCGGTTAGTACGGGAGCGGGTATCCCGCCGAAGTTTTCGATGTAGCCGATACAGTCATTGGGTAGCGGATTATCCTGGATGCGCTGAATAATGGCCTGAACCGCACTATCTGCCGCGCCGTTGCTGCCTTTTGAGCCTATCACGTCAACCATCACGTAATACTCAGCACCCAGCTCATTCCGTATGTTTGAGCCGCCGTTTGGCCGGAATACGATAAACGCTTCTGACAGGTCGCCGCTGTCGTTCCAGACCAGTAGTTGAGTTGTGAGTCCACCCGTTAAGCCAGCATCAACAAAGTAATTGCGTAGCCTGACATGCATAGGAGGGTTCAAATGCCCATCTCCTTCTTGATAGTCCTGTCGATAAGCTCGCGAGTATCTTCAAAGCCTTTCGTAAGGAATTCCTTTTGGGCGGTTGCTCGTCGGAATGTTTGTGGAACATTTGGATCGTGAACATACACCGCATAATTAGCCGAGTAGCCTACGCGCCCGGTAAGCTTTGTCCCGTTGAGATTAAGCGATCGATACTGGCTGTTGATGAGCGTGGAGGTGTCGATGGGTGTATAAAGCGCAGCCTGGGAAGAACCGATAATTAAAGCGCTCTGAATGGCCCTGACTGCCTTTCTGCCCTGAATGTCGCCAATCAGTGCGTTGAGGTTCTGCTGAGCCTGGCGGATGCCGTGGACCTTTACTCCCATATCAGCCCCCCGTCAGAATTGCATAATCATCAACCAGCCGCTCAAAGGTGTCTGCATAGCGAATTGCCTGCATAACCTCATCAGCGCCCGCGGCGATTGGGTCTGGATTGCTCGAAGCACCAATCAGGATGTAATCACCGGTATCTGCCAGTGCGTACTCCGTCCATATGGTGTTCTTTACAACCTTCTCACCGCCAATAGCTCCTAACCGCTTACTCAGTCCACCCTGATAGTCGCAAGCAATCACCAGCGGTTCAGACCAGCCAAGAGAATCGCCGTACTCATCCAGCCCCAAAGGCTTCCAGATGGTCGCCTGTGCGGTATAGCTCCATGAAGCAAGGCTAGACATTCATCCTCCGTTAGGGCTGCTTACCCGCTCAATCTCAAACCATTCAATGCTCAGCGCATTTACCTGCTGGCCATTACCAACGGGAACGAACAGCCCGATGGTGTCGCTCATTTCAAGCCTGAGATAGCGATCAATCACGAGAGGTGAAACTACGGTCTCACTGAAAACTTTGGTTTCGCCATCAACTCGATAGACCACCTGAACGTTTAAGGCGCTTACCAGTGAATTAACAACCTGAGCCATGTCACTCCCTCCAACTGATTACAGTGGGCTTTTCAGCAGCGATGCGAGGGCAGTTAATCCGCCACTCGCCAGCCTCATTAAGGTATCCGGTAGCCTGAGCGCCGGTATCTGTTTTAATCCACACCCGGCTGAATGCCCTGGGTAACCTTTCCGATACGGGAATCCACATCAGCAGCCTCCCACAACGTCAAAGAACCCAACGCTGCTGCCTACATCAATCGGTAGTGCTGACGTACAGCCAGACGTATCCAGCGCGGCGAGAGTGTTGCGCATAGTCTTCACATCACCGCTGTAATCGAATGACCGGGACGCCCCTGAAGGCGCCGACTGTGATTTGATGCGCTGGCTGTATGCGGTGATTGCCATCAACGTCACGGCGTACACCTGAATCAGCATCAGATCGCATTCATCGTAGCCAGCCGCCTCCAGGCACATGCTGATACTGCCTAACTTGCACAGGTAGGCATCAATCATGAAGTCCGGGACGGAGTAACCCAGCGCAGATAACTGCTGTTTAACCTGCGCCGCCGTTATCTGCACTGCCATGGTTACTTATCCTTTTTGATTGCGGCCGCCAGCGCTGCTTCGGCTTCGTCAGCACGCTTGGTTTCTGCTTCCAGAGCGGCTGCGTGCTCTTTATCTTTGCTCGAAGCGTCATCCTGCAGTTTTTTGACCTGTTCCAGCGCGTCATCGAGTTTCGATTGCAGCACCGATGTATCAGTGCTTACAGGTGCAGACGGAGTTGCCACTTCAAAGGTAAGCTTCTCGCCTTTCTTCTCGCTGGTTTTCTCCGCCTTGCCGCTGGCGATCCACTTTTCAGCAACCGAATCATCCACGTCATAAACCTGACCAGCCTCCAGTTTCTGGAAGCCGGCACCGGCAAAGAGGTTTGCTGCTAATACCTTTACGAGTGCCATGATGTTTCCTTAGCTTGAAGCGTGAACGACAGAGAAGTGCCCATTGATGTCCTGCTTGACCATCAGGCCTGCAGCGCCCCAAGTGCGCCACACGTAATCACTGTTATAGAACTGACGCGGATCGGCGACGGTGCCAAATGCCTGGCCTACGATTGGTGCGATGACACCAGCACCCAATGGGACGATAAGGATTTCATTGCCAGTTAATTCGGCATCTTCCTTAATTGCCTCAACGCCTGACAGCTTCAGAATCTCTTCCAGAACAGTACGCAGCGAGTTCACGTCATAGTACTGTTCCCAGTTCGACATGATTTCGCTGGAGACATACCAGGTCTGCTTGCCATACTGCAGGTTTTGTAACTTCAGCACGTCACGCAGCGCGATTGCCTGTTGGCGAATAGCTTTCGGATCTGAGCTTGTTGCAAAGTTAAAGCTCAGCGTGATTTGCGCTACGCGCTCATCTGCCCGCAATCCTTTCCAAGTGTAATCGTCGAATTTAATGAAGTTGCCAGCAGCGTCGCGGAAGCCATCCCAGATAAAGTTCACATACTGGCGGCGAACATCATCAACAGAGCCAGACTGTGCATCAGCGAGTGATGACAGTGCGGATCCTTTGTTGAAAACCGGGTCGCGCCAGTTAAATTTGAAGCCGCTGTCGTGAATCGGCACCATCGTGCCGTCGAAGGTGTAGCTCTTGGCATCAAGCGCGGCACCAATTTGACCGGACATTGACGTATGCGCCCAGCCGCGACCGCCTTTGCGGGCGTACTCGTACACTGATTCCTCCAGGCGAACGGAGCGCGACAGCGGCATCAGGTCGTTCAGCAGCGTAAACTCGGTGTTAGGCTCAAATTCGGCTAGCACTGTTTGGTCATACGCCTTATAGAGGCGGCGGATGTCGTCGATCGCGTTTACCGCATCCAGAATTGGCGCGTTAGCGGCTTCACCACGCACCCGCGTGCGTGCGATAAAATCAGCCACTGCCTGGGCGCTGGCATTACGGGCAAACTGAAGCTCCTGAAACTGAGCCTGGTTGGCCTCAAGATTCCGGGTCTCGGTTGCCTTCTTAGTGGAAAATACAAACATGCAGGTGCTCCTTACTTAATGACAATACGCAGGAGTTCGCCTGCTGTCGCAATGGTGTATGCGTTGTCTTCTTCAACAAAGCAGCGCGTAGATTCGCCTGTGGCTTTCGCTTTAACGCGACCGTTAGCGATCGCCAGCGGCTGGCCTTTGGTATACGTGCCGGTCTCCGCAGGAACGTTAAAGAAAACGCCTTCAGTCGGGTGGAATGCAACAACCCAGTCGCCAGCGGCGATCGTGTCATCGACTGTTTTGCAGCGCAGGTAGTCATAGTTCGCGACATACAGAATCGCATCCTCATTACCATCCACGGACGCTGTGAATTTCTTGGTGGTGTCGTCGAAGTAGCCGATAGTGCCTGGCTGTGTGGCTGCAGCCACGGCGCCTTCGCGATGCAGTTGCGGGTTATGGAAGATACCGCCCGCGTGAATGACATGCTTTCCGTCTTTAGCCATTATTTACTCCGGCATTTCGCTGACTGACTGATTAGAGTTGACCTGGCGGAAAGAACCATTCAGGCCGGTAGAGGTCTGGCACTGTGCGTACAGGCCATCCAGCGCTGCACCATCGAGAGCATTGACGGCCAGATCGTCCAGGCCAAACTTCGCTTTCACGGCATTGCGCTTTTCGCCCTTTTCTTTGTCGGCGTTAACTGCCATCCCGCTTTCAATGGTGATCAGTTTGTCGGCAAATGGCTTGAACCATGCTGGTGCCACCTCACTGTTCGTTGCTGTTTCTTTGGCTTTCTTGTCAGTTTCTTCTTTCTCTTTCTTGGCCTTTTCATCGGCTTCGGCTTTCGCTTTAGCGTCATCAGCAGCCATCTGGTTATAGGCATCCATCAGCTCAGCGTCGGTCTTGCCTTCAGTCGGCTTACCAGCGGCTTTAAGCGCGTTTACAATCATGTCTTTCATCGGATTATCTTCTCCGTTGGTTTTAATTTCGTACTCAGTAGGTTTGCGCACGACTTCTTGGCGATCTCCGACGAATTCAGCGGTGCCGTCATCGTTGATCAGGTACTTCTGTTTGAAATGACGCGAGTCATCCTGGTATATGAATGCATCAGGCCACACCGTCTCCGGCCAGAGCCATTTATCATCCGTGCGCCCTTCTCTCAGCTTGTCGCTGATTGCGCGCTGGATGTCGTCAAATGAGAAATTGGAGGCGTTGGTGAAATAGAACTTTGTTTTATTGAGCAGGCCTTCTTTCGTACAGTCAGCTGCAGAGGCCAAATCAGCGGTTTCTGTTTCAACCTCTTGCGTTGAGTTGTCCGCATTTACGAAGATGCCAACGCCGTCATCTGGAGTGGCCGCGCCGGGCTCATCCAGCAGGATCGCAACATGGTCAAACCGCATGTTGCGCGCCACCCATGAGTAGCTCTTCCCTTTCGACTTGCCTTTGTTCTGCTCCCGGCTTAACAGCAGGCCGGTAGAGACATGGATTGGCTCGGCGGCTAAGTTAGCCTGCATCTCTTCAATGCGTGCCAGCACGCGCTTGCCGTTTTCCGTGGCAGAGGCGTATCGCTTGTTGATCTTCATATCCATGACGACACGGTCGCCATCTTTGCGGACATTCTCAGCCCATGCCCCAACATGGAACTTGTTAACCGCGCGTGGGTTGCTGGCGCTGACATACTCATTCCCGATCTTCGGGTGCTGCAATGGCATTGGGTTGCCCTCAATGCTCATAAAGCTTTTGTTAATCTCCGCCGCCGGGTACAGGCCGCCATTCATGACAACGTCATCCACGACAGGCACAACGCCACGAATGACGATATGCTCGTCACCGTCGATGGTTTCGGTTGAGATGTTTGCAGCATTGATGGCGAGGGATTTAACGTGGATGCTGGATAGCTTCACGTTGCGTCCTCATTGGTGGATTCAAGGTAATAAAAAACCTGCCGGAGCAGGTTGCTTATGTACAAATTTTGAAAGTAGATTTATTCAGTCAGATTTATACATTGAACGGACACATAATTTCTGGTCGCCGCCTTTACTTCTCCAACCGCTTTTTTTGCTGCTAGGCCAAAGTCTTCTTTTTCATTTTCATATAGGCCTGCGATTTTTTTGTCAGCGATTTCTTGAATATGATCGCAAGTTGCATTTTTCTGCAACGCACTAGCTATAAATTTATCTAAAGAAGCTGTCATATCACTTGCTGCCAATGCACCTGCTGTGTTGGGAGATTCCATACCTTTGTCAGTAAAAGAATTTGTCAGCAACCCCAATTTGGTCATAGCATGGCCTAATTCAAATTGAGCTCGCATTACGTCTGTACTGTCAGCTATAACAGACGTGGTGAAAAGCATAATACATACCAGCAATTTTATTTTAACGGTCAGGGTTGGCCTAACTTTCATTTTCTTACCTTAAATGCTTGAGTTTTAGCAGTTTATTTAATGTGTGTATTAATGCTAATCCTGCCATCCTTTTCTTTCCTGCGCTAGTCTTTCAATCAGCCCTTCGTTAACCAACTTCCCATGCTCATCCAAAATACACGGAATCTGGTTGCAGTAGCAGTGATAGCGGTTGCCATCGCGGCTATACCATTCGCGAACCTCTTCAACCGTGCGCGTCTTTCCATGCCAGAAAGCATGATTGGTTCGTGTGGTAGGTTTCAACGCAGACAGATGCAGCAAGGCTGTGTTTAGCCCCAACCTTTCTTTTGCCCAATCCGTTTCCTGCCACTGAGCCTCACGCAAAGCTCCGACCTGCTCTGTCTGCGCCATGTTCTTGGCTCGGGCCATTGAGACGTCGAGCCTCTGGCTGATGATGCGCGCCGTTTCTTTTGGGTTGATTCCGCGACCTATCGAATCTGCTATCACATTAGCCAGGTCACCACGTGCCCGGTCAGACTCAAGCAGCCAGTCGCTGTACGTCGATACGTACGCTGCTGCAACCTGATTCTGGTATGCAGCCGAACTGAGCAGCTGATGAAGCGTCGTCTGCTGCTCATAGATGGGCGACTGCACCGACAGGTTGGTGAAAGCCTGCTGAGTGCCTCGCTCATACTCTGCAGCGACGTACTGCAACGCCCATAAGTTGTTGCTGCCGCCTTCCAGCAGATAATCATCAAGGATTAGCTGAACACGCTGCAGCAGGTCAGCCAGTTGAGGTGCCGACATGTCGTAGATATACGTGCCAGCATTCACCTGATAAATCACGTCGCCATGCACCGCATAGCTCTGCGTGTTGCTAGCCCTCTCCTGCCCGATTAATCGCTCATCGAATAGCCTCTTCAGCGCCACCTTAATCTGGTAGTAGCGATTCTCGATGTCACGGAACATCCGGTTAACAGGTCGAGCGGATTGGGTAGGGTCAGCTTTGTTGCGGGGTACTATTGGCGTCCCGATTCGGGTTTTCGCTGTCATCGTCATCTGTCAGCGGGTCCTTATCGGTTTGTTTGGCTTCAGGGTCGGGTGTTGCTGTTTCTTTAATTGGCTCTAGCTCACCAGCAGCGCGAATCTCATTCACCTCAACTGCCGATGTGCCGAATGCCTGCTGCGTCTTCTGGGCAACTTCAGCCAGGGCCTGCATGTTGGCGATCTTCTCTTTCTCACTTGGCGCAAGCAGATCAGACCATGCCAGTGTGACCTCGCCGGTTGATGGTGGGTCGATGATGCCGATCGTCCAGAAGCGCTCGATAACTCGAGTCACCAGGTCAGTCATGAATCCCCAGCGGCGGCCATTGCAACGCGTAGCCCATGCTGTCTTGTCTTCTTCAGAAGCAAGGTTGCCCGTCTGCTTGCCAAAGAGGATGTTGAACGGGCACTGAATCGTTGCGCAGAACTGGTTAGCCGATACGGTCCAACTCGGTGTTGGGTCAGCTGCTGCAACGGAGAGCACTGAAGTTTTACCTGATTGTGTTACTAACGCCGAATCGGTACCGCTATTAAGTTTGCGAACCTTGTCATTCATTGCGTCGCCAAGCGTTGCATATCCGGCCTCTTTTGCAGATTTGGCAATGGCAGCCATATCGGTTTGAGCATCGAATTCTGTAGCAAGCTGACGGCTGGCATTCTTCAGGAAACCTTCAGCGCTGCCGCCCTTCGTCTTCTCGATGTCCAACAGGTCGTTATAGCCGGCTTCAAGAAGGGGAATGCCGGATAGGATGTTCTCGTCCTCAGAGCCCTCGCATAGCAGGATGATGCGATCGGGATGCACCTGAACCGCGCGCGGGCTGCCCGTTGTTTTATCATCACCAACCGGCTGCTCGTTAAAGTGATAGCTGACCGGCTGGCCGTAGGTTTCCGAATGTGTGTCCACGTCCGTATTGCCGGGCGTAATCTGCGCTTCCCATGCCGGGATTAGCTTCACCAGAGCTTTCGAGCCAAGGCGCTTAACGATCGCGATATCTACCGGCTCACTCCAGTCCCGGTTATCCCTGACCTGAATCAGCAGAGCAGAGTACCGGCCAACCATATTGCGGCGATCGGCATCTTTAATCTTCGCCCAGTGCTTTTTCATCAGCTTGGTGACTGCCTTCTCCCAAGCTGTTGTGTTGGTTGATTCGCGGTATTCGTCGCCATCAATGATGGTTGGATTATCGGTCCAGCATGAATCAAGGAGCTTATGCACGGCTGCAAAGCCAGTTGACCCCCTGCGGTATTGCCGGTGAAAGTTATCAAAGGTTAGTTGCTCAGGATAACCAAACTCATCCCACAACTTTGTTCTCTTGGTATTGCCATTCATGCCTGCGTACAGCATGCGCTGGCGCCCTATAGCATCAGTAAGGGCGTTAACGAGGAATTGTGCCTCGGTTGTTAATTCACTCACTGGTGCTCCTTAGAAGAAGATTGCGCCTGTTTTCTTCGGCGAATGCAGTACGCGGTATCGGGTGGCGTCCCAGTCATGGTCTTCCTGAGTGGTATCCACGTCATCAGGCTTTTTATCGTCACGCACCAGCACAGGGACACGGCTTATCCAGCCACGGCAGTAGTCGAACACGTAGAAGGCGGGTTTTTCAGGCATGCCGCTTTCTGTCGTTTTGCCTTCGATTACCGCTTCGAGCATGTCGGCAAAAAGTGATGCACCATTAATACGGGAGCCTGGCTTTTTGTTTGATTCCACCCACTTCACGCCCTGCTTCTCCATCTTCTGGCCGATGGATAACTCGTTGTCAGCCGTGTTGTAAATGGCGCTGTCAGCAGGCCCCGGAATTACCTCTTTGCAAATGCCGGGCATGATATGCATCTGCCCTTGCTGCTTCGTTTCGTCCGGCTCGTCACACTCTTCCCCCTTGAGGCGTTTATCGACCCATGCAACGCCTTTAGCGACGTTAGTGGATGACATGTTCAGGCCTTTATTAAGCTCGTCAGGCGGGCAGCCGTACCACTCACCAATAAGAACCAGTGAGCCAGCGGGCGGGCAGAACTTTCCACCATCAGATAGCATTGCCTCTGTGCCATCAGATTGCGCCCACCACAGGTTGGAAAAAGGTTTCGACTCACCCCAGTCATGTGACCGGTCAACAGTCCATGTGTCAGGAATGGTGAATGGCTTAATGACGTGAAGTGACTCGTTCCACAGGTGGTCAAAACGACCCCCGCTGGTTACATCCCATGAGCCTTCAACCCATGCTTTGCGCTTATTCGGGTCTTTAATGCTCATCAGGGTCGCGATATATACGGGGTCGAGGTAAGGGTTCTCTTTGAATGATCCGTGTATCGCCACGCGCGTCAGAGTTATCTCTTCTTCCTGCTGTGTCTGCGGGTTAGGCACCATCTGCTTTTCACGGATAATGCTTCCACGCGGTGCAGGAGCAATAAAGCGCTTCTTAACCCATGTATGGCCAATGCCAAATGGGTTAGTTGTGTTGAATGTTTCAAGCGGGATGTTTGGCAATAATGTGCCATCTTCACGCGGGTAATCCTGCGGCCTGAATGACGATCGGCGACAAGAGAACATTGATTCGTAAAAGTCAGCATTAGGTTGCTTTGTCAGCTCGTTAAAGCCGATGAACGGGAATTCCTGGCCGTGATAATCCCAGTAGTCGTCAGCCTCCTTGCCGAAGCGGAAAAGAAGCTCTTCTCCCGTAGGCCATACCCATCGCAACTCCGAAGCTGAGTTCAGAAATCTGGCTCCATCACCGAAAAGGCGATACATACGCTTTGACTGAGTGATGATGTCGGCAAGGTTTTTGTATTCTGTGTCGAAGATGATGCCGCGCCAGAAAGTGCCGTATCCCAATCCAACCAGGCGGCGAAAGCGAGCAAGTTGTGCTGCCGTCTTGCCGGGTCCGCGAGTCCCCTCAAACAGGATTTCATCGCATGGGCAACTCATTGCCAGAGATTGTGATCCGGGCAAAGGCTTCCAAACTACGTTATAGCTCATTTGCCTAATACCTCGCTCTGCTGTTGCTGTGCGGCCGCCTCCCACTCTTCAGCACTGCTACATGATGGTACTGGCATGATGTTGTGAGTTGCGGTTACTTTCTGGTCTATCTGCTCTTTGAATGCCTGAACGCTAATGTGCTTACCGAGCAATTCGAGATTCTTCACCTTGTCCGGCCATTTAATCTTTTTGAGCATATTTTCGATTGTGGTTTCATCGAAGTTAGTGATGCTCGTATTGATGTCGAAACCGCTAAGGGTTGTACGCCAGACTTTGGGCCACTCGCTGATAGCCTTAATGCCACCGTCGTCTTTCAGGATGTCGAGCACATCCATTTGGTCAATTTCCACCAGCCGACGGAGCACGTATGCTGCGTCAATACTTACCTGCTCATTACGTTCAGCTTTTAGTTGCGCAATTCGCTCTTGCACATTAGGTTTTATAAGGTTTTCGCATGCGATAGTCGGTGCGGTTTTCTCGCTGTACCCCGCCCGAATGGCCGCTTGCGTGGCGTTCAAATCGATGAGGTACTCGCGACAAAACATTTCTTGTTTGCCGGTGAGTGCCATTTACTTTTCCAAGGGATGATATGCCTGAAATGATTAAAAGGTCTGCCAAAAACGCAGGTGATGCCGGAGAGTATTACGTTGCTTATATGCTATCCCGACTGGGTATCAGTGCCGCTTTAACTACAAGCGGTTCAAGTGCTGTCGATATCATTGCTACCATTGATGGTTCAAAAAGCATCAGTATTCAGGTTAAAGGATCGTGGGCCAGAAGTGCCCCACGCCAATGGATGGTAGGCAAGCATATTCCAGCCGTATCACCTGATTTCTTTTATGTGTTCTGTAACATGTCTGAAGACATTAACAACAATAATGTTCCTGAGATTTTTATCGTCCCAAGCTTAACCGTTGCAAACAATTCCACTTGGCACCATAGTGCGCCGCTTTTCAAAATAGCTAAAGGTGAGGATGAGCAGTACCTAGACCGCTGGGACCTTATTCAATCGGCTCTGGTACAGAGCCCAGTTTGATTACATAATCAGGCGCAAGTATCCCCGAGTTCCACCTTCATAAGCGTCTTATTCACCCCAATAAAAAACCGCCCGTAGGCGGCTTATTCAATAAGATGCAGTTGCTACTTACTCAGTGCTTTTTGAATTGCATCTGCAAGTGTTTCAATTTTTTCTGCTGCATGCTTCAAGTCTTCTTCAACTTTATCGGTCCTGGTGTTTGCTCCGCTTGCACCAGCAGATGCCTTAGCCAATTCTAAAGCAGCCTGAACAGCAAGAAGCCGCTGTTTCTGCTCTTGCGTAACACCAACTGGGGTATTTTTGCTGAAGTAATCTTCTAACATCACAACCTCCTTTCATAATGAAGGCTACACATTAGCGTTAAGAATGTTCTTAGTGAAGCAAAATTAATCATCATCAGGCCACTCGTAAATGCGCCTTGTGATGGTTACCGACTCACCAACAAATTACCGGGATAAGATGCCAACTCAGCAATTTGGTCATCCCTTAAGCTGAACCACTCACCATGCGCCCTGAAGCTGTCATACTTTTGGTGAAGCTCAGTTTCCAAGCATCTGTTGGCCAGTATCTTGGCTATCAGTTGGAGTCTCGCTCCGCTCATGTTTGATAATTCAGACACGCGCTTCTCAACTCTTGTGCTGAAGCCTATTTTTGTAAGCCCACTATCTTTTGCATGAAGAACGTAAACATGAGGAGCCCCTGTCGCCCTTTCTTTATTTGCTGCCATGAGGTCAAACATGAACCCCTGGCGAAGCAGAGCATCAAAGAACCCCGCGTTAACGCACCCGGACTCTCTTAACTCTTCTGATAGTTTTTCAATCTCAGACAGCACTTCCATTTCTCCGCTTTTAGTGCGGAGGAACTCTGAATAAAGCCGCCCTATTCTTGATGTTCTTTCGACAAAGTTTTTCAATGCGTCTTACCTTTTAGTGAATAAGCCTCGTTGCCCAGATAACCGTCCACAGAGAAGCCGCCGCTTATAACGGTTATCTCCGAAGCTGATCCCTGAAAGGCTCTGTGTGGTTAATGCGCCGGGCATGGCGCGGTGAAATGCATATAAAAAAGCCCCGTACTATGGCGAGGCTCTTGTGATATGGACTTCTGGTTTAGCGGGAAGATTCGATCTGTCGAATGGCCGCCCGGTCAATATTGGCCTGCCCCAGCAATCCGTACAGCTCTGCGGACAGCTCTACCGCCTGGCCGAACGTCATATTTTCCGGCACCGGCGGCACATCAATCTGGCTGGTCAACTCAGCGGGAAGCGGAAGGCTTGGCTGGCTGATTGTCCGGTACTCCACCAGCGGTTTTTGCTGCGTCGCGCAGCCGGTCAGCAGCGCCAGCGGGAACAGGAGCAACAGCGCACTTGTCCGCCGCAAGGTAACGTTTAATTTCACTCTGAAGCTTCCTGTTTTGCTGTGCTGTTTCTGCCCGTTGCTCGATAGCCTGAGACATGACGGCGTTTTGTTGATTCACTGCTGTGACCAGGTCATTTACTGAAGATGCGAGGCCATCGTTTTTAGAACGCAGGTCGGTAATCTGATCGTCTTTGCTGTTTGCCAGCTTCTCTAGTCGGTCATTGGTGGCCGTCAGCTGGGAGTTGCGGGCATTCAGCCCCCACAGGCAGACGCAGATAAGGCCGATGACGATGAGGTGCGAGTAGTTCCTGAAAAATCCGATGATGTTCATGTGTTGAACAGCTCCTTTTCTCGCTTGCGGCGCGGCAGAAGCAGATCCGCGATTGTACCGGCACGCTTCCACTGCAAAAGCTGTTCAGCGGCGCCCGCATAGTCTTTCGCGTTAAGCTTTTTCAGCAGCGTGGAATTAACGAAGGCTGTCCGGCCAACGTTGAAAACGAAGCTACACAATGCGTCGTACTGGTTCTGCGTCAGCGGCACTTTCACATTGCCGTTAATGGCTGACTCTGCCCAGGCCAGATCGCTTAACAGCAGGCTGGTGGACTGAGCGGGCGTGATGGTCATCCCTTTTGCGATCGGCTTACCATCCACCGTGCCGGTGTGCCCGACGCCAATAGTCCAGACGCCAACCGAATCAAGATAGGCCAGCAGCCTTTCGCCCTCTTCACGTTTGATAAAGGCAATGCCGTTATTGCTGATTTTCACTCGTGCCTCCCGTCTTCGTAGCTATCCAGCTGTGAAGCCTGGCGCTGATGTAGTCGTTGCCGACATAGCCGATATAGATCGCGAACACCTGCGCGGCCGCGTCCGGTACGTTCCAGTTGAGTAATGCGCCGATTACCTGAAGCGTGGGCGCGGCGAAAAATGCCAGTGCGCTGCACGAAACGGCGTCCAGAATGCGTTTACTCCAGGGGCTTTTTGCGTATGCACTGCGTAATAGTGAAAACATGCCCGCTACTCCGGCATATCCCCATTCTGTTTTGTGGCTGTAGAGCCAGATTAAGACGTTGGCCCAAAAGCCCGGATCTTGTGAAGACATGCTGTTATCCCGCCACCGGGATGATGGCGGCTTGCTGTTGATAAATAATAAGGTGCGCCATCCCGGCAGTTTCTCAGGGGAAAGCTTCAGTGATTCGGGGGCGCAAAAAAGAAAAGGCTGTTCTGTAGAGACCTTGGTTTGTTCATTTTTCAACTACTGAAGAATTTGCAGTAGTTCAATTTGGTGTGTGGTGGTCGGCGCTGAAATCCGACTCAGGGTTGTAGCAAGCCCCGCAAAGCGCGCACTACTGTAGTTGCGGCCCATCAGCCTGCGCATTCACCACAACGGCCAAGAGTATTGCGTCGCCAAACGGTTAGAGGCTAGTCGCCGCCAATATCAATGCCCTTGCCATTGTGCAGATTTTTGGCATTAAAAAAGCCACCCGGAGGCAGCCTCAAAATTCATTGTAACGCCTAATAAATGCGGATCAGTAAGTATCAATGATAATGTTGCTGTAAATTGGCTTCTGGTTACTATCGAAAAGATGAACCTGTGTAGGATAGTCGGTTTTAAAAATATTCATTGCGAGATAATTACCATTATCACATGAGAATAATCTCACCATCTGCTGCACCCCCTGAGAATTTACCTCTGGCCCCCTCTCGCTGACTTGCAAACATCTGCTGATCGCCCCTTTATCTAATGAATATATCAAAGACTCTTTTGCCAGTGTCATGGACAATCGACCATCTTGAGTAACGGCAGAATCATGAGACTGCTGACTGCCTTGATTATGGGTTTGTTCAGAAGAATGAGAGCTACAGGAGGAAACCATCATAACAGCGGAAGTAATAGAGATTAATAACGAACGGTTCATCTTCGACCTTTAAATCACAAAGAAAATATTCCTTATAATACAACTAACAACCACCAATGTGCTCACTTATTCTTTATTTAATGGCAAAAAGCCCCAGCGGTTAGGCCGGGGCTTTCTTTAATTCTGTTGCTCAACTACTTGTGTCACGAGCATATCAGAAAAGTACCAGGCCCACGTCTCGTTTTCAAGTTATTTTTGCAATATTTTGCATTTAAGCTGCAATTTTGTGATTTTTCCCATTCATTTCCTGCATTATCGAGTGATATACGGATGCCTCAAGCAATTCACGGCACCACCTGATACGCTTCCTGCTGGATTCAACGTGTATACCAGTCAGCCGCGATAGCTCTTTCGCAATATCTTGCGAGCATTTGCGCTCGCAGTAGTGCTTAATAGCCACATGCCGGATCGGATTATCTGGCGCGAATATCCGGGCGATAATGGATTCCACGAGGTCGGCATCTTCCTGTTCGTTGGCGCGGTCGAGAAGATTGCTGACTGAGCTCTGTGGATTGATAATCTGCTGGGCCTTCAGAAACAGATCATTGCCCTTGTAGCCCTGCTTATGCAGGTTATCGACCACTTCCATAATCCGGGCTGACTCCCGGTCGTTCCACTCTTTGCGAACCATCAGGCGGCCGATGACGCTGGTTTTTCCGCTGTCTGGCCCAACGCTGCCGCCGTACTTCTCTCCCCACACATCCAGCAGGCAACGCACCCAGGCGGATTGCAGTGGCGTAATAAGCTTTACCGGTTTGAGGTATCGCTTCTTCAGATCGGATTTGCGCATTACCTGGGCGAGTTGCGCTAAGGCGTCACTATTCATGCTGCTGCCTCTCTTTGTTTAATCAGCTCTCTGGTTTTCTGCCGGTAATGTTTCGCCAGCTCCTGCAATTCTTCCCGTGTCCACTTCTTCAGCTCATGCGGCTCCATAAGGCGATCGAAAGCAGCCTGCCCAATCTTCGCTATGAGCCTTGGCTTGTATTCACCAATATTGCCGGAGAGATACGAGTTGCAGTGCTCGCACTGGAGGTGGCAGTTTCTTTCGTCGTAACGGGTTTCTTTACTGGCGCCTACCGTGCGGTAGTGACCGGCATTCATCTTCGCGCCTGTGTTGCGATCGCAACTGATACAGGGCTGCCCGGCGTCTCGGGTGCGGATGAATTCGTTAAAGGCTGTCTGGGCTTGCTTATGGAAGTAACTGAGGGGTTGTACTGCTAACTTGCGGATTTTAATGCTTCGTCTTTCCTGCTGCGCTTCGTCTTTTCTTTTTTTCTCTCGGTCTGCCTCCCTTTTCTGAAGAGCGAATCGCGCTCCATGTTCAGGGCAACACCACCACGTTCGGAAATCCTGGTAGTGGAACCATTCACGGCATATTTTACAGCGCCGTCGCTTTGGCTTATTAGCGGTTGCCTTCATCATGCGACCTGTCTTTTTCTGAGTTGATTGTATTCGCTATCAGCCGGAACCGTCAGCCTGCACCCCACATTCAGCGCCCATGCTTCCACCTGTGTGAGGTAGTGGTGCATGTCGCCTGTGTCGAGGTCTGCTGTGTGCCTTAGCGTCTGTACCTGAGTTCGTCCACCAGTTACCACGTCGACCATCACGCGCTCTTCGTAACCCAGATAGGTGTGCTTCATCGCATCCTTGACCCATGCCGGGGACGCAAAGGGCTTGCCGCGCCTGATGAGATAAGCGCTTAGCTCTGCGTACCACATGTGCTGTAAGGAGTTCTGAGGGATGCTGCGTTGATCACGCCATTCTGTGATTTTGATGCGCCAGCGTTTGCCGGAAGATACGAGGTCGAAAAGCTGTTTGGTGAATTGGCCCAGGGTGGATTTGTGCAAACAAAAATCCTGCACGCTTCACCTCCGGTTGATGGTCTCCTGCACCTTAGCCAGGTCATCTTCCATCTTCGCCATAATCAGCTCGATAGTTTGATGGTTGTGGCCGCCGGTTTTATGGAACATTTTTAAAAGAGCCAGACCTGCGCTTACTTCAGATAGATGATCCGTTCGGGACTTAATTGGCATAATTTCAGCTGTCATAAGTTTCTCCTGATAAATTTTGGTTTGAATCGTCCTCAAACACCGATCCGGGTATAAGCACCAGATTACCCATCACTGACTGAACAACGGCTCTGAAAACGGCTTCAGGTAAGTCATGCCCTGTTGACGGTGTGCGTTCGTCGATAAAAGCCACAAATGTCCCCTTCTGGCCGCCTCCGCTGATGAAAATATGCAGGTTACCTATCAAGAACCCTGCCTTATCCCAGCGCCCGTTTAGATTGGCGGGCCATTGGCCACCAATAGATTTTAAGACTGCCCATTCAAGAGCTTTTCCCTCAAGAGCAATTACCGCTATAAACCTACCGTCCATGACACCCTCACCCATTTGGGAAGCCAGTATTTTTACGAAAGAATATTCATTATGTTAGATAAAGAAAATAACGCTACTTATGTCAAATTAAACTTAAGTGCGCAGGAAAATAACTAAGCTCTTACGCTGTAAATTTTCAAAACCCGCCCCCTTTCTTTGGCTTGCCCTGCTTCTCAAATTGCTGTGTCATTTCACACCAACCCTACCGACTTGCGGCGCTGGCATTCTGAATAAAGCCACTGCGCCGGAGTTACCGAACCCAGGACGCGGGCGTCTGGCATCCATCGCATTTTCAAATCGTCGCCAGTGGGCTGGTCGTTTACCGGCATCACGTCGCGCTTAACTTCCAGGCTGACTACCGGATCGGGAATGCTTTGGCCGGCAGCGACTTTTTTCGACCATTCGTCCAGCTGCTTCGCTGCGTACTTTTCAACTTCAGCCTCGCTCAGCTGGCGCTGGTACATGGCGCGGCGGGTATCGCAGACAATCCAGTACATGACGGGTTTCGACCATGGGAAGCGCTCCGCGCCGCCAGTGTACAATCCCTTATCACGGCTGTAGCGGTGGAACTCCTGCATGACCTCTTCCACGGTCACGCCGAGGATTACCGAACTGTCTTTGCACCAGCTGATGAATTTGCCAGGCGACGGCCAGAAGTCGGAGTTGCTCGCCCTGGCGTGCCGCACGCCTGCCGCCAGCTGGTCACGGGTTTTGATGCCGTTTTCGGCGAAGGCAGCGATCCACTGTCTCTTAGTGGTTTTCTCTTCCGCTTCGCTGCGCAGGCTGGTGCTGACCGCTGCCGGAAAAATTTGCTTCAGCTGGCGAAACAGCGAGTCAACCAGCTGTTCAGCTTCGCTGCTGATGATTTTCTCAGGTTGGTAACTTCCGCCAGCCATACGGGCCATAGCGGACGCGTCGCGATTGTTAATCGCCTCTACCAGTTGCAGGTTCATATGAAATCCTCCCAGCCTTCACGGCTGTTCCAGTGTGGGGTTTGCGGATTGGCTTGCTGATGTTTGCTGGGTTGATACTTCGGCTTAAACAGGCCCTGATAGCCGTTTGCGATACTGGTGTTGATTACTTCTGCCGGGTCGTGGCCTTCCTCAAAACACTCTTTCAGCAGGTTGAAAGCCTTGCTGACCGTCAGTGCCGTTTTGATGGGCTTCTTCGACTGGCTGCGGTACTGAACCCATTCCCTCCAGGCTTGTTCGTTTAGCCATTCAGGGATCGTTACTTCAAGGGGGTTAAAACCTTTCGATTCCCCTTTAGGGGATTTAGGGGTTATAGGTTCTTTTACTGGTTCAAAAGAGTGACTGGTTCTGGGTGACACTGTGTCACCAGGGGGTGGTGACTCTCTGTCACCAGGGGGGTGACTCTCTGTCACTACCCGTGGTGACTCTCTGTCACCATCTAAACTCAGATGGTAGATGTTGCTGGAGTTACCTTTCGGCCCAGGCCGATACTCTTTTCGCAGGAATCCAAACTCGCAGAGATCATCAATATGGCGCATTACCGAGCGCTTACTAATTTCACACTGGTCAGCAATATGCTGGTATGAAGGCCAGCACTCGCCTTTATCGTTGGCATTGTCAGCCAGCTTAATCAGCACCAGCTTTCTCAATGGATTGCCAACAGTGATGCTCATGGCTTTAGCCATTAAATTCATGCTCATGGTGGCGGCCTTACTGTGTTGATAGGGCAATCCCGGCGCAGTATGCAGCCAGGATGCGCTGAATTTCGTTTGCTGTGCCATGCGAGAGGATTAGATGGTCGAAATCGCCATAGCGCGCGTGCTGCGCATCCACCAGCAGCTCAACCAGCCGCCGCGCTTTCTTAGCGCTGAATTGCGGCATTGCGTCGCTTTTCGTGAGCTTCTTTTTCCCGGCGGCGCGGGCTTTGTCCATCTGCGCCAGCGCTACCGATTCCGCGGCGGCGCCATGCTGCTGAGAAAGAGCAACCGCCGTTGTCGGTGCCACCTCGCCGGACTTAACCATCGCGATCAGGCCGTCGCCGCATTCCAGTAATTGCAGGTGATAATTCACGTCAGCCACCGAGCGCTTTACCTTCTTCGCTATCTCAGCCACTTCCCAACCCTGATTACTGAGGCGTTGGTATGCCGCTGCGCGTTCCAGCGGTGCCAGCGCCTTACCCTGTGAGCTGGTTACCATGAACGCAATGCGATCGGCCTCAGTACCCACGAAGTCCTTGCACTCTAGCCGGGGGATTTCGGTACCGGATTCAGTGGCCGCGATAGCACCGTAGTAACGGTGATGGCCGTCGATAATCTTTACGCCTTGTTCCGTTACCTGCACCGCCAGCGGCGGAACAAACTCGCCAGCGATAAACGCATCGCGAAATTCAGCAGCATGCTCCTGGTCGATTTCGCGCACGTTATAGCCCGGCTCGACATACAGCTCGCTCAGCGGCACCAGAAACGTTTTTTTAACGGTCGTTTCAGTGCCGTTTTTGTCTTTTGCCTTGTAAAGCAGTGATAAAGAACTCATAATTACTCCTGTGAATTGATCCAGTCTTTTCGCATCAGGCCTCGAAGCTGTTAGCGCAGCTCGGGGCTTTTTCTTTTATCAGAAGCAGCGCCACCTGTTTAGCCAGGCTCGCAAGTTCCTCGTCCTCTACGCCCCATTCCAGAACAGCCAGAAGCATGCTCATTTTCGGGATAAAACTGTCCTTCCATCGCGTGATCTGCGATTCGTTGATACCCAGCTCAGACGCTACGTTACGCTGTCCTCTCATCGCTATACGGTTGAGGATGTTGCTTGTAATTGCGTTGGCTTTCTTGCGGGTACTTGTGATTTCCATCTTGGATAATGTCCGTGTTGATTAGTTAGTTACGTGGGAAGGCCGTATGCCTTCACGTTGTTGTTTGGGGTGAAACACCCGCAGCCAGATTGTTTAAAGAGCAGTACTACTTAAGCGGCCTGAATATCACGTTTGCTACTGGGGAATGGCTTAAGTTCCTCGGCAATCACCTGTCCATTTTCAAAGATGGTGACCGTGATATTTCTCCCTGATGAAAGAGCTTTACTGATGGCGCTTTGACGTACATTGAAAATCTCAGCGGCCTTCTCTTGCCCGTTCCGGGAGACGAATACTGACAACGGCAGTTTTTCCATGATTGTCTCCTTTAAAACAGAACCTATTATCACCAATAGTAATGGAATAGTCAACACTACTGGTGATTGGTGATTATTCCTTGCGGTTATAAAATGGCAGTATGAAAAAGAAACCTTTAACACCAGAGCAGATCGCCGACGCCAACCGGCTAAAAGCGATATTTGATAACAAAAAGAAAGTTCTTGGCTTGTCTCAAGAGACTCTGGCTGAGCGGATGGGCATGGGACAAAGCGGTGTAGCGCAGCTGCTGAATGGCTCAAATGCTATCGGCCCGGCCCATGCAGCCAGGCTAGCCAAAATACTTGGTGTTTCGGTAGAAGATTTCAGCCCTAGTATTGCGGCGGAAATTGCTGACATGTACGCATCTTTGCAGGGTGCACCAGCTGCGAAGCCACAATATGAGTACCCTCTCTTTGCGCATGTCCAGGCTGGCCCTTTTGCTGAGGTTGGCAGCTACACAGCCAGTGATGCTAAGGCATGGGTGCCAACGACGAAGAAAGCCAGCGAGAAAGCATTCTGGCTTGAGGTTAAGGGTCACTCTATGACGGCACCGCAGGGCGTACGCCCAAGCTTTCCGGAAGGCATGCTGATTCTGGTTGATCCGGCAGAAACGGTTAACGCAGGAGATTTCTGTGTGGCGGCTGCGAACGGTGATTCAGAGGCAACCTTCAAGAAATATGACCTCGATTCAGGCATAAGCTACCTGGTGCCACTAAACCCGGCATACAGGACGATCGACTGCGACCACAGCATCCGCATCATTGGCAAAGTGGTTAAGGCCCAGTGGCCGGAAGAGACTTTTCGATAAGCCTTAGATAGTGGCCTAATTTTCATTCAGTCAATTAGGGTAAAGATACTGCAAAATTTGAAGCGGAAATAAAAATAATTTTGTATAAATGACCCGGGTTTTCCGCTTCTAGACTACTGATCATTTATCAGGATTTTCGAAAATCTTTTTTTAAGTTAGGATTAATCTTAAATAAAGATAATATATCTGCTGCTTTTGCTTTTTATCCTTCTTTGGGTAGACGCCAGAATACATTATTTTCAGTGTAAAAAATAATCGCTAATTAATTGAGGTATCTATGCCCATAAGTTGGAGAGGTAAAAAAGTGGAAAATGATGAAGAAAGCCTTTTGCATGAAAAACCTGAGCAAGGTAACCTTTTTGAACTGGAATTTAATGAATATACCCCGTCAGGCTTAGGTACCGCGCACTTGTCCGGCTTTGCAATCGCTAGCGACGAGATGGAGTATGCAGTAAAGGGTGTAGAAGGATCAACGTCAATCCCTGTACAAAACCCAGGGCAAGTCCCGGCAGCCGAGTGGTTTTGTACAAAACTAGCTGAACTTTGTGGTATAGCGACTCCGGTCTGCAAAGTTTTGAAATGTATTTCAGATGGGGAATACGTTTTTGGTTCTCGCATTGAATTTTCTGCGTGGAAAAGCGGCTTAAATGAAGCGCAATGGTTGAATATACTGTTTAATGCTTCCGATTCATTGAAAAAACAAATGTGGGCTATCTATGCATTTGACCAATTCGTTCATAACATTGATAGGCATTTAAACAATTATCTTTATATGGAAAATAGTAGGGGGCAAGTAATTGTAAAAACCTTTGACTTCAGCCTGAGCTCTTTCGTAATAGGTTGGCCAAGAAGTACTGCCATTACGCTGCCTACAGACTCAAGTACCTGTATTAACTGGAGTGTGGCCAAGCAGTTCATCGGTGATGCCCCTGAACTCAGAGTGGTAGCTATAAACATCCTTGACAAGATTGAAAGGATTGATGTAAGAACAATCTCTGATATACTCGCCGCCATGCCTGAGCAATGGATGCCTCCTATGCACAGGGAATACCTACTAAAATGGTGGGACAGTAGAGACAGAATTTTGCGTTTAGAAGCCATTAAGGCGGAGATAAGTTCATGAAAACATACAAGTACAGCTTAATCAGGGTCACCCCTAACCTTGAAAAAGGCGAAACGATTAATGTTGGACTGATTGTATACTTGGACAACGATATAGACGTACGCATGCTTCACTCCGTCTCAAAACTTCGAGCCATTGATAAAAGCCTGGATTTAAATTATCTAGAAGAGCTTACTGGAAATTTATTTAAGCTCTCAAGTACGATAAATGATTATAAGATTCTCCCTAAGCTTTTTAGGGGTTCACTATCTCTTTCGGATTTTGGCATGTTTACCGTTGATGACGCTCAAGGTTATGAAGCCAAGATGAATGAATTGATGAACAGGTTGGTTAATCCACACAGGAAAACTTATAAACGCATCAATAAAAAAATATTTTTTGATATTAAAGAAAAGTTTAGTCGGCAAGGGATACTTGGTAAATTTAATGAAGATATTTTGGACCACAAAGTTGTCGCTAATTACCCCATTAGTACTGACGAAGGTCTAGTTGCTGATTTTTTGCTGAAAAATGGAAAGTATCATTTAACTGAAACAATTGATTTTCGTTCAGAGAATATAAAAAAACAAATGGGCGAGGCTGCTTTGAGTGCATTAACCATCAGTAAAGCTTGTGAAATTTACCAAAATATTGACTCTTTTGTGATTTATGCAGCAGAAACAACTTCACAGGAAAATAGTGCAAAGCACCAGTTAAACTTGCTGGAAAAACATACCGATAAACTAATAAACGCTTTTAGCCATGAAGATATGAAATCATATTATGAAAAGATGATGGATGCAGCTTCTATGCTTCATTCCTAACATTTTATAATATTTGCCCGCCTCTGCGGGCTTTTTTGTATTTGAACCAATCCACCCTCAGCTTGATTAGCATCAATACCCACCCGGCCAGAACCCTTATCATACGACCTACAAAACAACGATGACAGCTACCGTTTGCCCGCAGCCCCCTGCGGGCTTTTTTTGTGGCTGTAATCCAGGTAACTCCTCTAAGAACCCTAGCCTGTAAAAAAATAAATTTCCTTTAAATTCATAAATATCAGCACCGCTCGTAATATTTTATCACCGCTAGTGTTGACTATAAAATTACTAATAGTGATACTAGTTCCATCAGCAGGACGCTGGCAGACACGAAACGGACTTACCGCTCTTTAACAATCAGGATTGAGGGTGATACACCCCACCAAAGTGAAGTTGGCTTTGGGGTTCAGCTGACCAACAGAACGCCAACACCAGGGCGGGTCGGTTGAACCACCTAAGCCAATTACAGGAGACAACCATGCCACGCAATAAGCAAAAGAATCTGGCCCGCGCCGCAGCGCACCGGGCTGAGAAAGCCGGGCAGCAGCGTTTTGAACGCAAGATTGAAGCAGCGCTTACCGGCTGTTCTGACCGCGTACTGAAAGCAGTTACGCAAGCGCCGAACTGGCGCGTTAAGGATCAGCCAAGCGCTGACAATATCTGCCTGGGCGATGTGGCTATCTACAACGCCGGGTTCCGCAAGCCAACAGAGACAGTAACAGCGAGGTAATGATGGAACGTTTTGCAAAAGTTTTTGAAGCGCACGATCGCCAGATTTTGGTGCGCAAAGGTGAAGACAGCGATGGCGATGCTGCACTCTTCATTATCACTATGTTTGAAGGCGCCGAAATGTCATTGAACCTTAATTTTGGTGATGACGAAGAAGCACTAGATAAAGCGCTGGAGTCTTTTACCCAGGAGCAAGCGGATCACTTCGGTAAGCAATTTGAAGGACAGACCTCTGCCTTTCAGGCCTTCCAGAAGCTAACCGGTAATACAGCAGAAGACGACGAAGAATAAGGCCGCATAAGCGGCTTTTTTTACGCCTGAATAATGGGGAAATAACCCTGTAAGGAGAGAAGATGGAGTGGATTGATTGCGAAGAATCTCTTCCAGAGCCTAATCAGACGGTTCTTGTAAATGATCTGAATGGTGAGGGCGTATTAATAGCGTGGCGCTCTCTGTGGAGAGGTGTAGGAGGAAAACCTACTGGCGATTGGCAGTGGGTTTTTCAGGTGCAAGGTATTGAGGAAGAAGACGTGGAAATTAAACAATGGCTTGCCTACCCCGCCCCACCCACTGAGTAACAACCCAAGCCGCTCTTGCGAGAACGGCTGATGATGTTACCCGTTAATCAGAGAGGAAATCATGTCACACGAAGAAAAAATCTCATACGTACAGCAAGCGATGGTGCATGGCTGCCCGTCTTATTTTGGTCTTAATGAGAATGAAGTTAGCCAGCTAGCTCCTGATAAATTAGAAATTGAATTTGACTGCGCCAAAAACTGGAATGGCGAAGAGTAACAACCCAATGCCGCCACTATGACGGCATGACGATGTTACCCATCATCCACTGACCTATTTGCCCGCCACCACGCGGGCTTTTTTATGTCTGCAAATCACTGCTGGTTCACGAGCCGGCACTGATATGCAACCCACTAACTAAGGAAATCACCCATGCAAATCGCTATTGCAGGGGCGGCATGCGGTCGCCCTTTCCACGCTATCAACAGCATCCAGTTTCACCGTTCCAACATTCTGACCAGCGCGTCATTCACCCCGCCGCCGCGCAAAAGCTGGCTGCAGCGCCTTTGGGAAATTCTTCGCGCGGAGGGTCGCCCGTGAACAGATTTTCAATGTATGACCGCGTGCAGCAGATGCGCGATGACGCTGCTGAAGTGCAGGTAGCTAAAGACGAGTGGATCCGCGAGAAGGCCGACGAGCTGGCCCGTGATTTTCCGCAGTGTGCGATGGATTTTTACCGCCCATCGCTGGGCCTGTCGCCCTATCGCGTCGGCCTCGACTCTGACACGGCGCAGGATGCCTACGCAATTTTTGTTGAATCAGTATGCCTTGCTAAAGCAAAGGAGCTTTATAGCGAGGCGAAGTTTATGGGAGAAGTAGCGTAATGAGTCAGTTAATCGAAAGAGAACAGCCGGAAAGCGCTGTTGCCGTAAATGCACCGATGCGCCTGATTGAAATGGCCGTGTCGAATAATGCCGACATTGAGAAGCTGGAAAAGCTTCTTGATTTGCAAACAAAGTGGGATGCCGAGCAAGCCCGAAAAAGCTACCTGCAGGCTATGGCCTCATTTCAGGCTGCGTTACCAACCATCAAAAAGCTGAAATCTGCGGATTTCGGTCAGGGTAAAGCCAAATACAAATACGCGTCGCTCGATGATATTGCCGAGCAAATTCGACCTTACCTTGAGCAATTTGGCCTTTCTTACCGCTTTGAACAGACAATGAATAACGGAACTATCAACGTCAAATGCATTGCCAGCCACAAAGATGGACATTCAGAAAGCTGCGAGATGATCGCCGCGCCTGACGCGTCGGGTGGGAAAAATAATATTCAGCAGTCTGCATCTACGGTTACATATCTTCGCCGCTACACGCTAACTGGCGCCCTCGGTGTCGTTACAGCTGATGAAGATATTGATGGCCGGTTGCCACAAAAGGCCGCTGAAGGCCTGTCCGTTTCTACCCTAAAGAACATTAACGATTATCTGGTAACCATGGATAAAACATGGGATGCCGACCTGTTGCCGCTGTGCTCTAAAGTTTTCGGGCGAGAAATCACTAAGCCGGAAGAGATGACGGAGGCTGAGGCTAAAAAGGCGTTCGATTTTCTGAAAGCGAGGGCCAGAACAGCATGATAGAAGCTGATCTTATCCTGCAGCGCACCGGCGTCGATGTGCGGGTTATCGAACAAGGTGGCGAAGACTGGCAGCGTCTGCGCCTGGGCGTGATAACCGCCTCTGAAGTTTCCAACGTTATCGCAAAACCGCGCAGCGGCACGAAGTGGCCGGACATGAAAACCTCGTACTTCCACACCCTACTCGCTGAAGTCTGTACCGGCGTCGCGCCGGAAGTAAACGCGAAAGCGCTGGCGTGGGGCAAGCAGCACGAGGAATCAGCGCGGGTACTTTTCGAGTTCACATCAGGCGTTGATGTGACAGAAGCGCCGATCCTCTACCGAGATGAAACGATGCGCACCGCCTGCTCTCCTGACGGCCTGTGCAGCGACGGGCGCGGCCTTGAGTTGAAGTGCCCTTTCACTTCCCGCGACTTCATGAAATTCCGCCTGGGCGGTTTTGATGCCATCAAGTCGGCTTACATGGCTCAGGTGCAATACAGCATGTGGGTAACCGGCAAGGATGCCTGGTATTTCGCAAATTACGATCCGCGCATGAAGCGCGAAGGTATCCATCACGTCATCGTCGAGCGCGACGAAAAATATATCGCCAGTTTTGAAGATGCCGTGCCGGAGTTCATCGAAAAGATGGATCTGGCGCTGGCGGAAATCGGCTTCGAGTTTGGCGATCAGTGGAGGTGATAATTGAAGAAAATCGCAATGTATCGGCGTGGCCGCGATGGCTGCGCTAATGCTGGCCTGAAAGAAAAAATCATGTGGCAGCTGAGCAAAGAGCCGATGACCGGCCAGCAGCTGGCGCAGATACTGAAGATCTCCATTCGCACCATCCACGACAACCTTTCCGATTCTGTCCTGCTTAACCAGAAAGTAGCCACGGTAACGGCCGGCGAATGGTTCTCGAATGAATATGGCGTCCGTGACCGGGTTTATACCGCGCCGCGAAATCCGAAACGCGTGGCAGTGAAGAATAAAACGATCGTCATCAGCAACCGCTCATTCTCCCAGGTCGGCGAAGAGAACCGGCAAAAGAACATCATCGCGGCACAACGTCGCGCCCGGCTGATTGCGGCTGGCCTCTACATCACGGAGCTATGAAATGACTGAATACTATGTAAGCGGCGTTATCGAAATTGAAGGTACTTGCGGACGCGTGACGGATGAAGACGCTGAATTCTTCACGCTGTATGGGAAAGATGATCAGGGCCTTAGTCAGTGCATTGCCGATTTCACAGATCGGCTATCGGCTGAAGCGGCGATGCAGGTTTATCAGGAGCGCGACGCCCTTCAGCAGCAGGTGAACGCGCTGGCGGCTGAGGTTGAGTGTATGCGAGAGCAATCAGAGGTAGTTTACGCCGCTGGGTATAATCATGGTCATTTGCACACTGTCGACGGTATCGCCTATGCACCGGGGGTTAAGGACGATTTTTATCACAGCGCTTTGCAGGTGATGGCAGAAGTTGAAACCCCAGCAACCGATGCCATCAAGCGCCAATGGATGGCTGAGGGAGTTGAGCAGTTTGCGGCCTTCTGGGAGAGCCGCTGTCGCCATAATGACACTTTTGTAGGTGGTGAGGCATCAAACTACGCCGCCCAGCTCCGCCAGCCAGAGGAGAAAGGCCAATGAAGCCATCATTGCTCCTCAGGGCTGGCAGCTTTTACCGGTAGAGCCGACACAAAATATGGTGGATGCGCACATGAATGGTGTCGTATCTGGAGGGTTTCAATGCGGATACCGCGCCATGCTCGCCGCTGCCCCCACCTCATGATAGCCATCAACCTCGCATTCATAGCCCTGATAGTGTGGGCTGTGTGGAAGGATTGATTTAATTGCTGTATTTTATGTTATTAAATAATCAGTTTGATTCACGGGGAAAGTAAATTGAACGAAGACTATTTGATATTTACAAGCTGGTCCAGCAGCAAGCCAGCAAAGTACCTGGCTGGCTTAGAGAAGATTAGCGTTCTTGAATCAGACAAGCCACGCATTTGGAAAAGCCTAAATGTTTATCGATTCGAGTCGGGCGGTGATCATTACAACGTCGCTGCTGAATATCCTCCCTTACAGGATGAGGTAGATAAAGCGGTAAGAGCATTTAAGCCAGAACCGATTATTTACTAATTAAATTTAAGCCACCCGCGAGGTGGTTTTTTTACGCCCAAATTTCAGGAGTTACCCATGTGTGATATCGCAGATAAAGCCTTTGAACGTGAAGAATGGGAGCGCGAACTGGCGCTGAAGAATCGCAAGCTGCCGGCGCCGCCGTCGCCAGTTTGTCGCAACGGCGATTGTGGTGAGAAGTCGCAGCCAGGCACCAGCTATTGCTCGCCGGAGTGCCGGGAAGATGCAGAACGGCTGGCTCGGGCAGAGAGGCAGCGGAGAGTTGCTTAATGGACGCGCCGACTGAAAACGCCCTACGGTCAGTCGCCCGAAGTTGCAGAAAGGAAATCATCAGCGCCAAGAAAGGCAAACCGAAATCCGAGCACGACCGCATTACCACCCTTCTATTAGACAAATACACCAAACTAATCACCGCGCTGCCGCCTGGCAATTTCACAACTAAGCGCTGGCTTACGTATTACGTGCGCGTGGTGGATAAGGAGATGAAATGAGCAAAGTTTATGCAAACTGGAATATCACTCTCGATACGGAATGTCCTGAGTGTGAAGAGTGCTTTGACCTGATCGAGCAGGATGATGATTTCTGGACAGATGCAAAGCATAGCGCTTGTGAGCATGACACTCCCAGCAGTCAGAATGTTGATGTTGAATGCCCTCAGTGTGGCCATCAGTTTAAAGTCGATTTCTGCTACTAATCACCTACCCCCATCATCGCAACCAAATAATCGAGGTCAATATGGAAGCGTACTCACTTACGCTCGATGAGGCCTGCGCGTTTCTCGGCATCTCCCGCCCGACGGCCAGCAACTGGATCCGGTCCGGGCGCCTTACCGCGACACGCAAAGACCCGAGCAAAAACAAATCGCCTTACCTGGTCACGCGGCAGGCGTGTATTGCCGCGCTGAATAATCCGTTGCACACTGTCGCCGTGAGCGCGGGTGATGCACATGAGGAGAAATCACCATGTCGATCTTCCGCAGGGGTGAAATTTGGTACGCCAGTTTCACAACAGCGGGCGGCAAAAGAGTTAAGCAATCTCTTGGCACGTCCGACAAGCAGCAGGCGCAGGAACTCCACGACAGGCTAAAAGCTGAGTCATGGAGAATCGTTAAGTTGGGAGAGCCGGTCTCTATGACATTCGAAGAGGCCTGCGTTCGCTGGATACACGAGAAGTCAGAAAAGAAAAGTCTCGATGACGATAAGCACATCATTAAATTTTGGCTTGAGTCGATGGCAGGAAAGCAGCTGAGGGATATTACTGAAAGGGAAATTTATGCAGCGGTAGCGAAGATCGAAAATCGCAATCACTTTAACCGTTGGAAGCAGAGAGCAGAGGCTTGTGCAAAAAGAGGAAAACCAGCTCCAGAATACAAGCCTAAGCTTGCTTCGCAGGGCACAAGGATAAAGCGCCTCTCCTTCATCAGGTCTCTCCTGCGGGCAGCTGAAAGGGACTGGAAAGCGCTTGAGAGAGCGCCGGTTGTAAAAGTGCCCGTAGCAAAGGAGCGGCGGATCAGATGGCTGAAGCCTGAAGAGGCGCAGCGCCTGATTAAAGAGTGCTCTGAGCCTCTCAAATCTACCGTAGAGTTTGCGCTATGTACCGGCCTGAGGCGCTCAAATATCACTAACCTGAAGTGGGAGCAGATTGACCTGCAGAAGAGGATGGCGTGGATTTATGCGGATGAGAGTAAATCAGGCAGGGCAATTGGCGTTGCCCTGAATGATACAGCCTGCACGGTATTGAGAAAGAATATCGGCAGGAATGACGAATACGTGTTCGCATACGTAGATACAGTTAAACACGATAATGGTGAAGTGACAAAAACTACACGGCCAGTAAGAAGCAATACCAATACCGGGTGGAGGGCTGCTTTAAAGCGGGCTGGGATAGAAGATTTCAGATTTCACGATCTGAGACACACCTGGGCATCGTGGTTGATTATGGCTGGCGTTCCCATCTCCGTTCTGCAGGAAATGGGTGGCTGGCAAAATATCAATATGGTAAGGCGATACGCTCACTTTTCATCAGGCCATTTGTCTCTGCACGCCAGGCGTATTGATGATATTTTTAACCAGAATGTCCCAAATCTGTCCCATACTGATTTTAAGAGTGGAACAAACAACAATTAAGGTTTTGATATGTCTAAGGAAATAATCAGGGTTGAACCGGTTGAACACCGCATGTCGGAAGCGGTTGTGCATAACGATACGATTTATTACACCAGCGTGCCGGAAAACCTGGACGAGGACGCCGAAGCGCAGACGGCTAACGCGCTGGCGGTAATCGACCGCATCCTGACCCGCCTGGGCTCGGATAAAAGCCGTATTCTGGACGCCACTATTTTTCTGGTACACAAAGAGGATTTTCCGGCGATGAACCGCGCCTGGGACGCCTGGGTGTCGCCAGGCAACGCGCCGGTGCGCTGCACCGTGCAGGCCGGCCTGATGAACCCGAAATATCTGGTTGAGATCAAGATCGTCGCCGCCAGATAAACTTATGGCGCACCGGGTGGTGCGCCATTTACTTACTCTTCTTCTTCGTCGTCAGCGTGGTGAGCGTCGTGGTAGTTAGCCCGCTCGCGCGCCTCGTCTTCATCCTCTTCATCTTCATCGTCAAAACGAACGGCAATCATCTCGCCCGTGTGCGTTTCGCGAATTTCAGCCGCCACCAGCTGGATAGCCTGTCCGCTGCTCATGCCGTCGGCCATCAGCTCCTGGATACGCTCCACTGCCTGCTGTTGCTGCTCAAGCGACAGCGCCGGTAAACCACTAATCATAATTGCTCCTGTTTCAGTCGCGGGAATTATTCCACGCGTAACAAACAGATGCCAGCAGCAGAAAAATATGTCAGGCTTGCTGCCTGTTTTAGTTCTGATCTGCCTTAATCATGCCACCTGTTTATTATCCTCTGGAGTATACGCCCGAATCGCTCGGGGATCTGTTTACTGTTGTCGCCCATCAGCCCTGGGCGATGCTGCTGGACTCCGGCTTTGCGGAACACAGCGACAATCGCTTCGATATTATGGTCGCCGACCCCGTCGCCACGCTGACCACCTGTGGCGGTCTGACCTGCGTAGCGCGTGACGGTTTGGTGACGGAAAGCGAACAGGATCCGCTCGTTCTGCTGCATCAGACGTTGCAGGAGAGCAATTTGCAGGCGGCTGAAAGCAGCGACTACCCTTTTCAGGGCGGCGCGCTGGGGCTGTTCGGCTACGATCTGGGGCGGCGATTCGAGAAGCTGCCGCAGCGGGCGAAGCCGGATTTAACCACGCAGGATATGGCCGTGGGCATTTACGACTGGGCGCTGATTGCCGATCACCATCGCCAGACCCTGACGCTGATCACGCATGGCGACGCCGCGCAACGGCTGCGCTGGCTTGATGAACAAACGCCGCAGGTGCCCGAGCCTTTTCGCCTGACCAGCGCCTGGGCTTCCAATATGAGTCGTGAAGCCTACGGCGAGAAGTTCCGTCAGGTGCAGGCGTGGCTGCGCAGCGGCGACTGCTATCAAATCAATCTGGCCCAGCGCTTTCAGGCCAGCTACAGCGGCGATGAATGGCAGGCATACAGATCGCTGACCCGCCAGAACCGCGCGCCCTTCAGCGCCTTTCTTCGCCTGCCGGACAGCGCCATCTTAAGCCTTTCGCCCGAACGCTTTCTGCATATGGCGGCGGGCGAAATCGAAACCCGCCCAATTAAGGGCACGCTGCCGCGCCTGAGCGATCCCCAGGCCGATCGCCGTCAGGCGGAGAAGCTGGCGCAGTCGCCTAAGGATCGGGCGGAAAACCTGATGATTGTCGACCTGCTGCGCAACGATATTGGCCGCGTAGCCGTACCCGGCACGGTAAAAGTGCCGGAGCTGTTTGTCGTAGAGCCTTTCCCGGCGGTGCATCATCTGGTCAGTACCATTACCGGCACGCTGAAACCCGGGCTTACGGCCTGCGATCTGCTGCGCGCCTGTTTCCCTGGCGGATCTATCACCGGTGCGCCTAAAGTACGGGCAATGGCTATTATCGATGAGCTTGAACCGCACCGCCGCAACGCCTGGTGCGGCAGCATCGGTTATCTCAGCGTCTGCGGCCGCATGGATACCAGCATCACCATCCGCACCCTGACGGCGGAAAAGGGCCAGCTTTACTGTACCGCTGGCGGCGGTATCGTGGCCGACAGCGACGAGCAGTCGGAATATCAGGAAACGTTCGATAAGGTAAACCGCATTCTTCCCTGTCTGGAGCACTATCATGCCTGACGCGTCACCGGCGCTGGAGCGTTTTATCACCCGTTTTCAGCTACAGCGGCCCGAGCCTGCCGTGCCTCAGCTGCCCACGCGCCAGGCGGCGGTGCTGGTGCCGATTATTAACCGTCCGCGTCCTGCGCTGCTGCTGACCCGACGCGCCGCCACGCTGCGCAAGCATGCCGGGCAGGTCGCCTTCCCCGGCGGGATGCGGGATAATGAAGATCGGTCACTGATTTACACCGCGCTGCGCGAAGCGCAGGAAGAGGTCGCTATTCCGCCTGAAAGCGTAAAGGTGATCGGCGTGCTGCCGCCCGTGACCAGCAGCACCGGTTTTCAGGTTACGCCGGTAGTAGGCATTCTGCCTGATAATCTTGCCTGGCACGCCAATGAAGCGGAGGTGGAATCGGTTTTTGAGATGCCGCTTCAGGAAGCACTCCGGCTGGGGCGCTATGCACCGCTGGATATCCAGCGCCACGGCATAACGCACCGGATCTGGCTTTCCTGGTTTGACGACTATTTTATTTGGGGCATGACTGCGGGCATTATCCGCCAGCTCAGCCTACAGGTAACAGAGTAGCGGTTTCGCACAAAATAGCGTCTCTTGCCCGCTTTGCCAGAGCTTTACAGCAAAACGGCGAAGAAATTCCCTCTTTTAGTTTGCCTTACCCCTTCACAATTAGCGTAAATCCTTTATATTGCAGCGCAAAAGACCGGCCCCGAATCATAGCGGGCCGGTTTTTGTTTGCCTTAGTTCAGGTCAGGCAGAAAAAAGCAGCGGACGCCAGTGTGATGCAGCCCGCAATAACTTTTCTGTCTGCAGAAGATTAGTTTATTTCATGCGACTATCGTTCACATGATGATTACCATTAAATATTATCCAGCGATTAACTGCGGACCCGGGAGCAGAATGTGATTAGCGTTTTCGACATGTTTAAGATCGGCATAGGCCCATCCAGTTCCCATACGGTGGGGCCGATGAAAGCCGGCAAACAGTTTGTTGACGATCTGGTCAGCCTGGGCAAATTAACCGATGTGACGCGCATCGCCGTCGACGTTTACGGTTCGCTTTCTCTGACCGGTAAAGGGCACCACACCGATATCGCGATTATTATGGGCCTGTCGGGCGCCTCGCCGGAAAGTGTGGATATCGACGGCATTCCGGCCTTTATTCGTGATGTAGAGGCGCGACAGCGTCTGCTGCTGGCCGGCGGCGCGCACGAAGTCGATTTTCCACGCGAAGGCGGCATGGTGTTTCGCAGCGATAATCTCTCCCTGCATGAAAACGGTATGCGCATTCATGCCTTCTCGGGCGACGAGCTGATTTACAGCAAAACCTACTATTCCATCGGCGGCGGCTTTATCGTCGATGAAGAGCATTTCGGCCAGTCCACGCTGAACGAAGTGTCGGTGCCCTATCCGTTCAACTCAGCGAAAGAGATGCTGGCCCACTGTCATGAAACCGGCCTGTCGCTTTCCGGTATGGTGATGAAGAACGAGCTGGCGCTGCACAGCCGGGCGGAGATCGAACACTATTTCGCGGACGTCTGGCAGAGTATGCGCGACTGTATCGATCGCGGCCTGAATACCGAAGGCGTTCTGCCTGGCCCGCTGCGAGTACCGCGCCGCGCCGCCGCGCTGCGCCGTTTGCTGGTTTCCTCCGACAAACTTTCCAGCGATCCTATGAACGTGATCGACTGGGTAAACATGTTTGCGCTGGCCGTTAACGAAGAGAACGCGGCGGGCGGCCGGGTGGTGACGGCCCCAACCAACGGCGCCTGCGGCATCGTGCCGGCCGTGCTGGCCTATTACGATCACTTTATCGCTTCGGTCAGTCCCGATATTTTTATCCGCTATTTTATGGCGGCGGGCGCCGTCGGCATCCTGTACAAGATGAACGCCTCGATTTCCGGCGCGGAAGTGGGCTGCCAGGGCGAGGTCGGCGTGGCCTGTTCAATGGCGGCGGCGGGTCTGGCCGAGCTGCTGGGCGCCAGCCCGGAGCAGGTTTGCGTGGCGGCGGAAATCGGCATGGAGCACAACCTGGGCCTGACCTGCGATCCGGTTGCGGGTCAGGTGCAGGTTCCCTGCATCGAACGTAACGCCATTGCTTCGGTAAAAGCGATTAACTCCGCGCGCATGGCGATGCGGCGTACCAGCGAGGCACGCGTTTCGCTGGATAAAGTGATCGAAACGATGTATGAAACCGGCAAGGATATGAACGCCAAATACCGTGAAACTTCCCGCGGCGGCCTGGCGATAAAAGTACAGTGTGACTGATTTTTCGCCAGCGCCTTCTGCGGCACTGGCGCTTTCCTTTTCCCTCTATTTCTGCTGTTGGCAACCCGCTGTTTAACCCCGTTTTTCATTTCTCAGGACTAAACTTAATCTTACTTTTGCCGATAACAGGCTGGTTCGCGTTTCGCTTTAAGGATGGTCATTAATGCAAGTGTCACAGGAAGCCACTGGGGCGTTTCGCCGCAGACGCTTGTTAATTGCTGTGGTAGTCGCCGCGCTGGTGCTTATCCTTACCCTGGCTTTACGCTTTATCGTCGAAAAAAATCATATCGAAAAGCTGTCGCACACTTTTGCCAGCAAAGCGATCCAGCGTTTCGATCGCCTTTTTTCGCCGCTTGACGTGGCGGCTAATAATACGCAGGGGCTGGTGGGCCTGCCGTGCGATCAGGTTCGTTTTCCGCTGGTAGAAAAGCTGGCCTCGCTGCAAACCGTGCGATCAATTATCCTGGTCGATCGGGACAATATGTACTGTTCCAGCATTTATGGCAGTACCAATCTTGCCTTCAGCGCCACCTATCCCGAACTGGCCGTAAACAATCAGCGAATGTTGCTAAGCACCGACGATCATCTGCTTAAGGGATCACCGGTACTGCTGCTGTGGACGCCGCTGGAAGCAGGCAACAGGGCCGGGATCCTGCAACTCGTTAATATCGAGCTGATGAGCAACTACCTGCTTGAGCCTGAGTTGCCGTGGGTGGAACGCGTTATTTTCAACGTAGGCGAACACAGCCTGGAATACGGCAATCCCCTGATTGAAAAAGCGCTGCCGTCCGAGGATGAAGTCAGCTATCAGGACGCCTCGCTGCGCTATCCTTTTTCCGTCACGCTGTATGGGCCGGCGCCCGCCAGGCTGGCGCTGCTGGCGCTGCCTGAACAGCTGCCGCTGGCGCTGCTGCTGAGCCTGCTGTCCGGCTACATTGTCTGGCTGGCGACCGCGAACCGCATGAGCCTTGCCTGGCAGATCAGCTACGGCATTAACGCGCGTGAATTTATGGTGTACTGCCAGCCGCTGATTAACGCCCGCAGCGGCGAATGCGAAGGCATCGAGCTGCTGCTGCGCTGGCATAACGACCGCCAGGGCTGGGTATCGCCGGATCTTTTTATTCCGCTGGCCGAGCGGCATAATTTAATCGCGCCGCTGACGCGTTATGTGTTAACCGAGGTGGTCAGCCAGCTGCCGCTGCTGCCGGCCCGCTCCGATTTCCATATTGCCATCAACGTCGCTTCCAGCCATTTTCATGACCGGCAAATCGTGACGGATTTGAAGCAGCTCTGGTGGCCGGCGAACCCGGCTCCGCAGCTGATTGTGGAACTGACCGAGCGCGATGCGCTGCCGGAGGTTGACCAGCGCGTGGTGGCTCAGCTGCGCCAGAACGGCGTGAAGCTGGCGATTGACGATTTCGGCACCGGCCACAGTTCGCTCTCCTATCTGAAAACGCTTAGCCCGGACGTGCTGAAAATCGATAAGGTTTTTACCGCGGCGATAGGGACAGACGCGATTAACGCGACCGTTACGGATATGGTGATTTCCCTGGCGCAGCGGCTGAATATCAGCCTGGTTGCGGAAGGCGTGGAAACGGCAGCTCAGGCGGCCTACCTGCGTGAGAAAGGCGTGGATGTGTTGCAGGGATATCTGTTTGCCCGACCGATGCCGCTGGAAAGTTTCCCTCAGTGGCTTAGCGAACATCAGCCGCCCGGCGGCGGCTGATGTTTCGTCAGGTTTAGCCTTCTTCCACCGGGGCTTTTTCCCGCGTCACGCGGACCAGATCAATACGATAGTCGGTAGCAGAGACAATCTGGAAGGCGAACGGCGGCAGTGCTATTACCTCGCCCGCCTGGGGCAGCTGGCCTTTCTGGGCAATCAGCAGTCCCGCCAGCGAAGCATGATCGTCTGCCGGCTTCACCAGCATCTGGGTATCCAGCAGCTGCTGCAAAGAATGCAGATCGGTGCCGCCCTTCACCAGCCAGCCTTCGCCATCAGCGACGATATCAGGCGTTTCATCCTCATCCGGGAACTCGCCCGCAATCGCCTCCAGCACGTCCAGCGGCGTTATCAGACCCTGCACCACGCCGAACTCATTGCTTACCACCACAAAGCTGCCCCTGGCGCGACGCAGCACGCCCAGCAGATTGATCGGATCCAGCGTTTCCGGCACGATCACCGGCGGCATAGCGGCAGCGTAGGTGGCAACATCAATGCCCTGCTCCAGGGCCACCAGCAGCTCTTTTGCCCGCACGACGCCGACAATCTCATCCAGCTCTCCCCGGCAGACGGGGAACAGGCTGTGCGGCGTATCCAGCAGCTGCACGCGGATTTCATCCGCCGGACGCTCGGCGTTGACCCAGGAAATATCGCCGCGCGGCGTCATAATGCTGCGTACCGAGCGCGAGGCCAGCGTCAGCACGCCGTTAATCATATAGCGCTCTTCATCTTTAAAGGTTTCCTGCGGCATCAGCTTGAGGGTTTCGCTCTCCTGTTCGCCGTTATCCGTATGGCCGCCGCGTCGTCCCCCCATAAGCCGCTGAATAGCTTCGGCGGTACGCTCACGCATCGGTCTTTTGGACTGATGGCGAAGAAAATTCACCCGCGCGATCTGATTAAACAGCTCGATCAGAATAGAGAAGCCGATAGCCGCGTAGAGGTAGCCTTTTGGAATATGGAAGCCAAAGCCTTCCGCCACCAGGCTAAGCCCGATCATCAACAGGAAGCTGAGGCAGAGCACCACGACTGTAGGATGCGCGTTGACAAACCGGGTCAGCGGTTTTGAGGCCAGCAGCATCACGCCCATCGCGATCACCACCGCCGTCATCATAATCGCCAGGTTGTTGACCATGCCAACGGCAGTGATTACCGCATCCAGCGAGAAGACGGCATCCAACACCACAATCTGGATAACCACGGACCAAAAGCTGGCATAGCCCTTAGCGCCTCCGCCGATGTGCTCACGGTTTTCCAGCCTTTCATGCAGCTCCATCGTCGCTTTGAACAGCAGAAAGAAACCGCCGACCAGCAGGATCAGATCGCGCCCCGAAAAGCTGAAATCCGCGACGCTGAACAACGGACGCGTCAGGGTCACCATCCAGGAGATCAGAGAAAGCAGACCCAGACGCATAATCAGCGCCAGAGACAGGCCTATCAGACGGGCTTTATCACGCTGCTTTGGCGGCAGCTTATCGGCCAGGATGGCGATAAAAACCAGGTTATCTATTCCCAACACGATTTCAAGGACGACCAGCGTCAGCAGACCGGCCCAGATTGACGGGTCTAAGAGAAATTCCATGACAGGCTCCGAACAGAGATAGGGGAAAAAGAAACTGGCAACACCATCGCGCAGCTTATGGCTGGAGACAAGGAAAGATAAGCGCCATCAAAAGGCAAAGTCAGAGTAGCCGCGTAGGCCGGTGGCTTAGTTAAACAACTTCGGTGACGATCCATAGGGAGGGCGCAGGCCCGTGGCTCCTGTAAAAATTAAGGAGTTCTACTGTAAACAGCGCACGGGACAACGTCAAAATATTTGCTTACATTTACAGAAGGCCGTTCAGTCACAAACGGCCCTGCTCCGCTATTCGCCAGAAGAAGGCGCCTCTGTCTGCTGCGCAGCCTCAGGGTTTTCCTTTTGCCACAGGCGCAGCGTAAAGTCCGTTTCAACCTCAAACGACGGCGTGGTAGCCAGCACGCCCCAGACTTCAGGACGGGCGCGCCACGCAAAAGGCGTCATCTGCAAGAGTGCGGCGGACGTCTCACTGTTAAGGCTCATTAAATAATTAAGCGAATGCTGCTCTACCAGCGTAAAGCCCGGCAACGCTTCGGGCGTTTCATCATGCAGGCGTGCTTCCTGATAGATTAGCTCTTTGAACTGCAGCAGGTGACGCGGCCCCGGCGTAACGGTCAGGACGTAGCCGTGGGGCTTTACTACCCGCGCCAGCTCCTCCGCCTTGCAGGGCGCATAGATACGCAGCACGGCATCAAACTGTTCGCTGGCAAACGGCAGCCGGTGGCTGGACGCCACGCAAAAACGAACGTTGCGATAGCGTTTAGCGCCAGCACGCACCGCGACTCTGGATACATCCAGCGCGTGGACTTCCGCCTCGCCGTTTTTTTGCAGCATATCGGCCACCGCGTGGGTGTAATAGCCTTCGCCACAGCCAATATCGAGCACGCTGGCGTTTTCGGGCGGCAGGATGCGCTGGAAAATATCGCAGACGCTGGACTGGAGAGGCTGATAATGCCCGGCATCCAGAAATTCACGTCGCGCCTGCATCATCTCGGCGCTGTCGCCCGGCTGCTTCGATCGCTTGTGCTGCACCGGCAGCAGATTGACGTAGCCCTCTTTTGCCCGATCGAACTGATGCCGGTTTTCACATCGCCAGCCGGAAGCATCGGGCAGCAAGGGATGATGGCAAAGCGGGCAAAGATAAGACATAACAACTCTCCGGTAACGTTAAGAGCGGCAGTTTACCGGAAATATGCAGGCCAGGGCAGGTTTTCATGGCCGGAAAGGAAAAAGCCCCGCCGATACCGGCAGGGCTTTATTATTCTGATGCTTGCCTGAACCGTCGCGCGGGCAACGGCAAGATCGAAAATTAGATAGCGGTGACGTTCACAGCAGCAGGGCCTTTCTGGCCGTCCTGAATTTCGAACTCAACGTTCTGGCCTTCAGCCAGAGTTTTGAAGCCATTGCCCTGGATAGCAGAGAAGTGTACGAACACGTCTTTGCTGCCGTCTGCAGGGGTAATGAAGCCAAAACCTTTAGACTCGTTGAACCACTTAACCTGACCTTTAATCTTTGCCATTTTGCAAATTCCTTAGAGTGTTAATTCGCCCGGGGGCGTGACGTACAGAAAAATCAGAGACACAACTGCATGAGGCATAAATTAAGGCTCGGCAAGGAAGCGGTATTCAACGTAACGTCTTTACTCAGAACTTCTTTACTGAAGATGCCATACATAAACAGAACTGTACCCCGTTTTACCAAAAGCGTTATCACATATTCGATTATTAATGGCAAGTCATTTTTATAAGGTCGTCGGACTGTCGCACATATTTGAAACGTCTGCGGCACTTATTGCACATCAACAAAGGAATTATTGAACGTCGCCAGAGTAAAACCGAATGGCACAGGCCCGTCGGTCATGCAATTTTCTAAGCACATCTTAGCCTGCCGCCGCTGCCAAGTCTACGGCTTCTCGCTGCGCTCCGGGCGATTTTCCATCCGGCTTATTGCAGAAATATGACATTGCTTACTCAAAAATCTTCATTTAAAGATGGCTCCGCACCACGCAAAATTAGAATGGCATTGGGGTATCAAAAGGAGCATATGGTTCATATTTAAATTTAAACTGCACCAAAATCAGGAAAATGTATTTCTGCCTGCCCCATTTAAATGCAGCTCCCTTCCCGATTAATTGCCATTAGTACCATCAATCTATTTGGATTAACCGGCATTGATATCAGCGCGTACGCATTTTAAATTCTCTTACCAGGATTATTCTTAATTTATATTTTTAAGGGGCATCCTCGCGCCAATTTTCCACGCGCTGAAACGGTGCTCGTCCAGCTTTGCTGCCTGCATTTTTTTGCTCAGCACGCGCGGCGGCTCGTCCAGCGATTCGTCCGCCAGCTCGAATACGCCCCAATGAATGGGAATGGTGACGGGCTGGCCCAGCGCCTGATGTAGCGAAATGGCCTCGTCCGGATCCATATGCTGTCCGCGCATAAACCACTGCGGCGCATAAGCGCCCGTTGGCAAAGCAGCCAGGTTGAAAGGCCCCAGCCTGCGCGGGATCGCCAGCAGCCTTTCGGAATAGCCGCTGTCGCCGCTGAACCAGAAATTTACGCCCTGACTCTTTACTACCCAACCGCACCATAAAGAGCGGTTGCGATCCCAGGGCGTACGCATACTCCAGTGACGCGCCGGAACGGCAAAGATCTGCATTTCGCGATCGGTGACGCTTTCCCACCAGTCCAGCTGCGTGACCTTTTTCGCCCCGCGTTTTTTAAACCAGGGCGCCAGCCCCAGCGGCACCACAAAATGCACGTCCGGAAAATGACGCAGGATCAGTTTGATGGTAGGCCAGTCAAGATGGTCGTAATGGCTGTGCGAAATCAGTACGCGATCCAACGCGGGCAGGTCTTCGACTTTCAGCGCGGCAGGCGTTTTGCGCTGCGGCCCGTAAAATTGGAGCGGCGACGCGCGCGACGCCAGCGCGGGATCGATCAGCGTGTATTTGCCCGAGGTGCGCAGCAGCAGGCAGGCATGGCCCAGCCACCAGACGGCATCCTCCTCGCCGCTTAAATCGGCAGGCTGCCACCACTGACGAATAAACGCATCGTAGCCCTGCGCCGGTGGAAAAGGCAGCCCCTGCGCCTTGCGCTCTTTGCGCCAGCGCTGTAAATCACCGGGCTGGCGGAGATCCTGTTCAGGGTTACGGAAGCCTTCCGGCGTGTGGTGCGCTTTTTGCGGATCGTACCAGGGGTTTTGCCAGGCCATGCGGTGCTCCTTGTGCCGGAGCGATTAGCGCTCCGGAATTAAACGAATAAAATCAGTCTCATTGTTATCTTCAGCCGGCACCTGCCGCGCGCCGACAAGCTTTATCAGCAGCTGGTTCTGCCGTTTCTGCTCGTCAAGCAGCGCCTCCAGCAGGCGGATCTGTTCATTAGCTCTGACGCTGGCGCGAGTGATAAAAAACCAGGCGACCAGCCCGACAAGCATAATGCCGATAAGCAAACCGGCTCCCGCCGCGCCGTTGGCGACCTCGTTTAACATACCTATACTCCTGATGTTACATATAATTATAATGAGCCGAATTTTACCTGCTCATCAACGAATTGATAGCGCGCTGATGGAAATTTAGGAACCTTCGCGCAGGCTTTATGGCGGCACTGCTGTATGCTGACAATGTTTTGCGTATCTGCTCACAATGTACTGGCGTCGGCGACTACGGGAAAGGCCGACGCATAAAGGAGAAAGCATGAAATTTTTTGTTCGTCTTGTTGGCCTGCTGGTCTTGATTTGGCTGGCTCTGCTGGTCACCGGCTATGGCGTACTGGCCGGAAGCCATAAGAATGTCGCAGGGATGGGGCTGCAATGCCAGTATCTTACCGCTCGCGGCATGACTACCGCCCAGTATCTGCACAGCGACAGCGGCATTGTCGGCGTCACCGACTGCCCTTTGCTGAAAAAAAGCAGTGAAGTGATCGATAACTGAAACCGCGACGGGCCGAGCGCTGTCGGCCCGTCGGTTCAGAAAGGATAGTCCCGATAGCCCATCTGTTCCGATATCAGCCTGCCCGCACGGTGCAGCATCGCAACATAGTTGCCCTTCTCTTCTTCCGTAAAACGGATGGTCGGGAAGGAGATGCTCAGTCCGGCAATCACCACGCCAAAGCGATCGAATATCGGCACGGCAATGCAGCGCAATCCCTCTTCCTGTTCTTCGTTATCTTCGCCAAAGCCCTGTGCGCGTACCCGTTCCAGCTGGGTTATCAGCGCGTCCGTAGACGTAAGCGTGCGGGAGGTATTCTTCTGAAAGCTGACCTCTGCCAGGATGCTTTTCACCTCTTCCGGATCGCGCCAGGCCAGCAGCACTTTACCAATAGCGGTGCTGTAAAGCGGATTGCGTCGGCCAATGCGCGAGTACATGCGCAGATTGTAAAGCGAGTCGATTTTGTGAATATAAACAATACTGTCTTCTTCCAGCGCGCCCAGGTGGATCGTCTCGCGGGTGAGGCGGGAAAGTTCGCGCATCTGGATATCGGCGCTGCGTATCAGATCGACATTCTGTAACGCCTTTGCGCCCAGCTCAAACAGCTTCAGGGTCAGGCTATATTTTTCCGTGTCGCCTTCCTGCGCAACGTAGCCCAGCGACTTCATGGTCTGTAAAAAACGATAAACGGTGCTTTTCGACATCATCACCCGCTGTGACAGCTCGGTAATGCCGTGCGCTCGCTCTTCGCCTAACGCCTGTAAAATGCCAAACACTTTCAGTACGGAAGAGACCGAATCGGGCTGTTTATCCACCTCATCCTTCGCCATAACGCTTTTGCCTTATTGTTTTATAAAAAATGGAACACTATTCCCAGTATACTTTTTGCCGTAGCGGCAGCGCAACGCTAACCTGTCGGCAGCACAGACACATTTGCTGATGGTTGAGCGCGCTGAATAAATGGTAAGGCAAGGAAAAAATCATTAGCATTATGATATTCACTCTCCTGACTATTTTCTCTATGCCGCAAACTCTTCCATCGGATGGCCTGCCCGTTCCGCAGCGCTATGGCGCGATTTTAGCTATCGCACTGGGTATTACCGTTGCCGTGCTGGACGGCGCTATCGCCAACGTGGCGCTGCCAACTATTGCCCGCGATCTTCAGGCCAGTCCGGCGGCCTCAATCTGGATCGTCAACGCCTATCAGCTGGCGATTATCGTCTCGCTGCTGTCGCTCTCTTTTCTGGGCGATATCCTGGGCTACCGCCGCGTCTATCAGTGTGGACTGGTGGTGTTTACCTGTACCTCGCTGTTCTGCGCGCTTTCCGACTCGCTGGGCATGTTGACCTTCGCCAGGGTGCTGCAGGGTTTTGGCGGCGCGGCACTGATGAGCGTGAACACCGCGCTGATCCGCATCATTTATCCGCAGCGCTACCTGGGGCGCGGAATGGGCATTAACTCCCTCATCGTCGCCGTCTCAACCGCCGCTGGCCCGACCGTGGCCGCTGCCGTGCTCTCTGTCGCCTCCTGGCAATGGCTGTTCCTGATTAACGTGCCGGTAGGCCTCGGCGCGCTATTTCTCGCCTTCCGCTTTCTACCCGATAATCCGCAAAAAGCCAGCGAACAGCGCTTTGATATTCCCAGCGCCATCATGAACGCGCTGACGTTTGGCCTGTTAATCTCTGCGCTGAGCGGTTTCGCCCAGGGTCAGAGCGGCAAACTGGTTGCGGCGGAACTGGTCGCGCTGGTAGTTATTGGCGTGGTGTTTATTCGTCGGCAGCTGCGGCTGCCGGTGCCGCTGCTGCCGGTCGACCTGCTGCGTATCCCGGTATTCTCGCTGTCGCTCGGCACCTCGGTATGCTCCTTTTGCGCGCAGATGCTGGCGATGGTGTCGCTGCCGTTTTTTCTGCAAACCGTGCTGCATCGCGACGAGGTAGCGACAGGCCTGCTGCTGACGCCGTGGCCGCTGGCAACGATGGTGATGGCACCGATAGCGGGCAGACTCATCGAGCGCTACCATGCCGGGCTGTTGGGCGCTATAGGGCTGGGATGCTTTGCGATCGGCCTGTTTTCGCTGGCGCTGCTGCCAGCTTCGCCGGATAACTGGAGCATTATCTGGCGCATGATGATCTGCGGCGCGGGCTTTGGCCTGTTTCAGTCGCCCAACAACCACACTATTATCAGTTCGGCGCCACGTCATCGCAGCGGTGGCGCGAGCGGCATGTTGGGCACGGCGCGCCTGCTGGGTCAAACCAGCGGCGCGGCGCTGGTCGCGTTAATGTTCAATCTGTTCAGCGATCAGGGCACGCACGCCTCGCTGCTGCTGGCGGGGGGATTTTCTACGCTGGCCGCCATCGTCAGCGCGCTTCGGCTGACGCAGCCGGGGCCGCAACAGAAAGCGGGCTGATCGACAGGCAAAAAAATGCCGGTCAGCGACCGGCATTTATCATCTTAACGACTATTTCAGGTACTGGCCGCTGCGCAACGCCTCGATACGCTTATCCAGCGGTGGATGCGACATAAACAGCCCGCTCAGCGACTTCGATTTACCGTTAATGCAGAACGCCATCATGGTGCTTGCTTCCTGCGGCTCATAGCTGGTTTTCAGACGTTGCAGCGCGGCGATCATTTTCTCGCGGCCAACCAGACGCGCCGAACCGGCATCGGCATGGTACTCACGATGGCGCGAGAACCACATGGTGATAATGCTGGCCAGAATACCGAACACCAGCTCCAGCACCATCGACACCGCAAAATAGACCAGCGGGTTGCCGTTGCTGCTTTCGCCCTCTTCGCGATCGCCCGACATAAAGCCTGCGGCTATCTGCGCGATAATACGCGAGATAAAGATCACAAAGGTGTTTACCACGCCCTGGATCAGCGTCATCGTCACCATATCGCCGTTGGCGATATGGCTGATCTCATGCGCCAGCACCGCCTCGGCCTCATCGCGGTTCATGTTTTGCAGCAGCCCGGTAGAAACCGCAACCAGTGAAGCATCGCGGCGCGCGCCGGTAGCAAAGGCATTAATGTCCGGCGCATGATAAATAGCGACCTGCGGCATAGCAATGCCCGCCTGCTGCGCCTGTCCGGCAATGGTCTGCATCAGCCAGCGCTCGGTTTCGTTACGTGGCTGCTCAATGACCTCACCGCCTACGGAGCGCAGCGCCATCCATTTAGACATCAGCAGTGAGACAAACGCACCGCCAAAGCCAAACAGACCCGCCATGATCATCAGGCCCTGAACACTGCTTGACTGAATTCCCGTCAGACTGAGGATCAGTCCAAAAACCAACATTACGCCCAGGTTGGTTAACAGGAAAAGCGCAATACGCATCATAAAATTTCTTCTTCCTCAGTTAAAAAATCGCTTATAGCGGATAACTATCCTATGGGCGCGGCAAAACATTTCAAGCGGCAAAGGGCATTAAGTGTCTAAAAAGACATAACTTTACATTTTGTCTTAACTTTTAACGTTCAGGAAAAGATTGACTGTCAGGAAAGGCAAAGTTACCGCGTGGATTGGGAAAGTTCAGGTAAAAATAAGGCACAGCTTGCGCTGTGCCCTGGGGGTTATTTGGTGCTCTGGCTTTTTTCCAGCTGCGCCATATCATTGGCGATATTGACCGTTTCGTCCAGGTAAGGATCCGGCTCTTTGTAATCCTTCGGCAGATCCTCAAGCTTCGCCAGCGGCTTTTTGCCTTCCAGCTTGAGACGGGCGTTGATCCGCTCCAGCCGCAGCGCGTCATCCTCGTGATTTTCTTTCTCGCGCTCGGCAAGATTCAGCGAGATGATATTGCGCTTATCCTTCATCGCGTTGAAGCGGGCAATATCTTTCAGGATGTACTGGAACTCCATATCCTTCGCGATACGATCCTGATGCGTCTTGAGCAGCTGCGGGATCAGCGGTTTAACATCGCCGGTTTTGGTATAGGCCGCCGCATCAATGCTGTCCCACGGCAGCGCGTTATCCTCGAATTTCTCACCGGTTTCCACCGCTTCCACGCCGGTCGGCATCAGCAGATCCGGCGTAACGCCTTTACGCTGGGTACTGCCGCCGTTAACGCGGTAGAACTTCTGGATGGTGTAGGTGATGGATCCCAGCGCAGGCCATTCTGGACGCAGCATCTGATCGTAGATACGGTTCAGCGAGCGATACTGCTGCACGGTGCCTTTACCAAAGGTCGGTTCACCGACGATCAGCGCGCGACCATAATCCTGCATGGCGGCAGCAAAGATCTCGGAAGCGGAGGCGCTGAAACGGTCTACCAGCACCACCAGCGGGCCTTTATAGTAAACCATGCTGTCGGTATCGCTGTCCTGACGCACCTTGCCGTTGTTATCGCGCACCTGCACCACCGGGCCGCCCGGAATAAACAGGCCGGAAAGCGATACCGCCTCCGTCAGCGCCCCGCCGCCGTTGGTACGCAGGTCGATCACTACGCTGTCGACATTCTGCTTCTGCAGCTTTTGCAGCTGCACTTTAACATCGTCGGTCAGACCCACGTAGAAGCCCGGAATATCCAGTACGCCGACTTTCTCTTTGCCGACGTTATGCACGCTCATTTTCACCGCGCGATCTTCCAGACGGATTTTTTCACGGGTCAGCGTAATAATACGGGTTTTGGTGCCCTTGCCGGCCGGCAGGATTTCCAGACGCACTTTGCTGCCTTTCGGGCCTTTAATCTGCGCCACGACGTCGTCCAGACGCCAGCCGATCACGTCCTGAACCGGTTTGCCGGGCTGGCCGACGCCGACGATACGATCGCCCACGGTAATCGCTTTGCTTTTGGCTGCCGGGCCGCCCGCAACCATGGAGTTGATCACGGTGTAATCATCATCCATTTGCAGTACGGCGCCGATACCTTCCAGCGACAGACTCATTTCAGTATTGAACTGATCGGTATTGCGCGGAGACAGGTAGCTGGTATGCGGATCGATTTCACGCGCGAAAGCGGTCATCGCCAGCTGGAAAACGTCCTCGCTATTGCTCTGCGCCAGACGGCGGATAGCAAACTGATAGCGCTTGGTGAGAACCTCGCGGATCTCCTTTTCCTCTTTGCCCGTCAGCTTCAGGCTCAGCTCGTCATATTTGACTTTGGCATCCCAAAGCTGGTTCAGCTCCGCAGTGGTTTGCGGCCAGGGTGCCTTGCTGCGGTCGATATCAATAGTATCGTGACCGCTAAAATTCATCGGCTTGTTCAGCACCGTCAGCGCGTATTGATAGCGCTCAAAACGGCGTTTCTGCGCCAGGTTATATAAATCGTAAAAAACATCCAGCTGACCCGATTTCAGTTCATCGCCCAGCGTGGTTTTTTTGGTGTTGTACTGCGCCACGTCAGAAGCCAGCAGCACATTGTGGTTGTAGTCCAACAGATTCAGATAGCGGGCGAAAATTTTCGCGGAGAAATCTTTATCCAGGTCGAACTGACGATAGTGGGAACGCGTAAAGCGCGACGTCACGCGCTCGCTGACGGTCGCGTGCTGCGGTTCCTGATGAAGCTGCGGAATTTGCTCGGCGCGCGTAATAGCATCGGCGGCGAAAACATGTCCGGTAAACAACAGTGCAGCAATAACGGTGGTTTTAAAAAAGTTGTTCATGCCCTGATTGGCCTCCGTATCAGAACTGCAAGTGTTCTGCGCGCACTATCATTGCCAGGCCGGAAGCCAGCTGTACCCGGACGCCATCTTTTGTAATCTCAAGAATGGTTGCATCCATCGCACTTTTGCCTGCCGTGACTTTGATGTTTTGACCCACCTGCAATGCTGCGGTATCCGTAACGGGTGTCGTGCGTTGCGGTTGGCGTTCTGCGGAAGGCGCGCGGCCAGGATTACGCTGCGGCTTGCTGCGTGCGGCCCGAGGCTGCTCGCCTTCAGCAGAAGGTTTACGAACCGGCTTGCGTGGACGACGAGGGGCAGTTTCTTCACCCGCTTCGCGTTTTTTCGCCTGCTGCTGCTCGCGCTGCGCCTGAACACGCGCCTTGGCCTCTTCGAGCTGCTTACGGGCGTGTTCCACGTGCTGCTCGTCCAGAACGCCGCAGGCGTTGCCGTCCAGGTCAACGCGGGTGGCACCAGCTTTGATGCCGTATAAATAGCGCCAGCTTGAAGTATAAAGGCGCAGCGCGGAACGAAGCTGAGTTTTACTCAGGCCCATTTCGCCCTGCAAGCGGTCGACTAAATCCTGAAAGATGCCGATTTTTAGCGGTCGCGCTTCGCCTTCGGCACTGAAGCACTGTGGGAACCGCTCCGCCAGAAAGGCGATTACTTCTTTACTGCTATTCAACTTAGGTTGATTTTCCATGAAATTTCCTGATTACAACGGGTTTGCCAACCAGCGCAGGCATGAACAGGCGTCATTATAATGACACCATCAGCAAATGCTACGTGATCCAGCACTTTAGCTGCGTTTCATGTGAATAAATTTTTCCACGTCCGTGCCGGCAAGCACTTCACACAGCCCGTCAACCAGCGTAATCAGCCCGTTTTCGTCTTCCTGATCGAAGCGATTATATTCCACGCTGTCGATATCCAGTACGCCGATCGTCTCGCCGTTTACCACCAGCGGCAGCACGATTTCGGCATTGCTGGCCGCGTCGCAGGCAATATGCCCGGGGAAGGCATGGACGTCGTCCACGCGCTGTACGGCGCTCTCCGCCACCGCCGTTCCGCAGACGCCGCGGCCTACCGGAATGCGTACGCAGGCGATTTTGCCCTGAAACGGTCCCAGCACCAGGGTCTTCTCTTCCGTCAGCAGATAAAACCCGGCCCAGTTAACGCCTTCCAGGCGCTCAAACAGCAGCGCGCTGCAGTTGCCCATCGCGGCCAGAAAACTGGTTTCGCCAGCGATAAGCGCGCGTAAGTCACGATTGAGATCCGAGTAAAATTCTTTTTTAGTCATTTTTTAACCATTATTAAAACTGTTACGAAGCCCGGAATGGCTTCGCCTGATAAAATAAGCATTAAATGTCCAGACGGACAAGGTGAATGATTCCGTTAGTTAATATACCCTTGTTGGTCTGAAGCTTTAAAAACAAACGTAAGAGTGGTTCGCCGGGGCGATTTTGCCTGACCGTACCCTGCAAATCCGGATAATTCGTGAAAATATACGCTATCAGCCAAATTCTGCCTCAGGCACGTTATCAGCGTTGTCCGCAATGCGATACCCTTTTTTCCTTACCAGATGTTAAATCGAACCAGTCGGCGCACTGCCCGCGCTGCAACGCCCGTATCCTTAACGGACGCGACTGGTCGATGACGCGGCTGGCGGCAATGGCCGTCACTATGCTGCTGCTGATGCCGTTTGCCTTTAGCGAACCGCTGCTGACTATCCGGCTGCTGGGCACCACTATCCGCGCCAGCCTGCTGGAAGGCATTATCCAGATGGCGCAGCAGGGCAACGTGATTACCGCCTCTATGGTGGCCTTTTGCACTATCGGTGCGCCCGCCACGCTGGTGGCGTCAATCGGCTGGCTTTTTTTTGGTGACCGGCTGGGTTTAAATTTGCGGCCGGTGCTGCTGATGCTCGATCGGCTCAAAGAGTGGGTCATGCTGGATATCTATCTGGTCGGTATCGCCGTCGCTTCTATCAAGGTGCAGGACTATGCGGATATCAATCCCGGCACCGGCCTGCTCGCCTTCCTGTCGCTGGCCGCGCTGAGCCTGGTGACGCTTATTCATATCAACGTTGAACAGCTGTGGCATCGCTTTTATCCGCAGCCGCAGCCGCATATCGCCCCCGAGCAGCTGCGCGTTTGCCTGAACTGCCATCATACCTGCCTGCCTGACGAACGGGGCCGCTGCCCGCGCTGCCATACGCCGCTACGCCTGCGTCGTCGCCACAGCCTGCAAAAATCCTGGGCGGCGCTGATCTCTGCGGTGGTATTGCTGATCCCGGCCAATCTGCTGCCGATTTCCGTTATTTATCTCAACGGCGCGCGCCAGGAAGATACTATTCTTTCCGGTATTCTTTCCCTCGCTTCCGGCAATATTCCGGTAGCGATCGTGGTCTTTATCGCCAGTATCCTGGTGCCTTTCACCAAGGTTATCGTGCTGCTGACGCTGCTGCTCAGCATCCATTTTAAATGTGAACAGGGTCTGAAAACGCGCGTTCGTCTGCTGCGGGTAGTTACCTGGGTCGGACGCTGGTCTATGCTGGACCTGTTTGTTATTGCCTTAACCATGTCGCTGGTGAATCGCGACCAGCTTCTGGCTTTTACTATGGGACCGGCTGCCTTCTATTTTGGCTCAGCGGTTATTCTTACTATCCTTGCCGTCGAGTGGCTGGATAGCCGTTTACTTTGGGATGCACATGCAACAGGAAACGCCGACTACACCGACTAGCGCACGCGTGAAAAGCCGCCGCAAAATTTCGCCGTTCTGGCTGCTGCCTTTGATTGCGCTGTTGATAGCGGGCTGGCTCGTCTGGAACAATTACCAGGAGCGCGGCACCACGGTTACCATCGATTTCGCCACCGCTGACGGCATTGTGCCTGGCCGAACGCCGGTGCGCTATCAGGGCGTCGAGGTGGGTCTGGTGCAGGGCATCAGCATGACTGACGATCTGCGCACCATTAAGATCAAGGCCAGCATCAAGAGCGATATGAAAGACGCGCTGCGCGATAAAACGCAGTTCTGGCTGGTGACGCCGAAAGCGTCACTGGCGGGCGTGTCGGGCCTCGATGCGCTGGTGGGCGGCAACTATATCGGCATGATGCCGGGCAAAGGCAAGCCGCAGGAGCATTTTGTGGCGCTGGATACGCAGCCGAAATATCGCATGAACACGGGCGAGATGATGATCCATCTGCACGCTGCCGATTTAAGCTCGCTGAATACCGGCTCGCTGGTCTATTTCCGTAAAATCCCGGTTGGCCGCGTCTATGACTACAGCATCAACCCTGGCAATCAGGGCGTAACCGTTGACGTGCTGATAGAGCGCCGCTTCACCAACCTGGTGAAAAAAGAGAGCCGCTTCTGGAACGTCTCCGGGGTGAAGGCCGATGTGGGCCTGAGCGGTGCCAAAGTGCAGCTGGAGAGCCTGGCGGCGCTGGTCAACGGTGCGATTGCGTTTGACTCGCCAGCCGACTCCGCGCAGGCAAAAAGCGATGACAGCTATCAGCTCTACCCGGATTTGGCGCACAGCCATCGCGGCGTGATTATCACGCTTGACCTGCCCGGCGGCAAAAACCTGAAGGCGGGCAGCACGCCGCTGATGTATCAGGGACTGGAGGTCGGCACGCTAACCGCGCTGAACTTACAGCCCGACGGCAAGGTAAAAGGCGAACTGACCATCGATCCGTCGGTAACCGGCCTGATGCGTACCGGCACCCGCATTGAGATGCGCAGCCCCAAAATCACCCTCGCCGATACCAGCCTCAGCAGTCTGTTGACCGGCAGCACGCTCGAACTGGTGCCTGGCGAAGGCGAACCGCAGGATCGCTTTACCGTGCTGCAAAGCAACGAGTCGCTGCTGCAACGGCCTGACACGCTGGAAGTGAAGCTGACCGCGCCGGAAAGCTACGGTATCGATGCGGGCCAGCCCGTGATGCTGCACGGGATGCAGATTGGCCAGGTGGTCAGCCGCAAGCTCAATGAAAAAGGCGTGAATTTTATTATCGCTGTTACGCCTGAGTATCGCGAACTGGTGCACGGCGACAGCAAATTTATTATCAACAGTCGGCTGGACGTTAAGCTGGGGCTGGACGGTATGGAAGTGCTGGGCGCCAGCGCACGCGAATGGATCGACGGCGGCATTCGCCTGGATCCCGGCAGCAAGGGCGCGCCAAAAGAGAGCTATCCGCTGTTTGCTAATGCGGAAAAAGCCGCCGAAGGCATCACCACCAACCAGCTGCCTACCACCCTGACGCTGACCGCCAACAGCCTGCCGGATATTCAGGCCGGTTCAGTGGTGCTCTATCGTAAGTTTCAGGTCGGCGAGATCGTGGAGGTCACGCCAAGAGCTAACGAGTTCGACGTGCGCGTGCATATCAAGCCGGAATACCGCAAGCTGCTGACGCCGAACAGCGTGTTCTGGTCGGAAGGCGGCGCGCGCGTGCAGCTTAACGGCAGCGGCCTGACCGTGCAGGCTTCGCCGCTTAACCGCGCGCTGAAGGGCGCGATCAGCTTTGATAACCTCAGCGGCGCCGGTGCGGGCCTGACGAGTAAAGACAAGCGCACGCTGTTTGAATCAGAAACGGCGGCCAGAGCGGTCGGCAGTCAGATTACGCTGCATACCTACGACGCCAGCAAGCTCTCCTCAGGGATGCCTATCCGCTATCTCGGCATCACCATCGGCCAGCTGGAATCTCTGGCGCTCAATAACGACAAAAATCAGGTGATTGCCAAAGCCGTGCTTTATCCGGAATACGTACAGGATTTCGCGCGGCTGGGCAGCCGGTTCTCGGTAGTGTCGCCGGAGATTTCCGCAGCGGGCGTTAATCATCTGGATACCCTGCTCCAGCCTTATATCAATGTCGATCCCGGCAAAGGCCGCGCGCAGCGCACCTTTGAACTACAGGAATCAACCATTACCGACGCACGCTATCTGGATGGCCTGAACGTGGTGCTGGACGCGCCTGAAGGCGGCTCGCTGTCTGTCGGTACGCCGGTACTGTTCCGGGGAATCGAGGTCGGTACGGTAACGGGCACCTCGCTGGGATCGATGGCCGATCGCGTGCAGATTACGCTACGCATCAGCAAAAAATACCAGCATCTGGTGCGCAATAACTCGGTGTTCTGGCTGGCCTCCGGCTACAACTTCAAGTTTGGCCTGATTGGCGGCGTGGTGAAAACCGGCACCTTCCAACAGTTTATTCAGGGCGGCATTCAGTTTGCCACCCCGCCGACCGTGCCGCTGGCACCGCAGGCCACCAGCGGCAAGCATTATCTGCTGGAGGACGAGGAGCCGAAAGACTGGCGTAAATGGGGCACGGCGCTGCCGGCAAAATAATCGAAACGGGCAGCCTGGCTGCCCGTTTTTTTTGCCGCCGCAGAGTGTGATAAACTCGCCCCACTTTATTGCCAGCGGAATCTTTCAGTGTCTTCTTCTTCACGCGTGTACTTCCCGGATCTTTTCTTAAATCAGATGCGCGAGCTGCTGCCCGACAGCGCCGGGTTCGAGCAGTTTATTGCCTTCAGCCAGCAGCCGCTGCGCCGCAGCCTGCGCGTCAATACCTTGAAAATCAGCGTTGAGGCGTTTCTGGCGCTGGTCGAGCCTTATCAATGGGCGCTAACGCCCGTCCCCTGGTGTAAGGAAGGGTTCTGGATCAGCCGTGACGATGCCGACACGCTGCCTTTAGGCAGTACGGCGGAACATCTGGCGGGGCTGTTTTATATTCAGGAAGCCAGTTCCATGCTGCCGGTAACCGCGCTGTTTGCCGGTTCGCCCGCGCCGGAACGCGTAATGGACATGGCCGCCGCGCCGGGATCTAAAACCACCCAGATTGCCGCCTCGATGAGCAACAAGGGCGTGCTTCTCGCCAACGAATACTCCGCCAGCCGGGTCAAGGTGCTGCACGCCAACATCAGCCGCTGCGGCGTCAGCAATACGGCGATCGCCCATTTCGACGGCCGCGTCTTCGGGCCGGCGCTGCCGGAAACCTTCGACGCCATTTTGCTGGATGCGCCCTGCTCTGGCGAAGGCGTAATCCGTAAGGACGCCGATGCGCTGCGCAACTGGTCGCCGGAAAGCACCGAGGCGATTGCCGCCACTCAGCACGATTTAATCGATAGCGCCTTTCATGCCCTTAAACCCGGCGGGACGCTGGTCTATTCCACCTGCACCCTGAACCGCAGCGAAAATCAGCAGGTCATCGCCTGGCTGCTGGCGCGCTATCCGGACGCCGTTGTCATCGAACCTTTAGACGACCTGTTTGCCGGCGCCGAACGGGCCAGCACCCCGGAAGGCTTTTTGCACGTTTTCCCACATATTTTTGACAGTGAAGGCTTCTTTGTCGCGCGACTGCGCAAAACAGCGGGCGTGCCGCCCATGCCCGCGCCAAATTATAAACTGGGTAAGCTGCCTTTTACGCCGGTAAAACGTAAAGATGAGCAGGAAATTACGGCCGCTGCCGCTAAATCAGGGCTGGCGTGGGCCAGCGCTGCCCATGCGCTTTGGCAGCGTGATAAGGAGCTCTGGCTGTTTCCGCGCGCCGTGGAGCCGCTGCTGGGCCGGGTTCGCTTTTCGCGTATCGGCCTGAAGCTGGCTGAAACCTTTGCCAAAGGCTATCGCTGGCAGCACGAAGCGGTTATCGCTCTGACGCAGCCGCAGGCGTCAAATCGTTTTGAGCTGACGCTGGCGGAAGCCGAAGAGTGGTATCGCGGACGGGACATTTATCCTGAGCGTGCGCTGCCCGCCGACGAAGTGATTGTCACCTGTCAACAGCAGCCGATTGGCCTGGCAAAGAAAGTATCGAGCCGGATTAAAAACAGCTACCCGCGGGAGCTGGTGCGGGACGGCAAGCTGTTCTCCTGAGCATTACTGTACCTGCACCATTGTGAGCCGGTTGCCGAATACGGCGCCGGTATCGATAAAGTGCAAATTCGCCGCACTCAGCGGCTTGCTTAGCGGCGTGTGGCCAAAATAGAAAGCGTCCGCGCCGCTGATGGCCTTGCCCTTTCCTTGCTGTACCTGTTCAACGCGGCTGCGGCTCCAGACGACCTTAAAAGGATCGACTGCTGCCTCCCACGCATAGCGTTCGGCCGGATAGTCGGCATGAGCGACCACCACCACGCTATTTTCCAGTTCCAGATGAATAATTAAGGGCATCAGGCGACAACGGCTGAGCGCATGTTTCGCCTCAATCATTTTCATGCCTTCCAGCTTATAGAACCAGTCGCCGCCGTTGCCGATCCACTGCTGATGATCGCCCCGCGTCAGCGCCCCGATAGCCATCTCTTCATGATTGCCGCGCACGCTGCGAAACCAGGGCTTATTCAACAGCGCCACGCAGCCAGGGCTGTCCGGGCCACGATCGATCAAATCGCCTACGGCTATCAGCAGATCCTGCCCGGCATCGAATCGCTGAGCCTCTAACTCTTCGTGCAGCATGGCGAGACAGCCATGAATATCACCCACAATATAGATATGCCGCCACGCCGTGCCGTTAAGGTATTGATACACCATAGTTGCATCCTGAAGGAAAAATGACTGGAATGTTTACGAAATGTTCAGTTAACAGGCTCTAAAGTATAGTCTGTTAACTTATCAGGGAGCGGCAATAACATGGAAACAGATCAACAGTTCAGTCTGATGCTGGCACTGGTTATCATCGGCGGCGCCTTGCTGCTGGAAGTCTTATTCAGGGCGCTGCATTTAGTGTTTATCGGCTAGCTGCCTTTTAGCGCCCGTGGATTTTTGCGCAGGGAGGCAGACCAGTTAAACTCTTTGACTTCGCTTTCTTTGGCGGCGGCGGGCTTGCGTGGTTTTTTAGCCACGACGGCTTTGCTGGTCTCTTTGATGACGCGATCCTTCATTACCAGCCGTTTGGCCTCTTTCAGGATCTCTTTTTCTTCTTTTTGCGAAGGAACATGGCCTTTTTTCAGCGTGAGGGCTTTCACTTTAGCGTCAATCAGCTCTTTTTCGCTGTCGGTAAACTGATCGATCGAAATCTCTTTGCTACTTTTCATCAGGCTTGCTCCTGCCAGTACGCCAGACGCGTAAATCGCGTGGCGTGGAAACGGCAGCGTAGAGCTTTCATCTCTGATAAACAAGCCTGAAAGGTAAAGTATCGTGTTGAAAAGCACTTTACCCGGCACCAGAAGAATAAACGTTCGGCGTTTATTCACCCTTATCCAGGGCTTTTTCATAATAACGCGCTAGCGGGCCCGGAGTCAGTACCGATCCTACTCCAGCCAGAATCGTTACCAGGCGGCAGATTTATTTGCTTAAGCGCGCGTCAGCCGTTAAACCACTGCCAAAAACGTACAGCATCCTGCCACAGCGCGACTATACCCCGAATAATAAAAATCCAGGTAAGCAGCAGAAAAGGATGGAAGATGAGATCGTGGGCCGGCAGGCAAGTATGCGACAGAAAAAAGAAAATGGTTATCAGGCTGCCGTAGTAACAGACCCGATATTTGCGGCTATGTTTCATTGCACTCTCCTTTGCAAGGCGCTTTTCCTTTTTTCAGAAGCTAAAGAATAGCGCTGTCCACAACCCTAAAGCAATCGTATAACCTGCGGGCATCAGGCCCGCAGCGGGCCTGAGTAAACCTTATTTTTCCTGATAAGGATCTTTTTTATCTGCCTGGCTATCATCGCGAGTCCGCGGCACTTCACCGTGTTCATCAGGCGCATCCCTGGCCGGATAATCGTCTTCCTCGTAAGCATTACCAGCCGAAGGCGCGGCTTCCGGCAGACCTTTATGCACGTCGCCTTCATCTTTACGTTCTTTATTCGTTTCATGTTTAAACATAACTGCCTCCTTTAGTTTGCAGTTAGTTAAGTGTAGTAGAGGATTTTTCTGTCACCGTCCGATAAAGAAGCAGGAAAATTTTTCCGCTCTGTTTTTGTCAGGCCGCTGCTGGCAATCAACAAACGCCAGGCTACGCTTAAGGCTCTGAATCTTTTTCAACCCACGGAAAATATTATGAAAAATTGCACTAAAGGTCTTATCGCTCTGCTGGCCGTTTTATCCCTGGCGGGTTGTATGAATCGCAGCAGCGCGGTAGGTAACGACGGCCGTCCTCATGCACCAAGCGCGCAGTCCGTGCCGGGCGGTACGCTGGGCGCAGGCCCGGTAGGTCAGCCGCAGTCGTAATCAAGGCCGTTACGCTTTTCGATACCGGCTTCCCGCCGGTATTATTTTGCAGCAGCGTCTCTCCTTTCCCTGTTTAATGAGTTAAAACAGGCCGATAATCCAGACAGCTTAACGCGGGATGCGGCCCTTATTTCCGGAATAGTTTGACCCTGTTAAATTGATAGCTTACTTTGCGCCTGCTGCGGCAAAAATAAGCCCCGGCTCGGTGGCCAGGGCGTTCACGCTATTTTAAGCCAGCCGGAAGCCGGGCTGTGTTTCAGAAATAGTCCGTGCGCACGTTAATTAAATACGCAGCGACGGCCAGAAGGCGTGCCGATAACGCGTGACATGCGCTGACAAACCACCTCAACCTGACTGCCCTTCTTGAGCGTTAAAGCCGTGTTTTTCTCAGAATCCTGCATCTCCATACTGGCGGCCATAAACTGATTCGGGGTTTTCAGTCTGATAATAATGGCATTGGTAAAATCTTTATCGATAGACTGTACCGTGCCCGTTACGGCAATAAGTTTCCCTTTCATCGCCTCATCTGTGGCAAATTCGTTTGCTTCATAATCTTTAAAAAGTTTAGTGGCGGAAACATGGTAAACCTCTTTTTGCGGTGAAGAGGATGCTGCCGCGCCACCCTGCTGCGCCTGGCCGGTATTTGCCGCGTTTTTACTCTGCTCGCTGGGGCCGGTAAGCGCGCGAATCACAATTAGCGCAACGATAATGAAGAACACCCATTTTACTACTTTTTTCATTTTTCATTCCTTGTCAAAAAACACCATGTGTTTAAAAAACAGACCAGCCGTCACTCATATTGGCAGGCTGAAACTACAATAGTCAGAGGCTCTTATCGGCAACAGAATTGAAAAAATTAGGTAAGTAGCAAAAAAAATGCGTATGGCGATTGCACTAACGGATGGTGCCAGTACCGCAAACGATTAATTTGTACTCGTAGACGCTTTGTTTAAATTATCAGCATTACTATGGAAACTGGCATTATTAAAAGGAACTTAAAATGTTAATGAAATATATTGCGCTGGTGAGCCTTTCCCTTACCCTTGCGGCATGCTCAAACCCACAGCCTCAGGACAAGACGCCTTCCCTGAAAATTTGCAAAGGGTTTGGCTGTGATAGCCTTCCGGGTAAACCCCCCAGCAGGGCCGATACACATAAGCCAACAAAAGATGAAAAAATTCGGGCAAGACGAGGAGAATCACCTGATTTTGGTTCGGAGGAGTTAAACGTAGGGGGCCGTTTTCCCTGGTAATAATTGTACGGAAGACCCACTTTTCTGCTTAACGCGATGTCCTTTTTACCCGCTGGGTTATCCCGAAAGTACATCATAAATACTTTTTCAGGCAGCCGACGCATAAAGCAAGCCCGGCAGATAGCTGAGGCTTGCTTCTGCCAGGCAACTAACTGCATTTTTCCTGACGCTGCCGCGAGGGATGGATGAGCTGTCCGCTGCCATTACGCCAGTCGGCAAAAAAAGCTTTCTGGCATTATTCAATATGGTAGCCGAATATACAGCTTCCACTATGCATTAAACAATGCAGCATTACAGTCTTCAGCCGATAAAAAACCCAGCGCTTCGGCTGGGTTAGACTGTACGTGCTGCGCGATTACTTCACGTCATTCTCTTCCTGTAGCTCAAAAAAACGGCGCCTGAACGCCATAGGATCCTTTATATATTTTATAGGGGCACGGGATGCACCTACATCGCAAATAATTAAAGAACCATAGCCGAGAATACGGCCTGCGATACTTTGTTTTATTTGCAGACTGGAAACCTTATTCAACCCTATCTCGATTGTATCTCGCTTGATAATACCAGTTTTAGCAATTACGCGCCTGTCCGTTATCCCGGCTTCGTTAGAACGTATTACAAAATAGCCAAAAGGTATCAACAACAATCCTAAACCTGCTGTAATAGCGCCTAAAATGACACCCCAAATCACCCAAGGCAGTAAGGCCCATAATGTTACCTCACCGCGATAAAGCAGCGTTTCGTTTTTGATAAGATTAGCATCGATGTAAGCCATGGCTTTATAAGTCCCTTATGAGTCATTGCAGAATAGCATCCTATCACCCCCGCTATAAACTGGATAATTTATTTCTTTTTTCCCTTTAAAAAAATAATTAAGTTATACATTTAAAAAACAGTCCGGCAACCTTAATTCAACGTAATTCTGGCACGCGAGAGTGGTCGGGCTGAATCACGTTGCCGGACTACGCTCAAATTAAGGCATTACTGACCGCGTGCATGAAGTACGTGCAGACCGTTGATACCGGCACGCCGGATATTGTCTGGCCGGGAAAGCCAGCATGATACCAATCCCCGCCCGGCGGGGATTATCTGATAAACATACCTGATGCCGGGATGTTTAATTCTGCCACGCAATCATTTCATCCAGCCGTTTCAGTATCTCAGGAAAATAACTTTCGTTGATACTGAAATCTCCTTTAACCCGGACACTGTCAGCATGTGCTTCTGGTCTAAGAACATACTCAATAATCACACTATCAACATCATTCAGTTTCCTGAGTACCAGATCTAATTGATGGCGTTCACTACGAAATTCAAAAGGCTTTATATCACTTTGCGCGATTAATGCTTCGTAATAGTTACCAGAAGGCCAAATGAGCCACGGCGTGCGTCACGGCTTTGCCAGCCACTTTATGATGGCCGGAGGTAATATCGTGGTATTGCTACGCATCTCAGGCCATTCCGATATCGGCGTGACCATGCGTCATGCGCACCTGATCATCTGGAAGAGGCCGTGACCAACAATCTGCTGGCAAGAATGGCGCTAAAAAGTGACTACAAAGTGGCTTCATAGGTTCTTACAAGGGGTAATAGGGTACAACAGGGCTGGGCATAAATGATTGATTTATCTATAAGTTACTGTTTCAAAATCCTAAACAAAAAAAGACCAAAGACGATTCCTGTCTTTGGTCCAGGGGAATGGCTCTGGTAGGAGCCGTGCGCTAAAAGTTGGCATTTATGCAGGCTATGACGCCTTGCTCTTTATAAGGTAGTTCAGGCGCGGAGATTTTCCAGCTGTAGGGTTCAGGGCCAGCTAAAATATGACAGCTCTGTGATCGTAACGGCAGAAACAGTGACAAGATGGCAGGAGTGGACAATTACTGCTACCGCGCTGGCCGGGAAGCCAGCGCGGCAAAACGTTTAATCACACAGCTTTTGCGCACGCTCAATAATTGGCGTCAGGCTCTTTTTCTGGCCCGGCTGCGCAGGGTCATCAATCTGAATAACGTCGATCGGCTGGCCTTTCACCTGCCCGCTTTTCAGCTGCTGCTTTGCGATATCGTTCAGCGGATACTGCATCAGCGTGCTGGGATTAATTGCGTACAGCGCGCCGTCTTTGGTACAGGTCAGCATCACCTCTTCGCGGTTAAAGGCCCATTTGTCCTTGCCCACTTCAAAGCGGCTGACGGTAATCACCTCTGACGCCATCGCGCTGGAACAAAAACTTAAAGCTAGCATCAGGCCGACTAATTTTTTCATGATGTTGCACTACCTCTTGTAGAAACGCCCAACAGCAGGCGGTAAAAATTCAGGCTGGCTCCAGAGTAGCAAAGACGCTCACCAGCGCTATTACCAGCGCGGCAAGCAGCAGCTCGGCCAGCGTGGTCAGGATAAAAAGGTGCCGGGCGCGCTCCCCGTCGGGCTGAAAGCGCGGCACCAGCCAGTAACGATTAAACAGCGCGACGCCGCACATCACCGCTACCAATAGCGCCTTCAGCAGCAACAGCTGGCTGTAGCGCCCAAATGCCGGCGGCCAGCCAGGCAGCAGGATAAAAGCGTCAATCGTGCCGCTGATAATAACCAATGCCACAGCCAGATGACCGTAACGGGAAAAGCGCATCAGCGTACGGATAGCGTCATAGCCCGCCGGGAAACGCGCCATATCGCGCATCAAAATCACTACCGGGAGCAGGCCGCCCGCCCAGAAGGCAGCCGACAGCAGATGTACGCTATGATTCAGACGCTGTAGCCAACCGGCCGTGCCATCCAGCATGGTCGCATGGCCCACAAAGGCCAGCCCAACCAGCTGCCCCGCCCCACTCAGTAATAACAGCCACTGCCGCAGCTGTCCCCTGGCTGATAAGGCGACGACGCCCAACAGCGCGGCGAGCAGCTGCCATTGCCAGGCCTGCCCGAAACGCGTTTGCAGCACCGCCTGCCATATGGCGCTATCGCCAATATCGCGCCAGCCGTCGGCCATCAGACCGGTTTGCGCCACCAGCAGCATTATCGCCGTTGCCAGCGCAAGCAGCGAAGCCGCCACCAGCAGCCGGTGAAGACGCCGTGCCAGATGCGGCCGGAAACGCGCGGGCGCCAACAGCGTGGTGTAGATTGCGCCGCCCGTCAGCGTCATCAACGCGGCAAAATGCAGCCAGCGAGAAAGCAGATAAAACAGGCTGAGGGACATATTACTGCACGCTAAAGGTGTAGGTTCCTTTAGTTTTATGACCATCAACCGACAGCACATGCCAGTTGACCTGATACTGTCCGCTGCTCAGCGGCTTCGCCAGCGGCACGATTAGCTGATTATGCTGCTTTGGTGCACGCTCGGCTTCGGAGAGCGGCATGGCCTGCTGCTGAGCGTTCGTGACCTCAACGCCGCTGAAAGCCGGTTCGATATCTTCCGAAAACGTCAGCGTCAGCGCCTGCGGCGAAGCTTCCACATTGGCATTCGCTGCCGGGTACTGGCTTTTAAGGTGGGCGTGAGCAGAAACCTGCTGTGAAAAAGCGGCGGCACTCAGCGCCAGCGCGAAAATCATTGACCTACGCATTGAATCCATCCCGTTTGGTGCAGCCCGGGGCTGCGACAAGGCCGAAAGAATACTCCGCTACCAATAAAGTGTCGAGTCGTTAAGGGCTTTACCCCGCCGTCAGGCTTGCGAAACGCGGCCGTCTGCTTTATTTTTGCCGCGAGTCAATGGAGGCCATCATGAACTACAATCTGGCGGTGCTGCCGCAGGAAGAAAAAGACAAAATCAATGTTGATATAGCTGCCGCAGGCGTGGCGTTTAAAGAGCGCTACAATATGCCGGTCGTGGCGGAGATGGTGGAGCGCGAGCAGCCGGAGGCCCTGCGCGACTGGTTTCGTCAGCGGCTGACGCATTATCGACAGGCGTCGCTCAGCCTTTCCCGCCTGCCGTATGAGCCGAAGCAAAAATAGTTACGCGAATAACTTGTGTTTCCTGGTCGCTTCGGTTGAGATAACGTCTCAAAAACCGTATCGCGAGTATATTTATGTCCGTCTGGAGCATCGCCGCCGCGCAATCAGGGTCTCGTCCCGGAGAAATCGAGTGGAATATAGAACGCCATCTGGCTTTTGTTCGTCAGGCCGCTGAACATCAGGTTGATTTACTGCTGTTCCCGGAGCTTTCCATCACCGGCTATGAGCTTGCGCTTGCCAGCCAGCTGGCGATGTCGATAGACGATGTGCGCCTTAACGCTTTTGCCGAAGCGGCGACAGAATACCGTATGAGTATTGTTACCGGCGTTCCTTTGCAGGATGGCGATAAAATACGCCTTTGCGCGCTGGCTTTTTTGCCTGACGGCACGCGCCTGGCCTATTTTAAACGCAATCTGGTAGAGGCGGAAAAACCCTTCTTCCATCCCGGACAAAGCGTTCCCGTGTTTGGCTACCAACATCATCATGTGGCGATGGCGGTCTGCGCCGATATCAGCGTGGAAGACTACGCTCGCGATGCCGCGCATCGTGGCGCTAATCTTTATGCCACCAGCGTGCTCCTTTCTGAAAAAGGTTATCACAAGGATTGCGAATATCTGGCGCGCTGGTCGCGTAAGTTCAATATTGCCGTGCTGATGGCTAACCACGCTCTGCCCACGGGCGGTTTTGACAGCGCGGGGAAAAGCGCCGTCTGGGATGAAAATGGCCGGCAGGTTATCGCTGGCGGTCGTGGCGAGCAGCTGGTTATCGCCCGACGTCAGGACAGTAAATGGCAGGGCGAAGTACACGATTTACGCACGGCTACCGCCCTCTGAAAGAGAGAAATTATGTTACGCGTAATAGATACCGAAACCTGTGGCTTGCAGGGCGGCGTAGTGGAAGTCGCCTCCGTTGACGTTATCGACGGCAGGATCGTGAACCCTATGAGCGATCTGATCAGTCCGGATCGGCCCATCAGCCGTCAGGCTATGGCCATCCACCGCATCACTGAAACGATGGTGCTGGGCAAGCCCACCATTGAAGAAGCGATTGGCCGCTATCACGGCAGCCCTTACTACGTCGCTCACAATGCCAGCTTTGACCGTCGGATGCTGCCGGAAATGCCGGGCGAATGGATTTGTACTATGACGCTGGCGAGAGGCCTGTGGCCCGGAAAAAAATACGGCAACCAGGCGCTGCGTGAAGCTTTACAGCTGGACGTGACGCCGCCAGCGGATCTCCACGCTCACCGGGCACTGTACGACTGCTACGTTACGGCGGCTTTGCTGATCCGTATTATGGAATTTTCCGGCTGGGATGCGCCAGAAATGGTGCGCCGGATGCAGGTTCGCGGCTCCAGCGCCACTTTCCCGTTCGGCAAATATCGCGGTAGCCGTATTGATGATGTGGTGAAGCGCGATCCGGGATACCTGAAGTGGATGCTAAAAAATATCCCGGATCTGAAGCCCGATCTCAAAAGCGCGATGGAACGGGCTCTGTCGGCGGATTAACGGGCGCTGGCGGCGCTTAGCGTCTCCTGCGCCAGGCCAATCAGGAAAGCGTATTCCAGCGCCACGCCCTCATAAGATTTAAAACGGCCTGATTTACCGCCGTGCCCCGCATCCATATCGGTACAAAGCAGCAGCAGATTATCGTCCGTTTTAAACTCACGCAGTTTCGCGACCCATTTCGCCGGTTCCCAATACTGAACCTGGGAATCATGCAGCCCGGTGGTCACCAACATATGCGGATAGTGCTGCGCGGTGACGCAGTCATAAGGGCTGTACTGACGCATATAGCGATAGTAACGCTCGTCCGCCGGATTGCCCCACTCATCATATTCTCCCGTGGTCAGCGGGATAGATTCGTCCAGCATCGTGGTGACCACATCCACAAACGGCACCTGCGCCACCACGCCGTGAAAGCGCGTCGGCGCCATATTGATAACTGCGCCCATCAGCAGGCCGCCAGCGCTGCCGCCCATGGCATAGAGCTTTTCCGGGTTACCATAGCCTTTTTCCACCAGCGTATTGGTCACGTCGATAAAATCATGGAAGGTATTGAGCTTGTTCAGCAATTTGCCATCTTCGTACCACTGCTGGCCCAGCTCGCCGCCGCCGCGAATGTGCGCCAGCGCGAAGACGAAGCCGCGATCCAACAGGCTCAGGCGGCTGGAGCTGAAGTCCGCATCCATACAGCTGCCGTAAGAGCCATAGCCGTAAACCAGCATCGGGCTCTTACCAGGTCGATAGTGCTGACGGTGATAGACCAGCGAAACGGGCACTTCCACGCCGTCACGGGCCTTGATCCAGTGATGTTCGCTGCGGTAGTCGTTGGCGTCAAAACCCTTAACTTCCGTCTGCTTGAGGATTTTCCGCTCGCCGCTGTCCATATCCAGCTCGAACAGCGTATCCGGCGTGGTCATTGAGGAGTAGCCATAGCGCAGCTTGCTGGTATTCGCCGTGGGATTGACGGAAAGCCAGGTGACATAGGCCGGATCGTCAAAAGCGATACCGTAATCTTCTCCGCTCTGCCAGTTAATCTGCCGCAGGCTGGTCAGGCCGCGCTGACGCTCTTCCACCACCAGCCAGTCGCGAAACAGCGCAAAATCCTCCAGCATAACGTGATCGCGCGGCGCAATCAGCGTTTGCCATTTTTCCTCTTTCACATGATCGGTGAGATACAGGCCGAAATTTTTGCCTTCGCGGTTGGATCGCACGTAAAAATGGTGATCGTAATGATCCAGGCTGTATTCGTGATCCTTACGGCGCGGGCAGAAAATTTGCGGCTGTGCATCGGCAAATTCGGCGTCCAGCAGCCGGATTTCGCTGGTAGTGGTGCTATTGAGCACAATCAGAATAAAGTGCTCGGACATCGTTTTATGCAGGCTGACGTAAAAAGTCTCATCCTGCTCTTCATAGACCAGTTCGTCATCCCGCTGTGGGGTGCCCAGCCGGTGACGCCATACCTGCCAGGGCAGCAGCGTCTGTTTATCCTTCAGCACATAGTAAAAAGTGCGGCTGTCGCTGGCCCAGACGAAGCTGGAAGAGACGTGATCCAACACCTCCGGATACCAGTTGCCGGTTTTAAGGTTGCGGAAGCGGATGCCGTACTGACGGCGCGACAGAAAATCCTCCGCCAGCGCCATCACTTCATTGTTTGGGCTGATGCCGAGGCCGCCCAGCGTATAAAATTCGCTGTGGGCGGCGCGCTGGTTGCCGTCAACGAGCACCTCCCACTCTTCCGGCGTGGCGGTTTCTTCCGGCTGGCGGGTGTAGACGGCATATTCGTTGCCCTCATCATAGCGTCGCTGGTAGCGATAGCCGTTTTTGACATAGGGAACGGAACTGTCGCGCTGCGGCACGCGATCGACCATCTCTTTCAGTAATTTTTCCTGCAGCGCCTGCTGCGTCTGCATTACGGCCTGCCCGTAGTCGTTTTCCGCATGCAGGTAGTCCAGCACGGCCGTATCTTCACGCTTGTCGTCACGCAGCCAATAGTAATTGTCTATGCGCGTCTCGCCGTGCGCGCTCATCTCGTAAGGTATTTTTTTAGCGACTGGTGGTTTTATCATTTGCTGCCCCGCTGAATCAGTTATACAGAGTAAGGGTGGCAGCTACGGCGGTGATTGCCAAGCGCAGCGCGTTGACAAGAGTTGATAAACAACGTTAAAAAAGCTTTCCGGGCCGGGTAAGGCGCCCGGAAAGAGTCAGGCGACCAGCTTTTGCTTCTCCTGCTGGATATCTTTCGCCATGCTCTCGCGGACGTCCTGCGGAATTTTCAGCTCGTCGCCCAGCGCCTGCAGATAGCTGCGCTCCATAAAGTGATCGACATCAATGACCAGATTACTGAGGAAGTAGAGTTCCAGCGCTTCCTCTTCGTTTTTCACATCCTGCGCCAGCATTTTAGGATCCAGCGGCATATCGATAGCGCGCTGCAACAGCTGCTCGCCTTCCGCGCCCAGCCCCGCCTGATGAATATGCTCATTGATGGCCTTACGTTCTTCGCCGTCAATATGCCCGTCGCTTTTTGCCGCAAACACCAGCGCCTGCACCAGCCGCTCCGCGCGTCTGTCCACTGCGGTGGCCTGCTGCCCAAACTGCGGCTCTTCACGATGCGTTTCGCTGACGCGCTGCTTGTACTTGTTCCAGAGCAGCGCGCCCGCCGCCGCGCTGCCGCCAATAATCAGCGCGTTTTTACCGTATTTGCTCAGCAGGTTACGGGAAGATTTATTGGCGATCAGCAGCCCGGCCAGGCCGCCTAAAGCGCCCGGCGCCAGCATTTTACTCAGGCCCTCGCCGCCGCCCTTGCCTTTCCCTAACACGGTTTGAATTTGTTGCAGCCAGTTAGTCATATGCTCTCCTTATTGTAAAAAAACCAGCATAGAGCGGCTAACGTCAGGAAGCGTCAAGTCAGGCAAAGCCTGGAAAACCTTTAGCGCGCTGATGAGGCTGGCGAATCGGCACAGGTCGCTATACTTGTCAGCAGGCGAGAGTCAAAAGGTCGGACCGTTTACCGGCTCTCTGTCCATTTTTTTGCTATTGAGCTTTAAGGGGAACAGGATGCGTTTTCAACATAATCCACTTTTTATTAATACGGTTTTACTGAGCGGCACAACGGAAGAGAAAATTATCGCCGCCGCTCAGGCTGGCTTCAGCCAGCTGGAATTGTGGCGGCAGGATGTGGACTCGGCTGAAGGTACGCCTCAGGCTGTAGCCAGCCTGCTTGAGGAACAGCGGCTTGCCCTGACGGATTACCAGGTGCTGCTGGATTTTGACGGCGCACCGGACGATCAGCGCGAGGAAAAACGCCGCGACGCGCTGAAAATGATGGAGACAGCGGCGGCGCTGGGCGCCACCACCCTGCTGACGCCAGCCTCTACGCAAAAAGAGTGTATCGCCGGGCGTGAAGAAGAGGATATTCGCTGGCTGGCGCAGGAAGCGGGAAAGCGTGGGCTGCGGGTCGCCTTTGAGGCGATGGCATGGAGCACCCATATCAATACTACGGCCGCCGCCTGGCAGCTGGTACAGCGTATTAACGAGCCTAATCTGGGCCTGGTCGTGGATGCCTTCCATATTTTTGTACGCAACCGAACCGTGGCCGACTTAAACGGCATCCCGATGGACAAAATTTTCCTGGTACAGCTTTCCGATTTAGCCACGCTGCCTTCCGGCAGCGAACTGGTGGAAACGGCAAGGCACCATCGGCTGTTGCCGGGCCAGGGCAACTTCCCGCTCTATACGCTGCTGGACTATCTGGAAGCGGAAGGCTACAGCGGGCCGGTTGGGCTGGAAGTCTTTAATGATGAGATTAAACAGCGCTCGCCTTCCGATGCGGCGAAAGAAGCCATGCACGCGCTGAAACGCTGCTGTGCGCAGGCGACAATCGCCTGAACCTGAAAAGCTGTGGTCTGTAAACGCTAAACAGAAAGATAAAAAGCCTGTCCGAGGACAGGCTGCTACTGATAACGCCCTCTTATCAGGGCATCTGGTAGCGACAGGGCTGGTAAACAAGCCACAACGTCACATACTACAGACGAGACCGCCTCAGGCTGCTTTAATGCGCCCCGCTTTGGGCTTCTTCTCTTCCGCATCGGCATCGGCATCGGCATCGGCATCGGCATCCTCAGCGGTTAACGCAGCGACTGACGCAACGGGACGGGAGGACTCCGCTTCCGGCATTTTGCTGGTACGCAGGATATGCTGCACGGCATCTTTGTTTTCCGACAGGAACATCCCCAACGCCTCGCGCTGATTTTCATCCATATCCAATGGCGCAGCGCTCAGCCAGTCGCAGAACACTTCGGCCATATCCAGCATTTTGTCATAAGCGTCGGCTTCTTTCTTACTGGCGAAAGTCATCTTTTCCTCACCTTTTCTGACGACAACATATTTGATTTCAACAGCCATAGTGCCCACCTCGTTTAACTGTATTTTTATACAGTATATCAGACCGGGAATTTTTCTCAAGCCCGGAAATCGGATGAAGACGCAATCGTTTTCGTTTATACTGCGCCCGCATTTTTTCCTCTAATCAGGTAGAGATTTATGACAACTCTTGGTACTGCGCTGCGTCCTGCGGCAACGCGTGTAATGCTGCTTGGCTCTGGCGAGCTGGGTAAAGAAGTGGCGCTGGAATGTCAGCGTCTGGGCGTTGAAGTCATTGCGGTGGATCGCTATGCCGATGCACCGGCGATGCATGTCGCCCATCGCAGTCACGTAATCAATATGCTGGATGGCGAGGCGCTGAAAGCGCTGGTGGCGCAGGAGCGTCCGGACTATATCGTGCCGGAAATCGAAGCCATCGCTACCGATATGCTGATTGAGCTGGAAAAACAGGGGCAGCGCGTGGTGCCGACGGCTCGCGCCGCTCGTCTGACCATGAACCGCGAAGGTATCCGCCGCCTGGCTGCAGAAGAGCTGGCGCTGCCGACCTCTTCTTATCGCTTTGCCGACAACGTGGCGGACTTTAATCAGGCCGCGCAGGAAATTGGCTTTCCCTGCATCGTGAAGCCGGTCATGAGCTCTTCCGGCAAGGGGCAAAGTTTTATCCGCGAGGCCGCAGGGCTTGCTGCCGCATGGGAATATGCCCAACAGGGCGGACGCGCCGGTGCAGGCCGGGTGATAGTGGAAGGCGTAGTGAAGTTCGATTTTGAGATCACGCTGCTGACCGTCAGCGCTGCCGACGGGATCCACTTCTGTGCGCCGATTGGCCACCGCCAGGAAGATGGCGACTACCGCGAATCCTGGCAGCCGCAGCAGATGAGCGAGCTGGCTTTACAGCGCGCGCAGCAGATTGCCGAGAAAGTGGTTATCGCACTGGGCGGGCACGGGCTGTTTGGCGTGGAGCTGTTCGTTTGCGGGGATGAAGTGGTGTTTAGCGAGGTTTCCCCTCGCCCGCACGACACCGGCATGGTAACGCTGATTTCTCAGGATCTTTCGGAATTTGCGCTGCATGTCCGCGCTTTTCTTGGCCTGCCCGTTGGCGGCATCCGCCAGTATGGCCCGGCGGCCTCGGCGGTGATCCTGCCGGAACTGAGCAGCGATAACGTGCAGTTCGCCAATCTGGATACGGTACTTGGCGCGGGCTTGCAGCTTCGTCTGTTCGGCAAGCCGGAAGTTCAGGGCAAACGTCGCATGGGCGTTGCGCTGGCAACCGGTGACGATATTGATGAGGCCGTGCAGCGTGCTGTCGCCTGCGCTGCTGGCGTAAAAGTCAGCGGTTGACGCCGTGCGCGCTACTGCATAATTAGCGTAAAATCTGCGGCTGATGCTGCCCCGCTTCTGCGCTGCTGGCGTAAAAGTCAGCGGTTGACGCTGTGCGCGCTTCTGCATCGTTAGCGTAAAATCAGCGGCTGATGCGCTCCCGCCTCTGTAAAGCTGGCGGCCGGCGCTGTACCCGCCTCAGCAAAAAGGATGGCCGCCAGCCATCCTTTTTTAGTTTTACGCTCTGAACGGCATTAGCGCGCGCCTGCTACCGCCTCTTTAGCCAGCTGCGTAATGCGATCGTAATCCCCTGCTTCCAGCGCATCCGCCGGCACCAGCCACGAACCGCCGATGCACAGCACGCTTTTCAGCGCCAGATAGTCCCGGTAGTTGGCCGGAGAGATGCCGCCGGTCGGACAGAAGCGAACCTGTGGGAAAGGTCCGCTGATGGCCTGGAGCGCTTTCACGCCGCCGTTGGCTTCCGCCGGGAAAAATTTAAACTCGCGCAGGCCGTGATCCATGCCGGCCATCAGCTCAGATACGGTACTGATCCCCGGAATTAGCGGGATTGGCCCTTCCACGGCAGCCTGTAGCAGCGGCTCGGTGATGCCGGGACTGATAACAAATTTCGCGCCCGCCTGGGTCACTTCCCGCAGCTGCTGCACGTTCAGCACCGTGCCCGCGCCGACGATGGCTTCAGGCACTTCTGCGATCATCGCTTTTATCGCATCCATTGCGCAGGCCGTTCTCAAGGTTACCTCAAGCACTTTCACCCCGCCCGCGACCAGCGCTTTCGCCATCGGCACCGCATGTTCCAGCTTGTTGACTACGATGACCGGTACGACCGGCCCGGTGGTAAGAATTTTTTCAGCGCTTGTTTCCCAGTTACTCATCGTCCTGCTTCTCCTGTCAGGCCTGCCTGCTTCAATAAGGCGGGCAAAAACGACGCGCGCGGCGTCCGAAAAGTGATCGTCTGCTACCATACAGGATTATGAGCGGGTGCGTCCATGCGCCAAAGATATTTTTGAAACTGCGGTTCAATTTTTTACAGGCCGACGCCAGGCGTAAAAAAACCCGCCAAAGCGGGTTAGTCGAGCGTTTTATTCGAACTCGTTCCAGGAACGGCCGTCGCGGGTAATCATCGCGACTGAGGCAACCGGCCCCCAGGTGCCGGCCTGATACGGTTTAGGCGCTTCGTTATCGGCCGCCCAGGCTTCCATGATGGAATCCACCCACTTCCAGGCCTCTTCCACCTCGTCGCGACGTACAAACAGCGCCTGAATGCCGCGCATCGTCTCCAGCAGCAGACGCTCGTAGGCGTCGGCCAGATGCGACTGGTTAAAGGTTTCCGAGAAGCTCAGATCCAGTTTGGTGGTTTGCAGATTGTGCTTGTGATCCAGCCCCGGTACTTTATTCAGGATCTGGATATCCACCCCTTCATCCGGCTGCAGACGAATGGTCAGCTTGTTCTGCGGCAGTTCCTGCCAGGAATCTTTAAACAGATTCAGCGCCGGGTTTTTAAAATAAACCACAACTTCAGAACACTTGGTCGGCAGACGCTTGCCGGTACGCAGGTAGAACGGCACGCCAGCCCAGCGCCAGTCGTCAATATCGACACGAATAGAGACGAAGGTTTCGGTATTGCTGGATTTGTTGGCGTCTTCTTCCTCAAGATAGCCAGGGACTTTTTTGCCCTGCACAAAGCCGGAGGTGTACTGTCCGCGCACGGTTTTATCGCGCACGTTAGTGTGGTCGATACGGCGCAGCGAGCGCAGCACTTTGACTTTTTCATCGCGGATACGGTCAGCGGTCAGATCGGCCGGCGGCGACATCGCAATCATGGTCAGAACCTGTAACAGGTGGTTCTGGATCATATCGCGCATCTGGCCCGCTTTATCGAAGTAACCCCAGCGTCCTTCGATACCCACCTCTTCCGCCACGGTAATCTGCACGTGATCGATGGTGCGGTTATCCCAGTTAGAGGCAAACAGCGAGTTGGCGAAGCGCAGCGCCAGCAGGTTCAGTACCGTCTCTTTTCCCAAATAATGGTCGATACGGAAAACCTGGTTCTCTTCGAAGTATTCGCCCACCTGATCGTTGATCTCGCGCGAGGTTTCCAGCGAGGTGCCCAGCGGCTTCTCCATCACGACGCGTGCAGGCTGCGCGTTCAGTTTAGCGGTGCCCAGACCTTTACAGATGGCGCCGAACGTTCCCGGTGGCATAGCAAAGTAGTTGATGGTGACGCGCTTTTTCTGGTCAAGCATTTTGCCCAGTTTGGTAAAGTGGGCCGCGTCATTAACGTCCAGATTACAGAAGTCGAGTCGGCTGCTCAGCTTATCCCAAAGCGCCTCGTCGATGGTTTCCTTCATAAAGGTTTCCAGCGCTTCACGAACGACTTTGGTATAAGCCGCTTTATCCCATTCCGCGCGGCCCACGCCAATAATGCGTGACTCTTCATGGATTTGTCCGGCTTTTTCCAGCTGGTACAGGGAAGGCAACAGTTTCCGGCGTGCAAGGTCGCCTTTGGCACCAAAAATCACCAGATCGCATGCCTGGGCTGTTTGTGTAACCGCCATTCTATTCTCCTCGTTGCAGGATAAACCCGACCGGCGGATCCCAGCGCGGTCAGGCTTTTAATTTTCTTTCAATACAATGTACTGCTTTTGCCGGGTCGGCGTAAACCTGGCGACGCCCCGCCAGCACAGAGTAGCCAGTCTCAAAGCTTTTTGCCGCCCAATACACAGGCAGTTTGTGCTTAAAATTTCCGCTCGCTTACTAAGCGTTCCGACCAGAAGCACACGGAATATAACGAGGATAATGCGTTAAAATCAGCGAAAAGCAGCTCAACGACAGTTAACTAACGCTTTTTACCGCAGCAAAAAATCATCGATTTCGCCTTTAAAAGAAATCGACGAAACAGATAGTAAAAAAGCACTGTCACTGTTTAAAGTTACAACAGAAGTTGCGCCAGTCTTTTCATAATCCGCCATGCAGCAGTATCCAGAATGTCGCGAAGAGAGCTAAACCTTCCCCCTTGCAGAACGCGAGCATCAGCGATGGCAAAATATCAGCTCGCCTCTTTTGGCACCTGAGGGAAATATTTTTTATAGCCAAACTTTAGTCGACCAACAAAAAGCAGGACTATGGTCAGTACAAACGAGAGCGCAAAGGCCAGTAGAATGATGTTCTGCAGCGTGGTCTTTTCAGAGAGCAGGCTTACGGCGAGGCCGCCTACTGGAATAGAAAGCAAATTCAACATGCCGACCACGCCGATTACCCTGGACAAAATTGCAGCAGGAATAATCGTGCTACGCATAATTCTGATATAAACGCTGAAGCCTCCGTCAAAGGCGCTCAGAAGCGCATAAAGCGCCACGTAAGCATAATAATTACCTGCCAGTCCAAGAAACAGGCCGCTCGCTAATATGATTAACAGTGAAAGTTGCCCAATCAGCGTCACGCTGAAGCGAAGCGTCAACCGAGGAATAAGGTAAAAAAGCAGCACTGACGCTAAAGCCGCAACGCTTTGCATCAGGCCTAACGCTCCCGACTCCAGCTTAAAATGCTTAAGGATAACGGCCGGAGAGATAGCTAAAACCACGCCATAAATGATATTGACAATCCATGTCATAGTGCACAGATAAATAATTTTCTTGTCTTCGAAAAGATAAACAAAGGCTTCGCGATTAGAGCGCAGGATATCTTTGACCTTAGTCACTCCTGCGGATTCAGGCGAGGCAATAGATAATGTTAAAAGGTTCGCGGCCGACAGCAAAAACAGCGCGGCCGAGATCAAAAGAATGCCATTTACGTGTGCGTGGCTATAAATAACAATGGCGATGGCTGGCCCAAGGATCTGTGAAAATTGCTCTACCGTCTGTATCCTGGAATGCACTCTGGCATACTCTTCACGTGGAACATTGGCCGGTATAATGGACTCGATCGAGACAAAATTCAGGACGTAACACAGAGACATGATGGCCATCAGCGTGGTCAGCGTGGCAAATATGCCGGTGATGTTAACCAGTAAAAAAGCAGCCGCCAGGGCTGCGCATCTGAAGACATCTAACGACAAAAATATTTTTTTGAAGTTTTTCCCCTGCAGTAAACTTCCGGCAATCGGAAAAAACAGCACTCGGGGTATCCACTCGATAACAAATGATAAAGCAGACAGGCTGGTCGAACCGGTTGATTTAAGGATAGCCAAAGGAACGGCGAACATCAGAAACTGATCGCAAAGGGCGCCCAGTCCTCTGCTAATGATGAATTTATGAAAATTAAAAGCGCCCAAAACGACTCCTTTACTCTGTTACACAGATTCCGTTATAAAAGTTTGCGCTGAAAGCGTTTTTGCCATTTCAAGATGTCGGGTAAACAGCGTTTCACTTTGCGTTTCGCCCGGCCAGAAAAATTCGATAATACCTTCCCGGTTACGCCACGAGTCCAGCGGAAAAATCTGTTGGCCCTGTACGGCCATGACATTGAGATGCAGGATTTCTTCAGGCAACGAGGCAGGCACGTTTATCTGCGTAAGCCTCCCCGTTTCCGCTTTCATAAAAGCAATAGCGGCAATGCCTTTGGCGGAGTCGAGGCGGGAAGCGAAAACCATTTCAGGATTAATATAGGATGAGACATGCAGCTGATAAGGGTTATAGCCATAAACCTTTTCAACCAGACTCATGATGCTATCACCGCCCGTCCTGGCAGCTACTTCAATAATTTTAATCTCGCCCTTAGCGCTGACTTTGGCTTCGAAATGAGCAATACCGTATTTAATCCCTAACGTACGACAGGTTCTTTCAGCAAGTTCAATAAGATCGCGATGGGAGGTAAATCGGGAAGGTACTACATGCCCCAGTTCAACGAAATGCGGCGGCGCGCCAAGGTATTTATCCGTCACGCCAATAACACGGCTAAAATCAGGGGTATTCAGGACTTCCACACTGACTTCAAACTCATATGCGATAAATTCTTCGACAATAAATAAACTTTCGTCGGCATTGGCTTCGCCATTGATGCTTTTGACATCGGCAATGCTTTTTTCGAAAGCGCGCACCAGCTCTTCTTCCGAAGAAACTTTTATTACGCCCAGGCTGCCCGCCATCAGGCGTGGTTTAATAATGGCCGGATAACCTGTCTGCGCAACGGCGCTACGTAGCTCGTCAAGTTTGGCAACCTGATAATATTTTGGCACCGGCAGGCCCGCATTTTGCAAACATTCCCGCATGATAAATTTATCTCTGCATCTTTCGACAACGGAGAGATCGTTGTGGGGTAATCCGTAATGTTTAGCAACGAAGGCAGCAGTAACTACGGTAAAATCATTGGTAGGAATAACCGCCCTCGGCGTTCTTCCGGTTAATTCCTCGTACCGTATAACTTCCTGTAGAACTTTCTCATGATCCGAGATGGGTGCACAAATATAGCCATCAAAATATTTAAGCGTATGAGAAAAAATAGTATTACTGACGGTAAAAACATCCATTCCTTCAGAAGCGCGTAAAGCGCCGGCAAAGGCACGTTCGCGGAAAGGGACTTCTGCCCCTACCAGAAGGATATAATCGCCATGCTTATTCATAAACTTCCCTCTAAATAATCTTATGTTTTACTGTCTGCCGCTGCATTTTTTACATACGTAACCTGCCCCGTTCATTAACAGCAGGCACGATTAAGGGCGGCAAAAGCCGCGCTGCGATCGAGAACCATTAGCCGTAAAGCTAACGATCCTTATTGGACTATTTTATTTTTTTCAGCGCCCTGGAAATTCGTATCACTGCTTCCCGCGCCGTTTCTGCGGTAAGCATGGAATAAGAGAGCCGCAGTGAATTTTTTTGCGGATCCCGCGCAAAAAACACTTCTCCGGGTACGAACACGACATTTTCTTTAATACATTCCTGCAAAAGCTGCGAGGCGTCGATACCCTCCGCGAGGTGACACCACAGGAACATTCCCCCATCAGGCGTATTCCACGTGATATCGCCGCCTGAATATTCATGTAAGGATCCAATCAGGTAATCGCGTCGGTCTTTGTAGGTGGCCTTTAATATCTCCACTCTTTCATTGATTCTACCGGACTCAATATAATGTGCGGCTATGCTTTGATTTAAAGTAGAAGTATGCAAATCTAATGCCTGCTTGGCGACAACCGTTGCCATGTGGAAATGTTCGGGCACGGCCAGCCAGCCCAATCGTAATCCTGGTGAGAAGATTTTTGAGAAGCTGGACATATAGCAGACGTTATGATTTTTACCGAACAGACTTTGCGCGACAGAAAATATTGAGGGAACGGGGTCACCGCTGAAGCGCAGATGCCCATAAGGATCGTCTTCAATAATAACCACCTGGTATTGTTGCGACAGCTTAGCGATTTTCACGCGCTGTTCATAACTGATGGTATTACCGGTAGGGTTGGCGAAGTTTGGCGTAAGGTAAACCATTTTCACCCCGCCTGCCGCCATCTCTTTTTCCAGCAGGTTCAGTTCAATACCTTCAGAATCATATTCCAGCTCAACGACCGTGGCGTCGGTATAGCCAAAAATTTGCAGCGCCGCCAGATAAGTTGGCCGTTCAACAAATACTTTGTCACCCTTTTCAAGGAAAACGCGACTTAAAAGATCGATAGCCTGTTGCGACCCGTTAGTAATAATAATGCTTTCCGCATCCACATTCAGATTATGCCCGCTGTTCCAGCGAGAAAGCTGCTCACGCAGGTGTTCCTCGCCTTCGGTAACGCTATACTGGAATAAACCTCTGTGCTCACGAGATAAAATATCTTTGAGAACGGTATCGATACCTTCAACATCGATAAGATCGGTGGCAGGAATTCCTCCTGCAAGCGATATAACACCGGGAATTTTGCTGAATTTCAGCAATTCTCTGACAGCAGAGGATTTGATACCAGCGGACTTTTTAGAAAGCATTGCTCACTCCCAATGAAAATTATTTTTTTAATCGCCGTTTTATCTTACTGTTAAAATTCTGTAACTACAATAATGTGAGGAGCCTAATTGCGCGGTAATCATTACTTTTTTCCATGTAAAAAAGCCGCCCGCAGCAAAGCCAGGCAGCGTTTGTTAGCTTCTATTTTTTTGCAACATAAACCGGGGAAATGGCTACCTGAATCAGACCTTATTTATAAATACAAGGTTTTTTGAGGTTAAAAATTGCGTATAGATTTTTAACTTCTCTTGATCGAGGGCGGTATAGTTGAAAATTTTAGTTTCTTCCGAAATTCTGGTAAGAATCCCTGCTAATCCCAGTAATATGTTGTCCCACTTATCTTCCTCGAGTGAAATAACAATATTTTCACTGTCGGCTACAGCTTCATGTAGACTGGAGCCGATGGCAACAAAGGGAGAAGTATCCGCTTCTTCCGGATAGTAACCTTTCACTACGCAAGCGTTATCGGTCAGCGCCGCATCGATTTTACTCAGGTTGACGACTGAATCACTGATGATAAGATTTTTCATAATATTAATAAGTTAACCCAAGGTATCTTTTTGATTCATCTGCCGCGTGATGGCGGGCCATGTTTGCACTACCGTACAGGCGCACCATCCAGCGATCCAGCCCGTTATATCGGGCTACAAACTTCTGTCGGGAATGCAGGGTACGCTGATTTTTAAACAGCAACATATCGCCTGGTGGAAGCTGAAGGCGGTGATAATGCTTAACCTTCTTGGTGGCTTCCATAAAAATGTTTAAGCTGACCAGCGCAGGATAGTCAACAGGAATAACCGTATCCATATCTGTCCTGTTGTAGTACATCCCGTCTTTGATGCCAAGGATAGCTAGCGGCCCTTTCAACTCATCGCCATTAAATGACGATGGCATCCGAAAGTAGTATTTTTTCTCACATAGCTCGTCAATAACGCGTTGTTCAAGCTGTTGCAACACCTCATCCAGCTCCACGACTTCTGTGAAGACGTCCGGATCCGGGCGTATACCATAGAAAGATAAAATTTCCGGCGAACCTGATACATTATTGGTTTCCTCCGGGATTATCGGCAGGATCGGATTTGAAACATGCATATCCAACGTTAATGCGCTGCCGTGAGAGCTGACTCTTTTTGCCCTTTTTCGCGTCGGCACCACGTGACGGAACAGGAGCCCTTTGTTCTCACGCAGATAAGATATCGGGAAAATACCGCAGGCTGCGAAAACAGCAAACTGCATGACGCTGGCTATCGGCAGATCGGCGTTATCAACATAGCCGGTATAAGGTGTCTCTTTAACGTTATAGTCAAAAGGCAGACCGTTGACGCGCAGAATATTTCCTTCACCAGGCATAAAACCAATTAGAGCGGCGAACGTCTCCGGGCTAAGGATATTTTTAACTTGTTCTTTCAGACTTGAGAGCGAGGAAAAAAGCATCTCATCATCAAACTCTTTAAAACTTTCAGCCAGTCTTTTCAGGCCCTGCTGTTCTTCCCATGAAATCCATACGGTTTCGATCACTGATATTCTCCAGTAATTATTTAACGCAGCTGTTAACAGACCGCTATTACAAATCTTTGCCGCAGGTCCATCCGCCATCAATAACAAAATTCGCGCCGTTGATAAATTGCGAATTTCTGTCGGAGAGCAGATTAACCACGGCGGCAATATCCTGGGGTTCGCCTGTTCGGGTTGAATACATTCCACTGTATATTTTTTTCATGGTGGCTTCTTCATGAAAATAGTGTTCAGTCATTCCCGTACGGGTAATAGCCGGTGATACTGAGTTACACCTTATTCCTTGACGACCAAACTCCAGAGCGAACTGTTTTGTCAGGCCAATTAAAGCATGTTTCGACGAGACATAGGCGGTTCTGTCAGGTTCAGCCAGAATCCCGCTTACAGAAGCAATGTTAACAATACTTCCCTCTTTGTTTTGTGCGACCAGCTTTCTGCAAAAGTTTCTCGAAATTAGAAAAGGCGCGGTGGTATTGATTGCATATACAGCCGACCAGTTTTCAAGACTCAGGTCCAGCAAGGGTACGATCTCCCTGATACCGGCAGCGTTGATCAGAAGGTTGTATTCGCCGAACGGTAAGTCATTGAATGAATTTTCATTCAGAGCATTCAGGTCCATCAAATCCGTTCTGATAAATTTAAAGCCATCACGAACTATATCGTTTTCAAGATCCAGTCCGAATACCTGATAGTTCCTCTCGAGCAGGGAGTAAACGATTTCTTTGCCAATACCGCCATTACTTCCGGTAACAATTGCTATATTTTCATTCAATACCTTCACCCGTTTCCCTTTTTTGGAAAGTTACCAGGATGATATCCCTGTGCAAAAATGCATTATCGTCATATTCCTCTGGCACACTCATTGGCGTGACCGCATGAAAACAGCGATGATTAACCACTAACGTATCAAAGGTTTTTTTCATCCTTAATACACGGTCAATCCTCTTAGGATGCTTAGCTATTATGCTTTCTCCGCCGACAAGATCTTCCGAAACATCCACCAGATGCATAAAAACGACGTCCTCATCATCTTTGTGTAGCCATGCAGGAGAACTGTACGCCGGTTCTTTTCCCGCGTTATAGCGAAACAGATGTACACCAATCATTAACTCTTCAACGGGCGGCATGTCTTCGATATTTTTTACAATGTCGATATCTGTTTTCACTATCTTATTGAACAGCGCTGTTTTGAGGATTTCCGCACCGATATTTTGATAGTCTCTGACCACGCCACCTGTTACGGGATTATATCTTTTAGTTTGCTGATAAGGTTCAAACTTTCCATAAGTTACCTCGTTGTTCTGCCAGGCAACCTGAATATAATTTCTTAATCGATTTCCTTCAGAATAGGTATCCAAAGGCATATCGGCAAAATTAGCCTTTAAAATTTTAAGCTCATCTTCAGCAATGGTGAAATCTGTGAAGTTCTTAAGATTAAACTTAGCGTAACCCTGCCCTTGTAAATCCTGAACAATATTATCTATTTCCATTTTTCTACGTCCACCAGACCACTTTATTATCGATATAACCGATAAAGCGACCGGAGCTGATCCTCTCGTTCTCTACCGAACTGGTCACGCCATGGAGATAGGAAGCATTGAGAAAATAAAGATCGCCAGGTTTTAAACGCACTGTGAAACTTTCAAAGCTATCAGCGAACGCCAATGGATAAGGATAACCTGTGTCCAGAACATCAAATTCTTTACGGATATTGTCATCCGGCCTACAGTTCCACACCTTCAGTTCCCCGCCGTTAGCAGCATCGCAAACGCACAGATTGGAAGAAATAACGTTTTTAGCCGCTGCAATTTCATAACCGTCTTGCTCAGCAAATTTTAACTGGGCGCTGTCATCATGTGGCCATAACGACATATTACCGTTGTCCAGCCATCGTCTGGTGGTGGCAAAATTGGCATTATGGCTTTTAAACGCCGACGGTCGATAAGAAATTTTTTCCTGAGAAAAGAAATTTTCCAGCTGTTTATCCATATAAAGCGTTCTCACTACATCATCAGACATACCCTGATATAAATTCAGAACGTCCGCATCCGACTCCAGGGTGGCATTGATGTATTCCATTCCGGTTTTATGGAATTGTGAAGAACCTATCTGTTCTGTTTTCACAAAGCCGTCATCCGGGCGGTGATTGCCTTTTATCCGCATAATTTCATAAAAATTACTTTTTATTTTTTCACAGACCGCCGGGTCTACCGCATTACGAATGATATAAAGCACTCTGCCATCAGCATTTCCTTCCAGGATGATTTTTGATATTTTATATAAGTCCAGGTCTTCGATAACGTCTTCATAGTATTGGAACGGCATACACCCTCACAAAAGTTATTATTGTTATTCCCCTGATACAAAATAATAAATCAATTGTTATAATATGGTTATGTTTTAACACCTGGTTTTTTTAACGTCAACATTATTACTCATTGGGCATTGTCATCGGCGACCAAATTCCACTTTTGTTTTAAGCGTGAAAGTCCTCTCTGTGGATAATAAACTTAAGTGATAATTATTTCGCGAGCGTTGTGAATGATTACTGTTGATAAATTAGTCGCTACTATCCGTTGGTTTGCGGCTTCGCTCTGGCATTAAATGCTGCGCCCGTGAGAATAGCGGCGTACAGAGTGGCTACAGTCTGTCGGAAAACACGGCTAATTTAAGGCATTTTCTCGGCGGTTTTTTTCTTCAGAATCGGAATAATCGCTTAAGCTTTTTGCTCCCTTTTTGCTACCGGATCGTCTGGTGAGATTACGCCGCCTGTTAAAATTGCGGCGGCGGACGGAGACAAGGTGGTGACTTCAGCCACGCGTCCCAGTATTGTATCCATTGAGGGCTTTGCCGCCCGTCTGCAGAACCAATACTAAAAGAAACAGAACGGTTCCCGCTTTGTTTCATCAGTATAGATGTGCACAGATGCACCGCGGGTGACGGCCTGACCTTTCATCCGTGGTTTTTAAACACAAGGAACTCCCCATGACTCGACGTTTAAGAAGAACCAAGATCGTTACCACCCTGGGTCCGGCTACCGATCGCGACAATAATCTCGAAAAAATTATCGCTGCCGGGGCCAACGTGGTTCGACTTAACTTCTCACACGGGACGCCAGAAGATCATATGCAGCGCGCCAGCAACGTGCGCGCAATTGCGGCAAAGCTGGGCCGTCATGTGGCCATTCTGGGCGATCTTCAGGGCCCTAAAATTCGTGTATCCACCTTTAAAGAAGGCAAAGTCTTCCTTAACCAGGGCGACCGCTTTTTGCTGGATGCCAGCCTGAGTAAAGGCGAAGGCGATAAAGAAAAGGTAGGCATCGACTATAAAGGCCTGCCGGCCGACGTTGTGCCGGGCGATATCCTGCTGCTGGACGACGGCCGCGTACAGTTGAAAGTACTGGAAGTCCAGGGCATGAAAGTCTTTACCGAAGTCACCGTCGGCGGCCCGCTTTCCAATAATAAAGGCATCAATAAGCTGGGCGGCGGGCTGTCTGCCGACGCGCTGACGGAAAAAGATAAAGCGGACATTATCACCGCCGCTAAAATCGACGTGGATTATCTGGCCGTCTCCTTCCCACGCTGCGGCGAAGATCTGAATTACGCTCGCCGTCTGGCTCGCGAAGCAGGCTGCGAGGCGAAAATCGTGTCTAAAGTTGAACGGGCGGAAGCCGTAGCGTCGCAGGAAGCCATGGATGACATTATCCTGGCGTCGGACGTGGTGATGGTCGCCAGGGGCGATTTGGGCGTTGAAATTGGCGATCCGGAACTGGTCGGCATCCAGAAAGCGCTGATCCGCCGCGCTCGCCAGCTGAACCGTTCGGTTATCACCGCAACCCAAATGATGGAGTCGATGATCACCAATCCTATGCCGACGCGCGCAGAAGTTATGGACGTGGCGAATGCCGTGCTGGACGGAACCGATGCCGTTATGCTGTCGGCGGAAACCGCAGCGGGCCAGTATCCGGCGGAAACCGTCACAGCCATGGCTAAGGTCTGCCTTGGCGCGGAGAAAATCCCGAGTATCAACGTCTCCAAGCACCGTCTGGACGTGCAGTTCGACAATATCGAAGAGGCCATCGCCATGTCCGCGATGTACGCCGCCAACCATCTTCAGGGCGTTACCGCGATTATCACCATGACGGAGTCCGGCCGCACCGCGCTGATGACCTCACGCATCACTTCCGGCCTGCCGATTTTTGCGATGTCGCGCCATGAGCACACGTTAAACCTCACCGCGCTGTATCGCGGCGTGACGCCGGTCTATTTCGACAGCAACAATGACGGCGTGGTTGCGGCGCATGATGCGATTAATCTGCTGCGTGATAAAGGCTTCCTGATGTCTGGCGATCTGGTCATCGTCACCCAGGGCGACGTTATGAGCACCACCGGCACCACCAATACCAGCCGCGTGCTGCGGGTAGAATAACGCTTACGGTTATCGGGCCTTCGCGCCCGATAACTTTTTCCACCCTGCTGTTCCCTTTTCCGCTATTTTTTCAGCAACTTTTTGTCCGCCCGTCATACAACTCCCGTATGCTGTCGCGATTTAGATCCTGTTTACTCTGGAAGGAGCCTTAATGCCCGCTTTTGTTCCGGTGACGGCCATCACTCGTCGCCATTTGATTTTTCCCCTTTCGCTGGTGCTGTTTGAGTTCGCCAGCTATATCGCCCATGACATGATCCAGCCCGGAATGCTGCTGGTGACCAACGAGTTCGGCGTCGGCCCGGAATGGGTTTCCGCCTCGCTAACCGCCTATCTGGCCGGCGGCATCGTGCTGCAATGGCTGCTGGGGCCGCTTTCCGACAAGCTTGGCCGCAGGCCGGTGATGCTGGCAGGCGTGGCCTTTTTTACCCTGGCCTGCGTGGGGACGCATTGGGTCGGCTCCGTCGGGCAGTTTATTCTGATGCGCTTCCTGCAGGGCACCAGCCTCTGTTTTATTGGCGCGGTCGGCTATGCCGCCATCCAGGAAGCCTTTAACGAAGCCCTGAGCGTGAAAATGATGGCGCTGATGGCTAACGTAGCGCTACTGGCACCGTTGGCAGGCCCGCTGGCCGGTGCCGCCTTTCTCTCGGTGGGCGAATGGCGCACGATGTTCTGGCTGTTCGGCGCCGTCAGCGCGGTAGCGCTGGTCGGCCTGTGGCGAACGATGCCGGAAACCGCGGGCGACCGCAGCACCTCCGTTTCAGTTAAGTCGTTGGGCAAAGGCTATCTTAGCCTGGTGCGGGATCGCCAGGTGATGAGCGGTTCGCTGGCTATCGGCCTGGTCAGTATTCCCTGCCTGGGCTGGGTAGCGCTGTCGCCGGTGATCCTGATCCATGACGAGCATCTTTCCCGTATGACCTACGCGCTGCTCCAGCTGCCGGTGTTTGTGGCGATGATTATCGGCAATCTGACCCTGGGCCGTCTGTCCGGCCGCGTACCGATTGAGCAGCCGCTGAAGCTGGCCGCGTGGCCGATCCTGATTGGCCTGGCGGTAGCAACGCTTGCCAGCGCGCTGAACGCCCACAGCTACCTCTGGCTTACCGCAGGCCTGAGCCTGTACGGTTTTGGCACGGGGCTGGTTAACGCCGGCCTGTACCGCCTGACGCTGTTTTCCAGCTCGTCGGGCAAAGGCAGCGTCGCCGCGATGCTGGGCATGGTGAGTATTCTGGTCTTTACGTTAGGGATCGAAGCGGTGAAAAGCGCCTATTTCAGCGGCGGCAGCTTCTGGTTCAGCCTGGTCAATCTGGCCTGCGGACTGCTCTGGTTCTGGCTGGTGAAAGCCTTTCTGCGCGAGCGTAACCGACGGATAGCGTTGGCACAGTAAAAAAGCCCCGCCAGACGGCGGGGCTTTTTTTATTTTTTAGGGAAAAGATCTTTGCGGCGGTAAGGCTCAGTCTCACCCTCTTTGCGGGTCTTCAGCAGCTTCAAAATCCAGGCGTACTGCTCAGGATTAGGCCGCACCAGAAGCTCCACTTCCTCATTCATTCTGCGCGCCAGCGTTTTATCATCCGCTGCCAGCAGATCGTCCATTGGCGAGCGCAAATAGATATCAAGCCGATGCGTTTTGCTGTTGTAAACCGGGAACAGCGGCACCACGCGGGCACGGCAGACCTTCATCAGCCTGCCTAACGCAGGCAGCGTGGCCTTGTAGGTGGCGAAGAAATCCACGAATTCGCTGTGCTCTGCGCCATGATCCTCATCCGGTAAGTAATAGCCACAGTATCCCTGGCGCACCGAGCTGATAAACGGCTTGATGCCGTTATCCCGGGAGTGCATACGGCCGCCAAAACGGCGGCGCACCGCGTTCCAGATATAGTCCATTACCGGGTTCCGCTGGTGATGGAACATGGCCGCCATTTTATGCCCTTCCGAAGCCAGCGCCATTGCCGGGATATCCACCGCCCAGCCGTGCGGTACCAGAAAGATGATGTTCTGATTTTGCGCGCCGATCTGCTCAATAATTTCTTTATTATGCCAGGTGATACGCTGCACTGCATGGGCCGGACGCAGAGCCAGCTCGGCCATCATCACTATAGACTGCGGCGCCGTGGCGAACATTTCATCAATGATTTTTTCGCGATCGGCTTCTGCTACCTCAGGCATACAGTAAAACAAATTAATTTGCGCACGACGTCGCGCGCTCTTCGCATATTTTCCGGCGAAGCGCCCCAGCGCGCCCAGTAACGGATCCCGCATTTTTGCCGGGAGCCAGGCCATTCCGGCGCAAAGCCCAATCGCCAGCCAGCTTCCCCAATAGCGCGGCAGCAGAAAGGATTTCCGAAAGGTGGGAATAAATTCATTATTGCTTTTCTTGTTTTCCATGCACTCGCCTCAAATTCTGAGCGGCTAATGATAGTGCCGACGCACAATTTTGCAATGCCCGCCTCATTTTACCCATAAAGAAAAGCCGACGGCTAAAGCGTCGGCTTTTTTCGCGGGAAAGTTAATGCTTACTTAAAGCGCAGCTGTGGCGTGACTTCGCGAACCTGCGCCAGATAATCGTTGCGGTCTTTACCGGTCAGCCCTTCCATACGCGGCAGCTTCGCCGTGAGCGGATTGACGGCCTGGTTGTTGATCCAGACTTCAAAGTGCAGATGCGGCCCCGTTGAGCGGCCGGTATTGCCGCTCAGACCAACGCGCTCGCCGCGCTTCACTTTATCGCCTGGCTTCACCAGCAGCTTTTTCATATGCATATAGCGCGTCATATACTGACGGCCATGACGAATGGCAACATAGTTGCCCGCGCCGCCGCTGCGTTTTGCCACGATCACTTCACCGTCGCCTACCGCCAGCACCGGCGTGCCCAGCGGGATAGCGAAGTCCACGCCCTTATGCGGCGCGACACGACCGGTCACCGGATTCAGGCGATGCGGGTTGAAGTTGGATGACACGCGATACTGTCTGGCCGTCGGGAAGCGCATAAAGCCGTGCGCCAGTCCGGCGCCGCTGCGATCGTAGAATTTGCCGTCGGCAGCGCGAATCGCATAGTAGTCTTTGCCGCCGGTTTGCAGACGAACGCCGGCAAGGCGGCTCTGCTGGCTCTTGCCATCCATCATCTCGCGTGACATCAGCACGGAGAAACGGTCGCCGTTACGCAACTTACGGAAGTCCATCTGCCACTGCAACGCTTTGATCACGGCGCTGATTTCGCCGCTGCTCAGCCCGGCGTTTCGCGCGCTGGTCACGAAACTGCCCTCCACCGTGCCGGAGAGCACGTTGTTTTGCCACTCGCCCTGCTGAACCGCAGCGGAGGATTTAAAGGTGTTGCCGGAACGATCGTAGGTGCGGGTTTCGCGGCGCGACGCTTCCCATGTTAGCCGCTGCAGCTGGCCGTCGTCGGTTAACGTCCAGGAGAGCTGCTGACCAATTTGCAGGTTACGCAGATCCTTATCCACCTTGACCAGCTGGTTGATATCTCCCATATCGATGCCATACTGATTAAGAACGCTGCTTAACGTATCTCCCGATGACACCACGTAATCATGCGTGCCGGTTTCGCTGGGCACATCCTGGTCTATCTCATCTTTCGGCACGTCGTCATCAGGCGAAGGCATATCCTGATCGATTGGCTCGCTGGCTTCCGGCAACAGCGTACGCAGCTGCTCTTTATCCAGCTCTATGCTTTTGACGATCGGATTTTCACCGCTGACGGTGGGATGGTAAACGAAAGGCCGCCATACGGAGACGGCCAGCGTAACAACGGTGAGCGAACCCAGCATAACGCGGTGGGTTCGCGGCAATGTATTAAACGCCATAGCGACAGCGCGGGCAATTTGCTGCACGTATTAGTTCCTCTAAGCTCCTTTCAGGCAGCTCGCGTACTGGCTGGACAGCTGTGAGAGGAATTTCACATAGCTGTCTCTTCCCGGAGTGATGTCCGTTCCCAGCGGATCCAGCGTTCCTGTACGCACTTTGGTTCCTCTGGCAACAGCATCGATCACGGCCGGCCTGAATTGTGGCTCAGCAAAGACGCAGACGGCCTTTTGCTCAACCAACTCTGTTCGAATTTGATGTAAACGCTGAGCGCCGGGCTGGATTTCAGGGTTGACGGTAAAATGACCCGCAGGAGTCAGACCGAAATGTTTTTCAAAGTAGGTGTAAGCATCGTGAAAAACGAAATAACCCTTCCCTTTTACCGGCTCAAGCTGAGCGGCTATTTGCGTATCAGCCGTGGCCAATTCTGCCTCAAAATGCTGCAGGTTCGCGTCTAGTTTGTCTCTGCTCTGCGGCATAAGTTCCAATAATTTTGCATGGATTGCAACCGCAGATTGCCTTGCGATTTCCGGGGACATCCACAAGTGCATATTATATTCGCCGTGGTGGTGCGCATGGGCATGTTCATCCGCTGCTTCAGCGCCCTCCTCATGCTCGTGCGCATCGTCATCCGCCCCACGAACCAGCAGGGGTTTAACCGCCGTTAACTCAGCCAGTTCGAGGTTTTTTTGCGCGGGCAGCGCGGCGACCGCCTTCGGCAAGAAAGCCTCCATTTCCGGCCCGATCCAGACCACAAGATCCGCGCTCTGCAGGCGTTTAATGTCCGAAGGACGCAGCGCGTAGTCATGCTCTGAAGCCCCATCCGGCAGTAAAATTTCCACCGGCGTAACGCCATCGGCAATAGCGGCAGCGATAAAGCCCAACGGTTTAACAGAGGCCACTACCGCAGCCTGGGCGGTAGAGGTCAGCGAAGCGGCAAATCCCAGGGCAGAAAGCAGCGTTAACAAGGGCTTGGTTTTATGTAACATAATGATTCAGTCCATCGTGACAGGTCGAAGAATTGTGATATTATAACATTCGATAACTTCTGCAACCCGTAATCACTATGACCTCACTGATTAGCCTTGAAAAAATTTCCGTCAGCTTTGGTCAGCGCGCCGTGCTTTCTAACGTTTCGCTGACGCTGGAGCCGGGCAAAATATTAACGCTGCTCGGGCCTAACGGTGCCGGTAAGTCTACGCTGGTGCGCGTGGTACTGGGACTGATTTCGCCAACGCGAGGCAGCGTGGTGCGCCACGAACAGCTGCGTATTGGCTACGTGCCGCAAAAAATTCATCTGGACGCTACGCTGCCGCTGACCGTCGAGCGCTTTATGCTGCTGCGCGGCGGCGTCAAGCGCGGCGATATCCTGCCCGCGCTGAAAAGGGTGCAGGCCGCACAGCTGGTGGACGCGCCGCTGCAAAAGCTCTCCGGCGGGGAAATGCAGCGCGTGCTGCTGGCCCGCGCCCTGCTCAACCAGCCGCAGCTGCTGGTGCTGGACGAGCCGACGCAGGGCGTTGACGTGAACGGCCAGGTGGCGCTTTACGATCTGATCGATCAGCTACGGCGCGAGCTGAACTGTGGCGTGCTGATGGTTTCCCATGATTTGCATCTGGTAATGGCAAAGACCGACGAGGTGCTGTGCCTGAATCAGCATATCTGCTGTTCCGGTACGCCGGAGGCGGTCTCTCAGCATCCGGAATTTATCTCTATGTTTGGCCCGCGCGGCGCCGAGCAGCTGGCTATCTATCGCCATCAGCATAACCATCGTCACGACCTTCAGGGACGTATCGTTTTACGCAGAGGACAAACCAAGTGATTGAACTGTTGCTGCCCGGCTGGCTGGCGGGTTTCTTTCTGGCGCTGGCGGCTGGCCCGCTCGGCTCGTTTGTGGTCTGGCGCCGCATGTCCTATTTTGGCGATACGCTGGCGCACGCTTCACTGCTTGGCGTGGCTTTTGGACTGTTGCTGAACGTCAGCCCGTTTTATGCGGTGAACGCCGTTACGCTGCTGCTGGCGCTGCTGCTGGTCTGGCTGGAGCGTCGGCCGCATCTGGCTATCGATACGCTGCTGGGCATTATGGCGCACAGCGCGCTGTCGCTGGGCCTGGTGGTGGTCAGCCTGATGTCCGGCGTGCGGGTGGATCTGATGGCCTATCTGTTCGGCGATCTGCTGTCCGTGACGCCGACCGATCTTTATACCATCGCCGCTGGCGTGGTCGTGGTGCTGGCGGTGCTGGCGGCTAACTGGCGCTCGCTGCTTTCCATGACCATCAGCCCGGAGCTGGCCCAGGTAGACGGCGTCAATATCCAGCGGACTAAGATGGTGTTGATGCTGGTAACGGCGCTGACCATCGGCGTGGCGATGAAGTTCGTCGGCGCGTTGATTATCACCTCGCTGCTGATCATTCCTGCCGCAACGGCACGACGGTTTGCGCGCTCGCCGGAGCAGATGGCTGGGGTCGCGGTGCTGGTGGGGATTCTGGCGGTGACTGCCGGCCTGACCTTCTCCGCCTTTTACGATACGCCGGCCGGGCCGTCGGTGGTGCTGGGCGCGTCGCTGATGTTTATGCTCAGCATGGTAAAAAAACCGGCGGTCTGAAACGTCCGTCAGGGAAAGAAAAAACCGGTCGTCGCTGACCGGTTTTTTTATGGCTTACTCTTCCCGCGTGATGCCGAAGTGCTTATAGGCATGCTGCGTCGCCATCCGGCCGCGCGGCGTGCGCTGAATAAAGCCCTGCTGGATCAGATAAGGCTCCAGCACGTCCTCAATGGTTTCGCGCTCTTCGCCGATCGCCGCCGCCAGGTTGTCCAGCCCGACCGGGCCGCCGGTAAACTTATCGATGATCGCCAGCAGCAGCTTGCGGTCCATGTAATCAAAGCCTTCCGTGTCCACGTTCAGCATATCCAGCGCTCTGGCGGCCACGTCGCCGCTCAGGCTGCCCTGCGCTTTGACCTCGGAGAAATCCCTGACGCGGCGCAGCAGACGGTTGGCGATACGCGGCGTGCCGCGCGAGCGGCGGGCGATTTCCAGCGCGCCCTCTTCGCTCAGCGGCAGGCCCAGACAGCTGGCGCTGCGGCCGACGATATGCTGAAGGTCTTTCACCTGATAAAACTCCAGACGCTGCACGATACCGAAACGGTCACGCAGCGGCGACGTTAGCGAGCCGGCCCGCGTCGTCGCGCCAATCAGGGTAAACGGCGGCAGATCCAGCTTGATGGAGCGCGCGGCCGGGCCTTCACCGATCATAATATCCAGCTGATAGTCTTCCATCGCCGGATAAAGCACCTCTTCCACCACCGGCGAAAGACGATGGATCTCATCGATAAAGAGCACGTCGTGCGGTTCAAGGTTGGTCAGCATGGCGGCCAGGTCGCCCGCTTTCTCCAGCACCGGCCCGGAGGTGGTGCGCAGGTTGACGCCCAGCTCGTTGGCGACGATCCCGGCCAGCGTGGTTTTCCCCAGCCCCGGCGGGCCGAAGACCAGCAGATGATCCAGCGCGTCGCCGCGCATTTTGGCGGCCTGGATAAAAATCTCCATCTGCTCACGCACTACCGGCTGGCCGACATACTCTTCCAGCAGCTTCGGCCGGATGGCGCGATCAATGACTTCTTCTTCGCTGAAGGTTCCCGGCGATACCAGGCGATCGGCTTCAATCATGCTTTACCTCAAATAGCTGCGCGCAGGGCTTCACGGATCAGCGTTTCACAATCTGCATCCGGGCGGCCGACTTTGCCGATCATCCGGCTGGCTTCCTGAGGTTTATACCCCAGCGACACCAGTGCGGCAACGGCTTCCTCTTCCGCGCTGTTGCCTGCGGCAGGCGCCTGCACTTCGCTGGTCAGCGCGAAAGGCGCATCGGCGGCAAACAGGTCGCCATGCATCCCTTTAAAGCGGTCTTTCATTTCGACCACCAGACGCTCGGCGGTCTTTTTGCCCACGCCCGGCAGCTTCACCAGCGAGGCGATCTCTTCGCGCTCTACGGCCGTAACAAACTGCTGCGCCGACATGCCGGACAGGATCGCCAGCGCCAGCTTTGGCCCAACGCCGTTAACCTTGATCAGCTCGCGAAACAGCGCTCTCTCCTGACGGCTGTTGAAACCGAACAGCAGCTGCGCGTCCTCGCGCACCACAAAGTGGGTGAACAGCGTTGCTTCGTGATCCAGCTCGGGAAGCTCATAAAAACAGGTCATCGGCATATGCACTTCATAACCCACGCCGCCGACTTCCAACAGCACCAGCGGCGGCTGTTTTTCCAGAATCTTGCCTCTCAGACGACCTATCACCGTAAGCTTCCTTCAGAAATGTGTTAATGCGGGGATTTATATCATAAAAAAAGCTGGATAGATATCCAGCTTATCAGGAACGCAGGCGACCGCGCGCCAGGTTGAGTTTGCCTTCGCCCAGCCGGTTAATATTCTGGCTGAGATGGCAGTGGGTGATGGCGATAGCCAGCGCATCTGCCGCGTCCGCCTGCGGGCTGGCGGAGAGCTTCAGCAGCGTTTTCACCATATGCTGCACCTGGCTTTTCTCTGCGCTGCCGATGCCGACCACGGTTTGCTTGACCTGACGCGCCGCGTATTCGAACACCGGCAGATCGTGATTGACCGCCGCCACGATGGCCGCGCCGCGAGCCTGGCCCAGCTTCAGCGCCGAATCGGCGTTTTTCGCCATAAAGACCTGCTCAATGGCGAAGTATTCCGGCTGAAACTGGGTAATGATCTCGCTGACGCCCGCATAAATCAGCTTCAGGCGGGACGGCAGATCGGTCGAATTGGTGCGGATGCAGCCGCTGCCCAGGTAGGTCAACTGGCGACCTACCTGACGGATAATACCGTAGCCGGTTATCCGCGAGCCGGGATCGATACCTAAAATGATCGCCATTACGCCTCTCCCGGCCGTTGCGTGAAGTGCGCCATTACAGCGTTGCCGCGACCTCGTCGGAGATCTCGCCGTTATGGTAAACTTCCTGCACGTCGTCGCAATCTTCCAGCATATCGATCAGGCGCAGCAGCTTCGGCGCCGTTTCCGCATCCATATCCGCTTTGGTGGAAGGGATCATGGTGACTTCGGCGCTGTCGGCAGTCAGGCCCGCTGCGGCCAGCGCGTCTTTCACTTCGCCCAGCGATTCCCACGCGGTAAAGACATCCATCGCGCCGTCGTCATAGGTCACCACGTCGTCCGCACCCGCTTCCAGCGCGGCATCCATCAGGGTGTCTTCTTCCAGACCCGGAGCGAAAGAGATCACGCCTTTGCGGGTAAACAGATAGGCCACGGAGCCGTCGGTGCCCAGGTTGCCACCGGTTTTGGTGAAGGCGTGACGCACTTCGGAAACGGTACGGTTGCGGTTGTCGCTCAGGCATTCCACCATCACCGCCGTGCCGCCAGGACCATAGCCTTCATAGATGATGGTTTCCATGTTGCTGTCGTCTTCGCCGCCCACGCCGCGCGCGATAGCACGGTTCATGGTATCGCGCGTCATGTTGTTGGACAGCGCCTTATCCATTGCCGCGCGCAGGCGCGGGTTAGAACCCGGATCGCCGCCGCCCAGCTTAGCTGCCGTAACCAGCTCGCGGATAATTTTGGTGAAAATTTTACCGCGTTTGGCATCCTGAGCCGCTTTACGGTGCTTGGTGTTAGCCCATTTACTGTGACCAGCCATTAACTCTTTCTCCAGATATAGATCGGACAGGCTATCCTGCGCGTGATGTTGTCCGCTGGCAGTGTCCGCAGTCCTCACGGACGCATGCCGGCAGCGAACAAACTCACCGCGCCGATAAAAGCCTGAACATTTAACTAATTCCATCCCTTTACCCGGCCATTAGCCAGAAGCCAGGGAGCTAAACTACAAATTCTTCAATGGCCTGGCGGTTGCTCCAGGACTTGCACAGCGCCGCGCCTTCTGCGGCCGCCATCCAGCGCCAGGCCAGATGCTCGCTTAGCGTGACCGGCTGTTCGGCAGGCAGCGCCAGATAAAACCAGTGTTCGCTGTTATGCGTGACCTCCGGCGCGTAGCGGTGGCGAAAATGCGCAAAGATTTCGAATTCTATCCGACGCCGGCAGTCCACTAATGTGAGCTGCCCGGCGTTGATATCAATCCCTGTTTCTTCCAGCACTTCCCGCCGCGCGGTTTCCGCCAGGCTTTCGCCCTCTTCCTGACTGCCGGTAACGGATTGCCAGAAATCCGGATCGTCGCGCCGTTGCAGCATCAGCACCCGCCCGGTATCGCGGGCGAAGATCACCACCAGAACCGATACGGGCCGCTTGAAAGCCATCTTAGTTGCTCTCAGGCTTATCCTTTTTTATCACCTGGATCCCCAGCTCCGTCAGCGAAGCCGGATTGGCGAAGCTTGGCGCTTCGGTCATCAGGCAGGCCGCCGCCGTGGTTTTCGGGAAGGCGATAACGTCGCGGATGTTGTCGGTGCCGGTTAACAGCATAACCAGGCGATCCAGACCAAAGGCTAAACCAGCGTGCGGCGGCGTACCGAACTTCAGCGCATCCAGCAGGAAGCCGAACTTCTCACGCTGCTCCTGCTCGGTGATGCCCAGAATGCCGAATACCGTCTGCTGCATGTCGCCACGGTGAATACGCACCGAGCCGCCGCCCACTTCGTAGCCGTTGATCACCATGTCATAGGCGTTGGCGATCGCCGTTTCCGGCGCGTTTTTCAGATCGATTGGTGTCATGTCGCGCGGCGCGGTGAACGGATGGTGCATCGCAGTCAGCCCGCCTTCGCCGTCGTCTTCAAACATTGGGAAGTCAACGACCCACAGCGGCGCCCAGGCGTTGCCGTTGGTAATATCCAGGTCGCGACCCAGCTTCAGGCGCAGCGCGCCCAGCGCGTCGGCCACGATTTTCTCGCTGTCCGCGCCAAAGAAGATCGCGTCGCCGTCAGCGGCCTCGGTACGGCTCAGGATCGCTTCCACGATGTCCGCGTTCAGGAACTTGGCGACCGGGCTGCTGACGCCTTCCAGACCTTTGGCGCGTTCGTTGACTTTCATCCACGCCAGGCCTTTCGCGCCGTAGATTTCGACAAACTTGCCGTATTCATCAATCTGCTTGCGGCTGAGCTGAGCACCGCCCGGCACGCGCAGCGCGGCGACGCGGCCTTTGGCATCGTTGGCCGGGCCGGAGAAGACCTTGAACTCTACATCTTTCAGCAGATCGGCCACGTCCACCAGCTCCATCGGGTTACGCAGATCCGGCTTGTCGGAACCGTAACGGCGCATTGCTTCGGCGAAGGTCATCATCGGGAAATCGCCCAGTTCGACGCCTTTCACGTCCTGCCACAGCTCGCGCACCATTTTCTCCATGATTTCCCGCACCTGTGGCGCGGTCATAAAGGAGGTTTCGACGTCGATCTGGGTAAATTCAGGCTGGCGGTCGGCGCGCAGATCTTCATCGCGGAAGCATTTGACGATCTGATAGTAGCGGTCGAAGCCGGACATCATCAGCAGCTGCTTGAACAGCTGAGGCGACTGCGGCAGCGCATAGAATTTGCCTTTGTGCACGCGGCTCGGCACCAGATAGTCGCGCGCGCCTTCCGGCGTGGCTTTGGTCAGCATCGGCGTTTCGATATCCAGAAAGCCGTTGTCGTCCATAAAGCGGCGCACGAAGCTGGTGATTTTCGCGCGGGCCTTCAGGCGCTGCGCCATATCCGGACGACGCAGATCCAGATAGCGATATTTCAGGCGCGCTTCTTCGCTGTTGGTCTGATTGGGATCCAGTGGCAGCGGCTCGGCGCGGTTGATAATGGTCAGATCGGTGGCGAACACTTCTACTTCGCCCGTTGCCATCTCGCTGTTTTTGTTTTTTTCGTCACGCGCACGCACGGTGCCGATCAGCTGGATACAGAACTCGTTACGCAGTTCAGAGGCCAGCTGAAAGGCTTCCTGGCGATCGGGATCGAAAAAGACCTGCACGATGCCTTCACGGTCGCGCATATCGATGAAGATCAGGCTGCCCAGATCGCGGCGGCGGTTAACCCATCCGCAAAGTGTCACCTGTTGGCCTACGTGAGACAGGTTGATCTGTCCGCAATACTCGGTACGCATAACGCTATCCTTTTAACTTCGCCGCTCGCGGGCAGCATCTTTAGTTATCTGTTCGGGGCGATGCCGCCGCGAAAAAGGCGGCTATTATAATGGAAAAAGCCCGGCGCGATAAGAGTCGCTTCCTGCAAGCTATGCCGAAAGTCGCTACAATTAGCCTGCGCCTCACAAAAGCTAACAAATTTCCCGCGTCTCTGACATTGTTGTTATCGCGCATTAAGGCTGACTGCCTGTATTCTCAACGGTTTTCCCCAAACACCCGGAGCAAGTATGTTGGAATTAAACGCTGCAACCACCGCGCTGGTGCTGATCGATTTGCAGGAAGGCATTCTGCCTTTCGCTGGCGGCCCTTATAAGGCAGAAGACGTGGTGGCCCGTTCGGCAAAGCTGGCCGATAAATTCCGCGCCGTCAATGCGCCCGTCGTGCTGGTGCGCGTGGGCTGGGCGAAAGATTTCGGCGACGCGCCGAAGCAGGTAGTTGATAACAGCCACGGCGGCCCGCTGCCGGAAAACTGGTGGGACTGGCCGACAGCCCTGGGCAAACAGGACAGCGATATTGAAGTGATCAAACATCAGTGGGGCGCGTTTTACGGCACCGATCTGGAGCTGCAGCTGCGTCGTCGCGGTATTGATACTATTGTGCTGGGCGGCATCTCGACCAATATCGGCGTGGAATCTACCGCCCGTAACGCCTGGGAGCTGGGCTTTAACCTGATCGTCGCGGAAGATATCTGTAGCGCGGGCAGCAGCGAAGAGCACAACGGCAGCTTTAAGCATATTTTCCCCCGTCTGGGTCGTGTACGCACCTCAGACGAGATTATGGCCGCGCTGTAATTTTCCCCGCGATCGCAGGGAAGCGATCGTTATCGTCGGCATGATAAGAGAGGAGCGATGAAACCTTTTTATCTGGGTCTGCCGCAGTGGCAGCATCCGCAATGGAAAAAGTTGGGCATGGAAACCCTTGCCGACTACGCGCGTTATTTTAACTGTGTGGAAGGCAATACAACGCTCTACGCGCTGCCGCGCCCTGAGATCGTCCAGCGCTGGTACGATATGACCCATGACGATTTCCGCTTCTGCTTTAAGTTTCCTGCCACCATCAGCCACAAGGCCGCGCTGCGCGACAGCGGCGATCTGACCGCCGAATTTTTCAGCCTGCTGACGCCGCTCGCCTCCCGCATTGGCCAGTACTGGCTACAGCTGCCCTCCGCGTTTTCGCCGGCGGATCTCCCGGCGCTTTGGGCCTTTCTTGACGGCCTGCCGAAAAGCTTCAGCTACGGCGTGGAAGTGCGTCATCCGGAATTTTTTGCCAAGGGCGAGGCTGAAAAAGCCCTGAACGTGGGGCTGCATCAGCGCGGCGTGAATCGGGTGATCCTGGATACGCGCGGCGTCCATTCCGCCATACCCAGCAATCCGGCCATTATTGACGCGCAGCGCAAAAAACCGCACCTGCCGGTGCATGCGGTGATGACAGCCGACCAGCCAATGATCCGTTTTATCGGCGGCGACGAGGTAAGCGCCAACCTGAAATGGTTTGCAGCCTGGCAAAACAAGCTGCCGCAGTGGTGCGAACAGGGCCAGCCGTGGCTGTTTATTCATACGCCTGACGTGGCCTTTGCGCCGGCGATGGTGCAGAGCCTGTGGGGGGCGTTGCGCCAGGCGGTGCCCGATATCGGCGAGCCGCCGGACTGGCCGCAGCAGGACAGTCTGTTCTGATCCCGGGCGACGCTGCACATATGCTGACAGCTGCTCTTTTCACCGCTATGATGGCGCCAGGAATTTTCGACCGGGTGGAGTAAGGATGGTCAGCGCGCTGTATGTAGTGCTGGGAGCACTGTTTATTATCAAGTTTTCTTTTGACGTAGTGCGGCTGCGTCGCCAGTATCACGTGGCGCACGGCGACGGCGGCTTTTATGAATTGCAGACCGCCATTCGTATTCACGGCAACGCCGTAGAGTATATTCCGCTCGCCCTGCTGCTGCTGGTGATTATGGAAATGAACGGCGCGGAAATGTGGATGCTGCACCTGACCGGCCTCTTCTTTTTCCTGGGCCGCGCGCTGCACAGCTACGGTATGCGCACCAGCACGCTGCTGTGGCGGAAAAACGGTATGATCCTGACGCTGGCATCGCTGCTGGGCATGATCGTGCTTAACCTTGTTTTTCTGCCCTGGGATTTGGTTTTCACGCTGGGCTGAGGCGGAAAAGGTGCAGCCCGCGCCGCTTTCTGCCAGAATACGCCCTTTCCGTTTTTGTTCCGGACTTACCACTATGTCTAACCGCGATACGCTGTTCTCCGCGCCGATTGCCAAACTGGGCGACTGGACGTTTGACGAGCGCGTGGCCGAAGTTTTTCCCGATATGATCCAGCGCTCCGTGCCTGGCTATTCCAATATTATTTCGATGATCGGGATGCTGGCCGAGCGTTTTGTACAGCCGCACAGCCAGGTTTACGATCTGGGCTGCTCGCTGGGCGCCGCCACCCTTTCGGTGCGCCGCAATATCAAAGCCGAAGGCTGCAAAATTATCTCCGTTGATAACTCGCCCGCGATGGTGGAGCGCTGCCGTCGCCATATTGACGCTTTCCGCGCCGACACGCCGGTCGAAGTGATTGAGGCCGATATTCGCGCCGTTCCGATTGAAAACGCCTCGCTGGTGGTGCTGAACTTTACGCTGCAGTTTTTAGAGCCTGCCGAGCGGCAGAGCCTGCTGAATACCATCTGGCAAGGCCTGCGTCCCGGCGGCGCACTGGTGCTTTCCGAAAAATTCAGCTTCGCCGACGCCAGCGTGGGCGAACTGCTGTTCAATATGCATCATGACTTCAAGCGGGCTAACGGCTACAGCGAACTGGAGATCAGCCAGAAGCGCAGTATGCTGGAAAACGTTATGCTGACCGACAGCGTAGAAACGCACAAAGAGCGCCTGCGCCTGGCCGGTTTTGAGCATGCCGAACTCTGGTTCCAGTGCTTTAATTTTGGCTCGTTAATTGCGCTTAAGGCTGGGACGGACTGATGGATTTCGGTAATTTTTATCAGCTGATCGCCAAAAGTCCGCTGTCGCACTGGCTGGAAACGCTGCCTGCACAGATTGCCGCCTGGCAGCGCGAACAGCTGCACGGGCATTTTAAAAACTGGGATCGCTCGGTTGAGCATCTGCCGACCATCGTGCCAGAAACGTTGGATCTGCTGCACGGTGTCACCGCCGACAGCAGCCAGCTCAGCGAGCGCCAGCGCGGCGGTATCGAAAGCCTGCTGCGTAATCTGATGCCGTGGCGCAAAGGCCCCTACTCGCTGTATGGCGTGCATATTAATACCGAATGGCGCTCCGACTGGAAATGGGACCGCGTGCTGCCGCATATTTCCCCGCTGGCGGGCCGAACCGTGCTGGACGTCGGCTGCGGCAGCGGCTATCACATGTGGCGCATGGTTGGTGCGGGCGCAAATCTGGTGGTGGGCATCGATCCGATGCAGCTGTTTATCTGCCAGTTCGAGGCCGTGCGCAAGCTGCTGGGCAACGATCAGCGCGCGCACGTGCTGCCGCTCGGCATCGAGCAGCTGCCGGAGCTGAAAGCGTTTGATACGGTTTTTTCGATGGGCGTGCTCTATCATCGCCGCTCGCCGCTGGATCACCTTTATCAGCTGAAGAACCAGCTGGTCAGCGGCGGCGAGCTGGTGCTGGAAACCCTGGTGGTCGAAGGCGACGAGCACGCGGTGCTGGTGCCGGGCGAACGCTATGCGCAGATGCGCAACGTCTATTTTATTCCCTCTACCGGCGCGCTGAAAAACTGGCTGGAGAAATGCGGCTTTGTTGATGTGAAGATCGCGGACTATTCCGTGACTTCGACGGAAGAGCAGCGCCGCACCGACTGGATGACCAGCGAATCGCTGGCGGAGTTTTTGGATCCCAACGACAGCAGCAAAACCGTCGAAGGCTATCCGGCGCCGCTGCGTGCCGTACTGGTGGCGCGCAAGCCTTAGCACGACCGGCGTCGCCGTGGGCGTAAAGCCTTGGCTTTACTCGTGGCTCATAACTGCCAGCTTTAGCTACCCGTGCGGCTGACTCGGTGCGCAAGCTTCGGGCATAAGCGGCCTTACTGATAGCCAGCCTTAGTTCGTCCGGCGCGGGTGGCTGCTGGTTTCAGCCTCGCTGTAGTAAATAAAGCCGGACGACCATTTTCGCGCAGGGACGCGCGAAAAGTGCGTTCATTATCCGTGCTTTCCCCCTTCCCCGGCAGGTCTTAACGCTTCGCCAGCGCCAGCTTTGCGGCAAAGCCGATAAAGACGCAGCCGGTCAGGCGATCCATGATTTTTATCACCGCCGGCTTACGCAGCTTTTCCGCAAAGTAATGCGTGCAGGCGATCAGCATCCCGTTCCACAACGTGCCGACGACCACGTGGGTAAAGGCCATGCCGATACTCCAGAGCGCCACCGAGCCACCAGCAGGAATAAATTGCGGCAAAAACGAGACGTAGAAGATGCCGACCTTAGGGTTAAGCAAATTGCCTAAAAAACCACGCATAAATACGCGGCGATAGCCGTCCTGCTTAGCCTGCGGCAGAGCGTCCTGGAAGGCGCTGCGCGGTTTTAACAGTAGCCCCACGCCGAGCCATAGCAGATACGCCGCGCCCGCCAGCCTTAAAATGTTATAGGCCACTTCCGATGCCAGAAGCAGTGCGCCAAGCCCCACGCCCACCGCAGTGCCCCACGCCATACAGCCGGCATTGACGCCCATGCTGGTCGCCAGCGCTTTTTTCCAGCCGCTGGCGGCGGACGTACGCAGGATCAATGCCGTATCGAAACCCGGCGTCATGGTCAGCAGCGTAATGGCGAACAGAAAGGTTAATAACGAGGTCATACTGATTTCCCTGGAAAGGAAAAAAAGTTTAGCGATTACGCGGCTGATTGCCTACTACCAATTTTCGTTATGTCACATTTCCATCCCCCTTTTTGCGTTAAAAGGTCTACGGTTGAACCTGTACGACTTTTATTTCACCAAAAGGAGTTCCCATGAGTAAGTTCGTATTCTCTTCACCGCGCAAGTACGTTCAGGGCGCTGGCGTCATGGCTCAGCTGGGCGACTACGTAGCGGAACTGGGCAATAAAGCTTTTGTGGTGGCGGATGAAATCGTCTGGAAACTGACGGGCAAGACGGTGCAGGATGCTTTGCAGCAGCGCAACGTCGAGTTTCATTATCAGCAGTTCAACGGCGAGGCTTCCGGCAATGAGATCGCTCGCCTTACGGCGCTGGCGAAAGAGGCCGATGCGCAGCTGGTGATCGGCGTAGGCGGCGGCAAAACGTTGGATACGGTTAAAGCAGTGGCCGACGAGCTGAAGCGGCCGGTGGTGATTGTACCGACTATCGCCTCGACGGATGCGCCGTGCAGCGCGCTTTCCGTGATCTACTCCGACAGCGGCGTATTCGAAAGCTACCGCTTCTATAACAAAAACCCGGATCTGGTGCTGGTGGATACGCAGGTCTGCGCCCAGGCGCCGGTCAGGCTGTTCGCTTCCGGCATCGCTGATGGTCTGGCGACTTTTGTCGAAGCGCAGGCGGTCAAACGTTCGCACAGCAAATCGATGGTGGATGGCGATCCGACGATTGCAGGTATGGCGATTGCCGAAGCCTGCGAAAAAACGCTGCTGACCTGGGGATACAGCGCTTATCAGGCGGTAGAGAAAAAAGTGGTTACGCCAGCCGTAGAGGCGGTAGTGGAAGCCAATACGCTGCTTTCCGGCCTGGGCTTTGAAAACGCGGGTTTAGCGGGCGCGCACGCTATCCATAACGGCTTTACCGCTATCGACGGCGACATCCACCATCTGACGCACGGTGAAAAGGTCGCCTACGGCACGCTGACGCAAATGGTGCTGGAGCAGCGGCCCGATGAAGAGATTGCACGCTATGTCCGCTTTTATCGCGCGATAAAAATGCCGACCACGCTAAAAGAGATGCATCTGGAAAACGAAAGCTGGGAGAACCTGCTGAAAGTGGGCGAACTGGCTAACAGCGAAGGCGATACGCTGAAGAACCTTAACCCTAACCTTAGCGCGCAGGATATCGCCAGCGCTATCCTGGCAGTAGACGCTTTCAGCCAGACCGTGAAATAACAGCGTTTGGCGCGGGCCGCTTATTTGTCCGCGCCTTCCGCTTTATCCCAGTATTCAAAGCGATAGGCCGCGCTGATATTGCGCAGCACTTCACCGTGCGCAAAGACTTCTCTCTCATGCGAGTAGCTTAGCGTGCAGTTGCCCCGCTCGTCCCACAGCTGGCATTCATCCTGCGTGGTCAGCTCGCTATCGGGGTTATGCGTTTGCATCAGTAGCCCCTTTTCCCGCTTTTTATCGTCATAGCTCCACTGCATTTCGCTGTTGCCCGAACGGCTGGCGATCAGCAGATTTTCCGCATTCCAGCTATAGTGAAACTCGCCGTTGGCCTGCGCGTCCGATCCTCTCGCCACGCTTTTAATCAGCCGCTGACGGCTGTCGTAGCTGTTAGTGGTTTCCGTAAAGCCCTTTTTTCCCTGCAACAGAAACGCCTCGGACGAGCTGGTAATGGTGCCCGTTTTACCGGTCAGATAGTTGACGGTTCCCTGTTTATTGCTGACTTCCACCAGCTTGCCCTTTTGCAGCACGAAGATCGACAGAACGTAGTCGGCCTGCCAGCCGGTGGCGACGCGAGTAATGCTTTGCACCATTCTGAGCGCGACGTTACCTTCGTTCTTGTCAAAGCTGATATCCGCCCGCAGCAGCGCGCCACAGCGATCGAACTCACCGAGAATGCGTTTTTGCTGGTCGACATCCTTACCAAACTCGCCCATTACAACCTGTTTTATCGGCCCTTTCGCGGTACCGCCCAGCAGCAGCAGGCTGTTGCTGTCGTTAACCCGTGCGGCGTTGGCGGGACAGGTATCTGCGCCCTGTGCCGCGCCCGCCAATAGCATGAGCGGCAGCAGAAAAACGTTGGCGGTCATTATGACTTTCATCAGTGAACTCGCAGCAGCCAGAGATGTGTTCAGTGTAAGAGGAATTTCGGTTCTGCGGCAGAAAAAAAGCCTCACCAAAATGATGAGGCCTGGTACTTGCAAACATCACGTCGTTAACCTGGCGTGCTGTGCGGCAAAATCGGGGTCAGGCTACGCTTGCCGACGAGCCAAACGAGAGCGAGAGCGAGGCTTTCATGGCTTCCACCATATCGCCGTCAACGCAGGCGCGGCTGAACTCGTCCGTTTCCGCGACGGAAGTCATGGAAACACCGGCTTTACGGTAGCGCATTGCAGAGGCGATTCGCTGGCTGGCGGAGCTGTGTAGCTCACGCAATCCGGCTTCCACAAACTTATGCAGGTTGCTCATGCGGACGCCAGCGCCGGCCATAATGATTGGACCCTGGGTAAGCTGATTAAGTTCCCTTAATAAAGGTAAACCGCTTTCGGCGCTTTGTTGCTGGCCGGAAGTCAGGATGCGCGCCACGCCCAGGTCGGTAAGCTGCCGCAGCGCCGTCAGCGGGTTGTGACAGAGATCGAAAGCGCGGTGGAAGGTCACCTCCATGCCTGCGCAAAGCGCCATGACCTGCTTCATCCTGGCGATATCAATATGCCCGTCCACATCCAGTATGCCGACCACCACGCCCGGAAAACCAAGCTCGCGGATCCAGGCGACATCGTCTTTAATCTGACGAAACTCGTTGTCACTGAAGCAGAAATCACCGCCGCGCGGACGCACCAGGGGATGAACGGGTATGGACACGGTTTCGCGAGCCTGCAACAGGCTGCCAGCCGAAGGCGTTAATCCGCCTTCCGAAGGCGCAGCGCAAAGCTCCACCCGATCGGCGCCAGCGGTTTGCGCGGCCAGCGCGCAATCAATCCCATAGCAGCATACTTCCAGTTTTAACATTTCATTCTCCTGTTAATGACTGCCGGCTGGTTGTGTAAATCTGTTTCGCTGTTTAGTCTGCTTTCGAACATTAAAAATAATAGTAACGGGAATCACCAACATGACATGCACTTTCGACCAGCGTATCGATCGCCGTCACAGCGATAGTCTGAAATGGCAGAAATATGGCGGTCAGGATATTTTGCCGCTCTGGGTAGCAGATACCGATTTCCGCTCGCCGCAATGTGTGATTGACGCGCTTCAGCAGCGCGTGGCCCATGGTATTTTCGGCTATGGCACCACGCCGGATGAGCTGATTGCTGTCACCACGGCGCGAATGCTGGCGCGCTATCAGTGGAAAATCGATCCGGAATGGCTGGTTTTACTGCCGGGCGTGGTCAGCGGGCTGAATTTAGCGGTACGCGCTTTTACCGAGCCGCATCAAGGCACCGTCGCGCCCACGCCGATTTATCCGCCGTTCCGCTCTGCGGCGAAGCTGGCCGACCGCGCGCAGCTTAACGTGTCGTTAAAACTGCATGAGGGACGCTGGCTGGCGGATTTTGACGAGCTGTCAACCGCCATGACCGGCAACGAAAAACTGTTAATGCTGTGCAATCCGCAAAATCCCGGCGGCACGGTTTATCGTCGCGAGGAGCTGGAGGCACAGCTGCGCTTTGCGCAACGTCACGATCTGATCGTCTGCTCTGATGAAATTCACTGCGACCTGCTGCTGGAAGACGGCGTGCAGCATATTCCTTTTGGCAGTCTTAACGAAGACGCGCAGCGACGCTCCGTGACGCTGATTTCGCCCTCAAAGACGTTCAATATTGCCGGGCTGGGCGCTTCGCTGGCCATTATTCCCGATAAAGCATTGCGCGCGCGTTTCAACAAAGCACGCCTGGGTATTGTGCCGCAACCGGATATCCTGGCGCTGGTCGCCGCGACGGCCGCCTGGCGAGACGGGCAGCCGTGGCTGGACGAGCAGCTGGCCTATCTTAAAACCTCAAGGGACTGGCTGACCGAGCGTGTCAACGCTATTGAGGGGCTTTCGCTGGCCCGCCCGGAGGCGACCTATCTGGCGTGGATTGACGCCAGCCAGCTTAACGTTGCCAGCCCGGCGCTGTTTTTTGAACGGCACGGGCTGGGCTTTTCCGCCGGGCGTGATTTTGGCGACGATAGCTTTGTACGCTTTAACTTTGGCTGCCCGCGCGATCTGATTGTGGAAGCGGTGCGACGGATGGAAAAAGCCGTGCGGACGTTACGACGCTAGCTCGCTCTCTACAATCTCTTTCAGGCTCCAGGGATGGAACTTGATCGTCACCTGGCCGTCGCTGACCGCGAGCGTCGGATTAGGCAGCCTTTCGCCCTCTCCTTTCGGCGCGCTATTTTTAATGGCTATCCCTGGTTTAGAGAGGCTCTCATCCGACAACAGCGCCAGCGCACGCACGCTCAGCTGCGCTTCATCGCCCGGCAGCACGATCTCAACGTGCTCCCAGCCTTCATGCCGATAGACTTTTTCACCGGGCCAGGGCAGCTCCACCATGCTGATTTGCCATGGCCCGACCCGTAATGGTTCATGCAGCTCAAACAGCGCGACCGGCCGTCCGCCTATCATCTTTTCTGAAAACAGCACGCCGTGCTGCAAAAAACCTTTTTTCCAGCGTTCCGCCGTCGCGACCTGATGGCAGCGTACGGCGATGTGATCGGCATGATGCGCAGCCAGATCCAGCCCGAGCCGCGTCGCCAGATGGTTAATTTTGTATAGAAACTCTCCAGAATCCTTAACTAAATCGTTTAATTCTTCCGCTACTTTACCTGAAAACATGCCTTCCTCGTTAAATTACTTTAAAAATATTAATCATTTTTATGCCATCACACCCCGTTTTCGGGCCAGCTTTCCTGATGAAGAAAAACGTAACAGCCCAGGATAGCTCGATAATTGCGGATTATTATCCTTTTCTTTAGTTAAATTTGGTTTAGTCCCAGCATATTATTTAGAAAATTTGGCTTAACTTAATGTTTTAATTTAGTTAAATTTATACAATGCGACTATTCTTAAATCCCGTTCGTCGACTCCAGGGTATTCTTATTTCTTATAGATTCGTTTCGCTTCTCACACAAGGAATAGCAAATGCTGATGTTAATACTTATTGCAGCGCTTATCGTTATGACGGGCTTTGCTCTGGTGAGGCACTGGAAGCTTCGTAACGAAAAGACGACTATCGCCAGCCCGCATCGCCCTCACCGTCGTCGCACCTGACCAGACAACCAGGAAGCAGCGCCCGCTGTTTCCTGTGCCCTCTCCTGTTTACACGCCTGGATAACTACAGCCTAAATGCAGTATACTTTTTCCCTTCTTTTTTAGCGGTAGCGAACAGCCACTCTGCTGTCCGACTCCGTTTAGTATGACGGCCTGGCCTCAGCGCGCAGGCGTTTTTGCATATAAAGGTAATCCGGTGAATATTCAGGCTCTTCTCTCAGATAAAGTCAGTCAGGCGATGATCGCGGCAGGGGCTCCGGCCGACTGCGAGCCGCAGGTGCGTCAGTCCGCTAAGGCACAGTTCGGCGATTACCAGGCAAACGGTATTATGGCCGTTGCGAAAAAACTGGGCAAGGCGCCGCGCCAGCTTGCTGAAGAGGTGCTGACCCATCTCGATCTACAGGGGATCGCCAGCAAGGTTGAAATCGCCGGACCGGGTTTTATCAATCTGTTTCTTGACGCCGACTGGCTTGCCGCCCAGGTAGACCGCGTTGTCGACGCGCCGCGCCTGGGCGTGTCGCCGGTCGAACCGCAGACTATCGTTATCGACTACTCTGCGCCTAACGTCGCCAAAGAGATGCACGTTGGTCACGTTCGCTCCACCATCATTGGTGATGCGGCGGTGCGCACGCTCTCCTTCCTGGGCCACAACGTGATCCGCGCCAACCATGTGGGCGACTGGGGCACGCAGTTCGGGATGCTGATCGCTTACCTGGAAAAACAGCAGAACGAAGCCCATGAAGAGATCGCTTTATCCGATCTGGAAGCCTTCTACCGCGAAGCCAAGCGTACCTATGACGAAGATCCGGCTTTTGCCGAACGCGCGCGCGGCTACGTGGTAAAACTTCAGGGCGGCGATGAATACTGCCGTAAAATGTGGAAGCGTCTGGTGGACATCACCATGTCGCAGAACCAGAAAGTCTACGACCGCATGAACGTGACGCTGAGCCGCAAAGACGTCATGGGCGAAAGCCTGTACAACGATATGCTGCCGGGCATCGTTGCCGATCTGAAAGCCAAAGGCCTGGCGGTAGAAAGCGAAGGCGCTACCGTGGTTTTCCTGGACGAGTACAAAAATAAAGATGGCGAGCCGATGGGCGTTATCATCCAGAAAAAGGATGGCGGCTATCTTTATACCACCACCGATATCGCCTGCGCGAAATACCGTTATGAAACGCTTCATGCCGATCGCGTGCTCTACTATATCGATTCACGTCAGCACCAGCATCTACAGCAGGCGTGGACCATCGTGCGTAAAGCCGGTTATGTGCCGACGTCCGTGCCTTTAGAACACCATGCGTTTGGCATGATGCTGGGCAAGGACGGCAAGCCATTTAAAACCCGCGCGGGCGGCACCATCAAGCTTTCCGATCTGCTGGACGAAGCGGTCGAGCGCGCCACGAAGCTGGTTAGCGAGAAAAACCCGGATATGCCAGCCGACGAACTGGCGAAGCTTGCCAACACGGTGGGTATCGGCGCGGTCAAATATGCGGATCTTTCTAAAAGCCGCACCACGGATTATGTGTTTGACTGGGACAACATGCTGGCCTTTGAAGGCAACACCGCGCCGTATATGCAGTATGCCTATACGCGTGTGCTTTCCGTGTTCCGCAAGGCGGGCATTGAAGAATCCGCCGTCACGGGCAAAACCGTGATTGCTGAAGATCGCGAAGCGGCGCTGGCCGTACGCCTGCTGCAATTTGAAGAAACCATCACCCAGGTCGCGCGCGACGGCACGCCGCACGTGATGTGTGCTTACCTCTACGATCTGGCCGGTCTGTTCTCTGGTTTCTACGAGCACTGCCCGATCCTGTCTGCCGAAGACGAAGCGACGAAGCAGAGCCGCCTGAAGCTGGCGCTGCTGACCGCGAGAACCCTGAAGCAGGGTCTGGATACGCTGGGTATCGAAACCGTCGAAAGAATGTAACAGGCGATCCGCAAAGGGACGAGCTTTCGTCCCTTTTTATCGCTAAAGATTTAGTCTGTTTTATTCTGCCTGGAAAATTTACCCGGAAGCCCGTACCGGATTAAAGCTTTTATTTCCCCATTTCATCTCGCCTCGCTCATCCTCCTGCTGAATTTCCGCCATAGCTGCCTGCATAATATTCAGGCACTCTGCGGCTGGTTTACCTGCTTTTTTAAGCGCTTCCGTTGCCAGAGCGTAATATTTCAGCACAGAAGATTTCGTGTAAGACAGGATGGCAGGTACAGAGCAAATGCTGCCGGAATCAAATCGCTGAACAAGCGTATCAGCGGATGTCCCTATTTCTTCCGTTGCCTGAAGCGTTGCCAACGGCTTATTGATCAATGCAAAACTTATTGCCTCAACGAGCTCAATAGCCTGTGGGTCGGTAATTGAATGACTTATCGCTTTTATTTTTCCAGGTAATACAGCAATCGTCTGGCTATTCCCTTTTGCAATATTGCTAATAAATTTCCCCCAGTTTTCTTCGACCATCACTGAGCTACAGGCTGCGGAAGTGGAAAACAGACATAACGTCATCAACAAGAAAGATAAATTTCTCATCTTATTACCTCCAGCTCTCTGTCATGGGAAGACCAGATACGATCCCGGGTCGCAGACCTCAGGATAATACATCCCTGGGAAGCAAAGCCTGCTGGTTTGCCTATACGTTCGCCATGAATACGAAACTCCGTGCGCCCAAAGGTTTCACCAGTGATTTGCCTGAGCACGATCGTCATTGGCCCTTTTGTGTGGGTACGCTGCGTGATACGCCATTTACCACGCGGGATCGGCCCCATTCCTCTTACCTGCTGTCGGTCGGGATTATTCTTATTGGTCAGCATACCTGAATAACCACGGTCGATATACTCGCTATCGTGATAAAGATTTCCCGTAGATTGCTGATAAATCCATGCCATGTGCATTATCCTTATACAAATCTGTGCGGTTCCAGGTGGCCTGATTAGGTGATTTAGCCACCAGGATATGCCAAAATTATTCTGGTTTAGCTGAAGCGGACTGCCCCTTATACGCGCTATCCTTTTCGAAAATAAGTAGCATAATGAGTGGAATACCCGCCGTTATTCCCCCCTCTTCCTGAAAAGCGGGCAACGTATTTTCATCACACATTGCGCCGCAAAAAAATGATTAAGTTCACCTTATTGCACTATTTACGTTTTGTCTGTTATGACAAACCGCTCCCTGATGCCGTCGCCTGCCCTACAATGACTTCTGTAACCTGCCGCCCATGCCGCAACGACCTTTTCCGCAGACTTGCGTAACCCATCGCCAATCCCGCACCATCCTTACCGCCACGCCGCTGCCTGACCGCAGTAAGAGGCCATGCGGATAAGCGGACTGATTCATCCTGTTTATCAGGAACTGCACAAAATATTTGAAAATAACACCGTTATATAATAATACTCCCGAGCTACTTTCGTCCCCCACCTTCTGACCGCATTGTTATTTAATTATCGGAAGTTAAACAGGATTAATGCTGAGTTCTTTGCAGACAATAAATAGCCGTGCGATCTCACGCCCCTTGCTTGCGGCCTGCCTCACAAAAAACAAGCAACACCTGTTTATTTTCATCTTATTTTACGAGCAGCTTTCCATAACTAAATAAAGGCATAATCCTTTGAAAGAAAACGATCCATGGAGTATTGACGGCGTAAAGAAAAAGCATAGAGTTGATGGGCGGCGCCTGAAGCGAAGCAGAAATAGCGAGACCCGCCAGTGGTGGAACACTGACGAGCCTCTGACCACAATGTTAAAAGGAGTAACATGATGGCTGTAAAACAGTGTACCCAAACTCGCCCTGATTTTACAAATTTTTCCTCGCTACCTGCGGGAATGGACTTTATCGATTTGGCGGAATATAACGAGCGTCTGGTTGCCGCCTTAATGGAAACGGATAATGATATGGAGCGTCTTTCTCTTTATAAAAAAATGGCCGCCAGCCTTGAACAGCTGGCGACGACTTATGAAGAACCGGTGCCTGACGAGCGCCTTCCACAGCTAACGGCGTCGAATATTACGGCTTTTCATCCTGTCACTTTTATTGCGGAACCGGAAAGAGTCACCCAATATTGCCAGGCTTTAACCCGGCAATTAATTCACAACCTGATTGATGCGGAAGCCAGACTGACGCTCAACGATCTGCTGTTTGATCTGGTCAATTATCAGGTGGACGATCTGAAAGCCCCGCGCTATATGGAAACCTGGAACGGTTTAGTCCAGGTTCGCTAAATTCGCCGGGAAAGACAGGCCGCATTCAGTCCGCAGCGGTCTGTTCTTTTGCTTTTCTTTAGTGCCGCAGCGACCTTTGCAACCTATCGCCAATCCCGCCTTTGCAACCTATCGCCAATCTCACCGCCATTCTTACCGCCACGCCGCTGCCTGACCGCAGTAAGGGGCCGTGCGGATAAGCGGACCGTTTGGCGCAGGGACGCGCCAACCGAGCCTCCACGGATGGATTTACGGCGCGTCCGTGTTCCGCACCGTCCCTTGCTGCCTGCCACTTGCCCCGCAGCGACTTCTGTAACCTGCCCCAAGTCACAGCGGCTTTTCTCCGGCTTCAGAACGCAAAAAAGGGGCGAATCGCTTCGCCCCTTTCTGCACTGCCTGCTTTTGCCCTGCACTGCCTGGCTTTGCCCGCCAGGCTACCGGTAATTCACCATCACTTCATTACTCAGCACACGCAGCGTCTGAGGCAGCCGACCTTGTCCCTGCACGCCATAGACAAAGTGCAGCGTTTCTCCGGCATGAATATTGGTTAACCCTCGCGTCGCGCCGCTCGCGCCGTCAAGTGGCACGCAACGCCTTTCGGCACAAAGCCAGGCGGCAAAACCGGAAGGCATTGGGCCGGTCAGCTCATAGCGCCAGCTGATCTCCGTTATCGCGCCGGTCACCGTCTCCGACGCCTTCAGCGCGGGCGACGTTAACTGCATCCCGCGATTCAGCAATCCCGGCCCCGGCGCGGAGGCGTGCCAGGCGCCGCCGGCAGCCAACGCCAGCTGTGGCAGACAGCACAAAAACAGCAACGCCTTTTTCATCAATGACCACCGATAGTCGACGTCATGCGGATCTGACGATTATCGGTCAGCTCCAGGTTAGAAATCACCATCAGCTGCGGCAGGTTGCGACGCAGGAAGCGGGCCAGCAGCGCGCGCAACGGATGGTTAACCAACAGCACCGGCGGCGCGCCCAGCGACTCCTGATGCGCCAGCGCGCCCTGCGCCTGCGCCAGCAAACGATCTGCCAGGCCCGGCTCCAGACCGCCGCCGCCCTGCAACGCCTGCAGCAGCAGACGTTCCAGCGTGGTATCCAGTCCGATAACCTGCACTTCGCCGTTGCCCGGATACCACTGCTGGGTAATCGCCCGGCCCAGCGCCACGCGCACTACGGAAGTCAGCTCGTGCGGATCGGTCTGCACGGTCGCGTGCTCCGCCAGCGTTTCAATAATGGTGCGCATATCGCGGATGGAAACGCGCTCCGACAGCAAATTCTGCAACACCTTATGCAGCGTGGTCAGCGTAATCACGCCAGGGATTAAATCTTCCGTCAGCTTCGGCATATCCTGGGTAACGCGATCCAGCAGCTGCTGCGCTTCCTGACGGCCAAACAGCTCGCTGGCGTACTGGCCAATCAAATGGTTCAGGTGCGTAGCGACTACGGTACTCGCTTCCACTACGGTATAACCCTGGATCTGCGCCTGCTCTTTCAGCGCGCTGTCGATCCAGATAGCGGCCAGACCAAAGGCTGGATCCACCGTCACTTCGCCCGGCAGCGTGCCTGCGGCGGTGCCGGGGTTGATCGCCATCCAGCGGCCCGGATAGGCGTCGCCGCTGCCGATTTCTACGCCCTTCATCAGAATACGGTAGCGCGCTGGCGGCAGCTCCATATTGTCGCGGATATGCACCACCGGCGGCAGAAAGCCCATCTCCTGCGCGAATTTCTTACGAATGCTGCGGATACGACCCAGCAACTCGCCATCCTGCGTATTGTCCACCATGGGGATCAGTCGATAGCCGACTTCCATGCCCAGCGTGTCTTCCAGCTGCACATCGGTCCAGGACGCTTCTACATTCACCGGCGTTTCCGCGCTTTTCACCATGCTGCTCTGCGGCATGGCTTTCGGTTTGGTCTCCTGACCGCGCATATACCACGCAAGGCCCAGCAGCGCGGCGGTAAACAGCAGGAACACCAGGTTCGGCATTCCCGGGATCAGACCCAGTAAACCCAGCACGCCTGCGCTCAGCATCATCACGCGTGGATTTTTGAACAGCTGGGTAACCATCTGCTCGCCAACGTCCTGATCGGTCGCCACGCGGGTCACGATAACGCCGGCTGCGGTTGAGATAACCAGCGCCGGGATCTGAGCAACCAGACCGTCACCGATGGTCAGCAGCGTATAGGTTTCCCCTGCGTGGCCCACGTCCATACCATGCTGCACCACGCCCACCAGCAGACCGCCGATAACGTTGATGACCATGATCATAATGCCCGCGACGGCGTCGCCGCGAACGAACTTACTCGCACCGTCCATCGACCCGTAGAAGTCCGCTTCCTGGGTGACTTCCGCACGGCGTTTTTTCGCTTCGTCTTCGCCAATCAGGCCAGCGTTCAGGTCGGCGTCGATCGCCATCTGCTTACCGGGCATCCCGTCCAGCACAAAGCGCGCGCCCACTTCGGCGATACGGCCAGCACCCTTGGTGATAACCATAAAGTTGATGATAACGAGAATGATAAAGACCACGATACCGATGGCGAAGTTGCCGCCCACCAGAAAGTGCCCGAAGGCCTCAACCACCTGTCCGGCCGCCGCCGCGCCCGTATGCCCTTCCATCAGGATGATACGGGTTGAGGCGACGTTCAGCGCCAGGCGCAACAGGGTGGAGAAAAGCAGAATGGTCGGAAACGCAGCGAACTCCAGCGTTTTCTGGGTAAACATCGCTACCAGCAGCACCATTATCGACAGCGCGATATTAAAGGTGAACAGCAGATCGAGGATGAACGGCGGCAACGGCAGCACCATCATCGCCAGGATCATCATAATCAATACCGGCCCGGCCATAATCTGCCATTGGGTATCTTTCATATTCGGTAAGCGCAACAATGTGGCCAGATTCGCCATCAGTCTTTCTCTCCAGAGCCAAAGTCCAGCGCTTCCGGCACCGGTAAATTAGCAGGTTTTTTCGGGGCCAGGCCGCCTTCCAGCTTCCAGCGACGGAGCTGCCAGACCCAGGCCAACACTTCTGCAACAGCCGCATATAACGTACCGGGAATATGCTGACCAATTTCACTATGTCGATAGAGCGCGCGCGCCAGCGGCGGCGCCTCCAGGACAGGAATACGGTGTTCTTTACCTAATTCGCGAATACGCAGCGCCACTTCGCCTGCGCCTTTCGCCACCACTTTGGGCGCGCTCATTTTCCGTTCGTCATACTGCAAGGCGACGGAATAGTGCGTCGGGTTGGTCACGATAACGTCCGCTTTCGGTACATCCGCCATCATGCGTCGGCGGGCCGCCGCGCGCATCTGCTGACGAATACGCCCCTTAACGTGCGGATCGCCTTCCTGCTGTTTATATTCGTCACGGATTTCCTGGCGAGTCATGCGCAGCCCTTTGTAGTAGCTGTACAACTGCCAGAAAACGTCAAATCCCACCATCGGCGACAGGCCCAGCACCACCAGCACGCAGCACATGGCAATCATGTTCAGCGAGCTGGCCAGCGCGGTATAGGGCGATTCGCTGATCAGGCGCATCATTTCCGGCCAGTTATGGCTGACATACAGCCAGGTCACGCAGCCGACCAGCACCGCTTTCAGAATCGATTTCACCAGTTCCGTCGCGGTCTGCGCGGAGACCAGCTTGGCTAAGCCTTTAATTGGATTCATCTTGCCAACGTCGAACTTAATCGCTTTGCCGCTGATCAGCACGCCGCCCAGCAGCATCGGCGCGGCAATCGCTACCAGCACCAGCCCCGCCATCATCGGCAGCAGCGTATACACCGCCTGCACAAAAAGTCTGCCGATCAGGTGCAGCATCTGGCTGGTATCGCTGACCACCGAGTGGTTGAACACTAATCCCTGAGCCAGCAGCTGACCGATTTTGCGGGCCATGCTTTCGCCGCCCATCCACAAAATACCCAACCCCGCCACCAGCATCAGCACCGAGGTCAGCTCGCGCGAGCGCGGAACCTGCCCTTCTTCTCGTGCTTTTTCAAGTCGGTGGGGGGTTGCGGATTCGGTCTTTTCCTCTTCGCTGTCACCAGACACAGGCTATCCTCAGGGAATTTCTGGAGTACGGAATGAATGCGGTTAGGATGCCAAAAAGGCGCAGGGATGATGCCGCGAGTAAACGCGTAAAAAGGGGGTTATTCAGGTAATAGCAAAAAAGGGCCGATAAGGATCGGCCCTGAGCAGAAGGACAAGCTTAAAACCCGAGGCTGTCGAGCAGGTCGTCGACCTGATCCTGGTTAGCCACCACGCCGGGCGCTTCACCGTTAATCTGCGGGCCGTTTTTCAGGCTGTCCGCATCTTTCTTCGGACGGGCAGGCTGTTCCGGCATGTTTTCCAACAGCACCATCAACAGCTGACGCTCGATTTCCTGGATCACATCCATCATGCGCTTGATGACCTGACCGGTCAGATCCTGGAAATCCTGCGCCATCATGATTTCCATCAGCTGCGCGTTGGTGAAGCTCGTATGCTGCGGCACCGATTCCAGATAACCACGGGTATCCGAAACCAGCGAGCGGGCATCTGCCAGTTCGATAGGATTCTCAAACCACTCATCCCAACGGCCTTTCAGCGCTTTAGCTCCATTCTCCATCTCTGTCTGACGTGGCTGCGCGGCTTCCACACAGTTCAGCGCGCGTTCAGCCGCCTGAGCGGTCATTTGCACTACGTAGTCCAGGCGATCGCGGGCGTCGGGAATGGCTTCCGCCGCTTCAGCAATGGCCTGATCCAGTCCCAGCTCACGCAGGCTGTCGCGCAGCATCCGCGTCAACGAACCAATTCGGGAGATAATGTCGTTCGCGGAAGCCGCGTCGACACTTGGTTTCGGAAGTTCGCTCATCTCGGCTCCTTACATACCCAGCTTTTCGAAGATCTTGCCTAACTTCTCTTCAAGGGTCGCTGCGGTAAAAGGTTTAACGACATAGCCGCTGGCACCCGCCTGAGCAGCCGCAATAATGTTCTCTTTTTTGGCTTCGGCCGTGACCATCAGCACCGGCAGCTTGCCGAGCGTGCCGTCTGCACGAATGGTTTGCAGCAGCTGCAGACCGTCCATGTTTGGCATGTTCCAGTCAGAAATCACGAAGTCAAAGCCGCCGGCACGCAGCTTAGCCAGCGCGTCAACGCCGTCTTCTGCTTCTTCAACGTTATTGAAGCCGAGCTCTTTCAGCAGGTTACGGACGATACGACGCATCGTGTTGAAATCGTCGACCACCAGAAACCGCATATTTTTGTCAGCCATAATTACTCCTGTTTGTGTAGCCCCGCGGGACGGGCGCTGCGTTAGATACGTAATGCCTGTCCGGCGCTAATTTTTGCCAGCATGTGCTGGCTGATTTGGTGGAGATCCACCACTTCACTGGCGCCCCCGAGCGCAATTGCTTCGCGGGGCATACCAAATACGACACAGCTCGCTTCGTTCTGGGCGATGGTCCACGCGCCTGCTTTGTTCATGGTCAGCAGGCCTGCGGCGCCGTCGTTGCCCATTCCGGTCAGGATCACGCCAACGGCGTTGCGACCGGCATACTGCGCGACTGATTTAAATAACACGTCTACCGAAGGCTTATGCCGATTGACCGGCGGGCCGTCGTGCAGTTTCACCTGATAGTTTGCGCCGCTGCGTGCCAGCTCCATGTGCATCGCGCCCGGCGCGATATAGGCATGGCCCGGCAGCACGCGCTCGCCGTCTTCTGCCTCTTTTACCGTGATCTGACACAGCTTGTTCAGCCGTTCGGCAAAAGAGCGGGTAAAGCCTGGCGGCATATGCTGCGTAATCATCAGCGCCGGACTGGTGGCCGGCAGCGGCTGCAACACATGCCTGATCGCTTCCGTACCGCCCGTAGAGGCGCCGATTGCGATCAGCTTTTCACTGCTCAGCATTGGCCCGGCTTTCAGCATCACCGGCGCTGGCTGCGACCGACGCACGTGCAGCTTCGCCCTTGAAGCGGCGCGTACCTTATCGGCAATCATCTGGCTGTAGGCCAGCATGCCTTCGCGGATACCCAGCGACGGCTTGGTGACAAAATCCACCGCGCCCAGCTCCAGCGCGCGCAGCGTCACTTCGGAACCCTGGCCGGTCAGCGAAGAGACCATCACCACCGGCATCGGCCGCAGGCGCATCAGCTTTTCCAGAAAATCCAGTCCGTCCATGCGCGGCATTTCCACGTCCAGCGTCAGCACGTCGGGATTGAATTCTTTAATTAAATCGCGAGCCACCAACGGATCGGGCGCCGTCGCCACCATCTCCATGTCCGAATGACTGTTAATAATCTCCGTCATCAGCTGACGCATCAGCGAAGAGTCATCAACACATAACACTTTGATTTTGCCCATTATCTTTCCTTAGTCAGCCCGTAAACCGTCTGGCCTCGCAGGTAAAACTCTTTGCTGATCTGGCTGAAGTTTTCAGAGTGTCCGGCAAAAAGAATGCCGCCAGGTTTCAGCATCGGGACAAAACGCCGCAGGATCTTTTCCTGCGTCTCTTTGTCGAAATAGATCATTACGTTGCGGCAAAAGATCGCGTCGAACGGGCCGGGAACGGCCCACTCGTTGCCCAGCAGGTTGAGCTGGGAAAACGTAATGGTGTTAGCCAGTTCAGGCCGAACGCGCACCATGCCAGCGTGCGGGCCGGTACCGCGAAAGAAGAAGCGTTGCAGCTGCTGAGGCGACAGCGTGCGCAGCTCTTCCTGGCGATAGACGCCCGACAGCGCTTTTTCCAGCACCTGGGTATCGATATCGCTGGCGTGAACCTGGAACTTGCCTGCGCCTAACGTTTCCGCCAGCGTCATGGCGATGGAGTAAGGCTCCTCGCCCGTCGACGCCGCCGCGCACCAGACGTTGAAACTGCCGCCGCGCCGCTTGGCGTGATCGGCCAGAATCGGAAAGTGATGCGCCTCGCGAAAGAACGCCGTCAGGTTAGTGGTCAGCGAGTTGATAAAGGCCTGCCACTCTGCACTGCCGGAATCACTCTCCAGCAGCGCCAGGTAACGACCAAAATCGTCGATGCCTAACGTCCGTAACCGGCGCACCAGGCGGTTATAAACCATCTCGCGCTTATGGTCGGCGAGAACAATGCCGGCCCGCTGATAAATAAGCTGGCTGATGCGCTTAAAGTGCGCATCGGATAACGGCAGGCGCTGTACCATCTGTGACAACAGCGTTGCGTTCTCCGGCGGTGCTACCAACGTCGATTTTTTCATCCAGATCCACCCTGCAAAGTACAGATTAAGGGGTTAAAACAGTGTGTTCCCTGTGGGTCAGTATCCGAGGCGGTTTGCCTTCTCCTGAACCAACCCGAGCGTGCCTGGGCTGCTGCCGCTTCCACTACCAGCGCGGCGTTCTGTTGCTCTGCTTTGCATCGTCCGGTGGCTATGACACTGGCTAACTACAAATTCAGATTGCTTAACTGTTTATCGGCAGCAATTCGATCTTCCTGAGGCCAAATTGCGTTAAAGCCTTATTTTTTACTGCCTGCCGTCTTAATAACCAGCCTCGCGCCGCCCTCCACAGACGGCGGCGCGGGGTTCAGGGATTAGAACGTTTCCCAGTTATCGTTGGAAACCGGGGCGGCCTGCGCTTTCTTCGGCGCGGCGGCAACGGCCATCGGCTTGCTGGTAGCCTGCACGACGCTGTCCTTACGAATGCGGAACACGGCGACGGCCTGGGTCAGACGGCTGGCCTGCACTTCCAGCGCGGCGGCGGCGGCGGCAGATTCCTCAACCAGCGAGGCGTTCTGCTGCGTCACGCGATCCATCTCGGTTACGGCGATGCCGACCTGATCGATACCGCGACTCTGCTCGCCCGATGCGGAAGCGATTTCGCCCATGATGTCGGTTACGCGGGTAACGGCGTTCACAATATCCGCCATCGTTTCACCCGCGCTTTCCACCAGCTGCGATCCGGTATCGACACGCGCCACGGAATCTTCAATCAGACCTTTGATTTCTTTGGCGGCCTGCGCGCTGCGCTGCGCCAGGTTACGGACTTCACCGGCCACGACCGCAAAGCCACGGCCCTGCTCACCGGCACGCGCTGCCTCTACCGCGGCGTTCAGCGCCAGGATATTGGTCTGGAAAGCGATGCCGTCGATCACGCTGGTAATATCGGCGATTTTCTTCGAGCTGCCCGCGATGTCACTCATGGTTTTCACCACGCCGTCCACCACCTTGCCGCCCTTCTGCGCCGTTTCCGACGCGCTCAGCGCCAGCTGCGAAGCCTGACGGGCGTTCTCGGCGTTCTGCTTCACGGTAGCGGTCAGCTGCTCCATGCTCGCGGCGGTTTCTTCCAGCGAGGCGGCCTGCTGCTCGGTACGCGAAGAGAGATCGTTGTTGCCCGCAGAAATTTCGCTTGCGCCGGTATAGATAGCGTCGGAGCCGTCGCGCACGTCGCTGACGGTACGCACCAGCGACTGCTGCATATCGCGCAGGCTTTCCGCCAGCAGCGTCATTTCGCTACGGCCTTCCACTTCGATGGTCTGCGTCAGGTCGCCGCTGGCGATGTGACGAATGTGCTCGATATTGCTGTTCAGCGGCAGCAGCAGCAGTTTACGGATGCCGCTCCACGCCAGCGCGATGACCGCAGCGGAAACCAGCAGCACGCCCAGCAGCAGCCAGATAGTCTGGTGGTAAGCGTCTTCATTGGTTTTAATACCCTGCGCCGTCAGCTGATTAACCACTTCCAGCCAGTGGTTATAAGCCTGCTGGAACTGTTCCTGATAGCTTTGGGTCGGCTGCGCGACGAAGTCGTCAAAACGGCCGGTTTCCATCATCACAATCAGCTCGGAAAGCGCGGTGTGGAACTGCTTGTAGTTAGCCAGCAGCGTCTGCACGTCCTCCGCTTTTTTCCCGTCTTCGGTCAGCGTGGCGTTGAACACCGCCAGGGATTTATCGGCAGCGGCCAGGTCGGCCTTTGCCTGCGTCATCAGATCGGTGGCAGAGGTGCCCGCGCCCGATTTGCTGACATCCTGCAGGTAACGAATACCGGCGCGGTTCAGCGTGTTGCGTGCCTGCACCAGCGACACCCATGAGTTGCCCATGGACTGTTGCAGGATGCGCATCTGCTGACTTAATTCAAAATTCTGTTTGTCGCTGTGCACGGCTTTGAAGAACAAACCGCCGGTCCCCAGCTGCAATACAGCAAACAACACCAGCACGCTCACCAGGCCGGTCACTACTTTTATACTCTTGAACATAACTACCTCAGTTGGGGGCTATTTGTTTTAGTTATCGGCAGACGCGGGGGGATCTTTATTGAGCTGTAGGGCGCTTTCCGGAAAGCACTACAGGGCTGTGCCGATGTGTCTGGTTCATGCAGAACGGCTGGTTAATTGTTTTGGAAAACCTCTGCCAGGCACGATTTCCTGCCGGTATCGGCAGCCAGAAAGGTGGCTTGTGGCGACGGCTTCCTTCTACCCGCCTCGCGACGGCTAAAAAGAAGCCCGCTCGGGCACGGTGCCGGAGCGGGCTGATTAACATGCTGTTAAGGATTAAGCGCTTGTGCTCTTTACTTAAAACGTTTCCCAGTTGCCTTCTTCAGCGCCTGGCGCGGCGGCTTTACGCAGCGCGGGCTTCAGCGTACGCGGCGCAGGTGCAGCGGCACGAGCGGCCTGTTCTTTGCGTACGCGGAACACGGCAACGGCCTGAGTCAGACGGCTGGCCTGATCTTCCAGCGCTGCGGCGGCCGTGGCGGACTCTTCCACCAGCGAGGCGTTCTGCTGCGTCACGCGATCCATCTCGGTTACGGCGGTGCCAACCTGGTCGATACCGCGGCTCTGCTCGTCGGAAGCAGAGGCGATTTCACCCATGATGTCGGTCACGCGGGTAACGGCGTTGACGATATCGTTCATGGTTTCACCGGCGGTGCCCACCAGGACGGAACCGCTGTCCACGCGCGCCACGGAATCTTCAATCAGACCTTTGATTTCTTTGGCGGCCTGCGCGCTGCGCTGCGCCAGGTTACGGACTTCACCGGCCACGACCGCAAAGCCACGGCCCTGTTCGCCGGCACGCGCTGCCTCTACCGCGGCGTTCAGCGCCAGAATATTGGTCTGGAAGGCGATGCCGTCGATCACGCTGGTAATATCGGCGATCTTCTTCGAGCTGCCCGCGATGTCGCTCATGGTTTTCACCACGCCGTCCACCACCTTGCCGCCCTTCTGCGCCGTTTCCGACGCGCTCAGCGCCAGCTGCGAAGCCTGACGGGCGTTTTCGGCGTTCTGCTTCACGGTAGCGGTCAGCTGCTCCATGCTCGCGGCGGTTTCTTCCAGCGAGGCGGCCTGCTGCTCGGTACGGGCAGAAAGATCGTTGTTGCCCGCCGCGATTTCGCTTGCGCCGGTATAGATAGCGTCGGAGCCGTCGCGCACGTCGCTGACGGTACGCACCAGCGCCTGCTGCATCTCTTTCAGGCTGTTGGCCAGCTGCGCCATTTCGTTACGGCCTTCCACTTCAATCGTGTGGGTCAGGTCGCCGCCGGCGATATGGCTGATGTGTGCGATATTTTCCTGCAGCGGCTTGATCAGCACGGAACGCAGACCGACCCAGCACAGCGCGATCAGCGCGACAACCAGCGCCATGACCGTGCCAATCACCCACAGCATTTTGGTATAGGCGCTTTCGTTATCCGCCACGCCTTTCGTGGTCAGCACGTTCTGCGCGTTACGCCAGGCCTGGTAGGCATCCTGCATATCGTTCTGCTTCTGCTCGATATTCATCTTGAACATCTCGGCCAGCTGCCTGTTTTCCATCAGCGTCACCATCTGGCCCAGCGCTTTGGAATAGGTTTCGTAATTTTTTTCTAACGCTTCGGTGATCAGCGGATCCATCCCCTTGGTATTGGGAATGCCCTGGTAGCGCGCATAAGATTTATCAGCATCAGCCAGCAGCGATTTACTCTGGTTGCTGATATCGGTCAGCGAGGCGCTGTTAATGCTGTTGGCCGTTTCGCTTTGCAGGCGCAACATGCCGCGGTTAATGCTAATACGGGTCTGGTTTAGCGCAACCCAGGCGTCAGTAAAAGCGGCGACGTTCTCACTGGAGTTCTGAGCAATAGAAAAGTTAGTTTTATCGCTGGTCAGCGCGTTAATAAATAATCCGCCCGCCAACAACTGGAGTGAGCCGAATACCAGCAGCACTAACAGCAGGCTGGTGACGACCTTAATGCGTTTAAACATAGGGTACCCTTGGTAGAAGTAAAATGAATCAACACCGAATATATCGGCGTAAATTAATGGAACTTTATGTGCGCCCGAAACAGATTTACTGAAGTGATACTTTAATAACTAAATTAATTATCCGGCCGCAAGACTTTATTGAAACCATAAAAAACACCCTGCCGGCATAATACCAACAGGGTGCCTGATACTTTATTTAAGGCGGCAATTACGCGCTGCGCAGCGTATCCATCAGCGCCATCTCTTCGCTGTTCAACAGCTTCTCGATGTCGACCAAAATCAGCATGCGTTCGCCCAGCGCGCCCAGGCCGGTCAGGTATTCGGTCGACATGGTGACCGCAAACTCTGGCGAAGGACGGATCTGATCGGTGGTCAGCGACAGCACGTCGGACACGCCGTCAACCACGATACCAACCACGCGCTGCTCAAGATTCAGTACGATCACCACGGTATTATCGTTATAAACCACATCCGGCTGCGCGAATTTAATACGCAGGTCGATAATAGGCACGATAACGCCGCGCAAATTAGTGACGCCTTTAATAAAAGCAGGCGTGTTGGCGATGCGGGTTACCTGATCGTAACCGCGGATCTCCTGCACTTTTAAAATATCAATGCCGTATTCTTCGTCACCCAGCGTAAATACCAGGAACTCCTGGCCTACGGTTTCGCCAGCGAGTTTAGTGACAGTTGCCATTCCAGTCATAGTTCTACCCTTAATCGGTTAAAGTCAGGCTGCGGCTCCCGCCACACGCTTTTCACGGTTGAGAGACTGCAGAGCCGACACGTCGACAATCAGCGCCACGCTGCCATCACCCAGGATGGTCGCTGCCGAAATGCCCGGTACTTTGCGATAGTTGCTTTCAAGGTTTTTGACCACCACCTGGTGCTGGCCAATCAGCTGGTCCACCAGCAGCGCATAGCGTTTGCCCGCGCTTTGCAGGATCACCACGATGCCCTGAGTCGCCTCGGTTTTCGCGCCCTGCACATCAAAGACGTTCCACAGCTCAACCAGCGGCAGGTATTCGCCACGGACTTCCAGCACGCGCTCGCCACCGGCCAGCGGGTGCAGATCGTCAGCCAGCGGCTGCAGAGATTCCATTACCGCGTTCAGCGGCAGAATAAAGACTTCGTCAGCGACGCGAACGGACATGCCGTCCAGGATCGCCAGCGTCAGCGGCAGCAGGATACGAATGGTCGTGCCCTTGCCCTGCTTAGAGGCAATTTCTACGTGGCCGCCCATCTCCTGGATGTTACGTTTCACCACGTCCATGCCCACGCCACGCCCGGAGACATCGGTAACCTGCTCGGCGGTGGAGAAGCCCGGCGCGAAAATCAACATGCCCACTTCTTCATCGCTCATCGCGTCGCTCACCGGCAGGCCGGAAGAAAGCGCTTTCGCCAGGATACGTTCGCGGTTCAGACCGGCGCCGTCATCGATCACTTCGATACAGATATTGCCGCCCTGGTGCTCTGCAGAGAGCGTCAGGTTGCCGACGCCCGATTTCCCGGCCGCCACGCGTTTTTCCGGCGATTCGATGCCGTGATCCAGACTGTTACGCACCAGGTGCGTTAACGGGTCGATAATGCGTTCGATCAGGCTCTTGTCCAGCTCGGTGGAGCTGCCCAACAGCGTCAGTTCAACTTCTTTACCCAGCTTGCTGGCCAGATCGCGCACCAGGCGTGGGAAGCGGCTGAAGACATATTCCATCGGCATCATACGGATGGACATCACCGATTCCTGCAGGTCACGGGCGTTACGCTCCAGCTGGCCCATGCTGTTCAGCAGGTCGCCATGCGCTACCGGATCCAGCTCGTTGGAACGCTGGGCCAGCATGGACTGCGTGATCACCAGTTCGCCGACCAGGTTAATCAGCTGATCGACCTTTTCAACCGCTACGCGGATGCTGGTGGATTCGCTGGCTTTGGCCGCCGCCGGTTTTTTGGCCGCTTCACGTTTGGCCGGAGCCGCCGCTTCCGCTACCGCAACGGGCTGAGGAGCTGGCGCAGGCGCTTCTTCCACGGCAGCCGGCGCGGCTTCTGTCACGGCAGGAGCCGACGACGCATCCAGGAATTTGATCTGCGATTCTTCAATCACAAAGCAAAGCACGGCGACAATATCGTCCTGACCGACCGAGGAATCCAGCGTGACCTCTACCGAGGTTTCGCCTTTGATCACGTCGGAGACGGTGCCCAGATTGCCCAGCTCTTCCAGCATCAGCGGGATTTCAGTGGGTTTCAGGTTCACCAGCGCCATCCGCAGGCCGGCCGGAGCCGGAGCAGCGGCAGACGCGGCCGGCGCCGCTACGGCTACGGGCGCGCTTTCGCCTTTGGCTTCCAGCGCCAGCTGACGCAGCGCCTGACAGATATATTCAAAGGTTGCAGCGTCCGGCTCGGTCGCGGTTTTATAGGCATCCAGCTGTTCCTGCATAATATCTTTGGTTTCCAAAAACAGGTTGATGATAGGCGTGCTTAGCTGCATTTCGCCGCGTCGCGCACCGTCAAGAATGTTCTCCAGGATGTGCGTGGTTTCCTGTAATACAGTAAAACCAAAGGTGCCCGCGCCGCCTTTAATGGAGTGGGCCGCACGGAAAATAGCGTTAAGCTGCTCCGCATCCGGTTCCTGCGGGTCTAACCCCAACAGGTGTTGTTCCATGTCGGCTAACAGTTCGTCAGCCTCATCGAAAAACGTCTGATAAAAATCGCTGATATCCATGCTCACGGTATCACCTCTGCTGTGAGTCGCGATCGGTCTGGGCCGCTGGCACAGGCGATGCTGGTGTTAAAGTTGGTGCTGCCTGTTCGCCTGGCGGCTCGGCCGGGTTTGGTTTTTTTGCGGCATCGCCCGGAACGGACGGCGCCACGATTTGCTGTAATGCTGCCGGCTCGCTGTCGCTGATCTGTACCGCGTCGCTTTCCGAGTTCTCTTTCTCAATCTGCGCTTCGGTGTCATGGTTCAGCACCAGCAGGCTGATACGGCGGTTGACGGCGGCGTCGCCGCCACGGTTCTTCAGCTTCATGGTGTCGGCCATGCCCACCACGCGCAGCATTTTGTCGCTGGCCAGCCCGCCGATAATCAGCTCCCGCCGCGAGGCGTTGGCCCGGTCGGCCGACAGTTCCCAGTTGCTGTAGCCGCGCAGGCCGTTAGCGTACTGAATATCGTCCGTATGGCCTGCCAGGCTGATCCTGTTCGGAATATCGTTCAGGATCGGCGCAATGGCCCGCAGGATATCGCGCATATAAGGCTCGACGTCCGCGCTGCCGGTTTTAAACATCGGTCGATTCTGGCTGTCGATAATCTGAATGCGCAGGCCCTCTTCCACCATGTTGATAATCAGGTGCGGGCGCAGCGCCTTCAGACGCGGATCGGCTTCAATCAGCTGATCCAGCTTTTCGCGCAGAAGGTTTAAGCGGATATCGTCCAGCTTGCGTTTCTCCGCGTCCATATCGATAACCTTGTGCACTTCGCCTTTCTGCTGGCTGGGATCCATACCGCCGCCAGGAATAACGCTGGTGCTTTCGCTGGTTTTGGTGCCGCCGGTGATAGCCACCCGCAGCGGCGTCTTAAAGTAATCGGCAATCCCCGCTAATTCCTGAGGCTTGGCGATCGCAATCAGCCACATCACCATGAAAAAGGCCATCATCGCGGTCATAAAGTCGGCATAGGCAATCTTCCAGGAGCCGTGGCCGCCCGCGTGCGCGGAATGCTTTTTCTTCTTAACCAGGATAATCGGGTGATTGTCGTTCTTCATGCGTCCTGACCTTTCGCCGGCGATTTCGCGTTACGAACGTGCTCTTCCAGCTCAGAGAAGGATGGCCGCTCGGTGGAGTACAGCGTTTTACGGCCAAACTCAACGGCGATCTGCGGCGCATAGCCATTCAGGCTGGAAAGCAGCGTGACCTTGATACACTGCATCATCTTGGTGGTTTCAGCACATTTCTGACGCAGCAGTCCGGCCAGCGGGGAAATAAACCCGTACGCCAGCAAAATACCCAGGAAGGTACCGACCATCGCGTGGGCGATAAGCTCGCCCAGCTCGGCTGGCGGACGATCTGCTGAAGCCAGGGTGTGCACCACGCCCATCACCGCCGCCACGATACCAAAAGCGGGTAAAGAGTCGCCTACCGTACCGATAGCCGTAGCCGGTACGTCACATTCGTGTTCGTAGGTTTCAATCTCTTCATCCATCAGGGCTTCGATTTCAAATGCGTTCATATTGCCGCTCACCATCAGTCGCAGATAATCGGTGATAAAGTCCACCAGTCTTTTATCGGCAAGGATGCGCGGGTAATTAGCAAAAATTTCACTTTCCTGCGGACTTTCAATATCGGCTTCCAGCGAGAGCATCCCCTGCTGGCGCGATTTGGCCATCAGGCGATAAAGTAACGCCATCAGATCCATATAAACCGCTTTATTGTATTTCGAGCCTTTCATCAGCAGCGGCATCGCTTTAAACGTTGCTTTAATTGCCTTGCCGTTATTGCCCGCTAAAAATGCGCCAATGCCCGCTCCGCCGATAATTAACAGCTCGGAAGGTTGATAAAGCGCGCCCAGATGTCCGCCTACCATTGCGTAGCCGCCCAACACCGACCCGAGAACCAGGATATACCCCAAAATAACTAACACAATAAATCCTTACGTCTGGCGACGTGTGGGTTAAAGATGAACCGGATTAGGTCAGGTTTATTCCGTCGCGTGGGCAAAAAAAAAGCAGCGGTATTTAACCGCTGCTGGATTCACTCCACGTGGCGAACATTAAACGGCAAGTTTTACCTGTTCATCCAGCAGTTGTGAAATGTTATCGGCAGGTTCTGCGATAAGTTTACGTCTTTTTACCGCACGAGAAGGCGGCTGGCACAGGCTGCAAACAAAGCTGCCGACCGGCTGGTGCGCGTGGTTAATAAAGCTTCCGCCGCAGCATTTGCAGTCGGAAAGCTCCAGCATGCCGCTCTCAACAAACCGGACTAAGGTCCAGGCGCGGGTGAGCGCCAACAGCGGGCCTTCGTCCTGTTGCGGGCATTGCTCCAGGTAGAGACGGTAGGCTTTAATCACCGCGTCCACACCGGTGCTCAAACCGCTTTTGAGTAAAAACTGCCAGGCGTTACAGAACATAGAAGAGTGAATGTTCTGTTCCCAGGTCATAAACCAGTCGGTAGAAAAAGGCAGCATGCCTTTTGGCGGCGGGCTGCCGCGCAGTTCTTTATAAAGTTTAATTAAGCGGCCGCGGCTTAGCTGCGTTTCGCTTTCTAACATTTGCAGGCGAGCGCCTAAAGTAATTAATTCAATCGCCAGCTGAATATCACGCGCTTCCTGAACAATACTTTTTTCACTCATTAACTCGCCCTCTTTTTCGGCAGTTCGTCATTTTTAGCTGATGCATTACGCAATAAACGGCTGGATAACAAAATGCCGGTGTGGATTTGCTGCAAATCATCCACGCGAGATTCCTGAGTTAAGCGATTAATCGTTACGTGATCGGTAAAGCGAAACTGGCATATCAGCTGATTTGTCTCGGCCAGCTTCACCATTTCTGGCAGCGTTAAGTGAGCGAGCGCATCGGCCATCTGCTCATCAATGCCCAGACGAAACATTGCTGAGGCTTTTTCCTGATTAATAAGGCGTTGAGCAAGTAATAAATAAGACAAGTTGATATCGTAAATATTTTTTAGTAATTCTGATGTACCCATTTTTATCCGTCCTGACTGACACGACTTAAACGTTGGCGGATTGCGCCGCTACCTTTGTTGCTGCTGGTAAATCTTATTGTGGCAAAAAATTAAGTGGCAAAAGCCAAACGTTCGCGAAGCTCCAGGCGGCCCTGAAAGCGGCCTGCAGAAAGTAGTCATTAACTCATTTTGCCGGTTACTGCTCCCTTGTTTTCGTCCGCTTCCCTGACGTTCTCCCTGACTGAAAGTTGCTCTGGTTTAGGACTATTCCGAAAACAACGCAACTTTATCTGCTCTAATTTCCGGATACAACGGAGGCCAGCTAAAATTTTAGATAAAGTGTGATCCAGATCACACTTTTGGGGGTAATTTGACAAAATTATCCTTCAGAAACGCTGTTGATTAGTTCACTAACTAAGCAAATTTGGACTTTTTTGTTAAATTTTAACCCTACGCGATCATTTACCGATGAAAATGGTTCCTTTTACGTCGATTGAATGGAGGAATGATGTGTTTACGCGCACAACTGGATGTAAAAACGCATAAAAGACAAATATGCAGAGGAATATGCTGATTTTTGTATGTTAAGCATGTGTAAATCGTAATCACCAAAGGTAACTATCGACAGGGGCAATGATGCGTGCAGAGTAAGATATTGCAGGTTTACGACAGGAAGTGTTTAGGGAGTGTAAGCCGCGTCAGCCCTGTGTTTAGCGGGTGCCAGCGGATGTAACCAGGGGTAACATTAGCAACGCGAATGTTTGTGCCAAAAATTTAACCTCAGGCAGTAGGTATCGGCACGCGCCTTGTTTTCTTTAGTAAAAAGTGATTTTTTTCCTTTTTTTCTTTCCGGTGGTCCTTTTAAGGCACTTTTTTGAGCAATACGGACTTAAAAAATTAAAAAAAAAGGGCGACCCACGGTCGCCCCTAAATTAACTGGCATGACTTATGCTAGACGGAGAGCGTCGCCGCTTTATCCGCCCCGCCCTGTGCCTGGCTACGTACCGGCAATGCCTGGAGATCTTTCAGATAGGATTTGCGCCAGTGCGTAATATCGTTCTTACGCAGCACGTCCATCATGTCGTTGTAGCGTGAGATACGCTCGTCCAGCGGCATGGTTAACGCTTGGTTCAGCGCGGCAGCCACTTCATCACGATCGTAAGGGTTAACGATAAGCGCGGAGGTCAGCTCGTTGGCCGCCCCGGCAAAGCGTGACAGCACCAGTACGCCAGGATCTTCCGGGTTCTGCGCGGCCACATACTCTTTTGCCACCAGGTTCATCCCGTCACGCAGCGGCGTCACCAGACCAATATCGGTCAGGCGGAAGATTTTCATCAGCAGGCGGCGATCGAAATGCTGGTTCAGGTAGTAAAGCGGCGTCCAGCCCAGCGTGCCGTATTTACCGTTAATGCGGCCTGCTTCCGTTTCCAGCTGATGACGAATATCCTGATAGGCCTGCACGTCGCCGCGCGAGGTTGGCGCAATTTGCGAATAACGGATTTTCCCACGATGCTCGGGGAAGTTTTCCAGCAGCGCTTCATAGGCAAGGAAACGCTCCGGCAGCCCTTTCGAGTAGTCCAGGCGCTCACAGGCAATAATGTTTTTGGCGTCGCCCAGATCGCGTTTCATCGCGGCCATCTTCGGCGGCAGCGGCCCTTCAGCCATCTCTTTAATGCTGTCCGGCTCAATGCCTATTGGATACACCTCGGTAGAGAACTGATTGCCGAACGCCACGTGCGTTTTGCCGTTGGTCTGCACGTTGGTCAGCAGCGCCAGTGACTCCAGGAACGCCATACGGTCGCTCTCTGTCTGGAAGCCCAGCAGATCGTAATCGCACATCATCTCCAGCAGCTCATTGTGCGGCGGCAGCGCGTTGAAGATTTCCGGCGTCGGGAAAGGAATATGCAGGAAGAAGCCGATGCGGTTTTTCACGCCCAGCTTGCGCAATGCGGCGGCGAACGGCAGCAGATGATAATCGTGGATCCACAGCACGTCGTCCGGCTCAATCAGCGGCAGCAGGCGTTTCGCCAGCATGGTGTTGACGTGACAGTAGCCATCCCAGGCCTCGCGCTGGAAGTTTACCAGGTCAAGGCGGTAGTGGAAGGCTGGCCAGACGACCGCATTGGAAAATTGCAGGTAATAAAGGTCGTAATCGTTTTGATTAAGGCCAAAAGAAGCGTAGGTGACGTTATCTTTTTCAAACAGATCCATCTCCTTGTCTTCTTCGCCGATCTCGTTGATTTCCCCATTCCAACCAAACCACAGGCCGCCGGTGGTTTTCAGCGCATCCATAATGCCAACGGTCAGTCCGCCCGCGCTGGTTTTTGACCCATCCGGTACGGCGATGCGGTTAGATACGACTACTAAGCGACTCATAACCTTGACTCCTTAATGACTTATCGTCTTGATCTAGTTTTAATAATGTTTGCTCAAGCCAGTGATAAACGGCCTCGACGTCAGCCAGGCGATAGCCCGCTTTTGTCTCACCTTCACCTACCTTGATTGCGATGCCGTCCAGGGCATTGACCGCTTCAAAACCTGCCTCATCGGTCAAATCATCACCTAAAAATACCGGCGTTCTGCCGGCAAAAGGGGCCTGCTGCATAAAATCGGCAATGGCGGCACCTTTACTGACGCCTTTCGGCTTTAGCTCTACCACGCATTTGCCTGGCTGTAGCGCCAGCTCGGGAAAGCGTTGGGTCATCGTTTCCGCCAGCGTCAGGATAGCCTGCTGATAGTGCGGTGCGCGGCGGTAGTGCAGCGCAAATGCCATGCCCTTCGTTTCCAGCTGCGTATCCGGCATCTTCGCCACGGCTTCGCTCAGCAGCGACGTCAATGAGGCAGAGACGTCGTCCGGCAGGGAAAGCCGCTCGGTATGCCCGGCTGCATCGCGACGCTCCGCGCCGTGCACGCCGGCCAGCGGAAAGCGCAAAGGCGCCACCAGCGCATCCAGCTCGCGCGTCGGACGGCCGGAAACCAGCGCCAGCGCGCCGTCGCTCAATTCGGCCAGGCGAGAAAGCGCGGCTTTGGCCGCAGCAGGGATAAAAACCTCTTCCGGGCGTGACTGGATAGCGGCCAGCGTGCCGTCCACATCAAAGAAAAAAGCGTAACGTCCTTCAGGCACTAAAGGGGGTACGGATTCCAGCGTATTCACAAATATTCCTCCTGATTATGTGTGCCACGGCGCTACGTCGGCCCAATGTCTGGACTGACGTTGGCGGAAACAGACGTCAGGTCTGCTTTGCCCACAACGCACGAGGAAAAAATTTTTGTCAGCGGATGTGGCGGAGCGAGAAAGAGGATGCGTTAGAGAGGGTATTCGGCGCTGATTCCTTCTGCATAATCTCTGCACGCCTCGTGCAGTCTGTCTCATCTCGTTGCCACATACGTAACAACATCAGCTATCAGTATAGTCACTGATAGCGGCTCTGCCAGACGTGCTGGCTCCGGGGCCGCTTGTTACGCCTCTAACATGGCAAATAATCGCGACAAAAACCCCAGGAGTAATACGAAATTGTGAAATTTTTGGTAGAAACAGGAAAGTTGGTGTTGAAATGTTAGCGTGCTGTTGTTCCTGCCCGTCAGGCGACGGGCGACATCCACAGCGTATTCAGGTTGTAATGGCTCCAGGTCTCCGCCTCTTCCGGCCCGGCAATACTGTCCCAACAGTAGCGATCGGCCAGATCGATCACTTCCGGCCGCAGCATATGATTGGCAGAAAGCGAATAGAACACGCAAACCCTGGGCAGCAGCAGCGAGCTTTCGCCCGGCTCAATCACCACGGCCACGCGACCGGAAGCCAGACGCACGATTGAGCCGACCGGATAGATGCCGACGGCTTTCACAAAGGCGTAAAAGATTTTGCGATCGAAATGCCCTTCCCAGCTGGCCATCTGGTGCATCGCGCTGGCCGGATTCCAGCCCGCTTTATAAGGACGATTGGAGGTGACGGCGTCATAGACGTCGCAAATCGCCGCCATGCGCGCCAGCTGGGAGATATCTTTGCCTTTCAGGCCGTGCGGGTAGCCGCTGCCGTTGATTTTTTCATGATGATGCAGCGCCACGTCCAGCACCGCTTCGTTTTCACCGCTGCGGCGCAGCAGATCCTCGCCCATGACCGGATGCTGTTTCATCACATCGAACTCATCGTCCGTGAGCTTGCCGGGCTTGTTGAGGATCTCCAGCGATACGCCCGCCTTGCCGACATCGTGCAGCAGGCCGGCCGTGCCTGCCAGGCGGGTCTGTTCATCATTGAGGTTAAGCTGGCGGGCGAGCGATACCATCAGCGCGCAGACCGCCACGGAGTGCAGGTAGGTATAATCATCGTGCGTTTTCAGCCGCACTACGCTCAGCAGCGCGGCCGGATGGCGGCTGAGGGAACCGCCGATTTCGTCCACCAGCGGCAGCGTGCTGCGGGTATCAATCGTTTTACCGAGGCGCGCATCGTTGAACATGCTCATCACTTCGCCTTTGGCATGCAAGCAGATCGCCTGCGCCTGCGCGATCTCTTCATGGATACCCGATACCCTGGGCAGGGCAAGCTGTTCGTGAAGCGGATCCTGACTGTCCGGGCCACGCCCTTTCTCCAGATCGATCCAGACTTCTTTTATGCCGCTTTCCACGATGACGTCAATCTGCTGCTGCGTGGTAAGCAGCATATGGTTACGCACGAGGGGATGCTTCAGCCAGAAAACTTCCAGCTTGTGCACGTACATGCCGGTGCGCAACTCGTGTATCTGAATTCTTATTATCATTTCCCCCCTCCTGCCCCTCCTGCCTTTTCCTCCAATCTGCACAGGTATCGGCGGCACGAAAAAAACCTTCAGCCATTGTCGCCGCTTATTTTGCTTTTTTCGATTTATTTACATTGCCCGGGGCAGGCTGTTCGCCAGCCTGAAAAGGTAAGTCGTTTTCAGGCTGGAAGGCGAAGAAGGCATTACGCCGTACGGAGGTCGGCTTCGGGAAGATTAGTGAATAACGTTGTCGTCGCTGGCGGAACGGCGATTCAGGGCTTCACCGGCGCTGACCTGAGCATGGCGAAGCTCTCTGATAGCGGCAAGGCAGGCTTTGCGGTGCTCTTCATCCGTTTGTCGGGCAGCCAGCGCGCGCAGTTCATTAATAAGCGAGGCAAGATTAAGCGGGCGCTGCTGCTCAAGAAGCGCCAGCGTGGCTTCTCCCAGCATCAGATCCCGTAATTTTTCAGAATGGCGATGGTCCATGGAAACTTCTCTGGCTTGTCTGCCGCGTGGATCGCTTTCCGCGTGGCAGGACGGAACGCCTGAACCCACGCGGAAAGAAAAAGCAGGTCGAACGAGCGGTGGGCTACGCGGGCGTTTAGCTTTCGCGACCGAACAGCATAGCAATCAGTTCGTGATGATGTTTTTCGAGGTCGGGCTCACTGACATCGGCCAGGCGGCTCAGCAGTTTTGCACAGATTGACTGGCGATTAACCGTCATGCCGGATTTTAAAATCTCCATCACTACCTCACCCAGCGTTTCCTGATGAGAAGGTACAGCAGCGTCATGGGCGCCGAAGTAGAGGCTCATGTCCGCGGTTTGTGTGTTGAAATTATCCTGACGCATAATGGATCCTCTTAAGCAGGTGAAAGAATGCCCGAAGGGGGTAACGTTTCTACCCTGTACAGCTTTTCAATTAATGTACAGTATCTTAAAAGTCTGGGGCGGATTTTTTTTGCAAAAAATGCTTTTTTGAGACATAAAAGGCGTTATTTGGTCACATTTTAGTTAATAACTAACAACCTTTTCTCAAAATATTTAGCCGGTTATAACAAAAACAGGAAATGACAGGCTTCAGGGCAAACTTGTACAAGCGCGAGTAAAAACGGGGGAGAACGGCTGTCTCCCCGCGATGACACCTTATTTTTTCGGTACGTTTACTGCAGATTTGCCTACGGTTTCGTTTTCGATTGGCCCTGATGCGCCAAGATCGGTGCCGGTGACCGGGTTCACCGTGGTATCGGAAGCGGTACGCAACGCCAGATTATCCAGCTCGGTTTTCTGATCGGACGGCAGCGTGATGCTGGCATAACCGTCGCCGCCATCTACCGCCGGTGCCGGATCGGCTACGTAAGTGAAGTTTTCGTCCGAGTTCCAGCTTCCACGCACCTCGCCGCCTTCTGACATATTGTAATAAACGTTCGAGTACTGCTCGATAGGCGGCAGCTTGCCGACCGGAAAGTTATTACGAATGGAATAAAGCGCCTTTTCAAAAGAGATCTGATGCGCAACTTCGCGGGTCATCAGAAAGCCTAACGCATCCTTAACACCCGGATCGTCCGTTACATTAATCAGGCGCTCATAGAGGATTTTAGCGCGCGCTTCGGCGGCGATATTAGAGCGCAGATCGGCTGTAGGTTCGCCGATGGTATCGATATAGGCTGCCGTCCACGGCACGCCGCCGGAGTTGGTCAGCGCCGGGCCGCCGCCATAAAGAATCGACGTCAGGTGGCTGTCGTTGCCGTTGCCGGTAATGGAGCGGTACAGCTCGCCCTCTTCTTCCGTGCCTTCGGCCAGCTTGCCTTTGGCGCCCTTGTTCAGCATCCCGACCAGCGAACCGATAATTTCCAGGTGGCTCAGCTCTTCGGTGGCAATATCCATCAGCATATCGCGACGGCCTTCGTCTTCGTCCGACAGGCCCTGGGTAAAGTAGCGGCAGGCCGCGGCCAGCTCGCCCTGTGGCCCGCCGAACTGTTCCAGCAGCAGGTTAGCCAGTCCGGGATTTGGCTCGGCAACGCGAACGGTATACTGCAATTTTTTTACGTGTCTGAACATAGCTCACTCCAGTCAGAAAAGGCTTCCGGCAATCTGCTCTGCGGCAGATCTCTCCGCTCTTTATTGCTGGTTTTCATACCTGAGTTATGGCGGCAGAAATAGATTACATGGGGTATTTCTGCTTGAGGATATTCAACGTCACTATTCAGGTTTAAAAACCTCGTTTAAAGCATAGTTTACTTTTTTCCCCTGCAAGGTATCTGAGCGGAAAGTAAAACGAATAAGATTAGTCCTGGGGTGTTAATTACGACCAGGGAAAAACAGAATTGCGTCCTGCCAGGCTAAATAGCTGTTTTAACCCGCCGTCTTAGCGAAATAATTATCATTAAGATTGCCATGCGAATTACGCAGCGATGATTGCTGCCGTATGGGATTTCTTATTTCGTGTTGGCCGGAATAAAACACCTGAATAATCTGCATTTGTACGAAATAGTTTCCGCGCGGCCTGGTCTGGTTTTTTGTGGTCTATGCTTGCCCTCGGGTTTTCATAGTGAGGAGAAAGCAATGAAGTACAGAAAACTGGGCCATTCCGGCCTGATGGTTTCTGAGCTGACGCTCGGGACGTTAACCTTTAACGGCCAGGCCGGCTTTGAAAAAACCGGTAACGTCGATGTTCGCCAGGCCCGCCGTTTTATTGAGATAGCGCTGGAACGAGGCGTCAATACCGTGGACACGGCCGACCTTTATTCCAAAGGCGGGGCGGAAGAAACGCTGGGCGAGGCGCTGGGTGGCAATCGTCAGCGCGTTATCCTGGCCACGAAAGCCCGCAGCCCGATGAGCGACGATCCTAACGACAGCGGCGCCACACGCTTTCATCTGATTAAGTCCTGCGAGAACAGCTTAAAGCGTCTGAAAACGGATCATATCGATCTCTATCAGATCCATAACTGGGACGGCGTGACGCCGGTGGAAGAGACGCTGCGCGCGCTGGAAGATCTGGTGAAAAGCGGCAAAATCCGCTATTTCGGCACCTCGAACTATACCGGCTGGCAGATGATGAAAACGCTGGGCTGCGCCGAGGTGAATCATCTGCTGAAGCCGGTAAGCCAGCAGATTTACTACACGCCGGAGTCGCGCGAGGCGGAGTTCGAGCTGCTGCCGATGGCGCTGGATCAGAATATCGGCACGCTAATTTGGGGGCCGATGGGCGAAGGTCTGCTGACCGGCACCGTACAGCGCAACGTGAAAACGCCAGCGACCTCCCGTCAGGGCAACGGCTGGCCGGAACCCTACGTGCACGATATGGAGCACGCTTACCGGGTTATCGACGTGCTGACCGAAGTGGGCAAAGAGCATAATGTATCGACCGCGCGGGTCTGCCTGGCCTGGCTGCTGACGCGTCCGGGCATCACGTCGCTGATTGTTGGCAACCGCACCGAACAGCATTTACAGGACAACCTGGCCGCAGCGGAGCTGACGCTGAGCGAAGCGCAGATCAAACGTATTGAGCAGGCGACGCGTCCTGCGCCGCGCTATCCGTACTGGCACCGTTTCACCAGCGGCATGGACAGACTGGATCCTGCGGAAAAAGTTTTTCTGGATGAGTATCAGCAAACGCTGGAAGAACGGAAAGATCTCGACCGTAAATAATCTTTTTGCGGCTAACGAACCCGGCTGACGGGTTCGTTTTCGCGTTTATCGTTGGCCCTTTTATATCTTGTTCACCTGCCTTTATATTCCGCCTTAATCCGTAGCCTCGCCCGTAATAAAAAACAGGCCGCCGCACTTTTGTTATCGCTGTCCGCACAACGCAACGGCGCAATTGGTCTGCGGCTATACTGATAAAAAAACAAAAGGAGAAGGATATGAAACTTGCCGTATTTGATATTGGCGGTACCTCGTTAAAAATGGGCGTTGTAACGGATAAAGGCGACATTCTGGCCAGTGATAAAGCGGATAACGAAGGATCGCGCGAGGCTATTCTGGGCGCTATCCTGGACTGGCTGGAAAAAAAACCCGGCTGCGAAGGCATTGCCGTTAGCGTGCCGGGCTATGTCGATCCGCACAACGGGTTTGTGTCGATGGGCGGCACGGTCAGGGCATTTGATGATTTCCACCTGAGTAAATGGCTGACGGAAAAAACCTCCCTGCCCGCCACCGTGGAAAACGACGCGCACTGCGCCCTGCTGGCCGAACGCTGGCTGGGTAAAGCACGCAATATGTCCGATTTTTTGATGATCACCATCGGCACCGGGCTGGGCGGCGCGGCCTTCTGCAACGACGCGCTGGTACGAGGCAAGCAGGATCGCGCCGGCGAGTTCGGCTGCCTGCTGGTGGCGCGTCCCGCTGGCGGCAGCGTCAGCCACTATACGATGGGCGACAACTGTACGATGACCGCGCTGCGCAAAAGCTATGCGCTGCACAGCGGGCGTGATGTGGACGAGGTCAGCGGCAAAGACGTTTTTTCCGGCTGGGATAATAAAGAGCCGGTCGCCACCAGGCTGGTCACCACCTTTTATCAGGATCTGTGCGCCGGCATTTATAACCTGGCGAACGTATTCGATCCCGAATGCATTTTTCTGGGCGGCGGCATCACCGAGCGCGAGGATTTTCTGGAGGAGGTGAAGTTTCATCTGGCCTGGTTCGGTAAAACCATCCCTGTGGATACGGCCACCTTCGGCAACGATTCCGGGATGTTAGGCGCGGCCTGGCACTTCCTGCAAAGTAACCAGCGCGATACCCACGGCTGACAGGCGTATCAACGCGCACGGGCGCCGTCGGCAAGGCTAAGCCCAGCAACATCGCTGGCGCCATTGGCAAGGCTATACCAATAATTCTGTCAGCGCTCGTTGGGCAGCCTGCCATTATGCTGGCTACGCCAGCCTCGCTAGCGCGCTCGTTGGGTGGTCAGCGCCAGCGACCAGAGATTGCGCTGGCAGCGGGGGCAACTCAGCTGCTGCTGCGCCTGTAGCCGCTGCGTTTCTCCGCAATGGTTGCAGGCGTAGAGGCCATCTGCGGGCACGCAGGTATAATCCTGCCGATGTTGAGGCGGCAGCACGGAAAGGCCCGGCCGCACTTCTTCGCGATCGTAGTAATAGGCGCTGATATCGCCGTCCAGCTCGATCAGCGCCAGCCGGATCTGACCCAGATGCTCCACGCCCTCCTGCCGCAGCTCCATAAAGAATTCGTCCTCAGAAATGTTCAGCCCGTCCAGGCTGTCCAGCACATACAGACCGTCCTGAATCAGTGTGATCACTTCGCCCTCCACCCATCGGGCGACCCGTGAGCTGCGTGCGGTCAGAAAAGTCGTAAAACGATAAAGTACCAGCAGCACCAGGAAAACCATCGCGACCGGCAGCACAGGCACATCATCATAAAAAGTGACGTCTCCTGAGGCCGATCCCAACGTCAGGATAATCACCAGCTCAAACAGCGACAGCTGGCGAATGCCGCGCCTGCCGGAAACTTTCAGAAAGAGAAAAACAACGATGTAGGCGAAGAGTACCCGAACCGCGACCTCGCCTAAAAAAGTAATGGAAAGATCGTTCAAGAAAAAGCGGTGCCAGTCGAAAGAAAACATAAGCGTGCGTGATTATCCCAAAGAAAAAAATGATAAGGCGTCAGTGGAAAAGTTGATATTTTATGACATTTTCCTGCGCAGAAAGCCATTATTAAGATGCATAAAACGAGGCTGGTGGCCCTGCATCCACGCTGGATTTTACTTAGCGCAAAAAAGAAATAAGCGGCTCTTATCCTTCTGCTCCGGCGCAACTATTATTCCCGCTGCAGTATAAGCTGCTTTATTAACCGGGGACGCACCTTTAAGAAAAAGCGAATAAATTCCTGTTATTACAATCTGTTGCCGGAAAGTTCCGATCAATGCCTTGCCTGCCGCCCGCATTCAGCGATACTGTATATAAACACAGTTAAACCGGAATAAGCATTATGCAGCCGATTTCCCCTGCTGAAATTATGGAAGATCTTTTTTTACCGCTGTTTATTGAGCGCGTACCCTGCGGCTTTCCCAGTCCGGCCCAGGATTATATTGAGGACCGTCTGGATTTGAATAAGCTGGTGCTGCGTCATCCCAGCGCCACCTATTTTATCAAAGTAAGCGGCGACTCGATGATTGAGGCCGGGATCGGCCATGACGATCTGCTGGTGGTCGATCGTTCGCTGACCGCAGAGCATGGCGATATCGTGGTAGCGGCCGTGGCCGGTGAATTTACCGTTAAAGAGCTACGCCTCCGCCCTTTTTTACAGCTGATGCCGCGCAATCGTCACTATTCTCCGATTACGTTTCACGATGCGGAAGAGCTGGAAATTTTTGGCGTGGTCACTTTTATTCTGAAATCCACCAAAAATGTTCGCGCTGGTTGACGTCAACAGCTTTTATACCTCCTGCGAAACGGTGTTCCGTCCCGATTTGCGCGGCAGGCCGGTGGTGGTCGTTTCCAACAACGACGGCTGTATTATTTCCCGATCGGCCGAGGCAAAAGCGCTGGGCATTAAAATGGGCGAACCTTATTTTAAAATTAAACAGGATCTCCAGCGTCAGCAGGTGCAGGTTTTCAGCTCAAACTATGCGCTGTATGCCGATCTCAGCCATCGGGTGATGACCCTGCTTGGCGAGCTGGCGCCTGCGAGCGAAATTTATTCTATTGACGAGGCTTTTCTGGATCTGACCGGCGTCAGCAACTGTCTCTCGCTGGAGGATTTTGGCCGCGACATCCGGCAGCAGGTGCTGAAAGCTACCGGCCTGACGGTCGGCGTCGGCATCGCGCCAACCAAAACGCTGGCCAAGCTTGCTAACTATGCGGCGAAGAAGTGGAGCAAAACCGGCGGCGTGGTCGATCTCTCCGATCCGGCGCGCCAGCGCAGGCTGCTGCCGCTGGTGCCGGTTGAAGAAGTCTGGGGCATTGGCCGTCGCGTCGGCAAGCGTTTGCAGCTGATGGGCATTAAAAACGCGCTGGATCTGGCCGACAGTTCCGTCCCCACCCTCCGCAAGCACTTCAGCGTGGTGATGGAGAGAACGGTGCGCGAGCTGCGCGGCGAATCCTGCCTGGCGTTAGAGGAAATGGCACCCGCTAAACAGCAGATCGTCTGTAGCCGCTCTTTCGGGCACCGCGTCACCGACTATCAGGATATGCATCAGGCGATCTGCGCCTGGGCCGAACGCGCGGCGGAAAAGCTGCGCGGCGAGAAACAATATTGCCGCTTTATCAGCGTTTTTATCCGCACCAGCCCGCACGACGACAACGGCACCGGCTATAACAACCAGGCCTCCGGCAGGCTGCTGCTGCCCTCGAACGATACGCGCGATATTATTCGGGTGGCGACCGAGGCGCTGGACCGTATCTGGCGCGAAGGCGAACGCTATATCAAAGCGGGCGTGATGCTGAGCGATTTTTACAGCGAAGGCGTGGCGCAGCTGGATCTGTTTGCCGAAACGCAGCCGAAGGCCAACAGCGCGGCGTTAATGACCGCCATTGATACGCTGAACCGCTCCGGCAAAGGGAAAGTCTGGTTTGCCGGCCAGGGCATTGAGAAAAGCTGGTCGATGAAGCGGGAGATGCTCTCTCCCGCCTGGACCACGCGCTACAGCGATTTGCCGACGGCGAAGTAAAACCAGCGACGGGCCAGCCCGGCAAACAGCGCCGACAGCACCAGCAGCGCCAGGCCGAAGGCGAACGGACTCCACCAGCCGGCCGCGTCAAACAGCAGGCCGCCCAGCCCCGCGCCAAGCGTGATCGCCATCTGGATCACCGCCACCATCAGGCCGCCGCCCGCTTCGGCATCGTCGGGCAGCGCGCGGCTTAGCCACAGCCCCCACGCCACCGGCGCAGGCGTCGCTACCAGCCCCCAAAGCGCCAGCAGCACGCCGGTCAGCAGCAGAGAATGCCCCAGCGCGATCAGCAAGGCGGCCAGCAGCGCCATGCCGAGCGGAATGGCGATCAGATAAGCGTAGAGGCGGCGCTCAAGCAGCGTACCGATAAGCCAGGTGCCGATGAGTCCCGCCCCGCCCAGCAACAGCAGCAGCAAAGAGAGCTGGTTGACGTTGGCGCCGGTAACGGTTTCCATAAACGGGCGCAGATAGGTAAAAATGCCAAACTGCCCCATAAACAGAAACATAATGCCCGCCATGCCCAGCGCCACGGGCGGCCGAACAAGCAGGCGCAGCGGGTTGGCGGCTTTGTTGCGGCCGTTGCCGGGCAATGATGGAATGCTGCGCCATTGCCAGATAAAGGCGATAACGGCCAGCGGCACCACCATAAAGAACGCCCCGCGCCAGCCAATATACTGCCCAAGAAAACTGCCCAACGGCGCGGCGACGGTAGCGGCCAGCGCGTTACCGCCGTTGATCAGCGCCAGGCCCTTCGCTACCGCGTGAGCAGGCACAAGGCGCATCACCGTCGCCGTCGACATCGACCAGAAGCCGCCAATGGCGATCCCCAACAGCGCCCTGCCGACCATAAACATCAGGCCATTGGTCGAAAAGGTTACCGTCAGCCCGGAAAGCGTCAGCAGCAGCGTAAAGGCGATCAGCACTTTTTTACGATCGAAACGCCCGGTCAGCGGCGTGTTAAGCAGGCTGGTGAGCACGGCAAAAAAACCGCTGACGGAAATTGCCTGTCCGGCGTGGCCCTGACTGATCCCTAACCCCTGCGCGATGGGCGTCAGCAGGCTGACCGGCATAAATTCTGAGGCGATCAGCACCACTACGCCAAGCGCCATCGAAAAGACGGCGCCCCAGGCAGGGTGATGACGAGATTGTTCCGCTACAGCACTATTCATGAACGATTCCGATATTATTAACACTTGCGCTATTTTGCACGCTGGCCGGGTTAATGATTAGACGGGCGTAATCGCATGTAATTGTGAATTTTTTGCATCAATCAACGAACGCAAAGCCTCAAAGACCCGTGAGCACGCATAAAGAGCGGCACTGCAGGGCTTTGGAGTTTTGTGCGCCGCAGGCAGGCGAAGCGGTAAAAGAGATAGAGTAATGCGATCGGATGGGGTAATTTTTACGCGCTTGTGAAATTTAATCAGCAATTCTGCGTGGATACTATGAACGATATCGTGGCCTTTCTGGCCGTTGCCCGGGCGCAAAGCTTTACCAAAGCCGCCGCCGGTCTTGGCGTCAGCCCTTCGGCGCTGAGCCATACCATTCGCAATCTGGAAGAACGGCTGGGCGTGCGCCTGCTGGCGCGCACCACGCGCAACGTTGCGCCTACCGAAGCCGGCGAGCGTCTGTTGCAGTCGGTTGGGCCGCTTTTCGATCAGATTAACAGCGAAATTGACAGCATTGGCGAGCTGCGCCATACGCCTGCCGGTAATATTCGCATCACCTGCTCAGACGACGCGGCGGAAAATTTGCTGCGGCCGATACTGCCCGCGTTTTTCAACACCTATCCTGATATCAGCGTAGAGATCTGCATTGATTACGGCTTTACCAATATTGTCAGCGAGCGTTTTGATGCCGGTATTCGTTTAGGCGAATCGATCAGCCGGGATATGATCGCCGTGCGCCTCGGGCCGGACTGGCGTCTGTCCGTGGTCGGCGCGCCGGACTATTTCCGCCGCAATCCACACCCTGTCGTTCCGCAGGATCTGACCGCCCATCGCTGTATTAATATCCGGCATTCGGTCGGCGGCAGTATTTACGCCTGGGAATTTGAAAAAGACGGGAAAAAACTGAATATCAAGGCCAACGGCCCGCTGTTGTGCAACAGCAATATTCATATCCTGAACGGCGCGCTGGACGGTATCGGCCTGGCCTGCATCCCGGATTTTATGGCGAAACCCCATATTGAGGCGGGTCGGCTGGTAGAGGTACTGGCGGACTGGTGCCCGACGTTTGAAGGATTTCATCTTTATTATCCCAACCGTCGCAACACTTCTTCGGCGTTTTCCGCCTTTGTGGAAGCGGTCAGGTATCGCGGGCCGCGCTGAGATGCGTTTATCCGGGCAGAACAGGTAAAACCCGCCCTGCCCGGTGATTAGCCATACTGGCTAAAATGAAGCGCTACGGTTACAGCAGGTTTTTCTCGGCCAGATCCAGCGCAAAGTAGCTGAAGATCAGATCGGCGCCCGCACGCTTGATGGCGCCCAGGCTTTCCAGCACCACTTCGCGCTCGTTGATCGCCCCCGCCTGCGCGGCGAACTTCAGCATTGCGTACTCGCCGCTGACCTGGTAGGCCGCCAGCGGCAGCTCGGTACGTTCGCGCACGTCACGGATGATATCCAGATAGGCACCCGCTGGTTTTACCATCAGCGCGTCCGCGCCTTCAGCCTGGTCGATTAACGACTCGCGGATCGCTTCGCGGCGGTTCATCGGGTTCATCTGATAGGTTTTGCGATCGCCCTTCAGCGAGGTGCCTGCCGCTTCACGGAACGGGCCATAGAAGGAAGAGGCGAACTTGGTGGAGTAGGACATGATAGCCGTATCGGTAAAGCCCGCTTCATCCAGCGCGTGGCGGATAGCCGCGACCTGACCATCCATCGCGGCGGAAGGCGCGATAAAGTCGGCACCCGCGCGCGCGGCGGCAACCGCCTGCTTGCCCAGGTTAATCAGCGTGGCGTCGTTGTCCACGCCATGATCGTGCAGCACGCCGCAGTGCCCGTGCGAGGTGTATTCGCAAAAACAGGTATCGGACATAACGATCATTTCCGGGACGGTCTCTTTACAGATACGGGACATGCGCGAAACCAGCCCGTTTTCCTGCCAGGTATCGCTGCCGTCGGCGTCGGTATGATGAGAGATGCCGAAGGTCATTACCGAACGGATGCCCGCTTTCGCGATGCGCTCGATCTCATAGGCCAGACGTTTTTCCGGAATACGCATCACGCCAGGCATGGCCTGAATCGCTTTATAGTCGTCCAGACCCTCTTCAACAAAGATCGGCAGCGCCAGATCGTTAATGCTGAGCGATGTTTCCTGAAACAGCGAGCGGAAGGAAGACGTTTGACGCAGGCGTCGTGGACGAAGAATTGGGGATAGAGTCGACAAAACAACCTCGGTTTAGCAGATAGTCAGCGGCAGAGAGGCGCCGCAGGGATAAAAAGAAAGTCCGTTAACAGTATACCCACAGGCGCTTTCTGACAATGTCTGTCGCTTTTCTTCACTGGCGAACGGCACAGAATGCCTGGGTTGTTATCCGCGACGCCGCCTCTGTTGGCCGCGCTGAAATAAGTAACAGACAGGCGGTAATCCTGGTGAGAATTTTCATGATCGGACGCCATGACATCCTGAAATTTTGCCCGGCCTTGTAAAGCCTCTGGCCGCTAACGCTAATCGTTTTTCGGGTGTGGTTCAGCACTCAGTCATTTTGTGGGCTTATCAGTTCAGGCACGGCAAATGAAGGCGGACAAAAAGCAGCCCCAGCCCTGAGCCATAACGCTCATCCCGGAAATTGCAGTTCCAGACGGACGTTGCGCAGAACTGGCGCTAAAGACGTTTCGCCACGGACGGGTTTCCGCCTGACGGCCCATTTGCGCAAGCGCCCCTTTTTTTAGGTCTATACTCAGTGAGCCAGGTATATGATTTAAGTAGACAATTTGCTGTCACCGGGAAAAGGGAAACCTTAAATTTATAATATATATGCTTGTTTTTGTTGTATTTTTTTCTGTGGCGCTTTGCATGTTAAGTCAGCGTCCATATCACCCCTGACGACTATGGAGGCGTATCGATGGATTTTCTTGGCTGGACAGCCGCAACGGGCGGGCTTTTATTACTGATGTCGCTGGCATCAGGCTGGATCAATCGCGGCCCGATCACCACGTTTTCTCTCTACCTGATTGCCGGCGTAATTTGTGGCCCCTGGGTGCTGGATCTGCTGCATATCGATATTGCCGCTCATGCCGAACTGACCGCTCACCTTACCGAGATCGCAATGGCGGCCTCGCTGTTTATCACCGGGCTGAAACTCAGGCTGCCGTTCCGGCATCAGGGCTGGCGGCTGGGGATGCGGCTGGCTTTCCCCGGCATGCTGCTGACCGTGCTGGGTATGTCGCTGGCGGCACACTATCTGGTCGGCCTTTCCTGGCCGTTTGCCATCGCCTTTAGCGCCATCGTCGCGCCGACCGATCCCGTACTGGCCAGCCTGATTTCCGTCAACGATGCCCGCGATGACGACAACCTGCGCGTGTCGCTCTCCAGCGAGGCCGGGATGAACGACGGCACCGCCCTGCCGCTGCTGATGCTGGCGGTGACGCTGCTGACCACGCAGCAGGAAATGACGCTGGATCTTTTCCGCCACTGGGCGTTAAAGGACGTGCTCTGGGGGATCACCGGCGGGCTGGGCATCGGCTTTGTGTTTGGCCGCTTTGTCGGCCAGTACGTCACGCACCTGCGCTACGCGCATAAAGATGTCGCCCCGAATGATTTCCTGGCGCTGGCGCTGATTGCGCTGAGCTATGCGGCGGCTCAGGCGCTGGACGCCTCCGGCTTCCTGGCCGCTTTTGCCGCTGGCGTGGGTCTGCGTCGGGCGGAAGTCAACGTTATCCGCCGCCAGCCTGCCGATGCGTTTGACGACAGCGACCATCGCCCACCGGCGGAGGTGCTGGTCAATCCGCATATCCGTCATGAATCTCTTGATCCGGATCCGGCGCGCTCGGTAGGCCTGGTCGTCGGCGATGCGCTGTCGTTCGGTGATACCGTGGAACGCCTGTTTGCGGCCGGCATTATTATCGTGCTGGGCGTGACGCTGGCGCATCACTGGGATCCGGACGGGCTGCTGATGGCGCTGGTGCTGTTTGTATTTATCCGCCCTGCGGCAGTATGGCTCGGCACGACAGGCATTAAAGTGCCGTGGCAGCAGAAGATGATTATCGGCTGGCTGGGGATCAGGGGGATTGGCAGTATCAACTATATTGCCTGGGCCTATACGCACGGCGTGGCGGGCGAAGAGATGACGCGCATGGCGAATATCGCCTTTACGTTAATCGTTGCCAGCGTCATCGTGCATGGGATTTCGGTCACGCCGCTGCTCAACTGGCGGCAGGCCAAAATAGCCGCCGCCAAAGAGCAGGACGAATAAGCGTTATAACGCGCTGGAGAGTTTTTTCTTACAGTAGACCAGGCTGCTGTAAAGCGGGTTCAGATACCAGATAACCATCAGTTTGATATTGTTTCGCGTCAGTTGGCGTACCAGCGCGTTTACCCTGGGCTGGTACTCCTTCGGCACGGTCATATCATGCTCGCGCAACATTTTCAGGCAGCCGCTCATCACCGGAAAATAGTAATCATCCACCAGCGAACGTTCCACCGGCACGTTGGCGGCGCGGATAGCCTCTTCGGTACCTTCACGAGCGATAAAGTAGTTCTTCACCCAGGAAAAATCGCGCGTACGGACGGAAAGCGACGTCGTGGTATAGCGCTTAAAGTAGTAGGCTTCTGGCGTCACGAAAACCTGTTTTGCCTGCAAATAGAGGGTAAACATAAAAGGCGCGTCTTCGTGATTCTGGATCGGCAGAAAGCGGCTTTTGGTCCGGACAATCAGCTCGCGAGAGATAATGCTGGACCAGAGCACGCGATGCGCGGAGCCGCTGCTGTTCAACTGCTGAATAAAGGCCGTGCCGCCGCTGTACACCCCTTTCAGGTTACGGGCGTGCGTGATCTCAGGCTTGCGCTCTGCCACCGGCACGTCCATAAACATTTTGGCGGCGAAGCAGAACATCTCCAGCTCCGGACAGGCGCGCTTTTCACGCAGGAAGTCGGCAAACAGCGTCGGGCCGGTGAGATCGTCGGCATCCATAAAGTAGATGAAGTCGCCGGTGGCCAGCTCCAGCCCTTTATTCCTGGCGGCGCTGACGCCGCCGTGCGCGTTACGCACCAGCTGAATACGCGGATCGCGCTGGCAATACGCTTCAATCAGCCGATCGGTACCGTCGGTCGAGCCATCGTCGATAATAATAATCTGCTGCGGTACTACCGTTTGTTGCAGCAGCGAATCAACAGCCTCGCTCAGATCGGCCCGGCCATTATAGACGGGCATAATCACGGACAGCGTAGGCTGCGCCAGATCGTCCTGGTTACTCATCTTTCACCTCGCAGGTTCAGCCGACGGAAAGTTACATTTTTAAGGTAGTCGCCTACTTTACTGTGCAGCAGGCAGCAGATAACCAGGTTCACAAAACCAATCAGCCCCAGGTAGAGCAGGTTCAGCCAGCGGTTATCGTTCCACTCGAAAGGGATCGACAGCGTAAGGAAGGTCACGCAGGCGGAAACGGCCCAGATCAGCAGCACGTCGCGGGTCAGCCACTGCATATGGATCGTCGGCGCAAACTTCCTGTGCACAATCCATGACCAGACCAGCAGGTAGAAAATGTTTTGCGCAACCCACACGATACCGGTACCCAGCGCGCCATAGTGGATGGCCGCAAAAATATTCAGCGGGATCAGGATAATGGCAAACAGCGTAAAGCCTTTCATATGCAGCGACAGGTTGCCGTTCACATACTGCAAATTATAAAGCAGGCCGACAATCGCCTGCACGCCGCTGCCCAGCGCATACAGCGTCATTACCAGCGACATCTGCTCGCCAATCTGCGCGTTCTGCGTCCAGGCCCAAATCAGCTGGGTTGGATAGAAAGCGATGGTCAGGCTGAGCGGCGCCATAAAGATGCTTACCGCCTGGGTTGTCCAGCGATACAGCTTCAGCGTTTCCTGCTCGCCGTTCTCGCTCTTGGTACGCATCCCCGTCATGCGCGGCACAATCGCCTGCATAATCGGGCTGCTGAGCATCACGATGCCGGTTGCCGCCGTCGCCACCACGGTAAAGGAACCGTAGGTCGCCAGCGGCAGCGTTTTGGACAGCACCAGACGGTCAATCTGCGAAATAAACGTCCAGATGGCGCTGGAAAAAGCCGCGCCGACGGCAAAGCGCAGGAAAGGCTTCAGCACGCCTTTCAGGTTATCCACCCTGGTGTTGCGATCGCTTTTAGGCACCAGCTGGTAGGATTTGCGAATGCAGAAGAAGGCCTCGCCCAGTGAAATCAACAGCTGCCAGCAGAAGAAGAAGATGACCGGGTTCGACGCGAAACGAATAACGAACACCGCGCCAAAGGTGCGCAGCGTAATCACCACCAGGTTCAGCGCGTTCAGCCAGACCTGATGTTCATAGCCGACAATTACGCTGCGATAAGGCCCGATACGCCAGCGGATAGCGGCGGTCAGCACCATGATGCCGACGGCAATCACCAAATCCTGATGCGGGATAGTTTTCGCATGCAGCCAGTGCGAGGCGACATAAGGCGAGGCGAACCAGCCCATCACCACCAGCACGGCGGAAGAGATCAGAAAGAACTTACCCAGCGTAGCGAACAGCGAGGGAAACCACGGGTTTTGCTCCCGATCGGCGCGATAGCGGGCCGCCTCACGCAGCAGCGTGGTGGAAATCCCCACGTCCAGCAGCTGTAGCCAGGTCAACAGGATCGAGAAAAAGCCGATAAGGCCGTAAATCTCCATGCCCAGTTGATGAATATATAAGGGTACGACCAGTATCCCGGCAAGCGTGATATAAATCTGACCGACATAATTCGCAACCGCATTACGCTTAATCGACATAATCTCTTCTATCGTGCTCGGTTTATCATTTATCAATAACGCAGACTAACAAATCGCTGCCCGAACTACATCCGGGAAATAGTCTTAAAAGCGCGATGCGCGGTGCCCGAAGCCACGCCTGAATAGTACCGCCCGGCAACAGGTTGTTATAAAAGAATGCGGCAAGCTTGTATCTTTAACGTCCAATACAGGCTATTAAAAAAATAGTAAATCTGAGATAAAAAAGGCTGAACAATCATTATCCGCTTTTTACATTCTGCCGGGCCATTTTTATCTGGAGCGATGTCGTGAGCATGGCGAAAGTCATGGCCGACAAGGTTTAGCGGGTGGCCCTGATGCTGAGACAGGCTTTTAGTTTCTTCTGGCCCTTGCCGGCTGCCCGACGCGGCAGCCTCGTCCGCCAACAGAAAAAGGCGGCTTATGGATAGCGAAAAGCTGCGCGGAGTGAAGCCTGAAGCCAACCGGCAGCGCGCGCAAATTCAGCCTCTGGCGAAAAATCCCCCCAATCGGCCCTAATGGGGATCCTGCCCTGTCATAAGCGCGGACAGTTAACCCGTTTTCAGCTCACGCTTCCACCGGCTTATTTTCTATTCGGACCAATGAATGCTGAGCGCTTTAAGGCACAGAAAAACCGATGCTAACTCAATCGTTATTTTTTATGCCTCGTTTTATTAATTAGTTTAAAAAAACCTGGACGACCGTGATAAAAAAACACACCAATACGATTAAAGATAAAAATAAATATCATCTTCTTTACTATTTTACCCGCATAAAATAAAAATGACCTGAATAAGAAAATAAAAATGTGAATCAGCTTGTTGTAGGATAGCGATAATAAAAATCACTACTCTTTTAGTTTAAGCGCCGTATCCGTGCTTTTCCCTGCCGTTTTCGAGGGTGTTTGCCCGCCATGCGAAAATTTTCAACCTGCTGTTTTTACTGTGATTTTATCAAAATAACGGTTTTATCCCTGCCAGGAGCTGGCCTGGCGCAACCGTGATGGGGCGCATAAAAAGCGCGGTCGGCCGTCTCTTTTTCCGCTGTTTCTGCCACAGAGAGGCAGGCTGCCACGACTAACGTGACAGAGATCACATTCAATTTTCTGACGCATAATTCCGCCTCTGCCACCTCAGCCAACCGCGGCCGGGATTTATGCTAGCCTCAAAGTAGAGGGAGTGTTGCCGTCCTGAGAGTGGGTTGATAAAAAACATGAAAATATCAGAGAGTTTTCGCAGCCATTTTATCCGCGAAGTGCTTATACCTTTGGTGCTGGTGTTATTAATTATTTTTACTGCGGCAACGTTTACGGTCTGGTGGGCCACCGCGAAAACCAATCGCGACGCCGCTCACCAGCAGCAGCAGATTATCGAGACTTCGCTGACGCAAAGCCTGACGGAAATGATCAAACAGAATCGCAGCCTGGCGCTGTGGCAGCCGCTTGGCCGTCGTCTGGATCGCGCGCTACAGGATACGCCCTGGCTGAACCAGAACGTCGGCACCTGGCTGTCGACCATGTTCGGCCACCAGCTTATCTATATTCTTGATGAGGAAGATCGGCCGGTGTATCGCTGGGAGTGGGATAAAAACGTCCCTGTGGCGCAGTTCGAACATCTGCGTCAGCCGATCAATGAGCTATCGGCACGGCTTAAAACCCCTTTTGCCAGCGGCGGACACGCCGAAGCGATCGACTTTACCCTGATCGATAAACGGCCCGCTGCGCTCGCCATCAGCATTATTGACGACGGCTACGGCGGCAGCGGGCGTTTTCGGCTGGTGAGCGTAAAATATCTGGACGCCAGCTATCTCAATTCCCTCTCTCAACGCAGCCTGCTGCACGATCTGTACTACGCCGACGGCAAGCCGATGAAAACGGGCGCTAACTATTTATTAAAAAATCACCTCGGCGACGCGCTGGGCTATATCAGCTGGCGCCCGGCCGCGCCCGGCACGCAAATGTTTCAGGTTATCGGCCCGGTCGGGCTGGCAATGGTGCTGATTATCACGCTGATCTGCGGAGTGATGATCCGCCGCCTGTGGCTGTCCTCGCTCAAGCTCTCACAGTCGCTGCTTCAGCTGAGCGCCAGCGAGGCGCAGGCGCAGCATCTGGCTTTCCACGACGTGCTGACCGGCCTGCCTAATCGCGCGCTGGTTGAGGAACGGCTGACGCAGGCGCTGGGCAAGCTGAACCGCAGTCCTGAACATGTCGCGCTGCTGCTGCTGGATCTCGACCGTTTTAAACAGGTTAATGACACCTATGGGCACCATGCGGGAGACGAGCTGATTATCGACGTGGGGCATCGCCTTAGTCAGGAGGTCAGAGAAGCCGATACCGTAGGCCGGCTTGGCGGCGACGAATTTGTGGTTATCGTGGAAGGGATCACCGCGTTCAGCGATATTCAGAAGCTGTGCGAGCGGATCATTGCCTCGCTGGCGCGGCCTTTTACGCTGCTGGGCAGTGAAACCTGGATAGGCGTCAGTATTGGCGTGGCGATGGCGCCTCAGGATGCGAGCGATCGGCTGGAAATGATGCGTAAAGCGGATATCGCGCTGTACGAGGCCAAAAGCCAGGGGCGCGGTCAGTATCGCGTGTTTGATAACTCGATGGATGAACAGGTCAAAACGCGCCAGCTGATTGCGGCTGATTTACGCGCCGCGCTGCAAAACAAGCGCGATCTGGCCGTTTACTATCAGCCGCTGATGGATATTTCCGGGCAGCAAGTCGTGGGTCTGGAAGCGCTGATGCGCTGGCATCATCCGCAGCGCGGCGTGATTTCGCCCGGCGAATTTATTCCGCTGGCGGAGGAAATGGGCCTGATTATCCAGATTGGCGAATGGGTGCTGCGTGAAGCCTGCCGCGTGTCGCTGGCGTGGCCCGATATCTCCATGGCTATTAATGTCTCCCCTTTACAGTTTCGTTCAGCGGGCTTTGTGGAGCGGTTTAAAGCCATCGTCCAGCAGGAAAAAACGCTGCCTTCCCGTATTGAGCTGGAAATTACCGAAGGCGTGCTGATTGAAGATGAGAAAGGCGCGCAGGAGATTATGCGCGCGCTGCGTGAAGCGGGTTTCCGTATCGCGCTGGATGATTTCGGCACGGGCTACTCCAGCCTGAATTACCTGAGTCATTTCTCGGTGGATAAAATCAAAATCGACCGCTCCTTTACCCAGTCGCTGGGCGTGACGGAGAACTCAACCGCCATCATCGAATCGGTGGTAAGACTGGGCCAGGCAATGGGGCTGACCGTAACCGCAGAAGGCGTGGAAACCAACAGCCAGATGGCGGCGCTGGCGGAGGCGGGTTGTAATGAGCTACAGGGCTACCTTTTTTCGCAGGCCGTATCGGAACAGGAAATTGCTGCGCTGCTGGCTCCCGATAAAGCCAGCTAACGCAGCGTGACAACGTCACCTTCTTATTGACGCCGCGCCCGTTCATTAACGACGCGCGGCGCAGGATGTTAAAAGAAACCCAGCGGTTCGGTGCTGTAGCTGACCAGCAGGTTTTTGGTTTGCTGATAGTGATCGAGCATCATTTTATGCGTTTCCCGCCCGATGCCGGACTTTTTGTAGCCGCCAAACGCCGCGTGTGCCGGATACAGATGATAGCAGTTGGTCCAGACGCGCCCTGCCTTAATCGCCCTGCCGACCCGATAAGCGCGGTTGATATCGCGCGTCCAGACGCCCGCGCCCAGCCCATAGATCGAGTCGTTGGCAATGGCGATGGCTTCCGCCTCATCTTTAAAGGTCGTGACGCCTACAACAGGCCCGAAAATCTCCTCCTGGAACACGCGCATACTGTTGTTGCCCTTGAGCAGCGTGGGCTGAATGTAATAGCCGCCGGCCAGATCGTCGTCCAGCTTCTCCACGCCGCCGCCGGTCAGCACCTCTGCGCCTTCCTGCCGCGCAATGTCCAGATAAGAGAGAATTTTATCAAACTGCTGCTGCGAAGCCTGCGCGCCGATCATGGTGTCGGTATCCATAGGATCGCCGCGCCTGATGGTTTTAATTCTTTTTAATACCGCTTCCATAAAGGGCGCATAAATGGATTCCTGCACCAGCGCGCGCGAAGGACAGGTGCATACCTCGCCCTGATTCAGAAAGCCCAGCACCACGCCTTCCGCCGCTTTCTCTATAAAAGAAGGCTCGGCCTGCATGATGTCCTCAAAGAAGATGTTCGGTGACTTGCCGCCCAGCTCAACCGTTGAAGGAATAAGGTTTTTCGCCGCCAGCTCCAGGATATGGCCGCCGGTAGCGGTAGAGCCGGTAAAGGCGATTTTGGCGATGCGCGGATTGCCCGCCAGCGCCTCGCCCGCTTCACGACCAAAGCCATGCACTACGTTCAGCACGCCTTTCGGCAGCAGGTCGGCGATCAGCTCGACAAACAGCGTGATTGACAGCGGCGTCTGCTCCGCCGGTTTCAGCACCACACAGTTGCCCGCGCCGAGCGCCGGTGCCAGCTTCCAGGCCGCCATCAGCAGTGGAAAGTTCCACGGGATAATCTGGCCGACCACGCCCAGCGGTTCGTGAAAATGGTAGGCGGCGGTAAACTCGTCGATTTCCGCCGCCGTGCCTTCCTGCGCGCGCAGGCAGCCCGCGAAATAGCGAAAATGATCGACCGCCAACGGCAGATCCGCCGCCAGCGTCTCGCGTACCGGTTTGCCATTGTCCCAGCTTTCGTTGACGGCCAGATATTCCAGCTTCTCTTCCAGCCGATCGGCGATTTTCAGCAGCGTCAGCGAACGCGACTGGACGGAAGTTTTGCCCCAGGCTTCTGCCGCCGCGTGCGCCGCATCGATGGCGTTTTCAACATCCACCTTATCTGAACGAGGGAACTCGCCGATCGTCGAGCCGTTAACCGGTGACGTATTGGTAAAGTAATTACCGTTTACCGGTGCAACAAACTCGCCGTTGATAAAATTGCCGTAGTGCGATTTCAGCACGATTAAGGAATCCTGACTGCCCGGATATGCGTAGCGCATGATCGTCTCTCCGCGATAATTAACAATTAAACAACTTGAAATTAACATTAACAGAACAGGAGAAATTGACAGCCGGGCCGGGCGGAAAGTGTGACCGCGCCGAAAGGAAAGCGCTAAAGCGAGGAAAGAGGACGGCAAAGCCGCCCCGTTGCGTCAGGCGAGGCGCGCTATCGCGCGCGGCTGCTGACAAAAATTCTGCAAAAGCCGCAGCGGCCAGCTGGGTTCGGGGAGCGCTTCGCCAGCGGCTTCGGGCCTTGAGCTGTTTTGCTGACAGGCCGCCATAATCGCCGACGTAAACTCGGGATGGAACTGCACCGAGAGCGCCTGTGGGCTGTAGCGAACGATCTGACACGGATCCATCACGGAAGAGGCCAGCACCCGCGCACCGGTCGGCGGTCGCAGCACCGACTGACGATGGGAAAGCCACGCGGAAAACTGCCCCGGCAGCGCGCCCAGCAATACATCTTCAGCGCCCTCTTCGTGACGGGTGATCTGCTGCACTCCCCCTTCCCAGCCACGCGGATTATCGCCCACCTTGCCGCCCAGCGCATAAGCCATGAGCTGATGACCATAGCAGACGCCCAGCAGCGGCAGCTGATGATCCATAGCGCTGCGTATCCAGGCGGCCGTACGCTCGCTCCACTCCGCATGATCGGTGACCATCGCCCAGGAGCCGGAGAGAATGGCCCCCGACAGCAAAGCGGGATCGGGCAGCGCTTCGCCCAGATCGGGACGCACGATCAGCCAGGCATCCGGCTGTAAACCCGCAGCGGCGATAAACCAGTGCTGCTGCTCGCCCACCTGCGCCATGACGCCCGCAGGTGGCGTTTCAAACTGGATAATAGCGAAAGGAAGCGCGTTCATTGTCTGGCAATCTCCTTATGCGGCTGATTCGGAATCTTACAAGAAAAAAGGGCCTTCACGCTTAACATCATGGCGATTCGTGCCATCATAGGCTAATGATTAAACACACTAAAGGATTGCGTTGTGGCTGTACGTCATTTTTTCCTGATTTTGCTGGTGGTCACCACCTGGGCTTTCAATAACGTTGCGGTAAAATGGGGGCTTGGCGAGGTGCCGCCGCTGTTTCTGACGCTGATGCGCTTTGTGGTGGTGGCGCTGATCCTGGTTCCTTTTACCCGCGTTACGCGTGAACAGCTGCGCTATCTGGTGCCGCTGGCCTTTACCTTTGGCTTTATGCACTTCTCGCTGCTGTTTCTCGGCCTGAAATATACCGACGCGGGCACAGGCGCCATCGTGGTGCAGCTGGGTACGCCTTTCGCGATGATCCTGGCGATGATTTTTTTGCAGGAAAAACTGTCGCTGGTACAGATGTTGGGCATCGCCATTTCGCTGAGCGGCGTGGTGGTACTGGCGGGCAGCCCGACCATTCCAACATGGTGGGTGCTGTGCCTGCTGCTTTGCAGCGCGGTGGGCTGGGCCGTCAGCAACCTTATCGTGAAGAAATCCCCGTCGATCAAGCCGCTTACCATGACCGGCTGGCTCTCTTTTCTGGCGATCCCCATCGTGGGCCTCTCGTCCTTCTTTATGGAAAGCGGCCAGCTGACCAGCCTGGTTAACGCTTCATGGCGAGGCTGGTTCGCGATTTTGTACAGCGCAATCTGCTCTTCCATCGTCGCCTATTCGCTGTGGTATGGCCTGCTGCGCACCTATAACGTCAATCTGATTATGCCCTATTCGCTGCTGACGCCGGTGCTGTCGGTGATTATGGGCGTGCTGGTGCTGGGCGACAGCATGAATATCTTTAAGGTTTTCGGCTCGCTGCTGGTGGTGGCCGGCACGGCGATTGCGGTGATCAACCTGCGCAACCTGAGGATGCACGCCCGCCTGCCAAAGCTGAAGCGGCTGCGCTAGCGACCGCCGATCTTCATTGCTATGGTTAAATTAAAGGAGGAAGCAATGACGACCCGGTTAACCGCACAATGCTGGCAACAGCTCTGGCAGGCATTACGCAATGACGACGCGCCCGATGTCCATTTTATCGGCGAGCAGCGTCTCCCTTCCGCCTTTCCGGTCACCGAGCTGGCGGCCACCAGCATGGCGCTGGCGATGCAGGCGGCCGCAGCCCTGACCGGCAATCCCGCCCGTCAGCGCGTCGATATGCGCCTGGCGTCCCGCTGGTTTCAACACAGCTTTCAGCCCGTAAACCGCTCTGCGCCCTCGCTGTGGGATGCCTTTGCCGGAGACTACGCCGCCGCAAACGGCTGGATCCGCCTGCACACCAACGCGCCGCATCACCGGGCGGCGATGGAAAACGTGCTGGGCACGCACGCCAGCCGCGCCGATTTGGCGCAGGCCGTCAGCCGCTGGGACAAAACCGCGCTTGAACAGGCGGTGATTGACGCGGGCGGCTGTGCGGCAGAGATGCGCAGCGTGGAAGCCTGGCGGCAGCACTCACAGGGGCAAAGCGTACGGCACGAGCCGCTGATAGCGCAAAGCGTACAGCCGCAGGCCGCCGCGCCGGGCTGGGCGCTGCCAGGGCTGCGGCCGCTGCAAGGCGTCAGGGTGCTGGATCTGACCCGAATTATCGCCGGGCCGGTCGCCACGCGCTTTCTGGCCGGGCTGGGCGCGGACGTGCTGCGGCTCGATCCGCCGGGCTGGCAGGAGCCGACGCTGGAGGAGGAAGTCACGCTGGGCAAACGCTGCGCGCGCCTCGATTTAAAGTCGGCGGCAGGCAGGCAGATTTTTGCACAGCTGCTGGGCCAGGCGGATATTCTGATCCACGGCTATCGTGCCGATGCGCTGAGCGCGCTGGGGTATGATACGGAGGCACGACAAAAGCTTTCTCCTGGCCTGATCGACGTCAGCCTGAACGCCTGGGGCTGGACGGGGCCGTGGCGCAACCGGCGCGGTTTTGACAGCCTGGTGCAGATGGGCTGCGGCATAGCGGAAACCGGCAGTCAGTGGCAGCACAGCGAGAAACCGGTGCCGCTGCCGGTACAGGCGCTCGACCATGCTACCGGCTATCTGATGGCCGCCGCCGCGCTGGAAGGCATGCGGCTCAGGCTGCAAAACGGCACGGGCTTCAGCGCCAGGCTGTCGCTGGCCCGCACTGCCTGCCTGCTGACCGATAATCCTTATCCCGAGGCGATGCGCCCCAAAGGGTTGGTTAGCGCACAACCGCATGATAACAATGTCGAAACGGAGATAAACGCCTGGGGGATCGGCCTGCGCCTTAAACCGCCGGTGGAGCTGCCCGGCACGCCGCTGGTTTGGTCTGCTTCCGCCTCGCCGTTGGGTTCTGCGCGCGCAGCGTGGCGGGATTAACCCGCTGGCTACGCGCCTGTTAACTGATAAAGTAAAGCCAGATGACCGGGCCGTTTCGCGCACCTGTTAACTGATAAAGTAAAGCCAGATGACCGGGCCGTTTCGCGCACCTGTTAACTGACAAAGTACAGCAAGACGATCGGCCCGCTTTGCGCACCTGTTAACTGATAAAGTAAAGCCAGTATCGCCGGGCGCGGTACTGGCTTTACTCAGTGACTACCGGCAGAAACCAGGCCAGCCGGATTGTCCGCAGCTTTACGCTTCGTCTTCTTCCGCCAGCTCGTCGCGCATCGCCTGAATCGCTTCGCGACTTAGCGCGGCCAGCGTACGGTAAAACGGCGTATCGGCCCAGGCTTCCACCTTGCCCAGGAACTGACCGCACCACGGCAGCAGATAGTCGTCGAACAGCGTAATTTGCGCCTGTACCTCATCCTCCTGCGACTGATCCTCCAGCCAGGAAGCGGCCAGCAGCAGCGAGCCAAACCGATCGGCCGGGCCTTCGCCAAGCGGCATGCCACGGCTCTGCAAAAACGCCCGCACTTCGCTCTCCTGCGGGCCGTTTTCCCACTTTGAACCCTCCGGCGACACCTTGCAGTCGCTGCCAACAAACAGCGCGTTATAGTCAGCGGCCAGCGCCTGCGGATCGCTGTTCTGCTGCAAACGCGTCAGCAACTCGTCCTGCTCCAGCGGCCACTGCTGCTGCAGCTTACCCTCGCGCAACAGCGTAAACAGCGGCACCAGCAGCGGATCCTGCGGCTGGCGGTTATAGAGCGAGCCAAGGATGCGGCAGATAATCGAAAATTCATTCATCGGGATGGGTCCATAGCGTTAAGCGTGACAACGTCACAGGTCAGCAAATTCTGTAATGGTCGTGCCGGTTCTGCGCTGTAAAAAATCCAGCAGGCGGCGCGGCGTGACATTTAATACGCGTTCTTCGGGAAAATCCACTTCCTTCATGATCCGCAGACAATGCTCAAAATTGCCCAGCGTAAAGGCAGTATGGGAATCCGAGCCGCAGGCGATCCAGCCGCCGGCATCGCGTACTGCGGCTGCAATAGCACGACAGTTAGGCTCGCTACCCTTGCGCGAGTGGGTAAAAGAGGAGTTGTTCAGCTCCAGCGCCACCTCATATTTTGCGGCGGCCTCGGCAATAGCAGGAATATCAACAGGGTACTTCGGGTTGCCCGGATGGCTGATGATATGCACGTTGCCGCTGGCCATGGCGGCGATCATCGCTTCGGTATTGGTCGCCTTGTCGCGCGGTGCGAAAACCGGCTCGTGAAAGCCTGCCACCACGATATCCATGGCCTCCATCATCGGCCCGGTGCAGTCGATATCGCCCGCCAGGTTTTTAATATTGGCTTCAATACCGCGCAGGATGCCAATGCCGTCCACCACGCGCGGCCAGACTCGCATATTGATAAAATGCCAGTGGTGCGGCGCATCGGCCATATCGGGGCCGTGATCGGTGATCGCCAGCAGTTTGACGCCGCAGGTTTGCGCCTGCTGGACGTAGTCACGCAGCGTGCTATAGGCATGGGTGCTGGCAACGGTGTGCATATGAAGATCGACAGGGTACATAATTTCTCCTTGTTGACGGGCACTCGGCCCGGACGAGTTAGTAGCCTCGCGCCAGATCGACCTGACCGGCGGGCATATCACCCGCTTCACGCTGGCGGATGGCGTCAGCAATGTAGTCCATAGCTTCCTCCGGCAAGGTGACAGCTGCATTATGCGGCGTGATGGCGATAGCCGGATGCGTCCAGAAAGGATGATCCTGCGCCAGCGGCTCCTGCGCAAAAACGTCCAGCGCCGCCGCCTTGATTTCGCCCGCCGCCAGCGCCGCCAGCAGATCTTCTTCCACCAGATGCGCGCCGCGCGCCAGATTAATCAGATAAGCCTCCGGCTGAAGCTGACTCAGTAAACCACGGTTCAGAATGCCGACGGTTTGCGGCGTGTTCGGCAACAGGTTAATCAGCACGCGGGTGCCGGAAAGAAACTCGCTCAGCTGCGCTTCGCCGTGGAAACTGGTGACGCCCGGCAGCGTTTTCGGCGTACGGCTCCAGCAGCGCACCGGAAAACCCCAGTAGCGCAGGCTTTCCGCCACGCTGCGCCCCAACACGCCCGCGCCCAGAATGCCGATGGTAAAGGCGTCCCGGCCAGGGTTGCGCAGCGGCTGCCACAGCGCCTGGCTTTTCTGCTGCTGATAGTCGTTAAAGCGGCGGAACCAGCCCAGCACGTGCCAGACCGCATATTCCTGCATCTGGCGACCCATGCCGGTATCCTCCAGACGAAACAGCGGCACGCCAGCCGCCAGCATCTGCGGATGTTCGCGCAGCTGGTTGAGAATATCATCCACGCCCGCGCCCAGCGCAAAAACGCCTTTTAAATCCGTACGGCCCTGCAGCATCGCTACCGGCGGCTGGCGCACCAGCGCGTAATCTGCAGGAGCCCGATCGCCCGGTGTCCATTCACGCACGCGGGCCTGCGGCAAACGCTGCTCTAATCCGGCCTGCCATTTTTTTGCATTAAAGGAAGGATGATAAAAAATGATATCCACGCGGCTTCTCCTGTTTTTCCTTCAGGCTCGGGGAAAATGCAGCCCGTGGCAAGCAAAAAATAAGGGGGCCGTTATGGCCCCCCTGGCTAGCGTGTCGTCTGGATAAGCCTGCGCAGCAGCGGCATCAACAGCAGCAGGATCAGACCTGTGGCGACGCTGCCGCAGCCCAGCAGCATAAAGATATGGCTGTAGCCAGGGTTGGTCAGCGCAGGCGAACTGCCGCTGTTCTCCGGCATCATGCCGGAAACGTGACCGGCCAGCACCGACGCGACGCCTGTTACCATCATCCAGCAGCCCATCATCACGCCCTGATAACGTAGCGGCGCCAACCTGCCGATCATCGCGTAGCCAACCGGCGAAATCAGCAGCTCGGCCAGGCTTTGCAGAATGTAGCTGATCGCGATCCATTTGAACGCCACCATGCCGTCGCCGCCGGCCAGCATAATACCCACGGGTAAGACCAGCATCCCCAGCCCGATACAGAACAGCGAAGAAGCGAACTGCAAAGGAATATCGATGCGCCAGCCACGCTCGCGCATGTTACGAAAGCCCATTGCCAACAGCGGCCCGCCGAAAACAATCACCAGCGTATTGATGTTTTGCACCCACTGCGGCGCAACCCGGATGCCCCAAACGTTCAGCATAATATTGTGTTCGGTAAACAGCATCAGCCCCATCGGCGCCAGCTGGTAAAGCGTCCAGAACACCAGCGCGCCCAATGCCAGGATCAAGTAGGCGGCCATTCGGCGCTGTTCTTCCCGTGGGCGATGTCGCAGCGTAGTGGCGGCAAGCAACAGGAAAACAACCGCGCCAAGGATCAGGACAAAAGTGCCGGTAAAATCAGCATGGGTCAGCATCAGGCGGATAATCGGCACCAGCACCACCAGGATCAGCAGGCCCGCCAGCATCCGCAGCCGCAGCTGCGATTTGTTGACGTGCAGCAGCGGCGTATCGATATCCGCCAGCGTTTTCCAGCGCAGCAGAGAAATAACGATGGCGACGGCGTTGCCCAGCGTGGCGAACAGGAACAGCGCCTGGTAATGCTCCTGTAACTGGAAATAGCCCGCGCCGGTGAAGCCGATAAAGAAGCCCAGGTTCATCCCGGCGTAGTTCCACAGGAAGGCGCTTTCGCGACGGCTGTCTTCCGGCGTAAAACGCTGGGTCAGCATCATATTGATACAGGTTACGTTCAGGCCGCTGCCGGTGAGGAACATCGCCAGCCCCCAGTACAGCCCGTCCGCGCTTTGCCCGGAGAGGATCCAACAACCAATGACCTGCAACACCATACCCAGCACAAACAGGTTACGGTTGCTGAGGTAGCGTCCGCCGAGGTAGCCGCCAAACAGATGCAGCCCGTAGTTGAAAGCGCCGAACACGCCCATCATGGCGTTGGCCTGCGCCTCGCTGAAGCCGAGTCGTTTGGTGGCATAAAGCACCAGGGTGGAATAGAGCACGGCAAAGCCAAGGGTGGCGAAAATCTGGATAAAGAAAAGCGCGCGCGTACCTTCCTGCCCTGTCGCTCCACCGTTTTTAGTCTGGATAGTCACTGTGGCCTCGTGATTTTTTAGCCTGATAAAGCGAATCATTATGCACATTGTTCGGCCAATTGCGCTGATACCGTTGCGTTTTACTTTAGTAAACGGTCCTTTTGCCGAATTTAGCAGCAGCCTGCTGCAAAAATGAGTAAACGAGCGGAAAAGTGCAGAAAGGGTGTTGACCCGCGCACGACTTTTCCCTACATTACCGGCCACGCAGCAAGCTTGCGTAACAATATGGTGAGGTGTCCGAGTGGCTGAAGGAGCACGCCTGGAAAGTGTGTATACGGCAACGTATCAAGGGTTCGAATCCCTTCCTCACCGCCATATTTAAAGAAAGAGCCTGAACTCACGTTCAGGCTTTTTTTATGCCCAACTTATTTATTGATGTCTGACGGCAGTTGCCACAGCTCGCCAAGCCGGTAATCCCATATTCTTGGCGAAAACTTTATCTTGCCTCTCTCTGGCGTAAAGGTCATTTCACTAAACCAGATATTTTCTTTATGCATAAAGAAATCCACCCGGCAGTAATCAATACCCTCTGCGAGCGTTTCCGCCAGTTCAAGCAGCCTGGCATAGCCAGCGGGCCGGGGAATGTCGCGCGGATTATTGCTCTGCCCCATAGTAAACGGCTGCAGGCGCCAGCCTTCATCATAAATATTGGTCAGCTTATTTCCGGCGGCATCCGTAAAATCCGCCTCTGTAAATTTCGCTTTTTGATGAAAGCAGTGAACGCGGTAAAGTTCCGGTGTAATATCCGGATTGGCGTTCGCAAAAATATCTATATACTGCTCGGCCAGGATAAAGGGTGGAATGTTTTTGTATTGCCATTCCAGCGAGACATAGTAAAAGTTACGATTAAGAAAAAAATCGAGCTTTTTATTATAGCGCGCTATTGCTGCCGCATCTTTGGCAAACACCATCTGGCAGCTGCCGCTATCATGGTTGCATTTGAGTACAAATTTATCGGGTAATGCAGCATAGTCAATATCCGCCGTGCGCCGCCACACGCCCAGCAATGGGATCAAATAGTTTTCGCCGATTTTCTTTGCAACGTAGTCACGGGCCAGGTATTTATCAGCCAGTTGGGTATAAAGATCGTTGCTTGTGTAGAGCATACGGTGGATAATTTTTTCATTCAACGACTCAGGATTGCGGAAAACATCTGCTCCACAGTGTCTTTTGCGGTAGGTCGTTAGCAAATATTTTTCTTCTTTCTGTAAAAGGTGACGAAAAATTTTACCCTGATGCTCAATCTTCTTAAATAAATACACTTCCCCGGCCCCTTATTAACAACCTGTCCTGATACAGGAATAATGGAGCCAGCCTGGTCATTATTACGCCAGGAAGAAATAAACCCTAAGTAAACAAGGCAAATAAAAAAGCACCGTTACCTTTCAGCAACAGTGCTTTTATATAATCAATCAGTTTTTATAAAGACTACTTAATTTCCATCGCGGCCTTCATGGTATAAAACAGATCGGTCTGATCGGTCAGCCCGACCACGTTAGCGGCGTGTGGCCCATAAGCGGCGATGCGCAGCTGCGTGCCGGTATGCTCCTGCGAGTCCTCTTCCGAGTTACCGTAGCTGATAGTCATCAGGCCGCCCTCTTTAGTTGCCAGCTTTTGCGTCAGGCCGGGAGCCTTACTGTCGTTAGGGATAATCTGGCTGGAATGCGCATGGTCCGCCGTGACAATAACCAGCGTGTTGCCGTCTTTACGGGCAAACTCCAGCGCTTTCTGTACTGCCTCATCCAAATCTACCGTTTCGCCAATCTGGCCGCAGGGGTTTGCTGCATGATCCTGCTTATCGATCGACGCGCCTTCCACCTGTAAGAAGAAACCGTTCTGATTTTTGCTCAGCAGCTGGATAGCCTTATCGGTCATCTGCGCCAGCGTTGGCGTGGAAGCAGGACGATCGCTGTTTACCTCGCAGCTGATGGGGTTGCCTTCCAGATTACCGTGCAGGGTCGCTTTCGGCCCTTTCCAGCGCACCGGCATATTGCCATCCGCGAACAGGCCCAGCACGGGTTTATCCTGCGTGGCTTCGGTAATAGCGTTCATGCCGTCAAGGTTATCAATCAGCTGGTAGCCGCGCAGCTTCGCCTGCTCGCTCAGCGTCTTGCCCTGCCACTCGCCTGCCTTAGCGCTTTCGGCAAAGGTTTTGCCGCCGCCGCCGAAAGTGACGTCAACACGGGCGTTCAACAATTGTTCGGCAATAGATCCTTTGCCGCCCTTTTCCAGCGCGTTGCCTGCGCACAGCTCGCTGGTTTTCTCCGGGCCATAGCATTTACGGGAGGTCACATGCGCCATCTGCGCGGCGGGCGTAGCGTCTTCCAGCTCTGCGGTAGAGACGTTGCCGGTCGCTTTACCTGCTGCCTTTGCCCTTTCCATAATCGTCTGATGATCTTTACCGTTCACATCCACGCCGATCGCCCCGTTATAAGATTTTACGCCGGTGCTCCACGCCGTTGCCGAAGCGGCGGAATCCGTAACGTAATCGGGCTTATGCGTTTTTTTGTCCAGCGAGTAATGCGTATACTGACCGGTCAGCGGCAGCGCATCGATGCCTTTGAAAAAGCCACCTGCGCCTTCAGCATAGTTACGCGCGGCGGTAATTTCGGAGTCGCCCATACCGTCACCGATCAGCAGGATAACGTTTTTAGCTGTTTTACTGCTCAGTGAAGCTTTCAGCGCTTCGGTCTGATCCTCGCTTAAACGGCGAGCGCCGCCGGGCTGTGTAATATCTCCCTGTGCGGCACGCTGATAATCGGCGGCCTGGGCGCAAAGCGTGATGGATAACAGCGTGGCGGTAAAGGAAAGCGTAAACAGGCTTTTTTTCATCAGACGGCTCCATGAGAAAACGTTTCTAAAAATTTCAGGCGTTTAGTTTGCGACACAATCGTGACGCTTTTGTGTCGGCCGCATGGCAACTTGATGACTACACCTGTGCGTTTCTCAATCGACAGCGAGCGCGGCCTGCTTACCGCTTAACCTGCCAGAATAAAAAGAGAAAATTCCCTTGACCGTTCGGCCCGGACTCCCTATAGTAGCGCCCCGTCGCCCGAGAGGGGGATGAAGTTTACAATATGGTGAGGTGTCCGAGTGGCTGAAGGAGCACGCCTGGAAAGTGTGTATACGGCAACGTATCAAGGGTTCGAATCCCTTCCTCACCGCCATATTTAAAGAAAGAGCCTGAACTCACGTTCAGGCTTTTTTTTATGCATATTCCCCACGAGGAAGGGTGAGAACCCTTGACCGGGTTCGACAACCGGCTTCAGCCGGTTGGACAGTTCGGACGTCCCGCGGCCGAACTGCCCGCAGGGCGAGCAAAGCGAGTCAATCCCTTCCTCATCGCCATATTCAAAGAAAAAGCCTGAACTCACGTTCAGGCTTTTTTTATGGCCAATCTCTTTTTTACCGCCTGGCCATATGGCATCAGGCAACTTTAAATACGGCAATAGCACGAGTCAGCTGCGCAGCCTGATCTTCCAGCGAAGCGGCCGCAGCGGCGGCTTCCTGCACCAGCGCGGCGTTCTGCTGGGTCACTTCGTCCATCTGGCTGACCGCAATGCTTACATGCTCAATACCGTTGACCTGCTCGCCCGACGCTGAAAAAATCTCCGACATAATGCCGGAAACATTGCCGATGGAAGCAACGATGTCATCCATAGTTTTTCCGGCATTGGCCACCAGCTGGCTACCTTCTGTAATACGCAGGCTTGATGTTTCGATCAGCGTTTTAATTTCTTTAGCGGCTACCGCGCTTCGCTGGGCCAGCGCCCTGACTTCCGAAGCCACGACGGCAAAGCCCCGGCCCTGTTCACCAGCGCGAGCAGCTTCCACCGCGGCATTAAGCGCCAGAATGTTCGTCTGGAACGCGATGCTTTCTATCGTGCTGATGATTTCAGCCACGCTGTTCGAGCTGTCATGAATAGCGGACATGGTGGACACGACTTTTCCTACCACTGCGCCACCATGCTCCGCCACGCGTGACGCGTCAGAAGCGAGGCTGCTGGCATGTTGTGCGTTAGAAGAGTTCTGGCGCACTGTGGCGGTCAGCTGTTCCATACTGGCTGACGTTTCTTCAAGCGACGCGGCCTGCTGTTCAGTTCGGCTGGACAGATCGGTATTGCCCATAGAAACCTCTTTTGCGGCGCTATCGATAGAAGCGGCGGCGTTCTGGATCTCCGAAACGACTTTTCTTAGCTGCTCCTGCATCTCTGCAAAAGTAGCAATCAGCACGCCGGTTTCATCTTTTGACTGCGGGATCAGTACCGATGTTAAATCGCCATCCGCGATAGAGCGCGCCGCTTTAACAGCCTGGCGCAGAGGGACGGTAATCGCACGCGACAGCAGATAGCCCAGCAGAGAGGCGATAGCCAGCCCGGCAAGCGCGCCAACGATCAGGGTCAGCTTGGTTTGCGCTTCGGTAGCATCAACGGTGAGTTGCCTTTCCGCCAGTAAGCCCTTCTCTTCGGCAGCAAGTTCATCGATGATCTTCCGCATTCCGTCCATCTGCGCTTTGCCCGTGTTGGCATTAAAAGCCGCCAGAAACGTTTCATAAGAGAGCGCGCCGGTGTTCAGCGCCTGGCGATTTTTCATCAGCGGCGTAACAAAAGAGGCTTCCCACGCCTGTTCCTGCGCGGTCAGTTTGCTCAGCCTATCCTGCTGTCTTTCATTATCCGACGTCAAAGAGCGCGCCTTCTGCACGTGCTGAGAAAAGGCTTTCTGACCTTCCTGCCACGGCGCCAGCATCTCTTCTTTACCGTTTACTGCATAGCCGCGCAGCCCGGTTTCCATATTCACCAGGCTTTGGGTCAGCGATCGGCTTTCATCGATGACACGCCAGGTATGCACGTTCCAGTTATTGGAGTTTACAATGCGCGAAAAGTTAACGTAAAAAGTGCCGCACAGCAGCAGTAATAAGGCTGCCACGACGCCAAAAGCCGCTATAAATTTCGTACTGACCGAAAAGTTTTTAAACATCTTTTCCACGCTCTCAGAAGATTAAAGGTGCAAACATCGTTTCTGTTATACCCGTGCTTTATCGGCCTGCCTTTCGTAAGCTTTAGTAAATCTGCTTATTTTTTGCTGTTGAACACGCAGACATTCATATAAGTGATTAATAAAACAGTTAAAAAACAAGAAGGCCGTTAAAAACAGAAAAAAAGAAAGTAAAAAATCCTTTTTAATTATGATGATAGCGATTTAATTCATAAAAAAACCGTTTCCGGTGCAAGGTGAAAAGCTTGAGCCACGCTAAGGTATTTGCAGGAATTTTGAAAAAAACATCAAGCATAAGGATATAAAACAAAAAGGAGCCGGCTGATAAGGCTGTATCCCGACCTTAGCTTTTACCCTTCAGTAAGCCTGTCGCTTAGCCATGGTCATGCAGTCGATCGCAGGCAGCACCACTCCACCAGCGTGGTGCTGCCTGCGATCAGCTGCCTCCAGGGATAAAACCCGATGCCGTCATCAGCAAAGCAGCAGCCTGCCTGTACGTTAATAAAATTTTACAGTTGGCGATAAGCCAAATCCAACAGGCTATATAATAAAAGTCGCGGCGGAGTTTTCCGCCCGGTATCTTTATTTTAAAAACAGCAGACCTGACACAAAATATTAACTCGATTTTTACCCGGCAAATTCTGCCATCCGCATGTCAATTTTTAACCTTGAAGAAATACGTCACCTGTAACACTATAAAACAGTCATCTTAATAGTTTAAATTTAAATTCCGCTGACCATAAGATAACCCGGAAATATTCTGGCGTAGTACCATGGGAATTTTCAGCTGACAATAAATAACGACCACCTTATAAAGGTTCTAAACGACTAATAAATAAGACCATCCGTATATAAAGCCAATAATAACTCCTTTGACTAATAGCAGGAAAACATGAAGCGAATTTTATCGCACCTTGTCAGGTGCATCACTCTTATATTATTTATGTGCGGCAGCGCCTCGCATGCAGCAGTGCTTAAGCTTGCTGTCTTACATAACACCAACGAAAAATCGATTGTATCGCACAACCGTTATTTACGTAATTTATCCGCCTCCCCCATTACGGAAAAAATGGCGCTGCTTAAGAGTACGGACAATATTCCCCCGCAGGATATTGACAGCGTCAGCCTGACGCTGCCGGATGGCGGGCACGTCACTTTTCAACGCTGGTCTGAAAAGAAAGACGAAGACGGCAGCCTCACCTGGACAGGTGAAATTGCCGCCCCTATTACCAATCGGTTATCCAACGGCAATCCCGATCCGGAAAATACGGCGATCCTGATTATCAAACAGGGCAAAATCTATGGTTCGCTAACGTTCAAAGGTGACACCTTTCAGATCCTGCCGCTGGCTCAGGAAAAAAATTCACTGGTTATTATTAAAGTGGATGCAAATAAAGTCGCTGAAAAAGAAAAGCATGACGAGGTCTTCAGCGCCCCGGAAACCAGGGTTAACTGCCCGGCACCGGGAAATTATGAGGATCCGGCCCCTTCGCAACAGGTGGTTATCCGGGTGGGTCTGGTGACCACCAATCAGTCCCGTGCGGCTTTCTCTTCATTAGATTTTGATGCGCTGGCCAAACTTGCTTTTGAAAAAGTAAATCAGGGTGCCTTAAACAGTAACGTTCGCATCACTTTTGTTAACGCTGGCGTACTGAATCCTGATTACAACGAGAAAAGTACCCAGAGCCAAATGCTGCGAGATATGAATGGCGAATTGCGCAACGCTATCCTTGCCTTCAGACAACAGCACGAGGCCGATCTGGTAGTTCTGTTGGCAGTTCGTAGAGATCTCAACGGCATAGCCTGGGTCAATGCGACCAGAGAAAGCGCTCATGCCGTAGTCAACTATCTTGCCTTCACCGAAACCAATACGTTTGCCCATGAAATGGGTCACAATATCGGGCTGCAACACGACAGAGCCCAGAATGGCGGTAACCCTTATGGTTCCCCTTGCTATCAACATGGCTACCGGCGTCTGGGCACAGGGATGGACAGATGGCGCACCATCATGGCCTACAACTGCTCCCCTAACTGTAGCCAGGTCAATATGTTTTCCAACCCGCGCGTTCTCTTCCGCAATACGCCTACCGGAACTGCACAGTATGAGGACAACGCTCGTCGGCTCAATGAACGGCGTGGAATGATCTCAAGGTTTTACAGCAACGTAACGCCGAAAGCCGTGGTGCCGGGTAATTTCAGCATCCTTTCGCGTAGCAATACTACGTTAATCCGCGAGCTGGACGGCAGATCCAGTGACGGTTACGGCCACGTCTGGAAAGTATTAAGCGACGGCCCCATGGGCTTGCAGGAAGTCCCTTCTGGTCCTGTCGTCAGAGAAATCCACAACGTCGCGAACGTCAGAGCCGCCTTCCCTGCCAACTCTTCCGGCCAGGCTGTTTATGAACTGACGGTGCATGGCTCCAACGGCCGGGTGGATAAAAAAATTGTTACCGTTACCGTTACCGCTCCACGTGCGCAAATTCAGGGTGCGGCCAGCGTTAAACAGGGCGATACCGTTACCCTGAACGGTCAGGTAAACTTTACCGCTACCCGCTGGCAGTGGCGCCTGATAAACGGCAGCCAGACGATTGCTCAAAGTACATCGCGCCAGTTTACTCTGAATACACGGGGCTATGCGCCTGGGAAATATGCGGTCGAGCTGGAAGCGACCAGCGCAGACGGTATGCATACCGGCAGAAGCACCCATGTGTTAGAGATCACCTCTACCACACCAGTCGTGAAGCCGGTTGCCGTAGTACCTGACGATTTCAGCCTTATCTCCCGTTCCACCACCGCCGCCATCCACCAGCTGGACGGCAGCAGGAGCACAGGTAAAAGTTTTGTCTGGCGGGTGACCAGCGACGGCCCTTCCGGCCTGCAGGAAGTGGCGTCAGGCCCGATCGTAAGAGAAGTACAGGGTGCCGTGGCCCGCGCCGCTTTTCCTCGCAATACCTCAGGCATAGTCACCTATGAGCTGACGGCAACCGGTTCAGACGGCTCGGTGGATAAAAAAACCGTGACCGTCACCGTAACTGCGCCGCACGCGCAGATCCAGGGCCCGGCCAGCGTTAAGCATGGCGACAGCGTAACGCTGACAGGCCAGGACAACTTTACCGCCACACACTGGCAGTGGAGCCTGAAGCAGGGTGAAAAAACCGTGGCGGAAAGCAATGCGCGCGAGTTTGTCCTTGCGACAAATAACCATGCCGCCGGTCACTATCAGGTGGTGCTTGAAGCCACCAGCGCAGACGGCCTGCGTACGGCAACCAGCACCCATGCTTTAGAGATTATCGCTCCCGAGCCTGCCGTTGTGCCGGTAGCCGTGGTGCCTGAAGACTTCAGCTTCGTATCTCGTTCTACTACCGCCACCATCCATATACTGGACGGCAGCGGAAGTACCGGGAAAAGTTTTGTCTGGCGGGTGACCAGCGACGGCGCTGCCGGTTTGCAGGAAGTGGCGTCAGGGCCGATCGTAAAAGAAGTACAGGGTGCCGTGGCCCGCGCCGCTTTTCCCCGCAACACCTCAGGCATCGTCACCTATGAGCTGACGGCAACCGGTTCAGACGGCTCGGTGGATAAAAAAACCGTGACCGTCACCGTGACTGCGCCGCACGCGCAGATCCAGGGCCCGGCCAGCGTTAAGCATGGCGACAGCGTTACGCTGACAGGCCAGGACAACTTTACCGCCACGCACTGGCAGTGGAGCCTGAAGCAGGGTGAAGAAACCGTGGCGCAGAGCAATGCGCGCGAGTTTGTGCTGGCAACAAATAACCATGCCGCCGGTCACTATCAGGTGGTGCTTGAAGCCACCAGCGCAGACGGCCTGCGTACGGCAACCAGCACCCATGCTTTAGAAATCGTTGCTCCCGAGCCTGTCGTTGTGCCGGTAGCCGTGGTGCCTGAAGACTTCAGCCTTGTGTCCCGCTCTACGACCGCCACTATTCACCAGCTGGACGGCAGCAGCAGCACCGGTAAAGGCTTTATCTGGCGGGTAACCAGCGACGGCCCTTCCGGCCTGCAGGAAGTGGCGTCAGGCCCGATCGTGAGAGAAGTGCACCAGCAGAAGATAGTCAGGGCCGCTTTCCCTCGTAATGCCTCAGGAAAAGTGACCTATGAGCTTCTGGCTACCGGTACAGGCGGCGTTGTGGACAGAAAAACCGTCACCGTAACCGTGAGCGCCCCGCACGCGCAGATCCAGGGCGCGGCCAGCGTTAAACAAGGTGAAAGCATCACGTTGACGAGCCAGAGCAACTTTACCGCCAGCCACTGGCAGTGGAGCCTGAAGCAGAACGGCAAAACGCTGGCGCAGAGCACGGCGCGCGAGTTTACAATCGCGGCGCAAAATTATGCAGGCGGTCATTACCAGGTCGACCTGGAAGCAGCCAGCGCGGACGGAATGCGTTCAGCCATCAGCACTCATGCTCTGGAAATTATTTCCGTTACGCCGCCGCCGGCACCGCCAGCACCGCCAGCACCGCCAGCACCGCCAGCACCGCCAGCACCGCCAGCACCGCCAGTCTATCCGGCCTATGTGGAAGGCACAGCCTATAAAGCAGGCGAACGGGTAAGCGCAGCGGGCGGCATCTATGCCTGTAAATCGGCACCTTACACCGGCTGGTGTGCGGGCGCGGCCTGGGCCTATGCGCCGGGCACGGGCCTGCACTGGCAGCAAGCCTGGGATAAGGTGGAGTAAGGCATGATACTCAGGCGTTTTTCGCCCGGGAAATTCCTCTGAAAAGGGAAAAACCGGCCTCGCAGGAGGCCGGTTTTTTATTATCAAAATGAGCGGTTAATTAACTGCGTTGTCTTCAGACGATATTTACATGCACCCGTTTTAGCCGTAGGCCATCAGCGTATGCTGGCACAGCTCCGAGCGCACGCAGTCTTGTTTACCAAAACGCACTACCCCAATCATCTCGTCCTCTTTAAAGCGGGCCAGCGCGTCGCTAAGGCCGGACTGAACATGCGATGGCAAATCACATTGCGTGATATCGCCATTGACGATGACGGTGACGTTTTCCCCGAGGCGGGTCAGAAACATTTTCATCTGGGCGGCGGTGACGTTTTGCGCCTCATCAAGGATCACCACGGCGTTTTCAAAGGTACGTCCGCGCATATAGGCGAAAGGCGCAATCTCCACCTTGCCGATTTCGGGACGCAGGCAGTACTGCATAAAGGAAGAACCAAGACGTTTAACCAGAACGTCATAGACGGGTCGAAAATAAGGAGCGAACTTTTCTGCGATATTACCGGGTAAAAAGCCCAGATCTTCATCTGCCTGTAGTACCGGCCTGGTGACGATGATCCTGTCGACATCCTTATTGATCAGGGCTTCGGCCGCTTTGGCGGCGCTAATCCAGGTTTTTCCGCAGCCCGCTTCGCCGGTAGCGAAAATCAGCTGTTTACTCTCTATGGCTTTAAGATAGTGCGCCTGAGCTTCATTACGGGCCTCAATGGGCGAATGGTCGCGGGTATCGCGCGCCATGCCGATTGCGTCCAGCCCACCCATCTGCACCAGCGAGGTGACCGATTCTTCTTCACGCTGACGATGACTGCGTGAATCGCTACGAAGCACGCGCTTGGCTTCACGACGAGCTTTGATCACTGCTTTCTGTCTTCCCATAGTGGCACCTTACAGTTGGTTTCATTTCCCGCACCTGGAACGGCAGTGCGATTACGTGAACGCTTTAGAGGTTTTGCTGGCTTCCTTGTAAGCCTTGTCTGGCCGTAGAAATGGTACGCGGAGTGACGATGCCGGGCACCGGAGGGTGTTAATAAACTGGCTGAAATGGCAAAGGGAAGAGGAAGTCATTGGGGCGATAAAGCCCTCGCGCCGGGAAGCTGTCACGCTATTTGTCTGACGCTTATGTCCGTAAAAGGACTTGTCCATTCGCGATCTCCGTGTTGCACACTGGAAACAACTGACGCCTGATAATTAAATTTCAACAGATTCCTGGAATAATGCAACATTAATTTTACCTGACGGCAAGCGAAAAGTACCAAATAAGCGAACGCGTACGCGGCAGGTTAATTAGGATCCTAACAGGATCAAAGAGATAACAATTTATTTTATGCTGAGTGCGGTAATCTGAAATGTTTAACAGCCGGCTGAACGCCTCTGGTTAAAAAACAACCTCCCGCACGAGGCGCGGGCGGGAGGCTGAAGAAAGGCTCAGGCCTGAAGTAAAGCCTGCCCGAGATAATGTTTTTCGTCAATGACGCCAGGCAGCACAAAGAAATATCCGCCGCCGACGGGTTTGATATATTCCTCCAGCGCCTCGCCGTTGAGTCTTTTTTGTACGGTAAGAAAACCCTTTTCCAGGTCGTGCTGATAGCAGACAAATAACAGGCCCATCTCCAGCTGACCGGCATTGGATACGCCCAGCGAGTAGCTGTAGCCACGGCGGAGCATCAGGCTGTCCTGCGTTTGCGACGTGCGCGGGTTAGCCAGGCGAATATGCGCGTCTAACGGCGTAACGAGGCCATCGGGATCGCTGGCATAGTCCGGTACATCATGTTCGTGCGTCATTCCCAGCGGCGCGCCGCTCTGCTTCACCCGGCCAAAGATCGTTTCCTGCTCGCGCAGTGGCGTTCTGTCCCAAAACTCTACGTGGAACTGAATGATGCGCGCGGCCTGATAGCTGCCGCCGATCGCCCAGGCAGGTTCATCCTGATCCGCCGTGACCCACAGGATTTTATCCATCATCGCCGCGTCGGCCGTATCGGGATTGGCCGTGCCGTCCTTAAAGCCCAACAGATTGACTGGCGTCTCCCTGCCCTGACTGCGCGCTGCATGATCGGAGATAAAGCCTTCCCGCCGCCAGCGCACGCTCAGCAAATCCGGCGAATGCTTGATGATATCGCGCAGCGCGTGGATCACCGTATCGTTGGTATTGGCGCAGATTTGCAGCAGCAGATCGCCGTGGCACAGCCCGGCATCCAGCGCATCATTGGGAAAGCGCGTCATGGTTTGCAGCCTGCGCGGCTTTTGCGCCTGCAATCCGTAGCGATCGTCAAACAAGGCGCGGCCGACCGATACCGTAATGGTCAGATTATCCGGGTAGATATGACCGCCCAGAATGCCGGAATCCATCGGCGGCAGACGCGGATTAACCGTTTGCGGCGCTTCTCCTCCCCTGGTCAGAAAAGCGATACGGTCGGTCAGCAAACGAAATAACCGCTCCAGATCGGCCTTGTCCGTTGCCAGTACGTCAAAAGCCACCAGCATCATCGACGCCTGCTGTGGCGTGACGATCCCCGCCTGGTGCGGCCCGTAAAAAGGCTGTCTCTGCTGGCGGGCATTGGGCGACAGCGCGCCGGGCGAAAAGGCCGCCGGCGCGCCATGCGCCGGACAGCCTCCTGCTAACGCCAGCGCGCCGCCAAGGAGGCCCATCCCCTTCAGCAGACGGCGGCGTGAAGGCTGAGCCGCCTCGTCATCAGCTTGCTTCATAACTCAATCCAGCCCCAGCGTTCCGCGCAGCAGAGCGAGATCTTCCGCCAGCGCCGTGATCGGGCCTTTCATCGCAGTGCGATCGGCATCGGTAAGCTTGTCATAGGAGGCAAAGCCGTCGCCGCTGCGGTATTTCTTCAGGATAGCGTCTACCTTTCTGAAATTACGGTCGATTTTTGCCAGCAGCGCCGGATCGGCCTGTTGCAGCATCGGACGCAGCAAATTCACGATCTTCTGCGCGCCATCAACGTTGGCCTGAAAATCCCACAAATCGGTGCGGCTGTAGCGGTCTTCTTCGCCGGAGATTTTGCTGGAAGCCACTTCTTCAATCAGACCGGCCGCGCCGCCGACCACTTTACCCGGTGGAAATGCCAGTTCGCTGACCCGCTTTTGCAGCGCCTGCACGTCTGCATAAAGCCTGTCGGCATAGGTTTCCACACCTTTGGTCGAGCCGTCGCCCCACAGCGCTTTTTCCAGACGATGGAAGCCGGTGAACTTAGGATCGGCGGCTTTCTGCTCATAATCATCTTCGCGAGCGTCAATGCTGCCGTCCAGATCGGAGAACAGTTCCGCTATCGGTTCGATACGCTCATAGTGAGCGCGCGTCGGCGCATAGAGGGCTTTCGCCTTATCGATATCGCCCGCTTTTACCGCCCCGGTAAAGGCTTGCGTGCTGGTAACCAGCGCGGCGACTTCCTGCATCACGTAAGCTTTGTAGTCGGTAACAGGGCCGGTCAGCTGCATCAGCGTTGGCTGCGCGCTTGCTGCATCCTCTGCGCCCTGCACAATCAGCTTACCTTTGGGATTGCTCAACAGGCCGCAGGTCATCTCATACTCGCCCGGTTGCAGACTGGCCGTCAGCTTTTGCGTGAAGCCCGGCGCGATATTTTCGCGCTCCTCCACTACCATCACCCCTTTCAGGATCTCCCACTCCAGCCCTTTCTGGCTGTGGTTCTGGATCACAAACTGCGTTTTACCGGCTTTAACGGTAACGCTCATCGGCTCGCACTGTTTGTCGTTAACGACAATTTTTACCTGCGGCACGTCGGCAGCCTGCACGGCAGAAAAGCTGGCCAGTAACGCCGCCGCCAGCGGTAACATTGAAAAACCACGAATCATGATAAATCCCTTAAATAAGAAAGCGGAAAAGCGTTAAAGACGGACTGCCGTCGTTGGCGGGCGTCCGGGCAGGAAAAACAGGATCAGCGCAGGAATGAGATAGCAGAACCAGACCACCACTTCACTGACGCTGGGCGCTTCCTGATAGCCGAAAAGGCCTTCCAGCAGCGTGCCCATCAGCGTGCTGGTGGAGAGCACCTCGCTGAAATCGAACGCCTGGCTCTGGAAGGCGTTCCACAGTCCGGCCTCATGGAAAGCACGGATGGCGCCAGCCGCCAGGCCCGCTGCGACCAGCAGAATAAACAGGCTGGTCCAACGGAAGAAGAGCGCCATATTCAGCCGCACGCCGCCCCAGTAGATCAGCATACCCAGCACGATAGCGGTAGCGAGGCCCAGGATGGCGCCGACCGGCGGCGCAATGCCCACGTCCTGCTGGAAGGCCGCCAGCAGGAAGAACACGGACTCCAGCCCTTCCCGCGCGACGGCCAGGAAGACCATAAAAATCAGCGCCCAGCCGCCGCCTTTGCCGCGCTGCAGCGCGTTATCCACCGCGCCTTCCAGCTGCGCTTTAATATTGCGCGAGACTTTGCGCATCCAGAACACCATCCAGGTCAGAATACAAACGGCCACCACCGCCACCATGCCTTCGAACAGCTCCTGCTCTCTTTGCGGGAATTCGCCGGTGGTTTCATTAATCACATAGCCCAGCACCAGGCAGAGCGCGGCGGCGATGAAGACGCCAAGCCACATTGCGCCGAACCACTCGCTGCGCTGCGTGCGCTGTAAATAGCTGGCAATCAGGCTGACGATCAGCGCGGCTTCCAGTCCTTCGCGTAACATAATCAGGAACGGCACAAACATAGGCACCTTCAGACATATAAGGCGTTTTCACGCGGGTAAAGAAGTGTAAATCTAAACGATACCGATTATCATTATCGCCAGAAGAAATACAAGAGGCTGGACGGTTATTTTCATCGGGCGTGGCAAGGGATTAAAGGAAAATGCGCTATCAAAGGGCGTCGGAAACTTCCCTACCTGTTTATTTCTGTACCCGAAGACTATCCGAAAGGAAAGGAGCTGGTTTTGGCAGAAAGCCCCGCCTGGACGGGGCTTTTATTATGCGTGTCTGATTCGCTCTTCCAGCGTTTCAATGATGAAAGTATTTACTGACATATCGTTTTCAGCTGCCACATGACTTAATTTTTCAGCAAGCGTCTCGTTATAGCGTAAAGTAAATGTCTTCGTTTTTTCCTGTCGGGCATAAGGATCTATCCCCTCTTCCCGACAATCTTTCAGATATTCCTTTAAGGAAATTTCGCCTTCTCTCCGCAGCCCTTCTACGCTGTCAGCAACAAAATCACAATAACCACTGAGCCCCAGGAATTTGCCGCGAAACGCGTTCAGTTCAGGTACGAAGCTGACAACAACCGGCTGCCCGGCTATCTCATATTTGTTGGGTTTTGCTTTGCTCATGGTTCAATCCCTATACTTTCTAACCATTCTTTAACGCTGTTAACTGCGCCTTTGTCGGTATCAGGGGCAGGATGTGGGCGGTGGAATCTTGCGATACTGCCATTGAGTTTGAATCGGCACCGGGATCCGCTACCTTCGGTAACTTCACCACCTAAAGCCCGGATAAGCGACTCGATTTCTGCCCACTTAATGTTGGCAGGAACAGGCAGCGCAAAAATTTTAGTCAGTATGAGTTTATGCTTCTTCCTTAATGCAACCATAGCTTTATCCCTGCCATAGCTTCACTCTATGAAGTCATTTTATTAACCCTGGTTTTCGAAGTCAATTTATGAAGTCATCGAGAAGATTATTTGTAATCACGTTATTGGCCGATGACGACAGACAGTTTGGGGCTCAATCACCAACTAAAACCAATTGTCCGATCGCCTGTCTGGACGTTCGTCCGGCCCCGAAACTGATGCGTGCCGCATGTCAGGACGTTCGCCTCCCATTGATGCGTAACACGTTTATTGCAACGGCTCAGCCAGCGTATCGTCCCAGGGCCCAGGCGGTGCGCTCAGATCCGCCTTATCGCCACTGGTAGCAACTCACGTCCCGTTTTTATTCCTGTTGCGGTTTGTTTGCCGTGGGGACAGTAATTGCCACGAATCGAACAGCAGAAAATTTAAGATAACCAAATATGCGCGCCGTTGTACCGGGGCCAACTCAGGCAGCGTCGCTGGCTTTTTTGGCCGGGAAATGTGCGGTGTGGATAACGAACTCGGTGTAAAGCGCCACCGGTTTCATACAGTTTTTCCCTTTTACTTTTTTCACGAAGCCGTGTTTTTCCAGCGTCGACAGCGTGGCGGAAAGATTGCTCACCGCCCGCCCGGCCAGCCGGGCCAGCTGAGAGATGCTTTCCGGTTTCTCCCGATCCATCATATCCAGCAGCGCCAGATTTTCAGGACTTAAAATCTGCGCGACCGCGTTTAGCGAGGAGAACCAGATTTTGGGTTCGTTTTCTTCAGGAAGGTACTCATTGCTGACAATCGCCATGACCCGCTGGCGAAACTCATTTTCTGGCATTACGCCGATCAGTGCTTTCATCATCATCCCTTTTTATCTGGTTGCTTCAGCCACGATTTTATCTACCGCGGTGAAAAAATGATCCATAATTTCATACCAGTAGCCGCAGGCATAAATATAGCGGGTGCCGTGCAGGCTCAGCAGGGTCGCTAATCCATAATCCATTTAACTCATCCTTGATTTATGAGCAGATCATAACCTTATCGCAAGAGGATGACAAGCCATGATGGCTTTATGCCGTCCTCCCTGACCAGGTTTTCCGTTCTTAAAAAAAAGGCCCGCCGAAGCGAGCCTGTCGTAGTTATCAGCGTGATTAACGCGAATGGAACTCGGCTTCGGCTGCCTCAAATCGTTTTACGGCCGCAGTGGAAGGCTTGCTGCCCACCAGGCTGAACAGCACGATGGCGATGCTGGCAAACAGGAAGCCCGGAATAATTTCATACAGATCCAGCCAGGCGTACTGTTTCCAGATCAGCACGGTAGCCGCGCCTACGATAATCCCGGCCAGCGCGCCGTTACGGGTCATACGCTTCCACACCAGCGAGAAGATCACTACAGGCCCGAACGCCGCACCAAAGCCGGCCCAGGCGTAGCTTACCAGCCCCAGTACGCGGTTGTTCGGATCGGAAGCCAGCGCGATAGCTACGACCGCCACCAGCAACACCATCAGACGCCCTACCCATACCAGCTCACGTTGGCTGGCACCTTTACGCAGGAAGTTTTTATAGAGATCTTCCGTCAGCGCGCTGGAGCAAACCAGCAGCTGGCAGCTCAGCGTCGACATCACCGCCGCCAGGATAGCAGAAAGCAGGATACCGGCGATCCACGGATTAAACAGAATACGAGCCAGCTCGATAAAAATACGTTCGCTGTTGTCGGTGACGCCTGTTGCCTGCTCGGGATGGTTCTGGAAGTAGGCGATACCAAAGAAGCCGACCGCTACCGCACCGCCCAGGCACAGGATCATCCACGTCATGCCGATACGGCGCGCGCTGCGGATAGAATGGTGCGAATCCGCCGCCATAAAACGCGCCAGGATATGCGGCTGACCAAAGTAGCCCAGTCCCCAGCCGAGCAGCGAGATCACCGCGACAAAGTTCAGGTTTTTCAGCATATCCATATTTTCAATGCTCTTCGCCTGGATAACCGCCAGGGAATCGCTCAGGCCGCCTACTGCAATAATAACCATCACCGGCGTCAGGATCAGAGCGAAGATCATCAGGCTCGCCTGCACGGTATCGGTCCAGCTTACGGCCAGAAAACCGCCGACAAAGGTATAGATAATAGTGGCGGCTGCGCCAGCCCACAGCGCCGTTTCGTAGCTCATGCCGAAGGTGCTTTCAAACAGGCGGGCGCCGGCTACGATGCCGGAAGCGCAATAGATAGTGAAGAAAACCAGGATGACGACCGCAGAGATAACGCGCAGGATTTTGCTTCTGTCTTCAAAACGGCTGGCGAAAAAATCGGGCAGCGTCAGCGCATTATCATGGTGTTCAGTCTGCACGCGCAGGCGTCCGGCGACGATTTTCCAGTTAAGGTAAGCGCCCAGCGTCAGGCCGATAGCAATCCAGCTTTCGGAGATGCCGGAGATGAAAATGGCGCCCGGCAGGCCCATCAGCAGCCAGCCGCTCATATCAGATGCACCGGCGGAAAGCGCGGTGACCACGCTGCCCAGACTGCGTCCTCCCAGGATATAGTCATCAAAATTTTTGGTTGAGCGCCAGGCCAAAAAGCCGATAAACACCATGCCAAGAATGTAAACGCAAAAGGTCACCATCATAGGTGTGCTTACTGTCATTCAGGTTCTCCACTTATTATTGTTAATGCGCAACCCTGCCCCGCCGCCGGAACGTTGCGGCGCCACTTTTAACCACCCAGGGCGGGGTATCCTGCCGCAAAGCACTGACGGGCACAATACTCGCCAATGGTTTAACACAATCGTTACATTAATTTCACCTTGCATCTGGAAAGAAGATTCGACAGGTTGCACTGGATCACAGTGTCACCGGTTACACCTCTCAAAAAACCTTTTCAGAACCCAGTTTTACTGCAATCTGTAAAGCTGGCCGGATTTTTGCAGCAATATCCATGCCGCTTTTTAAAAAAGCGTTTTTACACTCTGCAATCAGCCTCACATTTAACAAGGTTGCACAAAGTTGCAACTTAAGTGATATTGCTTGCCAGATCTGTTTTGACTATTTGCAAGGAGTTTTAAGGCATGGGCACAACCACTATGGGCGTTAAGCTGGACGAGGCCACGCGTGACCGCATTCGTCAGGCTGCGGGCCAGATCGATCGCACACCTCACTGGCTGATCAAACAGGCTATTTTTAACTATCTGGAACAGCTGGAGAGAGGCGACGCCCTGCCGGAATTCCCCTTGCAGGCTACGGCTCAGGAGAGCGAAGACGCGCCGGTCGAGGAGCTGCATCAGCCTTTTCTGGAGTTTGCCGAACATATTCTGCCGCAATCGGTAACCCGCTCCGCCATTACCGCCGCGTGGCGTCGCCCGGAGACGGAAGCAGTGCCGATGCTCCTTGAACAGGCACGTCTGCCGCAGCCGCTGGCGCAGCAAACCCAACGTCTTGCCCACAAGCTGGCTTCGGCGCTCAGGCACCAAAAAGGGGCAGGCGGCCGCGCCGGTATGGTGCAATCGCTGCTTCAGGAGTTTTCACTTTCTTCACAGGAAGGCGTTGCGCTGATGTGCCTGGCGGAAGCGCTGCTGCGTATTCCAGATAAGCCAACCCGTGACGCGCTGATCCGCGATAAAATCAGCAACGGCAACTGGCAGTCGCATCTGGGCCGCAGCCCTTCGATGTTTGTTAACGCCGCCACCTGGGGCCTGCTGTTTACCGGCCGCCTGGTCGCCACGCACAACGAGGCGAATTTGTCGCGCTCGCTGAACCGCATCATCGGTAAAAGCGGCGAGCCGCTGATCCGCAAAGGCGTGGATATGGCGATGCGCCTGATGGGCGAGCAGTTTGTCACTGGCGAAACCATCGCGGAAGCGCTGGCGAACGCCCGCAAGCTGGAAGAGAAAGGCTTCCGCTACTCTTACGATATGCTGGGCGAGGCCGCGCTGACGGCAAAAGACGCTGAAGCCTATCTGGTTTCCTATCAGCAGGCGATCCACGCTATCGGTAAAGCCTCCAACGGTCGCGGCATCTATGAAGGGCCGGGCATTTCCATCAAGCTTTCCGCGCTGCATCCGCGCTACAGCCGCGCGCAGTACGAGCGCGTGATGAACGAACTTTACCCCATTTTGAAATCGCTGACGCTGCTGGCACGCTCTTACGACATTGGCATCAACATCGATGCGGAAGAAGCGGATCGCCTGGAGCTGTCGCTGGATCTGCTGGAAAAACTCTGCTTTGAGCCGGAGCTGGAAGGCTGGAACGGCATCGGCTTTGTTATCCAGGCCTATCAGAAGCGCTGCCCGTTTGTGATCGACGCGCTGATCGACATGGCCCAGCGCAGCCGTCGCCGCCTGATGATCCGCCTGGTGAAAGGTGCCTACTGGGACAGCGAGATCAAGCGCGCCCAGATGGACGGCCTGGAAGGCTATCCGGTGTTCACCCGTAAGGTTTACACCGACATCTCTTATCTGGCCTGCGCCCGTAAACTGCTGGCCGTACCGAACCTGATCTATCCGCAGTTCGCGACGCACAACGCGCATACGCTGGCGGTTATCTATCAGATGGCGGGCAATAACTACTACCCTGGTCAGTACGAGTTCCAGTGCCTGCACGGCATGGGCGAACCGCTGTACGAGCAGGTGGTCGGCAAAGTGGCGGATGGCAAGCTTAACCGCCCGTGCCGGATCTATGCACCGGTCGGCACGCACGAAACGCTGCTGGCCTACCTGGTGCGCCGCCTGCTGGAAAACGGTGCCAACACGTCGTTTGTGAACCGCATTGCCGATAACACGCTCCAGATTGAAGATCTGGTCGCCGATCCGGTCGATGAAGTGGAAAAACTGGCCCGCACCGAAGGGGCGATTGGTCTGCCGCATCCGAAGATCCCGCTGCCGCGCGATCTCTATGGCGCAACGCGTCAGAACTCCGCCGGTCTGGATCTGGCTAACGAACACCGCCTGGCTTCGCTCTCCAGCGCCCTGCTGAACAGCGCTATCCAGCCGTGGTACGCCGCGCCGGTTATCGATGGCGAAACGGAAGCCAGCGAACAGCTGCCGGTGCTCAATCCGGCGGAGCCTGCCGATATCGTGGGCTATGTGCGCCACGCTACCGGGAAAGATGTTTCGACCGCGCTGGACGCCGCCGTCAATGCCGGCCCGATTTGGTTCGCCACGCCGCCTGCCGCCCGTGCGGAGATCCTGACCCGTGCCGCCGAGCTGATGGAAGCTCAGCTACAGCGCCTGTTGGGGATCCTGGTGCGTGAGGCCGGAAAGACCTTTAACAACGCTATCGCCGAGGTACGCGAAGCGGTCGACTTCCTGCACTACTATGCAGGCCAGGTTCGCGACGATTTCGATAACGAAACGCACCGTCCGCTTGGCCCGGTGGTTTGCATCAGCCCGTGGAACTTCCCGCTGGCAATCTTCACCGGTCAAATTGCCGCAGCGCTGGCAGCAGGCAACAGCGTGCTGGCCAAGCCTGCCGAGCAGACGCCGCTGGTGGCCGCTGCCGCCGTCGCTATTCTGCATGAAGCGGGCGTGCCGGTGGGTGCCCTACAGCTGCTGCCGGGCCTGGGTGAAACCGTCGGCGCTCAGCTGACCGGCGACGACCGCGTACGCGGCGTGATGTTTACCGGGTCGACTGCCGTAGCAACGCTACTGCAACGTAATCTGGCCGGTCGTCTGGATCCGCAAGGCAGACCGACGCCGCTGATTGCGGAAACCGGCGGCATGAACACCATGATCGTGGACTCCTCCGCGCTGACGGAACAGGTCGTGGTCGATATCGTGGCTTCTGCCTTTGACAGCGCCGGTCAACGCTGCTCTGCCCTGCGTCTGCTCTGTATTCAGGATGATGTTGCCGACCACACGCTGCAAATGCTGCGCGGCGCGATGGCCGAATGCCGTATGGGCAACCCGGAGCGCCTGTCTACCGATATCGGGCCGGTGATCGACAGCGAAGCGAAAGAAAATATCGAACGCCATATTCAGGCGATGCGCAGCAAAGGCATGAAAGTGTATCAGGCGGCGTTTAACGATAAGCACGACAGCAAAGAGTGGCAGACCGGCACCTTTATTCCGCCAACGCTGATTGAGCTGGAAAACGTCGCCGATCTGGATAAGGAAATTTTCGGGCCGGTGCTGCACGTGGTGCGCTACAACCGCAGCACGCTGCCGAAAATCATTGAGCAGATCAACGCTTCCGGCTACGGCCTGACGCTGGGCGTGCATACCCGTATTGATGAAACCATCAATCAGGTCACCAGCCGCGCCAAAGTCGGCAACCTGTACGTCAACCGCAATATGGTAGGGGCCGTCGTAGGCGTCCAGCCGTTCGGTGGCGAAGGCCTGTCCGGCACCGGCCCGAAAGCGGGCGGCCCGCTCTATCTCTATCGTCTGCTCTCGCATCGCCCGGATGGCGCGCTGAAGGTTACGCTGGATCGCCAGGACGTCGAGCGTCCGGTTGATGCGGCGCTGCGTCCGGTGCTGCTGACCACTCATCAGGCGCTGACGGAGTGGGCGAAAGACAAGCCGGAGCTGGCTGCGGTCTGCAAACAGTTTGCCGAGCTGGGCCAGAGCGGCACCGTTCGCCTGCTGCCCGGCCCGACGGGCGAACGCAACACCTTTACCCTGCTGCCGCGCGAGCGCGTGGTCTGCCTGGCGGATAACGAGCAGGATGCGCTGGTGCAGCTGGCGGCGGTCACCGCCGTGGGCAGCCGCGCGCTGTGGCAGGATGATGAACTGCATCGCGCGCTGGCGAAGAAACTGCCCACAGCCGTGCAGAGCCGTATCGACTTTGCGGTCGAACCGCTGGCGCAGCATAACGAGTTTGAGGCGGTGATTTACCACGGCGATGCCGATCAGCTCAGAACAGTTTGCGAAACGGTGGCCGCTCGTGAAGGCGCGATTGTTTCCGTCCAGGGCTTTGCCCGCGGCGAAACCAATCTGCTGCTGGAACGCCTGCTGATTGAGCGCTCGCTGAGCGTCAATACCGCAGCGGCAGGCGGCAACGCCAGCCTGATGACCATCGGCTAACGCGCCCGTCGGCCTGCCCGACAGGCTTAAAGCAGCGGATTCCGTACAAGGGGCGAAGCAGTTCGCCCCTTTTTTGGTTTAGCCGCGCGGCTGACCGGAAAAAGTAGCCACCTGATGCGTTTAAAGTCATAAGAAAAAGGCCGCTAATAAGCGGCCTTCTTACGCCTGGTGTTTTCTGTCAGGCATCAACTTTGACACGCAGCAGCCGTGGATAGATAAACAGATTTTTGCCGATGCCCCGATTAAGCAACGTCCACACGCCTACCGAACAGCCCGCGCACAGCGCCACCATTACCACCGGGAAAGCTGTCGCCCACAGCATGGAGAACGCTTTGTTAGCGAACAGCTGATGATGTTCCGCGAACAAAATGGCGGACATGCCAAAGAATTCGATAAAGATGCGGTGCAGCACGTAAATTTGCAGCGTGTTTCTGCCCAGCCAGTTTAGCCAGCCCAGCGTAAAGTAGCGATTCAGCGTCCGGCAGGCGGCGACGGAGATTAAAACAGCGAGCGCACACAGGAACAGGCTATGGGGAATACCGAGCTTAGCGTGGATCAGCGACAGCGCTATCAGCGCGGCCCAGGGCACCAGATTGCTGCGACGCCATTCGCTCCAGCGCAGCAAAGTGCTGCTGTAAAAGGTACCCAGCAGGAAGAAGATCAGATACTGCGCGACGCTTTCCGGTCCCCAGCCTGGGATGATTTTCATGACGGCGGCGTAATTCAGCAAAACCGCAATGGTCATCATCGCAAGCCGCTGCTCGCGGAACAGTTTGGCGAACACAAAAAACAGGCCAAGCGCATAAAGATACCAGGAGGAGCTCATCGCCAGCAGCATTAATTTAACCGACTCCACCGGCGTGGCCGCCCAGGCCGCGTTGGTGTTTTTGGAGAGCTGTTCGCCCATCACCTCATTGGAGACGCCCCGGATCATCAGCCATTGGATCACGCCCCAAAGGAAATAGAGATAGAAAAGATTGGTAACGCGACTGGTAAAAACCTGCTTCCATGGACGGTTAATAATGCCGTTGGTCGCCAGCAGGCCAGAGACAAAGAAAAAGGCGGGCATCCTCAGCGGCGAAAGATAATTATTAAAGGCCAGCCATAATTTAGCAGGCATAAAGCCAGCAACCAGATGGCCAATCATTTCGGCATAGCCTGGCAGGACAACATGATATAAAACCACGAGTAAAATGCAGAGGCCTTTTAAACTGTTTATCCAGGCAATATCCTGCTTTTGAGTCGTATTCATTATATTACTCCGACCGTCATAAACTGGGATAACATGAGGTAGCGATACCTCCCCGTAGCCGAGATATTTAATATTATCTGGCCCTGACCGTACGCTGACAAATATATACAATGTGGCTGCTGCTGGCCCTGAATACTTAGTCATGCCCGGCATCATGCATATTCAGAACATTCCTCTTCTCGCGAAGCGAATTTACCTTACCCTGGAAATTTGCAATAAGTTAATAAATTATTCCTCTTTTAAGAGACTGACATCTTAAGGAACTTCTCCAAAACGAAGGCGGGTAAGGGAAAGCACAGGCGGGAGAGCTGTTTACGCAGGAAGAACGGCTATTTTATAACGAAGCGGCATGAAAGATATTTAAGAAAAAGCTTATTCAGCTGGCGCGCTGAAAATTGCCGGAATTAACCGGCAATTTTACAGGGTTATTGCGAAAGAAACTTTTCCAGGAACTGACGGGTGCGCGGGTGTTCGGGATGGCTGAACAGTGCTTTTGCGCTGCCCTGCTCCACGATGCGACCCTGATCCATAAAGATGGCGCGATCGGCAACGTCACGCGCAAAGCTCATCTCATGCGTGACGATAACCATAGTGCGCTTCTCCTGCGCCAGCGCCCTGATGGTATTGAGCACTTCGCCTACCAGCTCGGGATCCAGCGCGGAGGTCGGCTCATCGAACAGGATCACCTCCGGGCGCATCGCCAGCGCACGGGCGATAGCCACGCGCTGCTGCTGGCCGCCGGAAAGCCGACGCGGATAGCTCTCTTCCCTGCCCGCCAGCCCAACCTTCTCCAGCAGCTGACGCGCACGCGCCACCGCTTCGGCTTTTGGTTCGCCTTTCACGATGGTTGGCCCTTCAATGATGTTTTCCAGCACCGAACGATGGGGAAACAGATTAAAGTTCTGGAAAACAAAGCCTACCTGCTGGCGCAGACGGCGTACCTGCTCTTTCTGACGGTTCATGCCGGCGGCGGCATCAATACGGATATTGCCCACTTTAATGGTGCCGCTGTCCGGGGTTTCCAGCAGATTGATGCTGCGCAGCAGCGTGGTTTTGCCCGAGCCGCTTGGGCCGATTATCGCCACCACTTCGCCCGAAGCGACCTCCAGATCGATATCGTGCAGCACCGTGTGGCCGTTAAATTTCTTCACCAGCCCGCTGACTTCAATGGCGCTCATTTTGCCTCCCGATCCTGGCGGTTAACGTGGTTTTCCAGCCTGCTTTGCAGCATGGAGAGTAAAGTCGCCATCACCCAGTAAATCAGCGAAGCCGCCAGATACATGGTAAAAACTTCCAGCGTGCGCGAGGTGATCAGCTGCGCCTGGCGGAACAGCTCCGGCACCTGAATGGTGGCGGCCAGCGAGGTATCTTTCACGAGGCTGATAAAGCTGTTGCCTAACGGCGGCAGCGCGGTACGGGCGGCCTGCGGCAGAATAACCCGGCGCAGCGTCTGCCAGCGCGTCATGCCGATACTGGCCGCCGCTTCCCACTGGCCGCGCTCGATGGCGGCGATAGCACCGCGCAGCGATTCGGAAGCGTAGGCCGCCGTATTCAGCGACAGGCCAATCATGGCGGAAGGGATTGGATCCAGCTCAATGCCGAACTGCGGCAGGCCGTAGTAGATCATAAACAGCTGGGCGATCAGCGGCGTGCCGCGAAATATCGACACGTAGAAACGCGACAGCCAGGCTATGGGCCAGAAGTGGGAAAGACGCATCATCGCCAGCACGAAGCCCAGCAGCAGCCCGAAGAACATGCCGCCGATGCTGAGCTGGAGGGTGAAAAGCGCGCCTTTCAGTAAAAATGGTGCTGAATCCAGCACCAGTTGTAAACTTTCCTGCATTATTTAGTTACGTCCACGCCAAACCATTTGTCGGAAATCTTAGCCAGCGAACCGTCTTTCTGCATGTCCGCAATGGCTTTATCGACCGCCGCCAGCATTTCCGGGTTGTCTTTGCGCAGCGCCACGCCCGCTTCCTGACGAGAGAAGGCCGGGCCGGCTACCGCCAGCGTTTTACCGGTTTTCTTCACCAGATCCAGCGCGGCCAGACGGTCAACCAGGATCGCATCAATTCGGCCAACGCGCAGATCCTGATATTTAGTTGGATCGTCGTCATAAGTACGGATATCGACGTTCTTCACGTTTTCACGCAGCCACTGCTCGTAGTTGGTGCCCAGTCCCAGCCCCACTTTTTTGCCGCTGAGATCGGCAGGCTTAGTGATGCTGTCGGCCTTATCGGCTTTGGTCAGCGCCTGGATACCGGAAACGGTATAAGGCGTAGAGAAGTCATACTTCTTTTTGCGCTCGTCGGAGATGGTGACCTGGTTGATCACCACATCGATGCGCTTTGAGTCCAGCGAGGCCAACATGCCGTCCCACTTGGTCGGTTTCAGGCTGGCCTTGACGCCCAGATGCTGTGCCAGGGCGTTGGCGAAATCGACCTCAAAACCGGCCAGTTTGCCGTTTTCGTCCTGGAAGCTGAATGGCGGATAGGTTCCTTCCAGGCCCACCAGCAGCGTGCCGCGTTCTTTTACTTTATTCAGCAGGTTTTCCGGGGCAGCAGTAGCCTTGGTGGCAACGCCAGCCACCAGCGCCAGCGACATCATTCCCGTTACCAGTTGGCGACGAACCAGAGAAAAATTCATAAGCGCTCCATGTTGAGATGCAGATTAATAGTGTGTAGTCAGCTTTCTTTCCGAAGGCCCGCGGATCACCGCAGAGGATGATAAGCAAACAGCGCCGGCGAACCACCCGTGTGAACGAACAGTAGCGGGCCTTCGCGGCGAAAACGCTTTTGTGCGATGCCGTCAATCAATCCGGCCATTACCTTGCCAGTATAGACCGGGTCCAGAAATATCCCTTCAAGCCTGGCCAACAGTTTGATCGCTTCCGTGCCCTCTTCGCTCGGCATCCCGTAGCCCGGCGCGAAATAGTCGTCCCAGAGCGTCACGGGCGCCTGCGCTGTTAGCTCAAGCTGCGCGGCGAGCGCCTTTTGAATAGCGACCACTTTAGGCTGCTGTTCAGCAACGCTGCGCGAAACGGTTACGCCAACCAGCTCGGTGTCCGGCAGCAGCTGCTCCAGTCCTACGGCGAGACCGGCATGGGTTCCGGCACTGCCGGAGGCAACAACGACAGCGGCAAAATCTACCACGCCTTCGCTCTGATGAGCAATTTCCTGAGCACATTCTACGTATCCCAGCGCGCCCAGCGCGTTGGAGCCGCCAACCGGCACTACATAAGGCCGAAAGCCCTGCGCTTCCAGCCGCGTACACTGTTCAGCCAGCTGCGCGGCGGGATCGTGCAGCGCATCAACCATGACTACTTCCACATCCATCAGGTCCAGCAGCAGGCGATTGCCGTTAGTGGCGTAATTTTCAAGATGGGTAATGCCCGGATTTTCCAGCAGCGCCACGCACTTCAGGCCCAGCTTTGCGGCCACGGCGGCGGTTTGACGGACATGGTTAGACTGGATAGCGCCGGCGGTCAGCAGCACGTCCGCGCCCTGGCGCAGCGCATCCGCCGCCAGGAACTCAAGCTTGCGCAGTTTGTTGCCGCCCAGGGCTACGGGCGTGAAGTCGTCGCGTTTGATAAAAATATCGCGCCCCAGATAATCGGAAAGACGAGGCAGATGCTCAAGCGGCGTCGGTGCGCCAAGCAGTTCCAGACGGGGAAATGAGTGTAAAAGATGTAAGGACAACGTAGCCTCCACAGCAGCAAAAAGTCATCCTTACTGTTGCGAAGGCAAGGATAACATATTGAAAAAAATGGTTTTAAGCCAATACCACACATTGACTATATAAAAAAACCCGCTTCCAGGCGGGCTTGCATATTATAAGCTATCAGGGATCGCAAAGCGCTAACGCTCTCCTCTCAATAGTCCAGGTCCAGGTGAAAGCAAAGCGCTAACGCTCTCCTCTCAGCAGTCCGAGTCCAAGTGAAAGCAGGTATCCCAAAACAAAGAAGCCGACAAAGCCAACTGTTTTCATTACACCGCCCTCCAGCAGAAACAACGACAAAAAAGCAGCTATTGAGCAAAGTCCGGTAATCATGGCCTCGAGAAAATGAGAAGTGCCCCAGCTGGCAATTTTGCCCAATTTACTTAGCGAGGATTTTGCAGAGTTCATGCTGAACCGCCTTACAAATCATTGGGCTACTGTTGATATATTTCAGATAAGGTTCAAGCGCAGGCTCGACCAAAAAATAAACCATATCAAGATTTTCATCAGATGCCAGGTTCTGATTACGCCGTCATACATCCCAGAAGGTACTGACGAGATACCCTCAACTACCCCACGGGCAATAGATTTTGCATCCATACATTTTCCCTTTCGTCCAATAAACCGTGTCAAGAATAACTAACAGGGATAGCTATTTCTATCCGTAAGGTATTTCAGCTCCTTAAAGAATAATAATTTTTTTAACGTATAGTTTTAATTTAAAAAATTAATCGCCCCTGCATATTCTCCCTCTTGAAATTTCATTCAAATTGCGAAAAACAGCAAGAACTGTATTCTTTTCCGTATGTTGCATTTTATACGATACTTCCCCAATATTTTCTGGAAAAAAGTGAAACTGGCTTCAACTTTTCACTTTGCGATCGGTACAGTAGCCCTTGGGCGCGAGTTGTCAGTGCGTTGGTTGATGAATGAGTATGGCTATGCGCGTACTAAAAATTATTTTCCCGCAATGCAATGCCAAAGCAATCATACGGAAGACTAACCGCAAGCATCCCGAACCGTCAGATATTTATTGCCAGTGCTCTGACGTGGAATGCGACCACACTTTCGTGACGAATCAGTCGTTTTCGCATACGCTCAGCCCAGCGCGCGCCGGTAACGACCTGCTGAAAAAAAACTGATTGGGCTGATTACGCCGGAAGAACGGCAGATGGCGTTAGATTTGTTACAAGCCAGATAGCGGACACCCCGCAAACGCGGGGTTTTTTATGCGCTTATGCAGGCTGCAATCTGTGCAGCACTGACAGATCGATACGCTGCCGTGCACGCCATAAATCGTGATCGCGCTGCATTGCCAACCACACGTCAGCAGAACCACCCAGGACGGCTGCAAGTCTTAGCGCCATCTCAGGAGATATGTCAGACTTACTCACAATTAACCGCTGAACCGTTGAGGGTGCAACGTGCAGCGCCGATGCAAGCTGACGTGCGCTCAGCCCGAGCGATTCCATAGACTCGCGGATTAGCCCCCCAGGATGAGGGGGATTAAACATTCTGCCCATCAGTGGTAGTCCTCCATATTAATGATAAATACATCACCGTCTGTAAATTCAAAGGTTATTCGCCAGTTGCCTGTTACCGTCACAGACCAGATCCCCGCCCGATCCCCTCGCAGGGGATGCAGGTTAAAACCGGCAATATCAACGTCATCAATGATTTTAGCGTTATCCAGTGCAGACAAGCGAAACGCGATTTTGTCAGCGTTGCGTGAATCAATCCCAGCCGTTGAGCCAGTTTCAAAAAATTTCTTCAGCCCCTTATGCTTAAAACTCCTGATCACGTTAATCACTCCCTGTGTTGCGTTATGCGCATAATAACACCGCCGATGCGCGGTGCGCAACACGCATTGCTTTTAGGGAGCAATTTTCAGATGTTCAACTGATGTTCAACTGATGTTGCATCAGGCATTGGTTCACAGTTGTTTAGCCCGGCGCGAATAATCGTGAGATCTACCCACTGCCAGGCATGTTCACACGGCTGGCGGAGATTAGCGAATGCTCGGGTGAGGATCCGATTAGAGGATCTGGCTCACTGCCTGTACTGATCCAGGAGATGTCATTTAGCAAAGATGAAATCGCCGCCCTGTTCAATACGCTGGCCGGTGATGCGCGCCTGGTGGCTCTGGTAGCACTCAGTGCAGTCGGGCGCCGGACAGAAGTTGTCACTTTAAAACGGTCGCAGATTGTTAACTGTCGCGTCATGTATTTGAAAACCAAAAACGGTAAACGGCGTGCGGTTCCGATTTCGGCAGAGCCAGAACACAACATGATGTCGACAGCCAGCACCAGCTTGTTTAATGTCGATTGCAGAAAATTCTGTGGGGTGCGCAAACAAATTAAACCCGATATCCCGCCAGGCCAATCACTCCACATATTGCGGCATATATTTACTGGTCACGTCATGATGAACGAGGGAAATATCATGTTTTACAGCAAATGTGTGGGCTCGCAAGCATAGCGCTGACGATGAGTTATGCGCATATAGCTTTGAGATCGGGAAAATACCATCGCGCTGGGGCCGTTGGCTGGCAGATTAACAGTTCAGGACTGCTGATACTGTAAATTCAGGGCAGCGATATTGCGCTGCCCTGATGTCCACGTCATGCCCACATTCAGACATGTCAGAAACCGTTACAAACCGCTGTAACTTTTTCAGAGGTATTTTTTTTATAAGTTTATTTTGTAAGCCTTTACTTAACCAATCCCTTAACAACGCAGGAAAAGTTATTACGGTTTTACAAAACATAGCTAAAAGGTAACGTAAAAGAGGCTGTCGTCCCAATCTAATTGCGCTGCCAGCCTAAAAACTGATCGTATTTGCGCAGGGCGATGCGGTAATTATTGTTGCCCGCATCGGGAAGATCGTTTTCCAGACATTCGTGCCAGCTGTTGCCGGCCAATCTTTCCGCCGGAAAATTACGGGCCGACAGCATCCCGTCAAGGCGACGCAGGCGAACAACATATTCGCGAATCGTGCTGTGGCTCATCTCGGTCTGCTCAAACAGATACTGTTTAAACGCCATGATGTCAAAATAGGTAGGATTCGTATTGCAGTAAATATCACTGCAAAAACGACACAGCGCGGTCAGCTCAAGCTGGAGCTTTGACCAGACCTGGTCGTCAATCGGCTGGTCCATGCGGGCGATCGCCTCTTTATTGATGATCTGCCCGCGGAAAACCAACGCCATACGGTCGAGAACTTTACTACAGTGTGAACAGTTAGTCTGGCTGTGCTTAAAATCTTTCAAATAGCGGCTCAGCGGCCTCATTTTAATTTTGGATCCCATTTGGAGTCCCCGGTTGGTGTTGAGAGTGCAAAACTGACTCCGTCAGCGCGCTCCCGTTAACCGGGCGCGCAGGCGTTTTATCGCCTGACTGTGCAGCTGGCTGACACGGGATTCCCCGACCTCCAGCACTGCGCCAATCTCTTTCAGATTCAGCTCTTCCTGGTAATAAAGCGTCAGCACCATTTTTTCGCGTTCGGGCAGCGCCTCGATCGCTTCAATGACGCGTTCGCGCAGATTCCCTTCCATTAACTGGTGTAGCGGGTTAGCCTCTTCGTGGCCTTCCGTCACCAGCTCCGCGCTGTCGCCATGTTCCTCACGATATTCGTCGTAAGAGAACAGCTGGCTATTATTGGTATCCAGCAGGATCTGCCGGTACTCTTCTAATGACACGTCCAGCTGTGCCGCGACTTCCTGCTCGCTGGCCGGCCTTCCAAGACTTTGTTCGACGCGATGCATGGCGGTGGCGACTTCGCGCGCGTTACGACGCACGCTGCGAGGCGCCCAGTCACGGCTACGTAATTCATCCAGCATCGCGCCACGTATGCGCTGTACGGCATAGGTAGTAAATGCCGTGCCCTGCAGCGCATCGTAACGTTCGACGGCATTCAGCAGCCCAATGCCACCCGCCTGCAGGAGGTCGTCCAGTTCAACACTGGCTGGCAACCTGACCTGTAAGCGCAGCGCCTCATGACGCACCAGCGGCACATAGCGCTGCCACAGCGAGTTTTTATCCATCACGCCACCGACGGTATATAGATCGTTCACTATGACTATCCTGCGTTAGTTAAGTTATCGGCATGATTATCTGTTTCTGTAGTGCGGATTGATTGGAGGAATAGCGGTAAAAAAGGCGGGTTATTTCATTTTTGTGGAAAAAAGCGGCGTCGGGCACCGCTTTTTACGGAAAGCTAACGCAACCTTAGCAGTCTCTGCCGTGTCGCTGTGGGTACCTGCTCCCATAATGCACAGGTTTTACCGGCAAGATCCTGATAAGCAGTGCTTAACTCTTCATCGGCGGGCAGACTGTGCCGGAAAGAGACTTTGCCTGTCTCGCCGTCGATCAGCAGCAGATGGCTGGCGAACAGCCGTTGCAGGTCGCTGCGCAGAAAAAGCCCGTTATCCACGTTATTATCTTTCAGAAAACCGCTTTCGTTCTCTTCCGTCACAATATGGCAGGCCTCTACCCACGGGTAGCTGGCATTTTCATGCACTTTGGTGCCGGTGATCACACAGGCGCCGTAGCGTTCACGCACCGCCGTGCTGAAAGACTGCTGGCTGATGCGCTGCCAGAGACGCGCTTTGACGCGGCGCCCTACCTGCGTGCCGGGCATTACGCCTGCCGTAGGCGGCAGCAGCGGCGAGCTGAGCACCACCAGGAACTGGAGCTGTCTCGCATATTCAAAACAGGGCCGCGTCTGGCTGTCGTACAGCTGCCAGTACTCGTCTTCCTCATCGGTGCGCAGCAGGCTGAGCGTAAAACCACGCTGTGCCATCAGGCTTTGCGCCATAATCGAGGCCGGATCCAGCATCGCCACCACCTTGCTCTCGCCCATCACCTTCCAGACGTTCCACGGTGCGGGTGCGGGCGGGCGACGAAAATAGAGAAAGCTCTCCTGTTTTTGCAGGTAGTGCTCAAAGCGCTGCAAATAGTTTTTACGTTCGTTGTCGTTAGAGATAAAAAGCACATCCTCCAGCGCGCCGTGGATATCCCTGCTGGCGAAAATCGCCCGGATAATCCAGTTCTTGCTGGAGGTAGAAGGACTGAGTAATCCATGAGGGGTTAGCGATTTATCCTCAGGGTATTTCTGGCCATAGCGTTCGGCAATTTCATCGAACGGCAACAGTTCGCCAGGCAGCAGGTCGTAATTGAAGCGCATGTCACACTCCGCAAGAGGATCAAAATGAATTGTTATAAAAAAGAGTTATCGGCCTGGCGCATTTTTTCTCCAGTGCCGCAAGGGCAAAACCTGAGTGTGATAACAAAATAAGCGGCTTTTGGATACGGGCCAGACGGCAAGTTTCAGGCAAAAAAAACAGGCGAGATAAAAAGACCCGCTTCGCCAGAAAAGCGAAGCGTGCCAGAGAAGCAGAAGTGAATAACGCAGAAAACGGTTAGCTAACCAGGCTGGCGCTAATGGCATAACGCTTTTTCAGCGTAGCCAGCTCTTTTTTCAATGCCTCGGTCGATACCACAGGAATTTTCGGCGGCAGGCAGCCATGCTTTTCCTGGAAGTACGTCGCAGCGACCAGGCTTATGGCCCGGGAAGAGAGCTTGCCGGAAATCGTTGACTGCTGCGGGCTCCAGCCTTCATCGCCCAGATACTGGCCTGAATTATCCAAATCCGGGAAATAGTGATAGGACGGATGCAGTCCCGCTTTAATAACGGCATAGGTGTGGTCGAGATGCTCCACGGCGTTATAGTAAATTTCATCCATCAGCCCGACTTTTTCCAGGCAGGCTCTGGAGTAATAGCAGAATGCGCCCACGCAGGCCGGATACAGCGGCATAACAAAATCGCCGTAATCCATAATATAGCAAGGACGCGGCGTACAGTCCGGCTGCACATTTTTATCGCCATGCTGGCTAAAATTAAAATGTTGAATGCCGGTGCGGGCAGATAATTCGATATAACGGGCAAAAACGGACGAATCCTTAACGAAAATATCATCTTCGATCAGAAAGAAATGGTCGACTTCCTGAGCCTGAAGATAGCGCAACGCAATATTTTTGCTGCGGCCAACGCCCTGATTCACTTCGTTATGGTGAAGATGGCAATCCAGCTCGCCGAGTTCGGGATAATAAGCGCCGTCGTTAACCACGACTAACGCGTCGATAATATCGCGAGGCAGCGACTGATAAAGTTTTATCAGTCCGGCTTTGCGATTATAGGTCACGATGCCTACGCCAATTTTTTTTCCGCCAATCATCCTGCCCCCTTGCGAGCCGTACTTTTTAATTAGAGCGGGCTGACCAGGCGCTCCCGGTCAGCCATAAAAATCACCTGAAACTAGCCTCGCGGCAGCCAGGCGTTCTGCCAGTCCGTCAGGCCTTCGTCACGCAGCATCCAGTCGCGGAATACGCCGGCGCGCAGCGCGTCGCCCCTGGCCGCCAGCGCGTCCATATCGGCCAGATGTTCGCGAATGGCGTTCATCCAGTCTTTGTAGCGGTTGGTTACGCGGGTGACCGGCAGATCGCAGCGGTAAGGCTCAATATCGGTACAGATCACCGGCACACCGCAGGCGCCAAGCTCCAGCAGACGCAGGTTACTTTTACACTCGTTAAAGAAGTTCATCTCCAGCGGCACCAGCGCCAGATCCAGGTTCAGCGTCGCCAGCTTTTCGGGATAAAACTCGAACGGCACGCCGTAGTGGAATTCGCACTTCACGTTCTGCGGCTTCATGCCCATAAAGACCCACTCGACCTCGTTTTCCAGCTCTTTCATAAAGGGCAGAAGGATTTCCAGGTCGCCGGTATGGCTGCTGCCGCCCGCCCAGCCGACGCGCGGCTTTTTCCCCTGACGACGCAGGCTGTTAAGCGCGGCCCACTGATCGTCCAGGCGGTTCTGCGCCACGCGAATGTCGTGATGGAACGGCGCATAGGCTTCGGCCAGCGGCACGGTGGAGACCACCAGCCAGTCCGCCTGCTCTACCGAACGGCGCAGCTGGCGCACGATATCCTTCGGCAGCTGCTTGCGGAAGACGCTTTTCAGCGGCAGGTTTGGAATGTAGTCATCGTATTCCATAATGATTTTGGTATTGCTGACCTGACGATACTGCTTCACGCGCTCGGGGATGGAGACGTCGGTCACCAGCTCCAGCAGCAGCGTATCGGGCTGTATTTCCGCCACCTCCATCACCGCAGGCAGGCCGTGCGTCAGGCCGCCTTCCAGTATCAGATTGCCTTCCAGCGCCTTGAACGGCTTGATCACGCGATAGTTGCCGCAGCCGGTCAGGTTTTTATGACAGGCCATCATTACCGGCAGCGGTCGGCCCGGCAGCGGCTGCTGATAGCGCGACTGACGCGTGCCCAGCTGGAAGTTGCCGCCAACCTTGGTGAGCTGACGGTTATAGCTGACATCCACGCTGAGCTGCCCGCGCCATTTTTCACGCAGCGTATCAAACATCTCCGGCCCGACATGGGACGCAATGCCGACTTCTTCGCCCAGCACGCGGGTTGCGCCGCCCATATGCAGCAGACGCGCATAAGGCGTCCATACGGTGAGATAGCCGCTGGCACGCGCCTTCAGCGCAAAATCCACGTCGCCCAGGTAGACCGGGAACTCATCGACGCTGAAGCCGCCCAGCTCGACAAAGACCTCTTTCGGCACCATCATGCAGGCCGCGCTGACGGCGGTCACGTTCAGGATCGATTGCAGGCGCTGCATATAGCCGGTGTTATCCACGCTGACGCCGTCGTAAACCGGCGAGACGCCGAGGCCCACGCCCGCGACGATGCCGGCATGCTGGATGCGCCCGTCGTGGTATTCCAGCCGCGCGCCCACAATGCCCACTTCGGGACGCGTGGCGTGTTCGACCATCGCCGACAGCCACTCGCCCTCAACGATTTCGGTATCATTATTTAAAAACAGCAGCAGATCGCCGCGCGCCTGCTCGGCGGCAAAATTATTGATCGCGGAGAAGCTGAACGCCTGCGGCCAGCGCAGCACGCGCAGCTGAGCGATATTCAGCGCCTCAAGCTGCGCCAGATAGTCACAGGTCGCCTCGTCCTGAGAATTGTTGTCCACGATCAGCAGTTCATAATGTGGCCACTGCGTTTTTTCCATCAGGCTTTCGATGCAGCGGCGCAGCAGCGGCAGGCGATCGCGCGTCGGGATGACAATGGAAACCAGCGGCTGCTGCTGATGAGTAAAGCGTACGCGATGCAGCCCCGGTAGCAGGCCCGGCTCGACCACGGCGGGCAGATTGCAGCGCGCCAGATGCGCAGCGGTCACGGCCGCGCTTTCCGCCACGATTTCCGGCAGCTGTAGCCAGCTTTCCGCCGTTTCCGGCACCAGCATCAGCGCATCGGCGATATGGCCGATGGACTGCGCGCCGCGGGTTTCGATAAATTTCCACGCCAGATCGATGCCGCCCAGGCGCGTAAAACCAGCGTCGAAACCGCCCGCCTCACGCGCGTCCGCGACGTTAATCAGCATCTGTTCGCCAATATAGGGCTGGCTGCGCAGTAGATCGATATTCAGATCGGGTTTAAACAGGCTTTCGGCGGCCAGCAGGGTTTCGCCCGTGACGCTGTCGCAGTACCAGAGCGCGGCGTCAGGCTGGCGCAGACGGTGCTCGGCAAAGACCAGCAGCGCCCACGGCATCAGCTCGCTGCCGGCGGTGACCAGCAGCAAGGAATCGGCCTGCGTCTGGCTGAACAGCCCGGCCAGCTGCTGGCTGTCGCGCACTTTTTCCACCAGGGCCGGCTGTAGATACTGAGCCTCCAGCGAGGCAAGCGTCTTCTCAACGGCGGCGCTGTCGCCGTGCGGATCGAGGATCGCCAGGCCGATATTGCCGGTTTCCGGCATCTGGTTAATAAAGGAGAGCAGCACGCTGATGCGCGCTTCGGAAGGCTGGCGCGTTTTCAGCCAGCTTTCCAGCACGCGGGATTTTTCGGCGTCGTCGGCAATCACCTTGCGGTGCAGCGTCAGGCTGGCGGCTTCGGCTTCGGTAACCTGCAGCCTGTCCGCTTTCGGCAAGCGGGCCAGCACGGCTTCGATCTGCGCGCTGAGCGACCACTGCCGGAAAGCTTCTTCGCGGAAGTCCTGCGTCCACTGCCAGGCATCGGCATAAGGCTCAACGATATCCTGTACCCACTCTTCAGGGCTTTGATGCGGTGCACTGCCGTAATCGGCAAGGAAATGCGAATCCAGCCCCGCTTCCAGCGTTTCGCCGTTTACATAGCCCGCGCCGGAAACCGTATCGGTAAGATAAACAGGGACACCGGCAGCCAGCGCCTGGACCACCGGACGAGTCTGTGCCATCACCAGCTGATAGGTGGAAAGGAACTCAGGCGTCAGCTCAACCTCGCGACGTCGGGCGTTGATATGGTCAAGGCTGATGCCCTTCGCGGCCAGCAGCGTCCGCAGCTCGCCAATGGCGTCATTTTGTTCTTCAGAGATCAGCAAAATGCGCGACAGCGGCGGCATAGCCTGCGGCTGTACCTGAGCGAAGCTGTCGCTAACGGAAAGAGGAAATATATGGAGTTTGCGTTGATCGATGCCTTTCAGCGCGAGTTTCGCATAGGAGATGGCGGAAACGGCCAGGCTGTAGGCCGCCAGTTTGTTTTCCAGCGCCGCGCCATAGGGCAGGTCCTGGTCCGCATAGGCGTAGTAGTGCTGAAAAACGCAAACGCCAGATATTTCGCCTTTCTGCAGAGCCGAGATCATTTTCAGACTCATGTAGCCCTGGCAAATCCAGATCAAATCGTAGTGGGCCGCCAGCGGATGCTCATCTTCCATAAAGCACTGCACGTTGCCGCTTCGCTGCAACGCCTTCAGCCGCCGTAAATAGGTGCCTTCCACCAGTCGCGTGACCAGGTCAATCTGCCAGCCCTGCGCGTGAAAATGCTCGACCACATCCATCAGGGTCGTTTCTGTATCAGTTAACCGGTTAAGTTGATCAATAGTAATTAAAAGACGATTCATACTTTTTCTCCGCGCCATCTTATGTGGGCAAGACAGAAAAAACCCGGCCGTAGCCGGGTCGACGAAACGTGTCGTGCGAGATTACTGCAGCAGAGACAGAACGCCCTGT